>DASRGZ010000108.1:0-12820 GCA_035650735.1 Chthonomonadaceae bacterium
CCTCTTGAGGAGATAGGCCAGCCGCTCATTATATCAAGTCCGAGGGAATACTTATCGTATGGCTACCTCAAGGTGCAGCGCATATGGGAAGAAATTCGCCGGATTGGATATTAGAGGCTTTGGGCTCGCTTTTTAGCGAGCACCAAGCGGTCATCAGCCTCCAAGTCCTCTCTCGAAGCAGGCAAAAAAGGGCATAACACCCTCTAGTTGAGCGGGACTTTCTGCCCGCCTACGCGGGCAGAAAGCCGAAGGCTCCACAGCGGCAGGCTGAATCCTGCCGCTTTAGGGCCGGGCGGAGCTATTTTAATTTGGCCTCTTCACGCCCACCGGTCGCGCGGTGGATATCCAGAATATCGCTCAGGCTGCGCAGCTTCTGCATAATCAGCGCCAGATGATCTGTGTTGCGCACTTCGAGGGCCAACTCCAGCGTAGCCGTCTTATCCCGGTGCGATTGGGTCTTGACGGCGGTGATGTTGGTCTTGTTCTCGGCGAAGATGTTGCCCACATCCGCCAGCAGGCCCGTGCGATCCAGGCACTCGACGATCAGATAGACCTGGTAGACCTGCCCGTCGTTGCCGACATACTCGACCGCCGTGCAGCGGTCTGCCTCCGTTTTCAGATAGTGCTGCGCGTTGGGGCACTCGCGGCGGTGCAGGGCCATGCCGCGCCCGCGCGTGACGTAGCCGATCACATCGTCGCCGGGAATGGGCAGGCAGCACCGGGAGCGGCGGAACAGGACGTTATCGGCCTCCAGGCCGCTAGCGACGATCTGGAGCTTGCGGTCATCGGCCTTCTTGCCCCCGATCTGGATGCCGGGCTCGGCGGGCGCCGGGGTCGGCTTGAGCTTGTTGAGCACCGTCAGGGGCGCCACCGTGCCATAGCCGATAGAGGCCAAGAGCTCGGTCTCGTTGGGCATGTTAAACAGCGGCGCGATCAAGCGCAGCGACTCATCCTTGATCAGGTCGCGCGGGCTTTCGCCCCAGGCTTTCGCATCCCGCTCCAGTTGGTGAGTCAGCTCCTTCTCCAGCAGGTCGCGGCCCCTCTCCACGTTCTCGGCGTGATGCAGCTTGCGGAAGTAGGACTTGATACGGCTCTTGGCGTGCGAGGTCTTGACGAAGGCCAGCCAGTCCCGGCTCGGATTGGCGCTGGGCCGGGTGATAATTTCGACCACGTCGCCGTTCTTGAACTGGTAGGAGAGCGGCACCAGCCGCGTGTTGACCTTAGCGCCGACGCAGTGCTGGCCCACGTCGCTGTGCACTCGATAGGCAAAATCCACCGGCGTGCTGCCCGCCGGCAGGTCAATGACGTCGCCCTTGGGAGTCAGCACGAAGACCTGGTCGGTGAATAGGTCTTCGGTGATATTGCGCATGAACTCGTTGTGGTCACGGCTGTCGGCCTGCCAGTCGAACATCTGCTGGCGCAGGAAGGAGAGCCGGCGCTCAAACTGATCGCTGGCCTTGCCGCCCTCTTTGTACTGCCAGTGCGCAGCCACGCCAAATTCGGCGGTGCGGTGCATCTCCCAGGTGCGTATCTGCACCTCCAGCGGCGTGCCCTTGGGCCCCAGCACCTTGATATGCAGCGACTGATACATATTGCTCTTGCTTTGGGCGATGTAGTCGCTGAACATGCCGGGGATGGGCGTCCAGAGCGCGCTGACGATGCCCAGGACGTGATAGCACTCGGCGCGCGTATGGACAATAACGCGCAGGGCCGTCAGGTCGTAGAGCTCACTAAACTCCAGCCCCTGCTGCTTCATCTTGTTGTAGATGCTGTAGAGGTGCTTGGGTCGGCCGCGAACCTGCGCGTCAATGCCCTCTTCCTTAAGCTTGGCCTGTAAGATCTCGATGGCCTCGTCCACCTCCGCCTGCCGCTCGGTGCGGTTACGCGCCACCATAGCGGCGATCTGGGCATAGGCTTCCGGGTCCACATACTTGAAGGCCAGGTCTTCCAGTTGCCACTTGAGCTGCCAGATGCCGAGACGGTGGGCTAGAGGCGCGAAAATCTGGAGCGTTTCCGTTGCCATGCGGAACTGGCGGGCCGGAGGCAGCGCGCCGAGCGTGCGCATGTTGTGGAGCCGGTCGGCCAGCTTGATGATGATGACGCGCAGATCCTTGGCCATCGTGACGAAAATCTTGCGCAAGTTGGCCGCATTCCTGGCCATTTCTGCCTGCTTCTGGCGCCGCGCCACCGCCGCCGGGCTAAGCTCCTCCTCATCCTCGGGGCGCTCGTGCTTCTTTTTGCCCTCGTCCACGCCCGCGATCTGCAACTTCGACAGGCTCTCGACCAGGTGAGCCACATCCTCGCCGAACTCGCGGGCCAGCTCTTCGACCGTAACGCCACAATCCTCGATCACATCATGGAGCAGCCCGGCGGCGAGCGTCTGCTCATCCATCTCCAGGTCGGCCAGGATCTCGGTGACTTCCACGGGATGGGTGATATAGGGTTCGCCGCTGTTGCGCGTCTGTCCCTCGTGCCGCTCGCAGGCGAAGGCGAAGGCCCGGCGCACCAGATCGGTATCCGCCTGAGGACGGTATTCGGCCAGGCGTGCGATGACCCGCTCCATCGTGGCGGCGATGTCGCATGTTTTGCCGCCGGCGGTCTCCTCCGGTGGAATCCATTCCAGAGCCGATTTGAATGAGGCTTGTGTCATCGTGGCGCGCTGTTCCCTCGCAAAGCGGCTATCCCCTCCAGGCCCTAACGGCGTTTCGCCAATTCGGATCTAATACCTTTTGGGGATAACGAAGTAATATAGTATACCTCAAACTATCATCGCCCGCTGATTAGATTTCGTCCATGCCTCTTGACATTGGCTCGCCAATTGGCTTACCCTATTTGAGAAGACCTCACCCCCGGCCCCTCTCCTTCTCAAGGAGAGGGGAGAAGAGAAGCCGGGTCCCTCCCTTCCCTTGTAGGGTCGCTAGGCGCAGGGGCGAACCATTGCAGCCCCGACCCTAGCAGTGGGGGCCGGGGGGTTAGGTCAATCCCACTGTGAGGTGGCGAACCATGCTGCTGCGCTCGGTCTTGGCCCTGTGGCTGGCCGCCGCAGGCGCGGTCATGGGAGCGCCCGGAGCGCCAACCATGCCTGCCCCATCGGACTCATCTGCCCACGCAACGCTGCCCGCTGCGGATACCCGCGCCGCGGTGCCTCCGCGTAACCTGGATACGCCAAGAACGTTCCCAATGTTCCACTCCCGCGCCGAGTGGGAAGCGCACCGGGCCGCGATTCGGCAGCAGATGCTCGTGTCCTTCGGCCTCTATCCGCTGCCGCCCAAAACGCCGCTCAAAGCCCGTATTTTCGATAGGGTCGAGCGCGACGGCTATACCATTGAAAAGGTCACCTTTCAAACCTATCCTGGCTTCTACCTGGCGGGCAACCTGTACCGGCCTAGAGGAAAATCCCGGGACGGGGGCCGGCATCCGGGCGTGCTGGTGGCGCACGGGCATTGGCCGCAGGGGCGCATGGCCGACACGCCCGAAGGCTCCATTCCTGCCCGCGCCATTACGTTTGCGCGGCAGGGCTACGTCGCCTTCACCTATGACATGGTCGGCTACAACGACACGCGCCAGATCGATCACGCCTTCGCCAACGACAGGCGGCACTGGCTCTGGGGCATCTCCCTGATGGGCCTGCAAACCTGGAACAGCCTGCGCGCCCTGGATTTCCTCTGCTCGCTGCCTGACGTGGATAAGACCCGCCTGGCGATCACGGGCGAATCCGGCGGAGGCACGCAGACGATGATGCTCGGCGCCCTGGACGACCGCCTCGCCGCCGTCGGCCCGTGCGTGATGGTGTCGCATACGATGCAGGGCGGCTGCCTGTGCGAGAACGCGCCCGGCCTGCGCGTGGATTTCTCCAATATGGAGATCGCTGCCGCCGCCGCGCCCAAAGCTCAGATTATCGTCGGCGCGACCGGCGACTGGACTAGCACGACGATGACGGTGGAGGGGCCAGCGATCCGGAGCGTCTATACGCTCTACGGCGTGCCGGAGAAGCTCATCTATGTCGTCTTCGACTACGGCCACAACATCAATAAGACCAGCCGGGAGGCCGTCTATGCCGCGTTTGGCCGGTGGCTGCTGGGGGAGGAAGACAAGACCAGGCTCCAGGAGCCGCCCTACCAGATGGAGCCGGTGGAGCGTCTGCGCGTCTTCCCGGAGGGAACGCCGCTGCCCAGAGACGCCAAAAGCGCTGAGGAGTTGACCCATTCGCTCATCTTGCTGGGGCAGACCGAAGTGGAGCGCCGCAAGCCGCGCGATAAGCGCAGCCTAACGCTGTTCCAGAAAACCTTCCGGCCCATGTGGGAGCACACGCTGGCGGTCGAAATTCCCCCGCCGGGCCAACTGCTGGTGAGCGCACAGCCGCCCGTGCCCTGCGAAGGGGGCACGCTTACGCGCCTGAACCTGGGACGCGCTGGGCGTGGCGACAACATCCCCGCCGCTCTCTTCACGCCAGCCCTCCATGCGCGGGGGCGCACGCCCTCACATGAAAACGCCTCTCCCCTCTCCCGCAGCGTGAGAGAGGGGTCGGGGGTGAGGGCTATTTTCACGCCAGGCGCAGACATGCCTAAACAGGCCGTCCTCCTGGCGCACCCGGACGGCAAGGCCGCCTTTATGGACACAGCCACCGGCAAGCCCGGCCCGCTGGTCGCCGGACTGCTGGCAAAAGGCAAGGCCGTCCTGCTGCTGGATGCCTTCCTGACCGGCGAGCGCGCCGACCCCAGCGCGGAAGCGGCCCGCAAAGTGCCCTTCGGGCAGTACTTTTCCACCTATAACCGCACGGACTTGCAGGAGCGCGTGCAGGATTTCATTACGGCGTGCGCGTATCTGCGTTCGCGGGGGGCGCGCTCCGTGGCGCTGGCGGGACAGGGGAAGGCAGGACTCTGGGCGCTGCTGGCGGCGCCTGCCGCCGATGCCGTCGCCGCCGACTGCACCCAACTCGATCTGAGCGGCGATGAGGCGCTGCTGGCCGACGATCTGTTTGTGCCCTGCCTGCGCCGCCTGGGAGATTTCCATACCGCCGCCGTCCTGGCCGCGCCGCACCCGCTGCTGCTGCATAACACGGGCGCCCATTTCACGGCGGCTGCCTGGATCGAGGATGTTTACAAAGCGCTCGGCGCGGCTCCCGCGCTGCGCGTGGAGACGGAGCGCTTGAACGACGACGCCATTCTCCAATGGCTGAACAACAAATAAATACATCACGAGGAGACAATGGATATTAAGGAAGCTCTGTACGAACTCGGCGTCCGTGAGGACACCCTCTCTCAAGAAGAGAAAGACCAGCTCGACCGCGACGGATATCTGCCCCTGCGCGGCCTGCTCACGATGGAGCAGGTGGAGGCCATTCGGAGGCGGCAGGAGGAACTGCTGGCCGAGGAAGGCGATCAGGCGGGCCTGGAGGTGTATCAGGAGCGCGGAACAGACCGCCTTGCCGACCTTATCAACAAGGGAACCTGCTACCACGTCGTCATCACGCACCCGCGCCTGCTGGCCGCCGTCGCCCACGTTTTGAAGTGGGACTTGAAGCTCTCCTCGCTCAACAGCCGCGCGGCGCTGCCCGGCCAGGGGCAGCAAGGGCTGCATCCCGATTGGGGACGGCTGGAGGTGCCAGGAGATTACCAGGTCTGCAACTCTGTGTGGCTGCTGGACGACTTCACGCCGGAAAACGGAGCCACGCGCGTCGTGCCCGGATCGCATTGCAGCGGCAAGCTGCCAGGCGATGAGATGGCCGACCCCTCCCTGCCGCACCCGAACGAGGTCCTACTGCTGGGCAAGGCGGGCGACGTGGTGGTCTTCAACGCCCACTGCTGGCACGGCGGCACGCTCAACCGCACCGACAAGCCGCGCCGCGCCATGCATGGCTACTTTACGCGCCGCCACCAGCCCCAGCAGCTCGACCAGCAGAAATATCTGCGCCGTGAAACCTGGGAGCAGCTCAGCCCGGCGGCGCGCGTCGTCCTGGGCGTCGAGAAGCCTGCCGACTGGTAAAAATATACACCCCCGCTGCGCTAGCGAGATCGAGCATCCTGGTCAAATGTGCGGCAGTATGCCTGGCTCATTGACAGTGGACTGCTGCCCCGTAGGCAACGATGTCTCGCCGTAAGATCGATAAACAGCGAGGCAGAAAGACGCTCCTGATCGATGGACTGTTTGAGATTCTGCGGTGTTGAGGGAGCGACGCCAAGCCGCCCATCCGCACTAGGCTAACAGACACCAGGCGACACGATCCATAGAGCCATCATAATGGCCATCGAGGCTGCATTAACTCCCAAGAAAGGCAAATGATGAATACCATGCTAAACCTCTTCGCTCCCTCTGCCTCTCTGGCTTGGCTTGCCGACGCCCCAGCGTTTAGCGACGCCGAGCAGGTCGGGAGTTTCTACCACGCGATCATGCGCCCGGAGGCTGCCCGGGGAGCTACGGAAATAACGCTCACCGATGAAACGGCCCAAAAGATGAGCGGCACGGCGAGCGCTGGGCTGAAGGTCTCCCTCGACACCTGGATGAGGTTGTGCTACTTTACCAGCAATTGCGCTCTCAGGATGGACGCGCGGCCCCACCTGAATATCCGGAGATAAGGCCCAATCAAACCGGAGAGCGCGCTCCAGGCTATCCCGCCGACCGACGTCCGCAACGGACTGACCGGCTACTACGTGAAGCCGGTGACCGGGGCTTTCAAGGGCACCTATCCGGCGCTGGCGGCGCTCACCGATAGCAGCCGGTCGCGCACTTCCTTCTCCAGAGAAAGATGGCCCAACCGCTCCAGGGCCGCCACGAACTCTGGCAGGAAGGGAGCCAGACGCGTCGAGCAGATGCGATTGGCTGCCTTCCAGACCGTGACCCGTGCTGCCTGAACGGACTCATTATAGCGGCGTGGCGGATACTGCCTTTTCCGTGGGCTGCATGCCTCAGCGGGCGGGTGGTTCAACAGGGCGATGGCGCGTTTGCGGCTGATGACCTTTGACAATCTAAAACGGATAGTGCTGAGTGAGAAAAACTGCCCCCTTAGACAATCAAAGGTCCTGAGCCAGTGGCGCTGACGAACTCATAGAGGATGCGTTCCTTCTCGGTCCAGCCAGCGTTTCTGTACCGGAGAGCAGTCCGCGCCAGCAACTCTTTACGGGCACTCGCACTCCTCCCATTCCAGACAGGAGCCTACCTCAGTACAGCCCGCTAGCGGGCCGTTTGCCCCTCTGCCCTACAGCATGATACGGGCCCGGGGTGAACACAGGGCTTCCCGCCTCGCAACCCTCGCCGTCCGCCTGGCCGCCGGAGAAGATACTTACGCGCCTCGGTGAAATCGTACAGGAACTTCCAGCACTCAACTCCTTGCCTCAATTAGCACAGGCTCCTGGGTGATTTGTCTCACGCGAAGGACCGGACCCCGGCTCTAACAAGCGGAAGAGCAATTAGATAAGGAGGGCAGGAGCAATTCATCGCGCTGCCTTGGGGACGGGCGCGGACGTTCACAACCTTTTGCCCATTTCCGCTTGTGGCCTGCCCCAGAGAGTATCCTAAGAAGACGAAGAAAGAGATGTGAGGCTGGCAAGCCTCCGGGAGGACACGGCATGAATACCATCGGAACCGAGCAACCTGAGCGCTGGCGCGTCCCCGTCGGAGAGGACCAGACGTCCGCCCTCGTCCAGCGTGCCCAGCGCCCCCTGGCCGAAAGCGTCCTGGTGCTGGGACATGGCGCCAGCACCCACATGGAGCACCCCACCATGGAGCGCCTGGCCAGAGAGTTTCTTTCCCGCGGCCTCTCGGTCGTGCGCTTTAACTTCCTCTACACCGACAAGAAAAAAGGCCCGCCCGACCGGATGCCCCGCCTGATGGAATGCTTTGCCGCGGTGGTCGAGAAAGTCCGCCAGGAGCTTACGCCCCCACATCTTTTCCTGGGTGGCCACTCGCTGGGAGGACGCACGGCCTCGATGCTGGCCGCCGAAGGCTTTGGCTGTGAGGGCCTTCTGCTGCTGGCTTACCCGCTGCATCCTGCCGGCCAGCCCGAGAAGCTTCGGGACGCCCACCTGGCGGAGATTAAAGTGCCGGTGCTGTGTCTGAACGGGACGCGGGACGAACTGTGTGAGCAGGCGTTGATGCAGCAGGTGGTGGAGAGACTGCCTGCGACCTTTACGATGCACTGGCTGGAGGGCGCCGATCATGGGTTTCACGTGCAGAAGCGCTCTGGGCGAACCGAGGACGAAGTCTTCGAGGAGATAGGAGAAGCCAGCCGGGAATGGGTCGCCAGGGTGCTTGGTTCCCGTGGTGCTTGAAACCCTCTCTTATCCTTCTAAACAGACTCTTGGTAAACCCGGTGATTACGAATAACTCCAGGGAAGAGGTAAGCGCTCGATTGGATACTTTAGCAGGCTAACGAGCGACCATAAAGTAGGTTTTGGAAGATATTCTCCCAAAATGCAAGCGGCTTGTGGACTAACCTTCCGGTAGGTTGGGGAAGCCTGGCAGGCGGAACTAAATCGGATACTACCTCGTCCTTCAAGCACTTTTCGGCCTCGGAGGTAAAGGATGTCCACAACAGAGTGGCCGACCGAGCATAGGCCCTGGCCCCTGCCAAAGGAGCCCTGGATCATGTTCCAATGCTGGAACGACCTGTTGCTTGCCCACTGGCCCGTGCTGGAGGAGAGCCTGCGGCCCCTCGTACCAGAGGTTTTGCCCATTGATACCTTCGAGGGGCAAGCCTGGTTAGGCATCACTCCGTTTCGGCTCACAGACGCGCACGCTCGCTTCCTCCCGTCCGTGCCCGGCCTCTCTTCTTTCCTGGAATTGAATGTCCGCACCTACGTAACCGTGGAGGACAAGCCGGGCGTTTACTTCTTTAGCCTGGACGCTTCCAATCCGGTCGCGGTGACGGGGGCGCGCCAGTTCTTCTATCTTCCTTACTTCACCGCAGAGATGGACCAGCGCGTAGAAGAGGGATGGATCTATTTCCATAGCAGGCGCGCTGGCGGCACGGATTCCTCTCCCCATCTGCGAACGCGGTACCGTCCGACCGGCGAGGTCTTCCAGGCCCTTCCTGGCACGCTGGAATACTTTCTTATCGAGCGCTACTGCCTTTACACGATGGAGGATCAGCACCTCTACCGATGCGAGATCCACCATCCACCCTGGCCCGTGCAGCCGGCGACCGCCGAGTTTGAGGAAAACACGATGGCGAGCGCCCAGGGCATCGCTCTGCCGGAGACTCCGCCTCTCCTGCATTTTGCCGAGACGCAGCCGACCATTGTCTGGCCGCTCTTCCGGCTAAGCTAGCGTGCTGTCACGCCACCTGAAATCATCGCCAAAAGGCAACCGAATGGCACTCTCCTTAAAGCCAAGCCATCTCAAGCGCTATAAAGATATCGCCCGATTATTCATCAAATATGGGCATTCCGACTTGCTGCCCTCTACCGAGCTGGACAAACTGGCCGCTCTAGACGAGCAGACAACGACCGCGCCTGCCGAGAGCAAGGCCGAGGCGCTGGCCGCCGACCTGGAAGCGATGGGACCGCTCTTTATCAAGCTGGGTCAGCTTCTCTCGTCGCGCCCGGACCTCTTGCCTGCCCCTTATGTCGTCGCTCTGTCGCGCCCTTCTCCTTTGCCGAGGTCGAGGCGACGATTGAGCAGGAACTGGGTGTGCGTCTTTCCAAGGCCTTTTCGGAATTTGAAGCCGAGCCCATTGCTGTCGCCTCGCTGGGCCAGGTGCATCGTGCCGCCTTACGCAGTGGCAGAGCGGTTGCCGTGAAGGTTCAGCGGCCTGGCATCCGCTATGAAGGCAGTTTTGACGTGGAGTGGAAGTCGGTACGCGATCAGGAAGTTCCCAGGGATGTCAAGCCCGTTCGTGAAGAGCGGCGAGAGTAAGGAGTGTGAGCGAACGAGCCCAGTGTATAGACGTGGGTTTTCGAGAACCCGATAAAACAGCCACAGGTTGTTTGTTCATGGCGGCGAGGCGGAACGGTGTTTCGATAAGCGCGCCGGTGAAAGGAGAAACGGGGTGAAAGTCGGACTCTACAGCATTACCTATTTGGGGCTCTGGTATAACGGGCCGGGATTGACGCTTTTCGAGCTGATCGAGCGTGCCCGGCGTTTTGGCTATGACGGCATAGAGATAGACGGCAAGCGTCCGCATGGCAACCCGCTGGATATGCCGACTTCCCGCTGTCGCGGCGTGCGTGCGAAGGCCCAGGATGCGGGGATTGACATCTATGCGGTCGCCGCCAACAACGACTTCTCCAGCCCGATCCCGGAGCATCGCGAGTGCCAGCTCGCCCTCGTCCGCGACCTTATCCGCATGACCGCGGATCTCGGCGCGCCGTGCCTGCGTATGTTTGCCGCCTGGCCTGGCGTGACCAAGACGGAGGACGGGGGACGCTATGACGTTGCGAGGGGGGTATGGAAGCTGGCGCACGAAGAGTTCTCCGAAGAGCAGACGTGGGCCTGGTGTCGGGAAGGATTGATCGAGGCGGCGCGGTGGGCAGAGGACGCTGGGATCGTGCTGGCCTTGCAGAATCACGCGCCCGTCATTAACAGCTATGAGGATATGCTTCGCATGATCCGCGAAGTCAATTCGCCTAGCCTCAAAGCCTGCTTCGATGCTCCGCTGGCTCGGAATCAGGGCGTGACGAATATGCGCGAGGCAGCGGCCAGGGTCGGGGCCCTGCAAGTGTTGACCCACTTCGGCGGCGAATATGAAGAAGGGCCGAATGGAGAAGCGCTCAGTTTTGTGCGGGAGCGCGACGGCAGCCTGATCCCGGAGAACTTCTATGCCGACTTCGCTGCGGGCATGAGGGAGATCGGGTATACCGGCTATACGGGCTTTGAGCTTTGCCATCCGCTGCCGAAAGTCAATGGCGTAACGGTGGGAATCGATTTTGTGGATAAAAATGCGCGCCTGGCAGTGCAGTTCATGCGGCACGTTCTGGCAGAGACACAAGCGGCTGAACCAGCAGCCCTGCGTACATGAGCTTCCGCCTCCGCGCCGTTCGTTCCTCCCTACATGGCAGGCGGGGCACGCTTCGTTGACGTGCTGGTGTAGCGCACCAGCAGCCATAGGGAAGCGCGTTGCAGCACCACCAGAACGGCGATCATGCCGACTGCCAGGGAGAACAGGAGAACATTGCTTTCGGGGCCGGCCTTGAGCGCAAAGCCCAGGGCCGTTGCGACGGCAGGAGGATGCACCGTATCCAGGACAATCATCAGGACAATGGTAAGAATCATGGCGCAGCCTGCGGCCACGTAACCGGGGCCGCCGACAGCGTTGGCCGCGTAGCCCAGCAGAGCCGCCGGTATTTGCGACAATACCAGCGTGCGGGCTCGGTTCGTGCCGTGCTGCGGGTCGAGGTCAATGAGGAAGGCGCTGGAAGCCAGGGACGCGAAGAGTAGGCGCTGCCGACTGAAGGTCTCTACGAAGAAGAAAACCAGAAGCACGGTGAGCGTAGGCAGCAGCGCCAGGGTTAACTCGCCCTTGATGTCCAGACGCTGCCGCGCCGGTCGAGCCGCCCCTTCTAGGGGGTTGAGGCTATCACGCTCTATCAACGCGCATCCCCCGTGAGGCCTATTCGATAGTCATCGGAGACGGGAGCGCCGCCCGCACTTCCCGTAACACCGCGCTACTCCATCGGAGTAGCGGCTGGCGCGCAGAACGGTCCCGGCAAGTGTGCCGGGCGGTTCGAGTTGATGGCGCAGGGAGGAGAGGGCGGCATTGAGACTGCTTGCGCGCCATCTCCTTACTGCGCACTAGCCCATGCACTCCCGCAGATACACCACGCTGCGCGGCAGCACCTCGTCCGCCGGTCCCGTCAGGCCGCACTCAAAGGCCATGTAGCCCTGAAATCCCACGTCCTTGAGCGCCGCCATGATCGCCCGGAAGTCTATATCGCCGCTGCCGGGTTCCTTGCGCGTATTGTCGGCCAGATGCACATGCCCGATGGTATCCCCAACCTGGCGCAGCGTGGCCGGGCTGTCGGTTTCCTCGATGTGCATGTGGAACACATCCGACATCAGGCGAACGCCCCGGCTGTTGAGCGCCCGCACGATCTCGGCCCCGTCCTTCTGCTGGGGCAGGCTATTGGACTCGTAGCGGTTCAGAGGCTCCAGCAGGATCGCCGCGCCGACCTGCTCGGCAAAGGGAGCCAGCGTTTGCAGCATCGCTATCAGGACTTCCCGCTCCGCCTGAGCGCGCGTTTTCCAGGGCGAGAGATCGGGTATCCGGTCGTTGCTGTTGAAGATCGGCACCGTGATCGGGCCGACGGCGCCCAGTTCCGCCGCATACTCCAACTGCTGCTTGAGCGCCTCCGCGCAGGCTTGACGGCGCGCTTTGTCCGGGTGTGCCAGTTCGGCAGGATAGCCGCCGCAGATGGACGAGGCCCGGATAGGACTGTCGCGCAGCACCGCCTTGCGCTCGGCCAGGCCAGCCGGGTCTTTGAGATAGTTGCCGTTGAGCTCGACGCCCTCAAAGCCGTACTTTTCCAGATTGCGTACCTTCTCGGCAAACGTCGCGCCCGGGATCAATCCTTCCTGACAGGACAGTTTCATCGTATCTCCTTTCGGCCTTCATCCTTTATCCTTTCGTGGATGCGTCTCTTGATTTATCCTTTCTGAGACCGTTCTCCTGCCAAAGCGATACCGAAAGCAGAGTTCTTCCGTTTTGCTCCTGCGGCCCTCACCCCCTGTCCCGGCAGGCTGAACCCTGCCGCTGTGGGGCGCTGCCAGGGGCGGCGCTGCGCTCGCTCGACTGCCAGGGACGCCGCTCAACGGTTCGCGGCTCTGCCTGGCGATCTCCGCCTAGCCAGGCCCGCTGACTGCCAGGGTCGGGCCTGCAACGGACTGC
>DASRGZ010000109.1:0-18420 GCA_035650735.1 Chthonomonadaceae bacterium
TCTCCAACCCGACAGCCGCCGTCACGTCAGTAAAATGGCCCTTGCCGTCGCCTTTGTAGAGGGCAAGCTTGGGTCCGACCAGCAGAATATCGAGGAAGCCGTCGTTATCATAATCCAGGAAGGCGCAGCCGTTGCCGATAGATTGCAAGATATTGAGAGGACGCTTGCCCGCAATCTGCCAACGGTAGTGAAGGCCGGCAGACTCGGCCACGTCTACGAAGATCGGCGGGCCGGCCTGTTGTGGGGCGGGCGTAGCGGCGTGCGCAGGGACGTCCCGGGCAAGTGCGACGATGCGAGAATCGGTTGTTCTACAACCAACCAGGCTGACTAGGGGCAGAGCGATGGCGAACAGCGCGAATGCCTTGTGGGGTAAAGAGAGCTTCATTACAGAGCATTATAACATATCGGAGGCGGGAAAGGGAGGGGAGAGACCTCGCCCCCGGCCCCCACTGCTAGGGTCGGGGCTGCAATGGTTCGCCCCTCCGCCTTGCGATCCTCAATTCTAGGGGAGGGGAGAGCAGAAGCCAACAAGGTCTCTGCCCACGTAGGTGTGGCGAGGCAGAGGGCTGTCGCAAGGTGTCGCAAGGCGGAGGCAAGGGCCGTAACCCTGCCGACCCTGGCAGTCCATTGCAGGCCCGACCCTGGCAGTGGCGCGAGCGAGCGCAGCGCCGACCCTTGCAGCGCCCCACAGCGGCAGGGTTTAGCCTGCCGCAAGGAGGTTAGGTCAGAAGCCCGCCTTTAGCCGCCCGAAACGAAGTCTTACTTCTCCAGCGTGATCGCGGCGATCTTGATCTCCGGAGCGTTGGGCAACTGGAGGGCGATGAGCTTGCGCGGCTCCCGGATGCGGATCACGTAATGATAGAGCGCGACCGCGCCGGGCTGGAGGCCGTTGCGCGTCTGATGGCGGCGGGCCAGGAAGGCTATCGGCTCGCCGCGCTCCGGCGGGCGATCCCAGCGGCTGGCCGGAAGCACATACATATCCTCCGACTGGCTGGTCGGCTCCTGGAAGATCAGCTTCAGATCGGCAAAGAGGTCCTTGCCGGTGCTGGCCGCAACGATATGCAACAGGCGGCACTGTTCGCCAGACTTGCCGATCTGTATCTTCTGGCCCTGGCAGGCGATAAAGTTTTTGGCCTTCTCGCCCTTGGGGCCCCATTGGAAACTGATACGCCGCTCCGACTCCGGCCCGCCCTTGCCTGGCAGCCAGATACCTGAGGGCACGGTGGCCGTATTGGCAAACGGAGGCATCGGCAGGGAGGGGAAGGCGTTGCCCTGACCGTCGAAGTTGCCGCCGGACAGGTCCTCCGCGTCCGTGATGCCGTCCAGATTATAGGCTTTGGTCAGGTCGGCGAAGGTAAGGCGTCCCTGGATGACCTGCACCTGATGCACGGTCTGATCAAAGGGGTGCGCGCTGGCCGTCGTAGAAGCCCAGGTATCCCCGACCTTGACATCCCAGACCAGCCAGTAGGTGCCGTCGTAGGGCGGCGGCGTGATCCAGGCGAGCATGTCCGTGACCTTGCCACCCGGCGGCACGTCCTGGGGCAGCGCGGTCGTCTCGTCGTCGAACACGTACTCCGTGCCGTCCAGATAGTACCAGTGATATCCGACGCGCACGCTGTCCCGCTTCCAGGTTTGCGGGCCGACGTTTTGCAGGCTCAGGCGCACGGGCAGGCGGCGTTCGGCAGGCAGGGACGGCAGCGTTCCATCCGCCGTAAAGCGCACGCCAAAATCAAAATCCACCACGCCGAGAGGTGTGGGCGCGATGCTGACGCCCCTGGCGCTAGTGTCGGCCTCGGCGACCGGGCGCAGAGAGGCGGTGCGCGGCGCGTCGGCGGCGACCTCCCACCGCGCAATATACATCCAGGGATCGGCCTGGCTCCAGACCGGCAGCGGCTTGCCCTGCGGGTCCACCAGCGCCAGCAGCAGGCGCACCGTCGCTGTCTGGCCGGGCGGCACATCCTCGGTCAACTCGGCGGTGGCGTCGGCGGTGGCGACGAGCGTCGGCGTCGGCGCGCTGCCGGAGGCGCTGCCCGTCAGCGCGGCGCGGTAGAGGCGCAGGGTGACCCGAGTACCGTCGGCCTTGCGCCAGGGCTGCGCCCCGTCGTTGCGGAGGGTCGCCTGCACTGGATAGACCCCGCCCGACTCCAGCGTGGTCGGTAGATCGGTGCTGAGGAGCGTCGCGGCCCAGGCCGAAACGCCGCCATCCGCCGCCGAGCGCACTTTCACGGGAACCTCCAGGCTCAGGCTGCCCGGCAGGTCGCCTATCCAGGCGTCCGCAGAGCCCTTTTTGGACGCCTCGACCGCGCTGATCTCCAGCGTGTAATCGCCCGTCGGCAGCGCCGCGCCGTTCGCCCCGGCAGCCCTGATCGGAACCGTAAGGTTGACATCCTGCCCGGCGAGGACGGGATCGGACAGGGCCGTCAGCGCGCCGGTGGCGAGCACCTGATCGCCGCGCCGCCAGCGATAGGCGAAGGCGACCGGCAGCTGGTCTGAGCCGACCGGCCCCCAGCCCTCGGTGCCCGTGTTTTGCACGCGGACCGTCACCGCAACCGTGCTGCCGGAGAGCATCGTTGAGGGCGCATCGTGCCAGAGGAACTTCTGGCTGCGTGGGGCCGAGCCGGCAAACATGCGCGTGAAGACCCGCGTGAGATCGGCGTAGCTGAAGCCTGTCTCCAGCGTCGGGGCCAATTCGGTGCCGTCGGCGTAGTCGTTCCAGCTATCGAGCAGCACCCAATCGGGCTTTTTGCTGAGGGCGGCCAGCCACTCACGGCGGTAGGTCTCGCCGTCGCGGCGGGAACGCGCGACGGGCTTCTGGGCGCCCTCGTCGGACAGGAGGGGATCGTAGCCCGGCGAGACGCTGGCGGTCTTGATCCAGCCGTCGCCGTTGAACTGCCCGCCTTTTTCTCTGGCCGGAACGAAGTAGCCGTCCAGCTGCGCTTTCGGCTGGAATCCGCTTTCCCCCAGGATCAGGAGGTCAGCCCCGTCGAAGTCGGCGGCGAAGCGGCGGCGCACGGCCTCCACAAATGTGGAATCGAAATCCTTGAAGGCGCCGGCATCGGAGAGGAACACTACATAGGCCGTTCGCCCACCGTTTGTCGCCGTGAGCGGCACGACGTAGCGGAAGGGAGCGGGAATGGCGCGATAGAAGTCGCGGATCATTCCGTAGAGCGCCGCCTGCGCCCCCGGATCGCGCAGATCGGGCCGGTCGCCTAGCGCCTCGATCAGCGCGCTGGTATCCAGGTAGAGCGCCACCTGCGGGTAGTCCTGGCCGGACTGGCGCAGGGAGTTGAGGGCTTCGGCCAGCACCATCAGCCCTTTGCCGGCGTAAAGCTGGCGGTCGCGCGCCGTGCCGCGATAGACAGGCAGGACCACATCAATGCCGGCCCGGCGCATCTCCTGAAGCTGACGGCGGTGCCAGTCGGCGCGGTCGTAGCTCAGCCAGGGGCCGACCCCCTCAAGCGGATGGTGGATCAGCGCGCTGCTGCCGTCGGGCCGCAGGACGTTCTGGGCGGGAGCGGCTTTGCGCGTGTCCGCCTGGTACCAGTAGACGTAGCGGGCCAGCACGAGGGGCGCAAGACGCTGCGCCCGATGCGCCGCAAGGGAGGGCAGTGACGCCTCTGGCTCCGATAGCGGCACCGCCGGGCGGGGCGGGCGCGGCGTGAACTCCGGGCGGACGCGTGCGGCTAGTGTGTTGGACAGAGGCGAGCCGGCGGTCCGATTGCTGATGCGCTCCCCGAACTCAAAGGCCGTGATGTGGTTCCACTCGCCGCCGCTCAGCTCGCCATCAATGACGGGCTTGTTGGCAAGGACGCGCGCGCAGATGATAGCTCCGGAGGGGGCCACGTTGGGCGAGTTGCTGAAGAGGATCTCGGTCCACAGGGAGGGATTGTCGAGATCCGAGCCGCCCTTGACCCTGGGCGACAGGCTCTGTAGCGGCGGACTGCCCGGCACAGTGCTTTGCGCGGCGACGTTGAAGCCCATCTTCGCGCCAGGCTCCGGCTTGCCTCCCAGATCCACCCAGGGAATGGCGACCTCCAGGGTATAGCCGGGCATGGTCAGGCCCCCGGCCAGCGTCGCGCCCTGCGGGTTCACCTTGAACTTGAGCAGGCTCGCTAAGAGCGCCGTGCGCTTGGCCTCCTGCGCAACGGTATCTTTCTCGTTGGTGTTGATGTCTTCCAGGCGCTGCTGGAGGTCTTTGAGGCCCCGGAAGAGCGGCTTTTTGTCCGGGCCGGAATAGAGCTGGGCGCCGCCCGCCGCGCTAAGCGCCACGGTGAAGGTATGCGCGTTGCGCTGGGTCGCCTGGCGGTTGTCGTCTGTCTGGAGGGAGATGATCGCGGCATCGTCCTCCAGGGGATTAGAGAAAGGCTCGCTGTTTTTGCCGTTGAGGGTCGGCTTGTTGATCTGGAGAGCGATATAGAGGTAATCGTCGTCCCATGCCGTGAAGCCGAGGATACGGTTGGTGGCATCGGAGGAGCTAGGCGCTGCCGAAGCGGGCGCGTTGGTCGGAGGGGGAAGGGATTGCGATTGCGTCGGGGTGAGGCCCCCCGGGCGTAGCAGCAGCATCGCCGTTACGAATAGCAGGGCAAGCTTGCCCATCACACTCTCCTTTGCTCGCAAAACATAGAACAAGAAAATGCAGGGCGGCGGGGATTGCCGATGACCCAAACTGCGCGATAGTAGCATACATTCGGAGTCAGTGTCAAGGGCAGGAAGCGGAGGCGGGAGGGATGCGCAGACCACACCCAGCAAAAAAACGGCCCCGGTTCCGCTTGCAGGGGAACCGGGGCGTTGGTGGCTATACGTCTGGCGAGCGTGGTTTACGCCTGCTTTTTGCGGCGGCGCAGCAGCAGGCTGCCGCTGACCAGACCGCCCAGGAAGAGGGAGACGGTGCCGGGCTCAGGAACGGCGACCTGGGAGGGAGTGAACTGATCGAAGAAGTAGTAGAACGTGAATGTGCTAGTCCCACCTGCCGGAACATCGATCAGCGGGGAGTAAAGCACCAGGCCGGTCTCGGCAGCTTGCGAGGAGAAGGCTACCTGATTGCGGAAATCCGTGCCCTGGAAGTCGGTGCCGAAGTCGGTGGTCGAATTGACGACGTTGCCGGCAGTATCCACAAAATCTGCGCCGTTGTCGCCGGTGTGCAGCATGACATAGTTAAAATTGGGGGCCGTGCCGGGCTCAAGGGGGTTTGGACTGAACGGATCTAACAGATCGACGTTGGTATCCAGATTGCCGCGATTGAGCAGATCGCCCTCCAGGAACTCGTTGGGCGTAGCGACCAGGGCCGTGCCGTGCGTATTGGGGTCGGTGGGAAAGACGCCGATGCCCAGGTTCAAATTGGCGTTGGTGGCGTTGATCAGGAAGGCGCCCGGGAACAGATCCCGCAGATAGGACTGCGTGGTAATGTTGCTTCCCTGCGGCAGGCCCGGGTTGGGATTGACCACGCGTGCATAGCGCAGGTTGGTGATAGCGCTAGTGCCGGCGGTATTATCGAAGGTGACGGTGAACTTGGCTCGGTTCAAGTTGTTATTGGTATTGAAGGTGACGCTCTGCCGCAGGACCAGGCCCGGAACGCCGGTGGTCAGCGCGGAGTTTGCCGTCAACTGGCTATTGATCGCGCCGGTGGTGGTGAAGGCTCCGGGGACGGGGGTGAATCCGGTATAGGGCATCCAACTGCCGTCGCCGATACGAATGGCATAGCCTTCCGCGTTGCTGGAGAAGCCGGTGATATATTCGCGTTTGGCCCCAACCGAGTCGCCGACGGTGCCAGCGCCGGCGCCTATCGTGGAGGTACTGCTAAAGAGTGCGCCATAGGTGCCGCTGGTTACAGACCCGTCATTGGCAACGCCGGTCGGATGTCCGGTGGAATCCAGCGGGCCGGCGGGCTTGGCCAGGCCCTGACGAGGAGCGCCCAGATCGCCGCGCTCATTCAGGTAGAGGGCCAGAAATTCGCCGTTTAACAGGCCATAGGCCTCTGTCGGCCCTGTGAACGTAAGGCCCTGCGCCTGCGCGCCGGTGGAGAGTAGCAGCCCGGCAAGCGATAGGGCTGCCAGACTGAGCAAGCCTTTCAGGCGAGATTTCATTGTGTTTCGATCTCCTTTCCAATTTCCAGCGGCGTCACCGCGCCGGGGTCAAGGGGTCGTGCTTGGAGATGACATCAACTACCATACGATTTACCCCATGCGGGCAGAGAATAGTCGGGTTCCAGGTTTCTTTAGGGTTCTAAGGGTGCTAGTTCCCCCCGCGCGTGGGGGAATAGGCTCACGGACAGGCCAGGGGGAGCCAGGCATCGCTAGTTCCCCCCGCGCGTGGGGGAATAGCATGCGCCCCTCCACATCTTTCACGAGCGCAAACTAGTTCCCCCCGCGCGTGGGGGAATAGCTTAGAACCTTAGAACCCTAAAGAAACCTTAAGCACCCTCTAGAACCCTAACCACGGTTCACCCCGCACATGCGGGGAATAGGTCGGCAAGATACAGCCCCAATAACAGCAAAAGACATAGGACCGAATAGCGTGCGGCTGCGCCGCCCCAGGGCCGAGCCGTCGAGCGGCTGCGTTGGGAGGCGCGAGAGCCTTACGCCGCCGTCGCGGCGGAATGTGACTGCCAAACCTGGGTTTGCATTAATTGTGCCAAAGGGCCATATGCGCCGAAAAACCTGGTATTATTTTGGGAAATTAAGCTGGAAAGAGAAGTCGGTTCAGGAAAGACCTAAACACGGATAGGACGGATGCAACGGATAAGGGTCTGGAATCCGTATTATCCGTTGCATCCGTCCTATCCGTGTTTCTCTAGCGATGGTGGGGAATAGAAGAGCGTGCTTATTGGGGTGCCGTTTTGGGGGCTGAGGCGGCGCCGATCTGCTGGCTGCTGCCGTCGGCGGGAGCGGCCTCTCCCTCGACAACGGCGAAGGAGTCGCGCCACTCTTTAGCGCGCAGGGCACGCAGGTGCGCCGCTTCTCGCTCCCGCTGAATATCCTCGTCGCTGGGGGCGGTTTCCTCGAAGCTCTCGGCCTCCTCGGCGATGATCCGATGCGCGAAGAGACAGCCAAACAGCGCGATAATGCCGGTTGCGCATAGCATCACCGATTGCCAGGAGCTATGCCAGGCAAAGTTGATGAAGCCGATACCGCTGAAGTAGAGCGCCGCCGCCCCGAAGTAGCAGCGCCGCGCCCAGACGGTGCCGGGCTGGACGGTCTCGGCGATGGCGGCCAACGCGGCCAGGCCGGCCACCAGGATCAGCGCCGCCGGGCCGATCTCTTCGATTGGCTCATAGGCCAGCAGGGGGGGAAGGGGCTGGGCGTGAAGGCTATCCCGGAAGGCCAGGAACGTCACGCCGAAGCAGAGCGTGACCATCAGCAACTGCCGCAAGCGCGGATGCAGCAGCGCCGTCAACAGCAGCAGAACCGCCAACGGCAGTACGGACTCGCGCCCTTTCATCCAGGCGGTAATGGCCGGTTCCAGCAGAACAATCAGGAATGCCGCCAGGGCAGGTCCCACCCCACTTAAGATCGGTATGTAGCGCCGCAATGCGTCATTTCTCCCTGCCGCCATCCCTCGAAAAGCGGCTGCGTGGGGCGCCGTCGCCCTCTTTCCTCTGCCGATACCAGGCTCGCGGGCGATGCTATCGCACCCAGTACCAGTATATCAGGCTTCCCAAAGAGTGTCAAGCAAAGCAAGCAAAGCCACCGACTCGACAAGGAGGAACAGGTTCAAGCAAAGCCGTTAGGAGCGGGAAACGGAGAAGCCGGGTCCCCCCCTTCCCTGTGAGCCTAGCGAACGTATTAGGGAAGGGGGACGGGGGGTTAGGTCAAGAAGGACGGCCTTGACGGACGACAACAATTCGGAACAGGAACCCGACCTGGAGTGTCGAACTTATAATCGGGCACGGCAGTCGGGACTCTGGCGCGGGCTGTTGCAGGGCAGAGGTACACCCCCGCGCCAAAATGGCTGCCTTCGGCTATAGGCTGAACCGGCAAAACTGCCGATAAGAAGGCTACGGCCTTGCCTGGCGGGTGCAGCCGTCGGTTCCGGCCTGGCACGAGAGGGTGCGCTTGCCGCGTGCCCGATACTGCATTTACGTTCGGATTTGCCCCTGGGAGGAAACCAGTTTATGACTATCTCCGTACCCCCGTCTTCCAAAGCGCCGGTTCCGCAGGCTTACGAGCAGCCTGCCGGGAGCGCGCGGCAGCGGCCCGAGGAGCCGATTGTGTTTATTATCTTCGGGGCCTCCGGCGACCTGACCCGGCGCAAGCTGATCCCGGCGCTCTATAACCTGGCCTGCGCCAACCTGCTGCCGCCGCAGTTCGCGGTCATCGGCTTCGCCGTCACGCCCATGAACGACGACTCCTTCCGAGAGGCCATGCGCCAGGCGGTCCAGGCCAGCACGGAGGTCACCTCGTTTAATCCCGACCTTTGGGACACGTTCGCCAAAGGGCTGCGCTATATCACCGCCGATTTTCTGGCTCCCGAGGGCTATCAGAAACTGAGAGATCGGATCGGCGAGATCGAGTCGCATGCTGGCCGTACTATCAACCGCCTGTTCTATCTGGCCACGCCGCCCAGCTTCTACGATGACATCGTGACGCGGCTCGGCTCCCATAAGCTCGTCACCAAACATGCCAAGCAGCAGGACGAATGGACGCGTGTCATCGTCGAAAAGCCCTTCGGCAACGACCTGGCCTCGGCCAACGCGCTCAACAACGCGATTCATCGTGTCTTCAAAGAGGATCAGATCTATCGGATAGATCACTATCTGGGCAAGGAGACGGTCCAGAACATCCTCGCTTTCCGCTTCGCCAACTCCATCATCGAGCCTATCTGGAACCGCCGCTACGTAGACCATGTTCAGATCACGGCGGCGGAGACGCTGGGCGTGGAGCATCGGGGCAAGTACTACGAGGAGGCGGGCTGCCTGCGCGATATGTTCCAGAACCACATGCTGCAACTGCTCTCGATGGTGGCGATGGACCCGCCGATCCGCTATAGTGGCTCCAGCGTGCGCGACCGCAAGGCCGATGTGCTGCGGGCCATCGTGCCGATCAATCCGGAGAACCTGGGCGATACCGCCGTGCGCGGCCAGTATGGGCCGGGAATTATTAACGACACGAGCGTGCCGGGCTATCGCCAGGAGGAGGGGGTCAACCCCAACTCCAACACAGAGACGTTCGTGGCCTTGAAGCTCTTCGTGGATAGCTGGCGGTGGGCGGACGTGCCGTTTTACCTGCGCTCCGGCAAGCGCCTGCCCAGGAAGCTCACCGAGATAGCCATCCAGTTCAAGCGCGTGCCGCATCTATTCTTCCACCTGACTCCGGAAGACCAGATCGAGCCAAATCTGCTCATCATGCGTATTCAGCCGGACGAGGGCATCTCGCTGCGCTTTGGAGCCAAGCTGCCCGGCCCGGAGATGCACATTCGGCAGGTGCAGATGAATTTTAGCTACGCCGAAGCGTTCAACGTTCAGCCCGCAACGGCCTATGAAACGCTGCTCCTGGATGCGATGCAGGGCGACCAGACGCTCTTCACCCGCAGCGACACGGTGGAGATGGCCTGGACGATCCTGGAGCCGCTGTTGGACATCTGGCAGGCGACCAAGCCCTTCCAGCCCTTCCCGAACTACGCGTCTGGCACCTGGGGCCCCGCCGCTGCCGATGCGCTGATCGCGCGCGATGGACGCGCCTGGCACAATCCGCCGGCCTCGCAGCCGCCAACCGCCACCCATCCGGTCGTGCGCGTGGAGTGTGCGGGCGAGCCGATGGGCGCGCTGCGTAGTCGCCCTGGCAATGGGCAGGGCGATGGTCGCGGAGGGGATGAGAAGCAGGAGCCAACCGAGCGTTCCCGCGCTTAAAGGGCTAGGCCCCCACCCCCTAGCGGCAGGCTAAACCTTGCCGCACAAAAAGGCGTCCATCCGAAACGGATGGACGTCCGCAAGAATGCTTCTAAGCCGACGGGGAGATTCGAACTCCCGACCGGCGGTTTACGAAACCGCTGCTCTACCTCTGAGCCACGTCGGCGCGTGCTCGCCATAGTATAGCAGAGGCGAGCGTGTTTGTCAAGGCCGATCCGAGCGCCATCGGCAGTCCCCTTCCCCGCTCGCTACCAGCGTTCCGTGATGGATTTGGCTTGCAGGAAGTGGCTCAGATAGTCGCGGCCCCCGGCCTTGCTGTTGGTGCCAGAGAGGTTAAAGCCGCCGAACGGCTGCACGTCCACCAGCGCCCCGGTGATCTTACGGTTCAGGTAGAGGTTGCCAACGTGGAACTCGTGGCGGGCGCGCTCCAGGTGGACGCGGTTATTCGAATAAACCCCGCCCGTCAGCCCGTAGATCGTGCCGTTGGCGATGTCGAGGGCATGGTCGAAGTCGCGGGCGCGTATCACCGGCAGCACCGGCCCGAAGATCTCCTCCTGCGCGATGCGCGCCGTCGGCAGCACGTCGGCGATAATGGTCGGGCGGATAAAATAGCCCCCCTCGCGTGGCTCTTCGGAAACCTCGCCGCCCAGCACGACCCGGCCCTCCTCACGCCCGATGGCGATATAGGACATGATCTTGCGGTAGGCGTCGGCATCAATCACCGCGCCCAGGTAGTTCTGCGGGTCCGCCGGGTCGCCGATGGTCAGCTCCGAGGCGCGCTTTACCACCTTCTCCAGCAGCGCATCATAGATGTTCGTATGGGCGATCAGCCGCGAGCAGGCGGAGCACTTCTGCCCCTGGAACCCAAACGCCGACACGACTGCGCCCTCCGCCGCCGCCTCCAGATCCGCGCTCTCGTCCACGATGATGGCATCCTTGCCGCCCATCTCCAGGATGGCGCGCTTGAGCCACTTCTGTCCCGGCTGCGGCGCGGCGACCCGCTCGTAGATGCGCACGCCCACATCCTTGCTGCCCGTGAAGGAGACGAAACGAATGCCGGGGTGCCCCGTAAGCGCCTCGCCGACGACCTCGCCCGATCCCGGCACGAAGTTGACGACGCCGGGCGGCAGACTTGCCTCTTCCAGCAGCTCTACAAACTTCGCGGCGATCACCGGCGTCTGCTCGGCGGGCTTAAGGAGGACCGTGTTGCCCGTGACGATGGGCGCAACCGTCGTTCCCACCATGATCGCCAGGGGGAAGTTCCAGGGCGTGATGACCGCGCCCACGCCCAGCGGGAAGTAGCGTACCTCGTTCTCCTCGCCCGGATAGGGCGTCGTCGGATGCGGCTGGCCCCAGCGCAGCGCCTCCCGCGCGTAGAATTCCAGAAAATCTATCGCCTCGGCGGCGTCGGCGTAGGCTTCGCTCCAGTTCTTGCTGGCCTCATAGACCATCCAGGCGGCAAACTCATAGATACGGCGGCGCAGAATGGCGGCGGCCTTGACCAGATAGCGAGCGCGGACCTCCACCGGAACGCGCGCCCACTCTACAAACTTCTCCGAGGCCGCCAGCACCGCCCGATCCACCAGCAGCGGCTCGCCGTCGCAGACCGCGCCGACGACCTGCGCCGGGCAGGCCGGGTTGCGGCTGACCGTCTTGTTCTCGGTCCAGATACGCTCCCCGCCAATAATGATCGGATACGTGCGTCCCAATTCGCCCGCGACCGTAGCCAGCGCCACCTCCATCTTGCGGCGCGGCCCCTCCTCGGCAAAGTTGACATAGGGTTCGTTCTGAAAGGGCGTGAACATGGCCTTCTCCCTGATTGCTGTCTCTAGCATATCTATTGTATACATACGCACTAGCTCTCTCCAGAGTCGGCGCTGGAGATAGAGGCGGCTTCCGGCTGCGCAATGAGGAAGGGTACTATCCGGTTCCCTGAGGTCGGCGCTGGAGGAAGAGACGGCTTCCAACCCGTATATTGTGCGCGGAGATCGTTCCGGCGGGCAGTTCGATCACGACGCGCGCGCCCCGCACCGGCCCGCCGATCCGCCACGGACACAGGTTAGGAACGGCGCGCAGCACGGCGCCCCCAGCATCGAGGAACAGCACATCTATCGGGAAGCGCAGGAAGAACGTATGGATGCCGTTGCAGGGCTCCAGCCAGAGGCCGCTGTCCGCCGTCAACTCCGCCCGGCCCATGAGGCCAATCGCGCGCTTCCAGGCCGTGTCCGCCACTTCCAACCGCGCCGCCAGCACGCGCCCGGTATCTGCCTCACGCAATTCCGCCCATGAGGTCGCCATGCCCTGCCATTCGCCGCTCCTCGCGCGCTTCCCTGCCGCATCGGGGTCCTTCCGTTTTCCCTGTACTCGCCGCCGGGCACGGAAAGTACCCGGCTCTAGGGCCTAACGGCCAAGCGACTGCAAGGGACGCCGCTCAACGGTTCGCGGCTCGGCCTTGCGACTGGCGGACGCCCCGTAAAGCCCGGTGTTCCGTTCGCAGTCGCAAGGCAAAGGCACGCGTGTCGCGAGGCGGAGGCGCCAACCATGGCAGCGCCGACCCTGGCAGTGGCAGTGCCGTCCCTGGCAGTCGGTTGGCGGCAGGCCCACCAGACGGGTACTTTTCGTGCCCGGCAAGGATCGGAGGTTTTCAGCCCCCGGCTCGGTGGCCTGCGTCCGCTAAAAATGCGACAGCGCCGAAAACGGAATGCCCTTGGTCCTTCCAGACTTAGCCAGATTCCAGAGGGCGTTGCGCGTTTCGCTCCTGCCAGGTACGCTGTTCGCTATCCGCGATCTGTTCCAGCCATGCACCCGCCTGCGCCTCCTGATGCGCCAGGCTAACAACCCGCCCGACGTAGACCAGCAGCAGCAGACTGATCAGGGGAACGGCGAGCGCGCCAAAGCCGCGTACCAGCCCTACCGAAATGGGCACGCGCCGCACCCGGCTTATCAGCGCCAGCAGGATCACTAGCAGCAGCGGCAGCGCCAGCCACAACTCAAAGGCAATGCCAAAGAAGCCTTCAGAAAAGAGCTTATCAACGGTCTCGGAGTAGCTCCAGAACCCGAATAAGACGCTCACGAGGCGCACGGCGGCGTGCGCGCCTGCCGCTCCGACCGCCAGCACGCTATAGAAGCCCAGGATCGTGATGGCTATCGCAAAGAGGGTCGCTTTTGTCAACTGCTCTGAGGTGAACCGGCCCACGACTCCGACCAGCGCGGCCCAGGCCAGAATCGCGGCCACGGTCGGCAGCAGGCCGCCATCCGGGGCAAAACCTCTGTAAATAAACGGGCACGCCGCAAGGCCGATGGCAAGGCCGATGCCCAGGTGAATCCCCAGTTTGATCGGCGGCGATATCGGGGCGGGAGGACGCATGTCAAAGCGGCGCAGATATAGCAGCAGCGCGGCCACGCCGCCCAGCAGCAGCAAGAGCGCGCATTCCATCAAAAGCCATTGATTTCCCAACCACGCGAACGGGAGGAGCTTATAGGAGTTATACACATCGTCAGGCAGGGGCGCCGCCATAACGGTCTGGTTGAGGGAGTACTGGCGCCAGACCCATCCGGCTTCCTCCGCGTGATGGTGCCCATGCAAAAAGCGCACGTACTGCTCCATAACTTGCCGCTGCCAACTCTCTTCCGACTGCGAGCCGAGCAGCCATCGAGCATGACTCTGGTCACCTGACGATGCTGGCTGCCGTTGCCCGCTCTTTTTCGACGGTCCGGCCTTCATCCTGGAGTTGGGCCTGGATGGAGCCTGTTCTGCCGGATGGCTATAGGCGATGTCGAACAGGCTCACAGCGGCCAATGTTCCCATGCGCCGGCGGTCTTGGTCGCGCATGAGGGCGGCAACGCGCATCAGCCTGCCGCGCAGCGCGATGCCGCCCTCTATGTCTCCGCCGCGCTCCTGCTGAATGGCCTGCCACACCACCAGCTTAGCAACGGAACGCAGTTGGTCATAGTAGGACTCCAGGGTGGTATCCCAGGCAAACCAGCGCGCCACGTTGCTCTGCTTGCCAAATGCAGCCGCATTCAAGCGCCAGAGACCGTGCGCCTCTTCCTGGGAGTAATCCTCCCAGCGTGGCTTTGCGGCGGCGCGCGCCAGGTCTTCCAGCATCTCCCGATCTCGATGCGCGGCACCGTGCGCCACCGCCAACAGCATCGGAAAGAAGGCATTCTCCGGGTCCACTCGCTCTCCACTGCGCGCCACCCGTTCATACGCCGCGAGTTGCGATGGCGCGTTGGCGCCTATGGGCGCCTGATCCTGCTTGGGCGGCGCGCTGCCCTCCAGCCAGAACTCCTCCGCGCGGTGAATCCGGATGACGCCCTGACAGGCGTGCCGCAGATAGGCTGCGTAGGGCAGCGGATCGGAGGGGAAACGGTCTATCTGCGCTTGCAGGCGCGGCAGCAGCGAGAAGAGGCGATCCAGCGACGTAGAAGAGGTGTCTATGCTGAGCGTCGTCGGCTGCCCGGCATGGATGGCATAGGCTACCTGCGCTGCGGCATCGTCGCGTAATTGGCGGGCCGCAAAATCCTGGCGCTCTCGCTTCCCCGAATCGCCGGAGGAAGCCGCGTGGAGCGCCCACAGGCCCGTGCTGCCTTCTCCCAAACCCAGCGTAGCGGCAAGCTGCGTGCGCACAATCCAGCCGGTTCCCGGCGCCAGGCCGACCGCCAGCAGCGCCCCCACAGCTACTCCCAGCAGCCACCACTGCCAGCGTCCCCGCCGGGGCTGGAAGGCTCTCGATTGCGTCGGTTGCGAACTTGGCATCTTCTGGCTCCTTCCTATTTCGCGCGCTTATCCGCCGGGCGCACGGGCCTGTTGGCACCCGCAACGCCCCCAGGCACGCCACCGCGCGGGGCCGATATCGCTCCCGGCACGAAGCCGGTTATGACTCCCATCGGCGGGCGCCGTTCTGTGGAGAGGGGCGGAAGCGGCTGATGGGAAATTCGCAGATGCGCGGGCAGGGCAGGCAGCGGCGGCGCGGGCCGGGCCTGATGGATACGCGGATAGGGCGGCGGCAGGGTTGGCAGCGCGCGCTCCTGCCAGGTGGCGATGGCATAGGCTGTCCCAAAGCCAACTGCGGCCGGCAGCAGCATCCAGCGTGCGCGCCGGAGGACCTGCCGCCACCAGGGATCGAAATCGCGCCCGGAGGTCATGGCGGCCAGCACGCGGGCGTTGAAGTCCGCGTGGGGCGGGATCACCGGCAGGCTGTGCAGGCCGGCCCGCAAGAGAGCTTCCTGACGCGCATCCAGCCGCACTTCGCTCTCCGTCTCTTCCGGGGCGGGCGTCGCAGGGGTCGGCAAGGGCTCAGACATGGTGACTCTCCTCCATCGCGCGCTGCCATAACGTTCGGAGCTGGGCGCGGGCCGCGTTCAGGCGCGAGCGCACGGTTCCCACCGGAATCTCCAGCGCCTCGGCGATTTCGGCATATTCCAGCCCTTCGAGCTCCCGCAGCACGAGGGCGGCGCGCAGCGGCGGCGTCAGGCGATCCAGCAGATTCTCGATCAGCAGCCTGGTTTCGAACGCCTCGTTGCTGAGCGGCTCCTGCGACTCCACAAACGTCTCGTCTCCTGAGATCGGCTCGCTGTCTCGCCGCCACCAAGGAGCGCGCTTGCGGTTGAGGCAAAGCCGCACGATAATGCGATAGAGCCAGGTATAAAAGGCGCAATCCCCCCGAAAGCGGCGTATCTGCCAGAAGGCGCGCAGGAACGCCTCCTGCGCCAGGTCTTCGGCCTCCGCCGGACGCCGCAGGATGTGCGCTGCCAGCCGGACGGCCCGGTCACGGTAGCGGATCATCAGCCAATCAAAGGCTGCTTCCTCGCCCGCCTGCGCGCGCCGCACCCAGCTCGCCTCGTCCGGGTCGAGCGGCAGGCGCAGATGGGCCAGTTCCACCTCCGGCTCTGCCATCGCCTGCGGCGTCTGTATCGTCTCAGGTCTCATCCGCTCCTCGCTGCCCACAGGAAGCCTCCACGCGAGAGATGCTTTGCCCGAAAAGTCCATCGCGTTCGCGCTCCTCTCCGCATTCTACCGATACCGACACGGGCCGGTGGCCGGGAGTTCGCCCCGGCAAGAAATTTGCAGAGAGACTATTCTGGTACAATGGAAGAGAGGAGCGCGAAGTTGGGAGGCAGCAAAAAGGCTCATATCCGCTTAAAGGCGAATATGAGCCGATTCGGAGGACTTTTGAGCCAGTTATCTGTGAGTAACTGTCAACAATAGCGGAGGTCAGACTCGAACTGACGACTCTACGGGTATGAACCGTATGCTCTGACCAACTGAGCTACTCCGCCAGAAGCCCTATAATTTTACCATAGCCATGCCCGTTTGTCAAAACCAGGTTAAGAAAAAAGCGGCGTCCCGCTCCTGCGTTGCGTAATGGCCACGCCGGAAGGGAGGCAGGAGGAGAGCGCGCGACGCCGAACTATAGGCTGTTGGAGGCATTGTCGGGCACCCATTGCGCCCTGGATGCCCTCCGGGACGATGCCGTCGCGCCTGTCACGAAGCCAGACCGCGCAAAGAGCGTTGCTGGGAGGAAAATAGGCTGTTTGGATTAAGGGGAGGGAACGGCAATGTACCAGGTTCATACCATTACTACGCCGGGATTGGCGCAGAACAGCTATCTCCTCGCCAGCGGCACGGAGGCGGCGGTCATTGACCCGCGCCGTGATGTCGAGGGCTACCTGGAGACGGCGACCCGGCTGGGCGTGGCCATCACGCACATTTTCGAGACGCACTCCCATGCCGATTTCCTCAGCGGAGGGCCGCAGTTGGCAGCAGCCACCGGCGCGACGCTGCATATCAGCGCGCTGGTCAACCCGGCGGTGCCGCACGTTCCCCTGCACGACGGCGACATCTTCACGATTGGGGATGCGCGTCTGACCGCCCTGCACACGCCCGGCCACACGCCGGAGCACATGGCCTACTACGTCACCGATGCCGCCGACCCCGCCATCCCGCCCGCGTTGTTTTCCGGTGACCTGCTGTTCGTCGGCGATCTGGGACGGCCCGAACTGCTGGGGCAGGCGCTGGCGCAGGAGCTGGCCCCGCGTCTCTATGACTCGGTATTCGGCATCGTAGGAATGCTGCCGCCGGAGACGGTTCTCTATCCGGGGCACGGCGCGGGCAGTCTGTGCGGCAAGGCGCTTTCGGACAAGCCGACCTCCACGCTCGGCGAGGAGTTTGTGGCCAATCCGGCCCTACAGATACGCGATAAGGCCGAGTTCGTGGCCTATATGCTCTCCGGGCAGCCGCGCGTGCCGGGCAACTTCGCGCGCATGGCCGCGCTCAATCGGGCGGGCGTGCCCCTGCTGCCGGAGCAGTTCCCGGCCCGCGAGTTCCGCGTCGAGGAGGCGGAGGCCGCCCTCGCCGATCCGGGCTGCCTGGTGGTGGATGCCCGCACCCCGGAGGAGTACGCCGCCGCGCACATTCCCGGCAGCGTTTACCTGGGGCTGGACCCAGGTCTGCCGACGTGGCTGGGCTGGCTCTTCCCGCCGGAAAAGCGAATCGTGGCGGTTGTGGAGGATGCGGCGCAGGCGCACGCTTACTACACCTGGCTGGTGCGTGTCGGGTATGATAATCTGATCGGCTACCTGCCCGAAGGCGTCGCGCGATGGCGGAAAGCGGGCAAGCCGTTGCGGTCGCTGCGCCTGGCAGCGCCCGACGAGGCAAGGCGCGCAGTGGAGGCGGGGCGGCTTCTGGTGGATGTGCGGACGCCGCGCGAGTTCGCGGGCGGCTCGCTGCCGGAAGCGCGCAGCCTACCGCTGTGCGAGCTGCCGGGACGCCTGGGCGAGATTGCGCGCGATGCCTGCGTTACGCTGATGTGCCAGGGCGGATACCGGGGAACCATCGCCGCCAGCCTGCTTCTCAACGCCGGTTATCCGAACGTGGAGAACGTCGTGGGCGGCTATGGGGCGTGCGCGTGCGCGGCGAAGGAGCCAGTGGGGCCGCCTGAAGCGCAGAGGGCCGGTGTAAGCAATCAGTAAGGAGCAAGACTCAGAGGATGTTAACTCACGAGCCGCTGGATTTTTTTCATAAGAACGGTTATGTGCGTATTCCGCAGGTCTATACGCCGGAGGAGCTCCGGGCCATGAGCGACGAGTTAGACCAGCTCATTCAGGACTGGGCCGTTACGAATATGGCCTGGACCGGCCCCTGGCGGCAGGTCTATATGAGCGCAGACCTGGAGAAGCGTTCGCTGCTGACGCACATGAACGACCTGTATCTCTACTCCGAAGCCTGGTGCCGCGCCGTTACAGGCCCCCGGATCGCCGAAGCCATGTCCGACCTGCTCGGCCCCAACGTGGAGCTGCACCACATGACGCTGCACTGCAAACCGCCGGAGACGGGAATGCCCTTCCCGATGCACCAGGACTCGCCCTTCTACCAGCATGAAGGCTTCGGCTATATAGACGCGATTATCCATGTGGACGACGCTACAGAGGAAAACGGCTGCCTGAAGTTCCTGCCCGGCACGCACCGGCTGGGACATCTGGAGCACATTACCCGCACGCCCGATGGAACGCCTTGCTCGCCCCATCTGCCCACCGACAAGTACCGCTTGCAGGATGCCGTTTCCTGTCCGGCG
>DASRGZ010000110.1:0-43406 GCA_035650735.1 Chthonomonadaceae bacterium
GGAACTGGATGGACAGGATTAGAGAAAGAGGGAGAAAGGCTTGGCCGTGCGGTGGAAATCCAGTTAATCTCGTTAATCCCGTCTGATTTTCTCTTGGTCTTTCTCCGTGACTCCTCCGTGTCTCCGTGCCTCTAGCGCAGCGGGTGGTTAAAATAGGATCAGCCGACGGCGTCCAGCGCCTCCTTGATGGGCATCTGGACGCAGGTGAAGATGGGCGTGTCGCGCAGCGTGTACTTGCTGGACTCGGTCTCGCGCAGGGCCATCACCAGGTCGAGAAAGTCGGCGGGGACGTCGGTTTCGAAGGCGACGACGAACTCCTGGTCGTCAATGCCGAACGAATAGGTCGTGTTCAGCTTGACGGTGGGGAACTTGTGGCCGACCTCGATATGGGTGGCCATGCGCTTCTGGCGCTCCTCGTAGGGCATCAGGTACCAGTCCCGCGTCTTGACAAACGGATAGACGAACAGGTACTTGCGCCCGGTCGGGCGGATGACCAGCCGACGCCCTTCCGGCGATCCCTTGTCGTGCGGGTCTTTGTATTGCGAGGTCTTGGTCATCGCCAGATAGCAGTAGGGTTGAGTGGCCCAGCGCCCGATGCCCGTGTTGAGCAGGCGCGAGCCGTGCTTCTGGAACAGGGCCAGATCCGGCGCGGCGTTCCAGAGCAGCAGATCCACGTCCCCGCGAATGCCCACCAGCGAATAGCTGCGCACCATCATCTCGTCGGCGGCCTCCTCGACCGCGCAGACAAACTCTGCCTTGTCGCGCTCCCGCTCCTCGCGCGGCAGCCGCCGCCAGGCCGGGTCAAACTTATAGAAAGCAAACTGTACTATCGTGCGTCCGCGATTTTCCATGGCTTATCCTCTCCTCGCTAGGGCACAACAACCAGGGCGCGCACCGCGCCGTCGTGGGCGGCGATCTTGGCTTGCTCCCGGCCCGTCGCCACGCTCCAGTAGCGCACCGTCTTATCCGCGCCACCGCTTACGATCATGCTGCCATCGGACGTCCAGGCCAGAGCATAGACCGCTGCGCGCTCGTGGCCGGCGCTGAAGGGCAAGGGCATGCCGGTGATGGCGTTCCAGAGGCGGATTTTGCCGTCCTCATCGCCGGTGGCGATGGTCCTGCCGTTGGGCGAAAAGGCCACCGCCCACACGGGCCGGTCGCTGACGCGGGTCCGATTGATCAGCCCGCCGCCGCCCAGACGCCAGGTCTTGAGATAACCGTCCGCCGAGACGCTGGCGACCTCCTGATCGCCGGGCGCCACGGCCAGGCCCGTAATGACGTCATCATGGGCGACGATGTTGGACTGGTATTCCAGCGCCGCCGTCTTGTCGTCCCCGGTGACGCGCCAGGTACGCAGGAGCTTATCCGCGCTGCCGCTGACCAGCGTTCTGCCGTCCGAGGTAAATTGCAGGGCGCGCACCGCATCGCCGTGCGCCTCAACATCTGCCAGTTGCCTGCCGGTCGCGCGGTTCCAGAGGCGGATATGCCGGTCGTCGCCCCCCGTCGCGATCAGCGTGCCGTCCGGCGAGACCGCCAGCGCCAACACCGCGCCGCCGGGCGTCTCCACGCTCGCTATCAGACGTCCCCGGCCCAGATCCCAGACTTTCCACGTCTTATCGGAGCCGGCGGAGATCAGGGTATCGGCATGGCCCGGCACCAGGACCAGCGCGTTGACCGCGTCGTCATGGCTGCCCAGGATACCGGCCAGCTTGCCGGAGGTGTCCCACCTCTTGATCGCGCGGTCGGCCCCACCGGAGATAACCTCCGGCAGCGCGCCGGCCCGGATTCCTGCCGCGCAGAACAGGCAGAGGCAGGCCAGGGCAAACGCCCACCGGCAGGGCCAGAAAGCATCTATTCGTCCGCTGCTCTTCAAAATCGCCGCTCGTTCCTTCCGTAATAGTCTCCGCAAGAGGGCATCCCGTCCCCTCTTAGCCTCACTCCCAGGCAGCCTACCCCTTGAGGGCCGGGGTGAGCTCGCCATATGCTTAGACCCCGCTGAAGTCTGGTTGTTACACTCCTATCCATACGGAGACAGGGATGCGGAACGTCGCCCGCAGCGCTGCCAGATGCGCCTCAGGCGGTCGTCGCCCGCGACGCGACCTCGTCTACCTCCTCTGTGCTATCCAGATAGAAATCGTGCTGATAGAGCTCGGCGACCTGGGCCAGCTCCCCTGGCGTCAGGGCCGGCGTATCGGGCGCGGCGGCGAACTCCTCCAACTGGCGCGCATCGTAGATATTGGGCAGCACAGAAGCGATGCTGGGCTCGCTCAGAAGGAACTGGATCGCCGCCTGGCCCAGCGTGCGCCCCGTGTTATGGGTCAGGAACCGCAACCGCTCCACCTTCTTCAGGCCCGCCAGGAGCCACTTGCGCCGCATCTCGTCGGTGGTCATACGGAAGCTGCGGTGGTCATTGGGCTCGAACTGCGTCTCCTCCGTATAATTGCCTTCCAGCAGGCCCGACGAATGGGGCACCCGCACCAGAATGGGCACCCGGTGCGTGCGCGCCAGCGGGCACAGCGACTCGCCTAATACCTGCTCCAGCAGGTTATAGATAATCTGTACGGGCGCATGCCGATGGGTGATGCAAAAGGCGCCCTCTTCAATCTGGCGCTCCGGCTTGAGGGCAGGCCCCAGCGCGGCGCCATAGGCGCGTATCTTGCCCTCGGCCTTCAAAGACTCCAGCGTCGCGAAGAGGTCGTCGCGGCGCAGCGCATCAATGCGCGGGTTATGCAGCTGGTACAGATCGATCCGGTCGGTACGCAGCCGCTGGAGGCTCCGCTCACAGGCCTGGCGCACGTACTCCGGCGCCCAGTCCTGGGGCCGCTCCCGCTGGCCGGGCTGCACGCCCGGATGATTATAGAAGTCGTAGCCAAACTTGGTAGCGATTACGATCTGCTCGCGCTGCGGGCCCAGCGCGTCGGCCAGCAGGGTCTCGCCCTTGCCGTCGCCATAGACATCGGCCGTATCATAAAAGGTAATGCCCAGATCGAAGGCGCGGCGCAGCAGCTCTGTAGCGAACGCATCGTCGCTGATGCCCCACATCGTCGTCGCAACGGTCCAAACGCCGAACCCAACGGCGGAGACGTTGAGGCCGGTATCGCCCAGAGCGCGGTATTTCATGACAGCTCTCCTCTCTTTCCCCTCGCAAAAAGACGGGCTTGTGTCCCATCCAGGATGAACCTCTTGGCCGGTCTTCCCGACTAAAATAGTAGCCTAACATGAGGAAGGCTGTCAAGGCTGCCCCCGGGATCGCCCGCCCCCCTTCGCATCCTCCGGGGCAGCCTCTGGTCTGCCGAGACTATTGCTTTTGCTAAACATTTGTGTTATCATCTGTTGATAATTAAGCGGCTAGGCACTCAAAGCGCGCCGTTCCCCGAGCGGGAGTTTCTATGCGCTTTGACCGCACGGCTATTTAGCGGGCGGCGCGGCGCGTCCGCCGCTTCCAACCCATACCCAAGCTTACTTGGAGGGAGCCATTCCATGATACTCCGCAAGGTCGTTCCCCTGGCGGTTTGCGCCCTGGCCGTGAGCAGCGTCGGCCAGGCCTACGCCCAGGCGCCTTTCACCATCCGGCGCCCCGGCGATGGCTGGACGGTGCGCGAGAAGGTGCCGGTGCAGATTCCGCGCTCCAGCATCCCGCCCGGCGGTTTCGTCGGCATTTTCATTGACGGCAAATTTGATGTCGCGCTGGCGCCCAGCGGCCCCAGTAACCGGCCCTTCACCTACGTCTGGGACACCAAGAACGGGGATGAGCAGGGCAAGCAGGTTCCCGATGGGCCCCATACCATCAAGGCCGTCCTGTATGCCCCGGTCGCCAACTCCAGTGCGACCGCGGCCAAGGCCTCCAGCCAGGTCCACGTGATCGTGGCCAACAAGATCAAGAGCGCCCCCGGCCCGATCTTGCTGCGCTATAAGTATCGCGAGGGCGAGAATCTGCGCTACGCCCGCGATACCAAGTCCTACATCGTCAGCGCCCTCTCCGGCCTGGAGGCCACCAGCGATCAGGAGCTGGCCTCCGTCTCCAGCCGCCTGCTGCTCGACATTCAGGACGTGCGTTCCAACGTCGCTCTGGTGCGCAACAAGCTGACGGCGCTGACCATCCAGCAGAATGGGCAGGAGACGACGCTGCCCTCGGCCAGCCTGTCGGCCTCGATGTACCAGGAGCTCGATCCGCTGGGCCGCGTTCACTACGAGACGGGCACCGCCGCCGGCCTGGAGGAGTTCACGTCCCAGGGCCTGCCGGTAGATAATACGTTGGAGCTGCCCATCCTTTATCCGGAAAGAGTGGCGGTCGGGGATACCTGGCGCACGCCGGGCCGCCTGGATATTCCGGGCCTGCCGCCCGCCCTGGAGCCGCGCGTCTGGCTGACCAACAAATTCGAGGGCCTGGAGTGGGAAGAGGGCCGGCCTACCGCCAAGATCCGCCAGACCTATGAGGGCCCCTTGGGCCGCACCATTCAGTTCGGCTCCATCGAAATCACCTCACCGACGGTCAAGTACGACCGGGCTATCTACCTGGCCTATCGCTCCGGCCTCCTTGTCAAGAGCACGCGCACGCTGACCATCTCCGGCCGCACCTCTAGCCCGCTCAACACGACCCAGCCGGGCATGGCGCCCGGTATGGCAGGCGCCTTCGGCGGCGCCCAACGCTTCGGCGGCATGATGGGCGGCCCGCCTCCCGGTATGATGATGGGGGGCTACCCCGGCATGGCCGGACGTCCAGGCGCCGGTATGCCTAGCGGCCCGCCTCCGGGCATGTTCCAGGGCTATGGCGGCTACCCTGGCATGGCTGGACGCCCTGGCGGCGGTGGTATGCCTGGCGGTCCGCCTCCCGGTATGATGGGCGGCTATCCCGGCATGGCCGGGCGCGGCGGGCGAGGCGGTTTTGGCGGCCGCTTCCCGGGCGGCGGCTATCCCGGCATGGGCGGCCCGCCTCCCGGCATGATGGGGGGCTATCCGGGCATGGCGGGCGGAGGGCGCTTCGGGGGCAATCGCGGCCCCGTGAATACCCCGCAGGAGACCGACCATCCGGTTACGGTCAAATCCGTGACTGTGACCCGGCTCCTCCCGCAGTCGGTTCAGCGGGCCAGCCGCTAAGCCGATAGCGCTCGTTCTCGCATTGCCTCACGCAAAAGGGCGGATGGCGCGCTAACCTTGCGCCATCCGCCCTTTTGCGTGTATAATGCTGAAACGAGCATGACTTAGAACCTCTCCCTTGTAGGCGTTCCGCCGAGATGGGAGAACCGGCCTAGCAGGATAAGCGCTTAAGGGTCAGGACTATCGAGTCACAGGACTCTTCGGGCTGCGACCGCTCTGCCAGCCAGAGCTTCAGAAGGACGACCGTGGATATTCCGCACAGCACAAGCACCGGCCCGCGCGCCGCGCGGCCCGCCTATGACGAGAAACGGATGGAGCTGACCGGGCATCTGGCCGAGCTTCGCTCGCGGATCATCCGCTCCATTCTCTATCTGGTGTTAGGCGCGATCCTCGCCTACCAGTTCTTCCCGGCGCTCTACGGCTTCCTCTATCGCCCGCTGGAGCGGGAGATGCAGCGGCAGAACACGGAAAAGGTTCGGCTTGTGGACGGCGAGACGCTGGTCATTCCACATGCCACCTCCAATCCCCCCTCCAAAAAGGACTTCGACGCCCTGGCCGACGCCGTCCGCTGGATACAGACCCATCCGGTGCGCACGCCGGTCATGTCCATCGTGTTCCGCGATTTCTTCGAGCCGTTCATGGTGCGCCTGAAGATCAGCATCATCTATGGCTTTATCCTGGTGCTGCCGCTGGTCGTCGGCGAGGCAGCGGCCTTTATCACGCCGGCCCTGACCCCGCAGGAGCGCCGTCCCCTGCGCCTGCTCCTGCCGGTCTCCGTGCTCCTGCTCATTTTCGGCGTCACGGTCGCCTACTGCACGATGTTCTTCGCGATGCACTGGTTCCTGTCCTACCTGGACGACTTCCCGCAGCCCGCCGTCCTGATGCAGGACCCGAACACCTATATCCTGTTCTTCGTCAAGATGATGGCGGCGTTCGGCCTCGCCTTCCAGCTGCCGGTCGTGCTGATGTTTGGCGCCTTTGTGGGCCTGATCACCTCGAAGGGACTGCTGAAGCACTGGCGCTGGGGCGTGGTGATCGCGGCGCTCGGAGGCGTGTTTACCCCCTCCAACGATCTGTTCTCAATGGCGCTGATGTCCTTTCCGCTGTTGCTCCTTTATGGCGCCAGCATCTACCTGGTCAAGTTCGTGGAGCGGATGAAAGCGCGCGACCGGGAGCAGCCCGCGTGAGTTGCATTCAGGCCCCCACCCCAGCCTGCGGCCACCCACTGCTAGGGGAGGGGAGAGTCAGCGTTGGCTTCTGCTCTCCCCTCTCCTTCTAAAGGAGAGGGGCCGGGGGTGAGGTTAGCTTCTCGGACCTATGAACTTTGACGGCTACCTCCAGGATCTCAAACGCGCCCCGTTTTATAGCGGGCAGATCGCGCACGTCCAGCGGATACCGGCGCGCAGTGCCCGCTATGGCGAGTTGGAGGCGCCGCTCTATCCCGATCTGGAGGAACGGCTGCGCGTCCTGGGCGTGCGCCGCCTCTATTCGCACCAGGCGGAAGCCGTCAACGCCGTGCGGGCCGGAGAGCACGTCACCGTCGTCACCGCCACCGCCAGCGGCAAGACCCTCTGCTACAACCTGCCCGTCCTGGATGCCGTCCTCAACGACAGCCGCGCCCGCGCCTTCTATCTCTTCCCGACCAAAGCCCTGGCGCAGGACCAACTGGGCAAGCTTAACGACTTCGGCCTGTTCCCCGCCGTCCGCTTCGCCACCTACGACGGCGACACCCCCGCCGCCGACCGCCGCTTCATCAAGAAGGGCGCGCACATCGTCCTGACCAACCCGGATATGCTGCATGTGGGCATCCTGCCCTACCATACGACCTGGAGCGCGTTTCTGGCCAACCTCAAGTACGTGGTCGTGGACGAGATGCACACCTATCGGGGCGTCTTTGGCGCGCACGTGGCGCACATCCTGCGGCGGCTGCGGCGGCTCTGCGCCCTCTACGGGGCCAGCCCGCAGTTCCTCTGCTGCTCGGCCACCATCGCCAATCCAGAAGAGCTGACCGAGCGGCTGACCGGCGTGGACCGCCCGATCATCCTCAACGAGAACGGCGCACCCTCCGGCCCGCGCACCTTCGTCTTCTGGAACCCGCCCTTAATCGGCGCGGATCAGGCCCAGCGGCGCAGCGCGCACGTTGAGGCGACGGCCCTGTTTACCGATCTGGTCGCGCAGGGCGTCCGCAACATCACCTTCACGAAGGCCCGCAAGAGCGCGGAGCTAATCCTGCGCTACGCCCGCAACGAGTTTGAGCGGCGCGCGCCCGATCTGACTCAGCGTATCATGTCGTACCGGGCCGGGTACACGCCCCAGGAGCGGCGCAAGATCGAGCAGGGCCTCTTCTCCGGGAAGCTCATCGGCGTCACGGCGACCAACGCGCTGGAGCTTGGCGTAGACGTTGGCGGGCTGGATGCGACGGTGCTGACGGGCTACCCCGGAACAATAGCGAGCACCTGGCAGCAGGCAGGACGCGCCGGTCGCGGCGGCGATGAGGCGCTCTCCATCCTGGTCGCGCTGGACAACCCGCTCGATCAGTTCCTCATACGCCATCCGGACTACTTCTTTGGCCGCCCGCATGAGCGTGGGATTGTAGACCCGGACAACCGCCGCATCCTGGCCCAACATCTGCTCTGCGCCGCCTACGAACGCGCCCTCACGCGGGAAGACCTGAGCCCCTTCGGCCCCAACGCCCGCACGGCCCTGGACACGCTTATCGAGCAGGGCAAAATCGTCTCTCGCGGCGGCAAGTGGCACTTTGCCGGCGGGGATTACCCGGCGCGGGGCGTCAATATCCGCTCGGCCTCGGATACGTCCTTCAGGATCGTGGAGGAGGAGCGCGGGAACCGACTGGTCGGCACGGTGGAGGGCAACCTGGCCTACAAGACCCTCCATCCCGGCGCGATCTATCTGCATATGGGCGAAACGTACCTGGTCGAGCGGCTGGACATCGCGGAGCAGACCGCCTACGTGCGGCCCGTCGAGGCCAACTACTACACGGAGGCGCGTGAGAACTCCCATATCCTGATCCTGGACACGAAGCGCAGCCGCGACCTGGGCGCGACAAAGGCTTATTTCGGCGAGGTCGTCGTGACCAATCGCGTGGTGGGCTATCGGCGCAAAAGGCTCTTCAGCGACGAGGTGCTGGAAATTGTAGACCTGGATCTGCCGGAGCAGACCTTCGAGACGGAGGCTTTCTGGTTTACCGTGCCGAACGAGAAGATGCTAACGTTGGTGACGGAGGGCGGCGAGTTGGGCGGGAGCATCCACGCCATCGAGCACGCGGCCATCGGCATGATGCCCCTGCTCTCCACCTGCGACCGCTGGGACGTGGGCGGCGTCTCTCACCCGGAGCACCCGGATACCGGCCTGGCGACCGTTTTTGTCTATGATGGCTATCCGGGCGGCGTCGGGATCGCCGAAGCGACCTACGAGACGCTGGACGAGCTTTTGCGCGCCACCCATGAGATCATTGCCGAGTGCCCCTGCGCTGATGGCTGCCCGTCCTGCGTGCAGTCGCCCAAGTGCGGCAATAACAACGAGCCGCTGGATAAGCACGGCGCGCGCTACCTGCTGGAACTGCTGCTGGATCTGAAGTCTGCCACCGCGAACGCGCGATAGTGCGGCAGAGCGTGTGGCCGGGAGGAGATGCGATGCCCCTGTTGACGATGCGCGAGCGCCGCCGCCGCGCGACGCGCCGGTTTGTGCTGCGCGTGTGCCTGCTGCTGTTGCTGATGGGCGCTGTGACCTATTCCGCCTGGTTTGCGCCCTGGGCCAAGCCCGTCCACAATGTTGAGATCGAGCGGGTTCGCTAGGGCCAGAATCAGGGACGCTCGCTATCCAATATGCTCGCCGCGTTTCGGTGTATTAATGATAAAAGGAAGCGGCAAAGGTTGTTCTCGCAGGAGGCAAATCATGACCGTTCGGCAACCTCATTACAGTAAAGAGGAGTTCGCTCGACGCGGCACAGAGATTTACGAGCGCGACATCCGGCCATAGGTAATCGCTCCCAACGGTATTGACGTATCTCCTCAGCAGCAGGCTGCGTGAGATTGATCCACACGGCTGGGAGTGTCTACCCCGGCCATAAGGTAGAAGCAGAAAATAAAGGCAAAATCGTCGCCATTGATATTGAAACAGGCGAGTATGCACTTGGTGATGACGTGCTGACGGCCAGCCAAGCCTTGTTCGACCGCAACGAAGACGCGCAAGTATGGGTGGTGCGCGTGGGAGACCCCGCAGTTCACCGTATTGCCCCGTGTTCTGTGGCAAAGCTCTAGGGCCGGAACCAGGGACGCTCGCCATCGGAGGGGGGCGTCCCGATGTCTTTGGGGCAGCAGAAGACGACGCACTGCGCCGCTCCCGATAGGGCCAGGCTGCGCGCGCCGTTGGTGACGAAGGGGTCGGTGCGGTCGTCTACCGGCTGGTCGCCGTTGGCGACGATGGCGGCGGTCGTGAAGGCGCTGGGGAGCAGCCAGCGCGCGTGGCCGTCCGCAAACGTATAGTTTCCACCTCCGTGGTGGATGGTGTCGAGATGGAAGTCGTGGTGGATCGGGCAGGGCGCGGCGGTCGGGTCGTTAAGGGCGGCGTTGTAGCTGTCGCCGTAGGCGTTGTGCAGGACGGCCTCGCCGGGATAGGGAGTGGACAGCGGCGCGCCTTCCCGCAGCCAGCCGGGATTGGCATAGGCTTCGGCCCAGACAACCAGCGTGGAGGGATAGGGAATGCTGGGGGAAGAGATGCTGCGCTGCCAGTCGCCCGGATCGCCCTGGAAGACGTAGGCGTTGGAGAGATAGCTGGTTCGTCGGTAGAAGGATTCACTCTGCCACTCCCCATCCCAGATGCGCGCGTCCTTATCGGAGGGGCATATCCAGACGCGCCACTGCTTGAGATAGGGCGCGTGGATGTCGGGCAGCCAGCCGTTTATGTCGCTATGCACGCAGGCGTACTGCTCATCGGCATCCTGCATATAGAGCGTGGCCGCCATGCCGATCTGGCGCATGTTGGACAGGCACACGTACCCCTGAACCTGCTTGCGCGCTTCGGAAAGAACCGGGGACAGCACGGCAAGCAGAATAACCAGGATGGCGATCATCGTCAGCAGCTCGATCAGGCTGAAGCCGCGCCGTGCCGTGCGCCTGGGAGCCAGGCGGCTGCGCCCTGTGCTGAGTCCACTCCGTCTGCGAGGTAACATTCTGGAACGGCCTCCTTTTCTGATCGCCTCCTGCTTCCACAAACGCTTCTCCCCTGTCTGGCACTGCTGCCTTATATAAACCTACGCGCAAACGAGGAAAAGTTCCATCACTTCCGACAGAGAAAATTTGGCCCGGCAACATTAACGGCCTATAGTCTATTTTCGGTAAGAGCGCCCTCTCCGGCAGAGGGAATGGCCGCCTCTTTTCGTTTGCCTTGCCGTTTTTCACACGGGCAGAAGAGGGAAGACGGAGCGCACGAGCGGAAGCGAAGCCCCTTTTTGCTGAGGAAACGCCTGGGGAGCGCCGATCTCCGAGCCGCACGGAAGCGAAGGGAAACGCTGCGGCGGGCGTTCTGGAAAGAACGAGGCTGCGCTTCCATCGGCGTTGCCGTTGTAGGTATAATGAGCAGGGGCGGCGGCCCCGGTTCAGGAGGGTTTCATGAAAGTCGGTATTATCGGTTTGCCGCAGACCGGCAAGACCACGCTCTATAACGCCCTGACCCGCTCGCAGGTGGACATTCATCACTTCGGCGCGGGCGAGGTGCATGTGGGCGTCATTCCCGTTCCCGATCCGCGCTTTGACTACGCCGTCAGCGTCTGTAAGCCCAAGAAGGCGACGCCCGCCAGCATTGAGTTTACGGAGGGAGGCGCGCGCATCGAGCGCGCGGAACGTCACGGCCAGGGCGACAAGTTCGGCACGGACTTTTTCGCCAGCGTGCGCACGATGGATGCGCTGGTGTTGGTCGTGCGGGCTTTCGAGGACCCGACTGTACCCGCGCCGCCGGAGGGCATCAACCCGGTGCGTGAGGCCGAGCGCATTCTAGAGGAGCTGCTGCTGGCCGACCTGACGGTGATTGAGGCGCGGCTGGAACGCCTGCAAAAAGCCCGCCTGTTAAAGCGGGAAACGCCCGCCGAAGCCGCCGAGCATCAGGTTTTGGAGAAGCTCAAGAAGGCGTTGGAGGCGCTCCAGCCCGTGCGCTCTGTGGAGTTGACCGAGGATGAGAAGCGTTCCATTCGCAGCTTCGCGTTTGTCTCCGGCAAGCCGCTGATCCTCGTCGCCAATGTGGGCGAGGAGGCGATTGGCGAGGCCCTGCCCCCTTCCCTGAAGCCGCTGGCCGAGCTGGCCGCCGCGCAAGACATTTCCCTGATCCCACTGTGCGCCAAAGTGGAGATGGAGGTATCGCAGATGGCCCCGGAAGAGGAGCGGGAGTTCCTGGAAGCGATGGGCATTTCCGTGGCGGCCCGCGACCGCCTGATCCGCTCGGCCTACGCCGCGCTCGGCTTGATCAGCTTTTTTACCGTCGGCGAGGACGAGGTGCGCGCCTGGACGATCACGCGCGGCACCCACGCGGTGGGCGCGGCGGAGAAGATCCATAGCGACCTGGCGCGCGGCTTTATTCGGGCCGAAGTCATCCCCTTTGAGGACTTCAAGGCGGCGGGCGGCTGCTGGGACGAGGCCAAAGCGTCCGGCAAGATGCGCCTGGAGGGCAAGGAGTATATCGTCAAGGACGGCGATATTGTTCACATCCGCTTCAAAGTTTAAAGTTCCTAACCGCACCCCGTATCGTCCTTTCTTTCGAGAGGAACAAGGCCTGCGGCTCTGAACACCATGAGCAAACTGTCAGTGTTGTCCTATCGCCCTCTCTTTCGAGAGAAACAAGGGAGAATCTTACCGCGCTCTTCGTTTTTGTGTAGGAACTGGCCAGGGGCGCGAATAATGATGCAACAACGGGCGATTTGCAGTTTCATAGGAAGTGCACCTCGGCGCACCTCTTCCCCGTTCCCCCCTCTGCTAATGTCAGGGAAAACCGGAATGTTCACGGCTCATGCAGCGGTTCGCCCGATGGGGAAACGTCGGCTCCCTCCGCGCCGGGTGTAATCGTACACTCAGGAGACGTTACGATGCTAGAGATGTCGGATCGTGAGAAGTATCTGTATGACATCCAGGGCTACCTGGTGGTCAAGAACTTTCTGACTCCGGAGGAGGTGGATCGCCTCAACGCCGCCTTCGACGCCAATCGGGACAAGATGACCGAGGATACCAACTCCAACATCGGCAACTCCACCACCCTCAAGGGACACAAGCGCGGCCTGTTCACCGGCATGTTGGAGTGGGAGCATCCCTGGTGCGATCCGTTCCGGGAGTTGCTGATCCATCCGAAAGCCATCCCGTACCTGAATACGCTGCATGGGCGCGGCTGGCGCATGGATCACTCTCCCTTCGCGCTCTTCTCCACCAAAGGCGCGGAGGGCTTGATCCTGCACGGGCCGGGACACAACTACTTTGGGCTGGCCGCCTATCACTATAAGAACGGCAAGATGCGCACGGGTATGGTCGTTTTCCAATATCAACTGGCAGACGTGAACGAGGGCGATGGCGGCTTCTGCTGCATCCCCGGCAGCCACAAGGCCAACTATCCCTGCCCGCGCGACATCATTGAGTGGGAAAGCAATCAGGACCTGGTCTACAACGTCCCCTGCAAGAAGGGCGACCTGCTGATCTTCGACGAGGCGACCACCCACGGCACCCTTCCCTGGCGCGCCGACCACGAGCGGCGTTCCCTCCTCTATCGCTACTCGCCGCACTACCTGCACTACGCTGGCGGCTACCACAAGACCAGCTTCCCGGAGTGGGTTAACGAGCTAACGGAGGCGCAGCGGGCCGTGCTGGAGCCGCCCTATCACTACAACCGCCCGCTCATCGAGGATGACTGCGTGACCGTTATCCGCCCGCGAGACGCCGGGTCCTAAATTTAAGCCCCTGGCCCGGCAGGCTAAACCCTGCCGCTGTGGGGCCTACGGCCCGCTGCCTGCCTGCGCAGGCAGGGAGAGGGGGGACGGGGAAGCCGGGTCCCCCCTTCCCTCGCAGGGAAGGGGGCCGGGGGGTTAGGTGAAATCGAAGAGGACGAGCGTTGGAAGGCAACCGCTAGCTCGGATCGTTGACAGGGACGGGCGGCGGCTCATACTCTGCCTTCACCTGGCCGGTCAGCACCGGGCTGATATTCTCCCACATCGCTGCGATGAAGTGCATAAGCTGCTGGCGCTTCTCCTCATCGGTGCCCGCCGCGCTCTGCGTGAAGCGCAGGAAGTAGGACGGCTTGCCCGCATCGCCGAAAAACGTCTGCCAGACCAGGCTCTTGTGCACCTGCTCCGTTCGCTGAAGGGCTTTGCCTTCCACGACGTAGCAGAACATCATCTCGAACTCATCCTGGCTGCCGTTGCGCTTGAAGCGGGTCTCCAGTACTTGCAGTGGGCCGCGCGCTGTCGGGATCGTGACAACGCCGACATCTTGCAATTGCGCGTCACTGCCGAGGGAGCAGTTATGCGGGTCGTGGAAGGTCCAGCGCGCGTTGCCCGCCGTCATGAAGAACCCCAGGTGCGAGCCGTCCGTGCCGTCGTATTCGCGATTGATGATCCGGCGGGGATTAAGCTGATCCTGAATGAACTTAGTCAGCTTGTCCACGAGCGGGCCGGATTGCGCCTTCCAGGTGATTCCGTTGGCGGCGAGCTGCATTGGGACCTGGCGCGTGGAGATAGGCGGCTCCGGCTCCGCCGCTAACCGGACGCGGGCAGAGGCCGCCAGGGTTCCGGCCAGCGCCAGATCGATGGCGACAATATAAGGCAGGATGCGCCGTAGCTGGCTGCCCGTTGGACGCCAGGAGAGTATGGATTGCCACCTGGGCTGCGTCGAGCCAGGAGGCGCCTCCTGGGGTGCGGACGTCTCCGCTGCGGTCGGTTGGCTCCCGCTCTCCTCTTCCAGCTCGTCATCGAGGGGCACGCCCAGGAACCGCTCGCAGCGCAGCAGCCGCGCGAAATTGAAGAGGAAGAGGAACGCCAGGATCAGCACGATAAAGCCGCTCCAGTCGTGGAAGGTCTTGGCAGCGTTTGCGCTGATCAGCTCGCCGACGACGCCGATCAGGGTGATGCGCAGGGCGTTGATGAACAGGCTCAGCGGCACGGTTACCAGGAACAGCGTCCAGCGCTTCCAGGGCGCGCCCTCGACGATGTAGGCGAAGGCTGCCGAGAAGGTCAGGAGCGAAATGAGCGTCTTGAAGCCGCTGCAGGCCCCCTCGACCGCCATCTTGTAGCTATCCATCTGGATGAAGGTGCCCTCGCGGGTGGCGTGCAGGGTCATGAGGTTGAGCAGCGCGGTCGCGATCTGCGTGGACTTGAGCTGTATCGGGAAGGCGATGACGTTGATGAGCTGATCGGGAAACAGCGGGATCATCGCCACGATAAACAGCAGCGGAAATAGCAGAACGCGCGTTTTGGAAGGACCAGCCAGCAGCAGCGCGCCGCCCAGGAGCAGCAGGACGAAGGTAAGCGACTTAACGACGGTGACGTCAGCTTTCTTGGCTAGCAGCAGCAACGCCATCGCCGGAATCAGCAGCGCCAGGCCCGCCCAGGAGGGTTTCCAGGGCGCCTCCGCCAGCCGGTCCCGATGACGATAGACCATAATGCCGACAAAGAAGGGCACAAAGGCGGCGTGCGCATAGAAGCTGCCCGGCTCTGTCCACAGCCCCCACCAGGAGTGAAACATCTCCTGGTAGAGCGCCCAGATGAGCGCCAGAGCGGTGAGGAAGGGCAGGCCGTACCAGAGGAACCTGTTTCTGGGCCCTGCGTTTTTCATCTTCTGCTTTGCTCCATCTCCGACCGCATCCGTGCTATCACTACTGAGCACACAGGGGTCGTCTTCGCCCCTGCATTTTCCATCCTGGTTACTTCAGATTAATCCCAGTATCCGGTACGCGGGAGGCCGCATGCTGACTTCTCCCGGTTTACCTAACCCCCCGGCCCCCTTCCTCACAGGGAAGGGGGTGAGGGCGATAGGGCCAGGGTGAGGTTCATAGAAACGGAGACGGAGTCCCTTACCGGACCGCTCCGGCTGCCGAGGCCGTCTGCATGCGATCCGGGAAGAACAGGGCTTCCACGATCTTGCGGTCGTTGGGATCCTCGCACTCAAACTTGGTATCGGCCCAGAGCTTGGCAAGATACTCCTGCCAGGGCTTGGCGCTGCGCGCCGCTACCGCCAGGCTGATCCGCTCCTTCGTCTTGGGATCGTTGAGGTCGGCCTTGTGTCCAGGTATAAACTTCAGTACGCGCACGACCAGGGCCTTGGCCCCAATGCGCTGCCAACTGGCATCAGCAGGAATGATCTTGACCTGATTGGGCTTCATGCTGAAGATGACCTGGTTCTGCTTGGTGCCGTAGGCTTGCGTGATGGTCAGCTTATAGTCATTGCCCAGGAAGGCGGCCGCTTTCGGCATCTGGCGCATGATGACCGGCGGGTCCACCGGCTTTTCCAGCAGCTCCTTGATGTCGGTGGCGCGCGACGGATCGAGGATGGCGGCAAACTGCGTGACGGCCTTGTTGGGCGTGTCGTAGCGCTCAGGATGCGCCCTGTACTCTTCCTGGATCTGTTCCGGCCGGACCTCAATGCCCTTGGTCAGCAGGCGGACCTGGGCCAGGGCGCGCTGCTGGTTGTTCTTGGCCTCGTCCAGCATCCAGGGCTTCATCTGGATCTCGCGAGCAAACTGCCAGTTGGTCTCTTTCTGCTCGTTGATGGCCTCCTCAACCTCTTTCGCGTCGGGCCAGACGCCCTGCTTCTTGGCCTCCTGCTCGATCAGCATATTCTGCACGAACTTGGCTTTAATGCTCGGGCCGACCAGCACCTCCAGATAGTTATCCAGGTCGCGCTTGGAGACGCCCTGCCCATTCACCGAGAAGATAGGCCGCTTGCCGCTCCACTTCATATACATGACGAAGTTGCCAAAGAGCGACACGATCAGCGCAACGACGATCAAAACTCTGAGAAAACGCATAACGACTTTCCTCTCCTCTCCTGGCCCGCTTCCTTGCCCGTGCCAGGCATAGGAACGACTGCCAACACACGCGGCCTCTCCGAGCCGGGTCTCTAGGCTCCGAGGGCGGCGCAGGGTTGCCGTTGGGCATATAAGGTATGCAGGATACAGGCTATTCGCTCGACCCAGTGGTCGAGTGTCATGGCCGCTTCCAGATCTCGGCGTGCCTGTGCGCCGAGCCTTGCTGCCTCTTCGGGGTTTTCCAGCAGGCGGACGATGGCGGCGCGCAGGGCCGGGGCATCTCCGGGCGGCACATAGAGACCGTTGACGCCGTCCCGGATGGTATCCACCTGGCCGGTGGTGCGGGAGGTGACGACGGCTTTGCCCATCGCCATAGCCTCCAGGATCGTGGTGATGCCCGCCTGAAAATCGTTCTCATAGAGCGGCACGACCACAAGGCGCGAATCGGCGTAGAGTTGGCGCAGCTCGCCATACTCATAACGCCGCGCGGAGACATTGGGCGGCAGGACCCGGTTCTCCGTTTCGTTGCGATGCTTGCTCCAGGGGCTGGCCGCGCCGAGCCGAACCTCGACGTCCAGGCCCCGGACCGCATCTATCAGGGTGGGATAGTCCCGCCACTCCAGGCCCGCGCTGCAGATCAGGCGCGCGGGCGCGTCGGGAGCGGGAGGCAGCGGACGGTAGAAACGGTGGTCCGCATGGAAGGGTATGTGATGCAGTTTCGTTATCGGGATCCCCAATTCCTGCCGTGCATAAGCCCGCTGCGTGGAGGCATAAAGAAAAATGGCGTCCATCTGCGGATGCAGGGCGCGCAGGAAGGGCTTTTTCTTGCGCGGCGAGAGCCGATGCCCGATCAGGGCGTGAATCGGGCGGACGCGGTGCCGCTTGAGCAGGAAGCTCAGGGGGATGCCGACGTTTTCGCCATTGGAGAAGAGAATATCGTACTGATGACGGCGCAAGTAGCCCAGAGCAGCCAGGGCCGTATCGCGCCCAGCGCGGCGCATGAGCCGCACCAGCGCTGGGTTCCCCTCCGCTTCCAGTGCGCTGTAGTCGAGGATATCCGCGCCCAACGCAGCCTGAAGGGCATAGTAGTCCATGGTCGGGTGCGTATCCGCACGCACCGCCGGCTCTATGCCCCACTTTATTACGCTGGGAATAAGCAGCAGGACTCTGAATTTTGACGCTACCAGTGTCACAAGTATGTTACTTCTACCGCCGGATAAGAGGCCGATGCGTCAGGGCTGGAGGCATTGCCTACCGACAGCCCGGAACTCTTTTCCGCATGGCTCCATTGACTTGCTGAGTTGCGCACGCCCTCATTAATGCAAGAAGCGTGCCATAATTGTGTTGCGCGTCAAAGCGCTCTTCGGCCAGCCGACGGCTGGCGGCAGCCATCGCGCGTCTGCGAGCGGGGTCGCCTGCCAGAGCGCGCACTGCCTCCGCAACCGCGCCAGCATCGTGAGGCGGCACGATCAGGCCGTTGACGCCGTCTTCGACTTCCTCGCGCAACGCGCCCACGTCCGTGGCGATGACCGGCAGGCCCGCCGCCATCGCCTCCATCACGGCAATCGGCAGGCAGTCGCCCCGTGTCGGAAAAACGAAGAGGTCGGCCTCGGCGTAGAGCCGCCGGAGCGGCTCGCTGTTGGCGGTCAGGCCGCAGTGGACGCGCACGCCCTCCATCCCGGCCAGATCCCGCGCCACGCCCTCCTCTTTGGTGACGATATCCAGCGTGCAGTTGGGATACAGGCCAGCGCGGAACGCCTCGACGAGCGTATCGCCGCCTTTGCGCGCAAAGTCCCCGCCGACAAACAGCAGGCGCACCGGCCCGCCAGCCTCGGCGCCTCCAGTCTTCCCACACGCGGCCTTCTCCCGCCCGAAGCTCCACCGCGCCATGTCCACGCCCGGCGGAACGACGGTCACTTTTTCCGGGGCCACCTCATAATCGGAAACAAGCGAATCTTTGGCCCACCGGCACCAGGTTACCAGCGCCGTCGCGGCATGAAACGTCTGCCTGTTCCAGAGGTATTTACGGCGTGCAAGCCAGCCTTCGTTTCCAGTATTATGGCCGTATTCGGCGCCAACTGCATCGTAATTAAGCGGGGTTGCATCCAGAGAGACGATGCTGGGCACCCGCCGCATGGCCGGAACGGCGAAGAGCGCCACGGTCTGCGTGTGCAGAAAGAGCGCATCCAACGGGTGAGCGTGCAGGGCGGCGCGCAGGGCGGCGCGGGCGCGGAGGCTGGCCTTGAGCGACCAGTTGCTGCGCACAACCGGCACGCGCTCCCAGACGTCGGCGGCCTGATACTCTATCGGCATCCAGACCGGGCAGATATCGGCCTCCTCTGCCACCCAGCGCGCCAGGTTCTGATGGTGCGTGACGTGTCCGAGGGTCTGTTCCATCACGAAGCCAAAATGCATCGGCCCCTCACTCCCCTGCCCCGGCCATGATTCGCAGGCCCCGCCAGACCAGGTCGCGCAGCTCGAAATGGGCGCACACGACCTCGCGGCCCTTCCGCCCCATCTCCTGACGCCGCGCGGGAGAGGCGAGCAGTGTCTCCAGGCGGTCGCACAGGCCGTCGAAGTCGTCCGGGGCGAGCAGATAGCCGGTTTCGCCCTCGCGCACGATGTCGGCGATTCCGCCAACATCGCTTGTGATCACCGGCAGGCCCGCCGCCATCGCCTCCAGGGAGGCGATAGAGAAACAGTCGGCGCGGGTGGGCAGGGCGAAGAGATCGCACCTGCGGGTAAGCTCTATTAGCTCGGCGGCGTTGCTGCCCAGGTCGTTATGCACGACGACGCCGGGCGGCGGGTTCTCGATGCGATCTATCGTCACCAGATGCAGCTCCCAGCCTCGGCGTCCCGTCTCCCGCGCCCACCGCAGCAGCAGGTCGCCGCCCTTGCGTTCGAAGTTGCCGCCGGTGAAGAGGATGCGGGTCAGGCCATCGTCAGGTCTCTGGCCGGGTTCGGCGGGCCGCCAGAGTTGCGTATCCACGCCTGGCGGCAGGAGATGCACGCGCTGCGGGTCGGCCCCGTAATCGTGTATGGCGGACTGCGCGGCCCAGTGCGACCAGGCGAACAGCCCCTCCGCCGCTTGAAAGACCTCCCGCACGCGTCGGCGCTTCATGTCCGCCAGCCAGCCGGCCTTATCCGGCGCGTGCTCGTACCAGGCGGCCATCGCGTCGTACTGTACCGGCGTCACGTCGAACATCAGGAAGGCGCGCTGCGTGTGGACGCTGCGCCGATGCACTACCGCCGGGTTGTGCGTGTTGAACAGGACGGCGTCGTACTTCTCGTGGCCCAGGCCCCGATCCGTTTGCAGGTAACTGCGCCAGGCCGAGCGGAGAGAGCCAGGCAGAAAGCGCAGACGCTCGATCCAGCCGCCCTCTTCATAGTAGGTGACGGGCACCCAGGTGGGCGTAATTGCAGGCTCACGCTCCACAACGCGGCGCCAGTTGAGGTACTGCGTGCGCATACCGGCCTGCTGCTCCATCACGAAGGCAAATCGCATCGGGCGGGGCAAGGCCAGTTTTTCCCCGGTTCGAGGCTGTTCCAGAGTTACCATGACAATGATTGAACTTACCCGGTTGGAGGGGGGCCGTCAATGGCACGCCAGAGCTGGCGGCGCCCTCCCAGTTCCCGGCACATCCCCTGCAAGTAGCGCAAATTAAACAGCAGACTGCACGCCACCAACGCCGCCCGCCGCCCGCCGCCCTTGACGGCAGCGCGGCCCAGGGCCAATATGATCGTCTCTAGAAGGGGCCGCCCGATGCACACACGCGCCATCAGTTGCGTGGCGCGGTTGCGCTCCCGGAAGTGCTTGCGCGCCAGGTTCATCGCCTGATCTTCGCCGATGTCGCGGGCCATCTGCACATCCCGCCTCCCATACTCATAGGGCGTCTTGTACCAGGAGGCGAAGGTGCGCGTCGGGCGGTGGATGCCGTCGGCTTTCGGCTCAAAACGGAAGCGCAGCCCGCGCTGCGCCAGCCGGAAGCCCAGTTCCACGTCCTCCTGCCGCGTGAACCGCTCGTCGAAGCCGCCGACGGCCAGCAGGTGCTCCCGGCGCACCGAGAAGTTGCCGCTGTAGAGGTTGTTCGGCCCGGCCTCCCACACGCCATTCACGAAGTTCTCATACTGCCTCCGCAGCATCTCGTGCTCCCAGGCGATCCAGTGGGGCATCGGCTCGTGCTGCGGCCCGGTCTGCGGCCCGATGAGCACCAGGTTCGCGTCGGCCTGATGCGCGGCAGCGTGTACAGCCAGAAATTCCGGCGCCGGCTCGATGTCGTCATCCACATAGACCAGGACAGGCGCGCAGGCCCGCCGCGCCCCATGATTGCGCGCGACAGATGGCCCCTGATTGGCCTGCTCGATGAAGTGAAGGCCGTAGGGCGTCTGCAAGGCGCGGACCGCCTCCGCCGTCCCATCGGTCGCGCCGTCCGAGACGACAAGGACCTCGAAGGCGTCGGCAGGAAACGTCTGCCGGGCCAGGGCGCGGAGCGTGCGCAGCAGGCTCTCCTTGCGGTTATAGGTCGGTATGACGACGCTCAGCAGCGGCATGGCGTTACCTGGCCTGGACATACAGGCGCGTGCGCGGGTCCACGGCGTAGCGCAGGCTCAGCCGGACGCCGTTCCAGTAGCCGCGCAGATAGTGTTCCTCCTGGTGCGGATGGCGGCACAGCAGGCGGTAGCAGAGGCGGGCAAAGATATAGCCCGCGCGTCCGATCAGGGGCCGGAGCATGCGCCAGTCCCGGCAGCGCACGTGTTTGAGGGCAAAGGCGGCGTCGCCGGTACCGTAACAATAGAGCACGTGGTTCCACTCCTCCAGGCCGCGCCAGGCCCGGTGGATCAGGGTCACAGAGGGCTCCATCAGGATGCGCGCGCCCGCCGCCTGCGCCCGATAGATGAAATCGCCCTCTTCGGCGGCGTAGAGATCGGTTCCTGGACCGAGCAGCGTATCGAAACGGCCCACGCGCGCCGGAACCTCTCGGCGCATCGCCATGTTGGCGCCCATGCCCGCGATCTCTCCAGGCTTGAGGTAGCGCTTCTCCTTGAAGAAGAGAGACGGCACGTGCGCGCCCGGTATCTGTGTGGCCTCCTCCGGGACAAAGACCTGCCCGAAGAGAATATCCGCCTCCGGGTTGGCGCAAAAGGCGGCCTCTATCCGCGTCAGCCAGTCGGAGGGAACCTCCGTGTCGTCGTCGGTAAAGGCCAGGATCTGACCGCAGGCCGCTTCGATGAGCAGGTTCAGCGCGAGGCTCTTGCCCGTGGTGTTCGAGCGGATCAGGCGCAGCCGCTCCGACGTGCCGAAAGCCTGCCGCACGGCCCGCTCCGTCGCCTCCGAGGTGCTTTGATCGAGCACGACGACCTCGTAATTCTCATGCTCCAGCGCCAGAACCGTGCGCAAACAGGGGATCAGGTCGTCGGGCCTGTTGCGCGTGGCTATCAAAACCGAGAATTGCATCGCTTTGGTTATCTCTATAGGTTGCCCGGCCCTAAAGGACCGGGCTGCGGGCGGCAAGCCCCCGGAAGGGGGCTACTCTCCCCTCTGGTAGCCCCAGAAGAGAACTGACCCACCTCCGGCAGCCCGCTTTAGCGGGCTTGCCATCCGCAGCCCACCCCTAATGCACTTTGATTAATGGATACCGAGCGTGCGAGCCTCGCTGCCTCAAGGACGCGAACTCACTTTACTAAATGAACGCTCGGTGCTAATTTATCAATCTTCATAAGGGATGGGCTGCCAGTATGAAATTGGTACTTATCCAGCAACCCGCACGACCGCCATATGAGGCTCGGCATCCTGGGATCGCGGATCAACGAACAGCGCCGCGCACGTCACGAGCCAGAGCAGCGCGATCCCGGCCAGCGCCGCGACCGCCCCCACCTCCGTCGGCAGAAAACTGCCCGGCAGGTCGCGATTCTGGAGCATGAGCAGATAGGCCGCCGCCGCCAGTGCCACCAGCCCCCGACGCCCCTCCGATAGTCCCCAGCCCGCGATGATCACCAACGTCAGTAAGGCCAGCAGCAGATGGTGCCCCCAGGTGATCGGGGAGACCAGCAGGGCGACCATGTTGACCAGGGCATACTCCAGTTGCCGGCGCTCGCCGTTACTTTCGCGCCGCCCGCGCCACAGAGCCGCCGCCGAGACCGCTAGCACCAGGCCGTAGAACCCGAACTTGAGAAGAGTCAGCCGTGTGTCCGGCGGCAGTATCTGACCGCTGTGCGGGTCGCCCAGGCCCAACATCCGCCCGGCCAGCGCGACAGCCGACACGTTCGTATCGCTGATGGCGCCGCGCGCAAGCAGCGGCAGGCAGTGGCCCAGGAACCGCCGGAACGTCTCCGCGCCCAGGAGGGCTATTGAAGCCAGGCTCAGCCCGATCAGCGCCGCCGCCAGCGCCGCCAGCGCCCGATACTGCCGCCGCGTCAGCAGCCAGACCGCGAACAGGATCGGCGAGACCTTGAGCAACGCCCCGACGGCCAGGCTCACGCCCGCCGCCGCAGGCCGCCCCGTCTCCAGAAAATAGAGTCCCGCCGCTGCCGTGAAAAAGACCAGCGGCGTGATCTGCCCGAGGCTCAGCGCGATGAGCAGCGGCGGCGAAGCCAACGCCACAAACGTTACGACCTGCGCCTCCAGCGGCTTGAGCCGCGCCCGCATCAGGTAGAGCAGCATCAGCAGGCCGCACCCATAGGCCCCCAGATTCAGCAGCCGCCACCCTAACAGCGCCAGCGGGCGCGGCAGGTAGGTAAACGGCAGAAACAGCGCGGCGCAGGGCGGGGGATAGATGAATCCCCAGAGCGTGTGCGGCTTCGGCAGGTGCGCCGCCGCCAGCGCGTGCCAGGCCGGGCTGTCGTTTGCCAGGTCATAGTATCCCTGCGCGTTCGGCGTATCCAGGGCCGCGTACATCGCAGCCGGCTGGCCGTCCCGCACCGCCCAACTGCCCACCCAGTAGCAATCGAAATCGAACGCGCCCCGCGCCAGCAGGAAGCCGAGCAGCAGAGGCGCCGCCAGCGCGGCCAGCAGCATTGCCGTGCGCGCCGTTCCTGCCTCTCCATCTGCGGGCAGGAACAGGCGGCGCAGCCAGACCAGGCCCGTCTCGACGGGCCACCGCGCCTCAATCGCTGCAACGAGCTCCCGGGACTTCAAACGCAACGCTCCTTTGAGGGATTAGGAGAGCGGCTTCGCATGGCCGGACATAAACCGCCGCTCGAACGCCAGATGAAACAGGTACGCCAGGCCCACCGACAGCGGAACGCCGACCACCAGCAGCAGACCAAAAATCTGAATGGGCGTCAGCCAGAACGTCTTCAGGAACATATTCAACATGGACAGCAGCGGCGCATGCACCAGGTAAAGGCTGTAGGAGAACGTTCCGAGGCCGACCACCGGGCGCGCTCCCAACAGCCGCAAGATAAGAGACCGTGGAGTCGCAGGCCGTTCGGTCAAATGCCGCGTGCAGGCGATAATCAATGCCACAGTCGCCGTTCCCACGACCATGTCCAGCCCTATCTGTCGCCGTACCCATTCGGGCCGCCAGATAGCGACGGCGACAAAAACGGCGGCGGCAAGGGCGGCAATCAGCCCCCAGGGCGCCCGCTCCCGCCAGGCGCGTACCTGCGGCTTCTCGGAAAAGCCGACGACCGCCCCCGCCATGCCCAGCGCAAACAGGCCGATGTACCAGAACGAGGCTTCGATGGTGTAGGGCCAGAACAGCCAGTGCAGCCCGAGGCCCACGGCAAAGCCGACCGCAACCGCCGCGATCAGACCCAGCCGCCGCCAGACGGGCAGCAGCAGCGCCGGAAAGATAAAATAGATCTGCCACTCCGTCGCCACGCTCCACATGGGCGGGTTGATCTTGCCGGCCCACGCAAAGCTGAGGTTATGCACGAGCAAAAAGTGCGACCACAGCACGCCCGGCGTGAATGCGGGCAGCGCCCAGTTCCAATTGGAGTAGCTGCGCTCGTTCATGCCCGGCACGGTGCGGATCAAGAGCAGCGACAGCACCAGCGCCGCGTAGTAGGGAGGTAGAATTCTGCGCGCCCGCCGCTTCAGGTATTCCCCCACCCCGCCCCGCAGCTTCCCGTCCGCCGAGCGCGCCACCGGCAGCATCAGGCAGTAGCCCGACAGCACGATAAAGACCGCCACGGCATAGTGGCCGTAGACCATCCAGGAGGCCGCGCGCAGCGCCCACGCCGGCAGCCCCCCCCCATCCCAGTGCCAGTTGATCTCGATATAGGCATGGAACAGGACGACATAGAGTGCCGCCAGCCCGCGCAGCCCATCCAGATAATCCAGCCGCAGGCGCGGCTTCTCTGTTTTGGCTGCCGGAGGCAGTATCTCGTCGCGCGGAACAGCAGGCGCTCTCTTTGTGTCAGCGATGACATCCATACGTGTTAAACAAGTGCAAAGACCAACGGAGCCAGGCCAGGCCGAAATTTTGCGCCGTCTCAGCCCTCCGAGGGCGCCGCCTCCGGCCTCCGCCCGGCGCTTTGCAGGCCAATATGGCGATGCAGCGCCACCAGCGAGGCGAGAAACGCGACCGTCACGACGACGCATCCCAGCAGCCGCAAATAGAGATAGGAAACGTCCCCAAAGTGCCGACTCGCAAAGAGCTGCACCTGGTAGATTGGATACAGGCACGCATACAGCGTCACCGGCAGGGCAAACCAGAGCACGCCCGGCAGCCGACGCAGATCCTGAGGCCGGCAGGCATAGACTAGCAGCGGCGCCAGCAGCAGGCAGGCATCATAATGATGGTGATACATGCCAAGCAAGCACAGGCAAAGAATGGGCGCCAGGAACGCGCCGGTCGTGGCTGCCTCCCGCACAAACGCGCGGCTTCGCCATGCCTCCCAGCCCAGCCAGAGCGCGCTCGCCACAAACAGGAGCAGCGATAGTTTGCGCGACCTGGAAACTTCTGGACTGACTGCGTTGAGCAGATACGACCACTCCAGCCGCGTCAGCGCATTGGGCAGATGGGGGTCGGCATAATCCTGGCTTCCCGGCCGATCCATGCGCGCCACGTTCTGCTGATACGCCTGCACAGCTTCTACGCCGCCCATCCGCGCAAATCCCAGGCAATTCACCGCCGCCCAGAGCACCAGCACGCTCGCCACCAGCGCAAAGCGACGCTGCGCCAGCGCCAGCAAGATCAGCGGCACCGCAAGCGTCATCTTGAGCCAGGCGAGCGCCGAAACGTAAAGGAAGGCTTCTCCCTGACGGTTGCGCGCCAGAGCGGCCAGGAACAGGCCCAGCAGTCCCAGGGCCAGCGGCGCCGACTGCAAAAGCTGAAAGCCCCACCGCAGGCTGCTGCTGCACAACACAAGTCCCAGCAGCAGTACGCGGGTTGCCGGTCGGCTCTCCGGCGCGAACGTCGCCAGCAGCTCCCAGATTCCCGCCATCAGCACGCCTGTCAGCAGGCAGAACCAGGCCGCCTGCCCCACTGCATACGGCAGCAGCGTAAAGGGCAGGATGACAATCCCGGTCGAGGGCGGGTAGTAGATCCCGGCGGGCGGCTGATATCCCAGGTACGCCGCAAAACCAGGCTGCTGCACGGCGGCATCGTAGGCGTTCTTCCCGCCGGCAACGGCCTTGCCCACGATATAGAGATAGGCGAAATCCTCCCCTCGGCCCCGGCCAACCTTCCAGTTGATGAGAAGGCCCAGGGCCATCAGCGCCAGCCCGACGGCCAGCACTGCCGCCGCCGATCTTCTCTGTATCGTGACGCCCGTTGTAACCAAAGCGCGCCTCCCAACCGCACCGGCGGTAATCGCTCCCAACGGAGTGGATCGGTCTCAACTCGTGCGCTGCGAGTGAGAAGCGTTCTCGCGATGGGAGATGACTGCCCGCACTGGGCGGCGTTCGCAAGTTATTGTCGGCTGCCCTTGCCCCTAAGTATAGTGCCGGAGGCCGGCACTTTATGGCCTGGGTGAAAGCGGAGCCTTCTTGGGTCGCTGGCCGGGCAGAAACGGCCTCTCAAACACCAGATAGAACAGGTAGGATACCGCCAGCACCGCCGGCACCACCACCGCAAAGCGCGCGATCAGGTCGAGGAGCGGTGGGAGATGCAGCCGACCCAGCAGCGGCAGTCCCTTGTAGAGCAGCGGGATATGCACCAGATAGAGGCTGTAGGAGAAGGCGCCCAGCAGCACCGTCCCGCGCGCGCTCAGCAGCCGCAGAGCGATGGGCCGCCTGGCATCGTCTCCAGAGCGGGCCGAACGCGCGCAGCCGATAATCAGGCAGGCCGTCGCCGCTCCCACCAGCGTATCCATCGCCCAGCCGCACTCCAGCGCTTCCGGCAGGAATATCCCCAGGCCGCAAACCGCCCCGAACAGCGCCAGAGCCAGGACGCCCCACCAGACCCTATCCCGCCAGGCGCGCAGCCTCCGGTTATCGGAAAAGCCGACGACCGCCCCTGCCATGCCCAGCGCAAACAGGCCGAGAAACCACGGGCGAGCCTGGTCGAGATTGCTTCCCGCCGGGAGCAGCACATACGGAGCCAGCCCCACCAGAAAACCAACCCCTACCACCGCCACATTGCCCAACCGCCGCCAGACGGGCAGCAGCAGCGCCGGAAAGATAAAATAGATCTGCCACTCCGTCGCCACGCTCCACATGGCGACGTTGATCGCATAGGCCCACTCAAAACGCAGGTTGTGCGCCAGCAGCAGGTGCGAGATCAGCACGCCTGGCGCAAAGTTGGCTTCCAGCACGCCCTCCTGCCCACCCCCCGGCGTCTTCAGCTTCCACGAGAGCGCCGCCAGCAGTAAGGCCAGCGCCAGCGCCGCGTAGTAGGGAGGCAGGATCCTGCGCGCCCGCCGCTTCAGGTATTCCCCCACCCCGCCCCGCAGCTTCCCGTCCGCCGAGCGCGCCACCGGCAGCATCAGGCAGTAGCCCGAGAGCACGATAAACACGTCCACGGCGTACCGGCCATAACGCATCCATGCGAGGCTCGCCAGCACCAGCGGCGGCAGCCCCGCCCCGACGAACTGGACGGTGTGATAAAGCACCACATAGAGCGCGGCCAGCCCGCGCAATCCATCCAGAAAATCGAGTCGGAGGCGTGCTGGCTCCTGTTGCTGGGAAATGACAGCCTCCGCAGGCAGCGTTGCGATGGACAAGGTTGGAGCCTTTCCGAATCTATCGATTCTCCTCGCCCCTCTCCTTGAGAGTGTAGATAGCACCTTCTGGCAGCCACCCCTAAAGGGGTGGACTGTGTCGCAAGGCGGAGGGCTGTCGCAAGGCAGAGCGCTGTCGCGAGGCGGAGGCGCGAACTATTGCAGCGCCGACCCTGGCAGTCCGTTGCAGGCCCGACCCTTGCAGTCGGCAAGCCCGCTCAAGCGGGCTACGAAGGGTGGGTTAATCCCCTTCAGGGGCTCCAAGAAAGGAGAGCCCCCTTCAGGGGGCTTGCCTCCCACAGCCCGGTCCTTTAGGGCCGGGCGAAGCCTCTGCTAAAGAGAGAGGCTGGGGGTGAGGTCTGCCGGAGAAGCAGGCTACCAGTCCGGGCCACGCATCCAATTGCGCCCGCGCCCGAAACCCGGCAGGCCGCGCCGCCGCCAGTCCACCGGCGGCTCCGATTCCTCCTCATCTACCTCATCTACCTCACGCACGTCCAGTTCGTCTCCCTCCCCCTGGCTGGCGCGCGACAGGCCGAGCGCCTCCCGCTCCTGCTGCTTTAGCTCGACCAGGCGCGGCAGCACGGCCAGCACGCCAAGCAGCGTTCCCGTCAGGATCATGGGGCGGTAGTTGGCAAACGTCAGGTCGTATTCTCCATAGATCAGATGCATCAGGAACTCGGCGATGACCAGGATGCCGATCACCTGGAGGCGCGGATCGCGAATGGCTTTGAGGAGTTGGGGGCCGCGTATCAGCACCGTCGCCACAAACATCCAGAAGAGCACAAAGCCGATATTCCCCAGGCGCATCCAGATCCAGAGTATGCCGTTGTGCGGCAGAACGTTCATGAACGGGTCAAAGCGCCCGAACTGGGTAAACGCGACCACATAGGGGCGACCGTATCCGTAGCCGAGCCAGGGAGAGGTATCGCGGGTCAGCGACAGGTTCATATTCTCGGAAAGGCGGTAGTAGTCCGAGGCCGCATCGCGCCCGTCCGGGGACGTGCGCGACCGGATGGCGCGCGCGGGCAGGGCCCACGGTCCTTGTCCATGCCAGGCTATCGGCAGGTAGATAGCCGAAATAAAGGCAAACGCCACCAAAAAGCGAATCAAGGCGGCGCGTCGTTCTCTGAGCAAGACGGCGCTCATGGCAATGACGATGGGGAAAGCGACGATGAAAGCGGCAATGGCCGCGCGCCGGCCGTTGGCCAGGTCGGTGATCAGCGCCGTCGGCACAAAGGCAATGAACCCCCATTTTAATTTCGGGTCCACCTGCGCAATCGTATAAAGCAGCGCGCCGAACAGGACGATGTTGCACAGCAGGCTGTCCTCATGGCTGAGAACCCCTTCATCTGCGGAGACATTGGGGTTCTTGGCAAAGTTGACGGTGCCGACAATCGTCTTGGCCCCGATCCCTATCAGCATCACCCACATCAAAGTCAGCGCGTGTTTCCGGTCGGTGATCAGGTTGGTGGCCAGCAGATAGGCCAGGGCGAAATAGGCTTGCGCCCGCACTTCCCAGAGCGCCGTAGTGATATCGCCGCCTTTCTCCAACCCATTGATGAAGCCGAAGACGCACCAGGCCAGATAGAGAGCAAACCAGCCGAAGAACGCGCCCGGATTCCAATGCAGCTGCCGCAGGGTGATCTGGCGCATCAGCCAGAAGAGGAACGTCATCGCCATGAATAGCTCGCCCAAATTCACATGCAGGAACTCTAGCGACGTCGATCCGGTAAAAAACGCCCACGCCTGGTTGAAGTTCCAGAAGAGGGGCACCCAGGCGAACGGATCCCGGTTCATGTTCATCGGGATCTGCATGAACAGGCAGGCTGAGAGCACCAACAGATAGAGGCCGGCGCGCGGGTAATTCCAGATAAGGACGGGAATACAACAAAGAGCGACGACCCCTATGCCAAAGAAAGGCGCATAAGCCAGGCTTTTCGGCGCGAGAAAGCGCACCGCAGTGATAGCTCCCAGCGCCACCGTCAGCAGGAGCAGCATTAGGACCATCAGCCGGCGGTTGCGGTAGCGTTTCGACTCGGCATAGTCCCGCACGCTATTCATCAGCTCGATGCGCTGAAACCCGGTTTCAATCATGGCGCCAATGTCCCTTTCCTTTTAGCGCGTTCGCTCGTAGACCTCACCCCCGGCCCCTCTCCTTCTCAAGGAGAGGGGAGAGCGCTTACTGTCAGGCCCCTCTCCTTAGGAAGGAGAGAGGTGGCTGCAAGCCGGGGCGAGGTCAGCCCAACTTAGCGGCAGCGCAGCAGCGTAATGGAATATGCCGGAAGCTGCACGCGCGCCCGGCCCGCCCTGATGGCAATATCGGGCAGGTGTCGGATACTCTTCAGGTCTTCGCCGCTATAACGGTAGACGCTGGCGGCGGTGACGGGCTTGCCTCCCTGGACAGCCAGCGTGACGGTCGCCTCGGTCTCCGGCATCTTGTTGAGGATCAGGATGCAAGGGTTGCCTGTCTTTGCCTCCACGCTGCCGAAGCAGGAGACCTGGTTCGGGGCGTTGGAGTCTGCGGCGACGGCCACATCGCCAAAGCCATATCCGGCGCCATCGGCGTTGCGGAACATCCGGTAGGCGTAGAAGCCGGGCGTCCCGATTCCTGGCGCCGTCCAGTAGCAGGCCAGCTCCACGCGCTCCCGGCCCAGTATCCCCAAAACCTCCGCCACAGCCAAGCCGCCGTTGAGCGTGCCGTCGGCACCCCAGTTCCACTCGGTAAGCCCGATCTTGGTGCCGGGATAGTACTTGTTGATCCACTGGCGCAGGCGCGGGATCAACTGCACCGCCGTCCCGATCCAGGACTCATCCGTATAGGTAGGGTCCCAGAGCGCGCGGGTGCTGCGCAAGCGCAGCGCGTCGGTCTGCGGATCGCTGCGGCTGCCGTAGACGCCGTTCCCCTGGGGATAGAAGTGAACATCCAGCACGTCCAGCGTGCGCCGCCCGGTTTTCCGGTCGTGGGCGGCTACCTGCTGGAGAAACCAGGGCAGAAAGGCCATGCCGCCGTGCGCGGCGCGGTCGGCGGCGGTGCGGTAGTTGTCGCTGCCCCGGTCGCGCGGCGAGAAGAAGTAGCCCGTCCAGCCCCAGGAGACCGGCCCGGTGATCTGGGCCGTCGGGTCCACGTCCTTAATGGCGGTGGCGTAGTCTAAGAATCGGCGCAAAAGCTCGTCATAATCCGGGCGTACCGGATGCATGTCGGTATGCGTGCCGTCCCACAGGTCAGGCTCGTTATCCATGGCATAGAAGCGCACGCCGCCCGCGCTGGCCCGGCCAAACTTGCGCGTCAGGTGATAGACCCACTCATCCTGATAGACGACATCGTCGGTCAGGTTGGGCGGGTCAGAGAAAGGACGGCCCTTGCGCGGGAGGGAGCGTTGGGAGACGCGCCGCCGGTTTGCGCCTGGATCGTAGCCCGCGATGGCCTCCGAGCCGGGCGCGACCGGCGGGCCGGACATGTCGGGCACGCCCAGGGATCGGTTGGCATTGTTGTCGTCGCGGGCAACCCAGCCCATCGTCGGAATGGTGATAAGCGCCTGCGCGCCGACCGATTTACCGTAGGCGATGCCCTTGTCGGCGACGCCGGAGGGCCGGCGATCTTGCGGGGAGGTGTTGTTATAATTGCCGTTGCGGAACTGCCAATCGCGGGCGGCGTTCCAGCAGTTGCCCTTCTCCCAGTTGTAGCGCGTGGAGGGGTTGCCGCCCCAGCGCCACAGCGGCACGCGCAGCTGGCGATAGTGATCCGGGCCGGGGCTGGCCATGCCGTAGATGTAGGGGCTGATGGGACCTAATCGCTGCCCGGCATGGATCGTAAGGAGGATATCGGTCGGGCGCTGGCTCGCGTCTTCCGGCAGCGCGGCATTGGCGCCGCGCCCGGATCTCTGTCCTGCAAACAGGCCGATGGCAGCGATTCCCGCCAGCGCACAGAGCCATACCAGTGTGGTGCGTATCCGATTGATAACCTGGGTATCCATACCTGAGTTCAGTACCTAACTCCCATCCGCTCCTCAAGGAGAGGAGCGGCCCCCGCCCCTTCATCCCACTGCTTGGGTCGGGACCAGGTCAAGCCTCCAGCTCCCGGATCACTTTGGCCGGTACACCACCGACCAGCGTGTTCGGCGGCACATCGCGCGTAACGACGGCGCCCGCCGCCACCACCGCACCCTGTCCGACTGTGACGCCCGGCAAGATCGTGGCCCGCGCGCCGATCCAGACGCCGTCCTCAATGGTGATAGGCGCGCTGCGCCAAGGGCCGCAGCGCTGCCAGGCAGGGCCGATGGCGTGGTCGGTCGTGATCAGGATGACGTGATGGCCGATAAAGACGCGGCTGCCGATAGTGATAGGCGCGCACACATCGGCATACAGGGGCGCCGTGATCTGGCTATCCTCGCCAAGGCGAAAGCGTTCGTGAATGCGGCCCGGCCCGGCCAGCTCGATGCTCCCCAATATCAGCGAGCGTGCGCCGATGCGCATCCCACACAGGCGGTAGAGGGCCGTTCGCAGGCGATTGAAGGCGAAATGGGGCAGCGGCGCCGTCAGCAGGCGAGCCACGCGCAGGCGTGGATGCAGCCCTTCTATCTCGGTGGCCACCACACGCGCGAGATGTCCCCAAAACCCGCCGCGCGGCGCTGGCTGCGCTTGCGAAATAGGCTGCGGAGGAGAAGACGAAGAGGCGCTGGAGGAGGCAGACCGGACTTCATTGGCCATAGATGCGAGCTAACCCCTTCTCCAGTTCCAATAGACCCACAGACAGATAAACAGAAACAGGAAAAACTGCCCGCGCCAGTCCAGCTTTTTGATGACCAGGCCCAGGGCGATCAGCAGAATAAACATCTGTAACTCGAACTTCATGACGAATCATCCTTCACGGTGAGGTATTGCGGCTCACCCACCTTGCGCGAACAGGGCTATCGGCTCAACCGGCGGTCTCTCCTGTGCACCCTCTATCTCCGCCTGTTCTACCGCCTCTTCAACCGCGTCCTGGGGCACCTCGGGCGCCTCCAGCAGCACAAACTGAGCCAGCAGGTTCTCCCGCTCCAGAGCGCGCCGCAGCGTCGCTCCCGCCACGACGCGGAACCGCGCGCCCTGGCCCCTCTCGGCGTGGGCGTTCGCGCCGTTGAGACGGCATAGAGAGGCCAGCAGCGGACTGCTCGCGTAGGTCACGCCCCGCGCATCCAGGTCCACGCGCTTGCCGGACTCCAGCAGCCGCGCGCACGTCTTTTCCAGTCCGCATACCGAGCGCTGATCGGCGGCGCCACTCGCCGTGACCACAGCGGCGCCTGCGCCACGCCGCACCTGCCAGCAGAGCCCGGCAGAGTGCCCGTTCGAGAACGCCTGCGCCACCGATCCGGCGACCTGGAAGAGGCCGTCCTGAAGTTGACTGCGGCGGAGGGCGGCCGCAAACGTCGGCGGCGGGGCCACCAGGCGCACAGTACAGCCACAATAGGCGGCGCGCTTGGGAAGGTTAATCAGCGTTCCCAGCGCCGCCCCGTCAAACGCCGTCACTCCCCCAAAATCCAGAACCAGATGCTTTTTGGCGTTGAAGGTCTCGTCGGCGATGGCCTGGAAACGCGCCAGGATACGGCTGTCAAAATCGCCCAGCAGCGAGACGACCACGCAATCGCCGGCCTGCGCCCGAAAAATCTCCGCGATGCCCGCGCTGCGCGCCTGCCGCACCGCCCACCACTGCCGCCCCAGATAGCGGCTGAACTGGAGGATGTCGCGCACATAGCGCTTCCACAGGCGGCGCGGCTCATGGGCCAGGCGGTGCATCCACTCCAGGCCGCTGCGCTGCATCCAGAGCGGCGCGCGCGGCACCTCTCCCGCCAGAAAATCGAACGTTCCGCCCACCCCGATGCAGACCGGCACTCCCCGCAGGCCGTCCCGGTTGAGATCGATCCATTTCTCCTGCTTCGGGTTGCCGAAGGCCACCAGCAGGATATCCGGCTGCGCGCGCCGGATGTCGGCAAGTATCGCCTCGTGATCCATCTCCAAAAGCGGCGCCACCGGCGGCGAAACGCACCCGACGATCTGCAGGCCTGGATAATCGGCCTCCAGGCGGGCCTTAGCCCGCTGCGCTATCTCCGGCCGCCCGCCCAGCATATACAGGCGATATCCCTTGCGCGCTGCCAGCGCTGCCAGCGCCGGCACCAGGTCCGCTCCCGTCACGCGCTCCGGCAGGGCCGAGCGCATCAGCCGCGCCGCCCACACCACCGGCATGCCGTCAGGCACCACCAGATCGGCGTTGCGCAGGATGCGCTTCAATTCGGGGTCGCCCACCGCATTGATAAGAAAATCCGTGTTCGCCGTCGCCACCTGGTGGAACCGGCGCTCCTGGATAAACTGCTCCAGGCGTGCCAGCACCGCTTCCCTATCCAGTATGTCTATGGGTGTGCCAAGGATGCCAACTGTTTGCCGCATCGGACGTAATCGCTATCTGAAGTTGCGCTAAGCCGCCACGCAGAGTCTGTTCGTCGGTTCCCCAGCCGGGCCATGAATGACCCGTCTGTAGGGCGGCTACGCCGCCAAGCGTCCTCGCGGACGCCCTGCAAAAGCCAGGTTTTCCGTCCGGAGGACGGTTGGCCGCAGGCCCACCAGACGGGTACTTTCAGTGCCCGTCTGGCTTGTGTATTAGAGTTTGCGCCGTTCGGTACGTTTCCAGCCACCGGCGGACCCGCCAACAGCCATCACAGCATAGACCCCGAACTTCCAGAGAATGTAAACAGGCGCATACAACAGCGAGAGCGCAAGGGAAGCCGGAACCCGCGCCACCCACAGGCCCAGGAACAGATATCCCGCCTGCAGCGCCAGCACCGCGCCCCACCCCCAGGCCAGCCAGCCGGCCCACGCCCATCGCAACACAGACACCGCCAGCGTGCAAACGCAAAGCAGTGCCGCCGGCACCGTTAACATCTCCGCAAACGGGGGAATGATCAGCTCCATCGCCCGATCGCGCAGCACGCGGTCGCGCTTGCGCGCCCCCTCCATCCACAGGCGCGGGGCCACCGTGAACAGCAGGCGGTAGCGCCCGCCTTCCCACCGCTTGCGCTGGCTGGCCGCCTGCGCGCCCGTCGTCGGCATCTGCGCCCAGACCGTCGTCTCCGGCACAAACGCCACCCGATACCCGGCGCGGCACAGGCGCAGCGTGTACTCAATATCCTCGGTGATCGACTCTCCCGACCAGGGTATCCGCTCGACGACCTCGCGGGCAAAGCACATGCCGTTGCCCTTGAGCCCATCGGAGAGCCGCAATCGCTCCCGTCCAAGCGGCTTGACCAGATGCGCCAGGGCCAACGCGCAGGCCATCAGGCGAGAACGCCAGCTTTCGCCCGCGTTCAGCACGTCGTAGCGCGCCTGCATCGCCCTGTGCCCGGCAGACAGGCCCGCCGCAAACGCCCGCAGCAGATTGGGCGCCACCTTCGTATCCGCGTCCAGGATTACGACGGCATCGAAATCGGCCCAGGCGCGCAGCGCGTCGGAGTCCGATTTCTCGGCGCAGAGCAGCGCCCGCAGCGCCCACTCCAGCGCGTAGCCCTTGCCGATGCGCACGGTATCGGTCCGCTCCAGCGCCAGCGCCCCCTGTTCGCGCGCGATGGCGGCGGTGCGGTCCGAGCAGTTATCTGCGATCACGGCGACCCGGTAGGCATCCCGGGGATAGTCCAGGCCCCGCAGCGATTCCAGGGCCGCGCCCAACACCAGCTCCTCGTTATGCGCCGGGATAAGCAGCAGAAAGCGCGCCTGGCCGACGGCCTTTGCGCCTTCTGCAGTCAAAAGCGGCGCGTCCGCCCCGGGCGCGGTGGGCGGGGAGAGCACGGCAACCCGGCCACGGGCCGGGAGAGCCGCCAGCAGCAGCCGCCACAGGTAGAGCGCGCAATAGCCAAAGAAGGCCAGCGGCACACACAGGGCCAGCGCCAGCGCCGCCTCTGCCCACGCCGCTAGCGGCCAGACCCCGAGCCCCGGGCCTAGCGCGGCAACGATGCCCAACCCTTCCGATAGCGATGCCATAGCCTGCCACGCTCCCCGCTCAGGAGAAGTAGCGCTGCAGCCACTTCGGCATCGCCGTCTCCGTGCCGTTGAGCACCACGCCCAGCACGCGGTCGTTGCCGACGGCATCTATGGCGCGGGCCACGATCTCGCGCGGGGTCACCCCGGCACGCACTACCATGATGATGCCGTCCACCATCTTGGAGATCGTGCGCGTATCGGCCACCGGCAGCACGGGCGACATATCCATGACGATGAACTCGTTGGCCATCCGCAGGGCGTTCATCACCTCGGCAAAGCGGGGCGAGCGCGACAGGCGCGACGGATTGGCGGCGGCGCGGCCCGCCGGAATAATGGTGAAATTGTCCAGCTCGGTCTTCTGGACGATATTGGTCAGATCGTCCTCGCCGCCTTCGAGAATATCCACCAATCCGGCGCATTGCGGCAGATTCAGGCGCGTTTGCAGATCCCAGTTGCGGAGATTGCAATCGATCAAGGCCACGCGCTGCGTCGAGTTCCGCGCCATGATTCCCGCCAGGTTCATGGCGACGGTGGTCTTGCCCTCGCCATAGACAGCGCTGGTGATCCCAACGACAAAGCACCGCGACGGGCTGGAGGCCCGCTCGATGTCGGCGTGCAGGCGCGCATACTCTTCCGGAATCAGGATGCGGCTGGACGAGTAGCCGTTGCCGTTCCCGTTGCTTCCGTGACCATTGCCCCCCTGGTCGCCCCGAAAGCGCGACAGGGGACCGCCTTTACGCAATACCTTCTCATCAGACATTCGGCATTCCGTTCCTTCTGTGTATTACCGTTCTCAGACCGTCGGATACGGGCTCTTGGCTTTATCCGGAGGGTAACGTGGGCTGGGCCGCTTCGCCGCCGCCGGGGAGGCGCCGCCGGGCATCCCTGGGCGCCTCCATGCGCGGCAGTACGGCCAGCACGGGCTTGCCCAAAAATTTCTCTACCTCGATGGGCGTGCGCAGGGAGTGGTCCAGCGTCTCGGCCAACAGCGAGAACGCAAACGCGATGATCAGCCCCAGCACCGGCCCGGCGCCGTAGAAGAGCAGGCTCTTGCCGCCGACCATGTCCAGCTCGGACTCGGGCTCGACGATCATCTTCATTTCCGCCAGGTGCATCTCGCGCTCTTGCTTTTCCATCATCTGCGCCTGCTCCAGTCGGCTGCGCAGATTGTCGCGGATGCCCGCGTAGAGACCGTAGTCTTTGACGATGGATTCATACTCTTTAAGCCGCTTGGGATCGTCGTAGGCCTTCTTCTTATAATCGGCCATCGCGATCTGGGCGTCGTGCAACCGTCCTTCGTAGTCCTGAATCTGGATTTCCAGGTCGGAGCGGGTCTGATCCAGACGCGCCCATTGGGGATTGGGCACCTCACGGGTCCGGCTGGGATGTCCTTTTGCCGCCTGCTTTCCGGAGCGGACCTCCTCCGCCTTGATCGCAGCCTCCAGGTTTTGCTGCTGATCCCGGAGCCTGCGGACAATCGGATTGGCCTCGGTAAGTTTGGTGAGCGCTTCGGCGATTTTGGCTTCCAGATCGGCGCGTTGCTCCTGGAGACGGTCGAGTACGGTGGTACTCTGCGTGTTCTCGATAACAGCCGTGATCGTCTGCGGGGTGCCGTCCAGCTGACGCTGCACCTCATCTCGCTGCATTTTGGCGCTCTTAAGCGCGGCGGTGAGCGCATCCACCTCGCTTTTCAGGCGATCATATTGGGCCAGCGAGTACTCCAGCTGCCGGGGGAAATTCTCAAAGTAGCGCTGTTTATACTGGATTACCTGGCTCTGGATGGCATCCACCTTCTGGGTGTATTCCGCCAGGCGCGTTTGCAAGGCCCGCGTGGTGATGTGGCTGGTGACGGTCTCCTCATCGAGAACGCGGCGGGAGAACGCGCTGTAGAAGGCCTTGATGATCTCGGCGGCGCGGGCATCCGGCCACCGGCAGTTGATCTCCAGCACGTTATTGCCGCTGGCGAAGGACAGGGCACTGCGGGCTTTTTTGCAGAACTGATTGAACTGCTCCTCCGTCATCCCCTTATCCAGGCCGTGATCCTTGAAGGCCTCTTTGATAAAGTTGGGATCGCGCGTGGAGACGCTGAGCAGGTTGAGCTTGTACTGGATGCTGCCCTTCTGGGCCGAGTCGACCACGTTGGGCTGGGCTTCCTCAGAGCCGGTCAGGTAGATCAGCGCCTGGGCGCTATAGGTGCCGGAGCGCGCCGCCGCCACCGCGGCGGTGACTCCTGAGGCCAGCACGATGGAGGCGATGAAGAGGCGCTTGGAACGGAAGATGAGTTCCACATAGTTGTAGAGCGGCGATGAGCCGTAGACTCGCATTACCAGTTACCTCCCACGAGTTTAGAGCGGATGTGTCACCGCTACGGGCAGTCCGCGCCGTCTCTTGAGCGCGCCCGCACAGGGGCGACAGGGGGGCCGGACAGGTTACGGGAAGGCGTACCCTGCGGGCACGCCGGCGACCGAGGCGGACGGAGTGGACAACGCAGTGAGCTTTCAACACGGGGGTTGCAAAATCCGTGCCAGACTCACACCGAATACCGTCCACTCCGCTATTTTCTTTTCATTTGGGCTTTTCGTCCTGCCTACTTGCCGGGCTGCTAACGGCCCGACCGCAGGGAAAATAGCGCTTGCTCACACGCCGACAGGCCCTATTGTCGGATCATCCTCTCCGTTCCCATAGGGCGGTAATTCCGGACAAACCGGGCGACGGAGCACATTTCAGGAACCTCACCCGGATTTTTTGCGTAAAATAGCCAACAATACCTTACAATGGTGACGCTGCCTTAAGGCGTGGCTGCCTCTCGAAGGCGCAATCTCAAACCTGCGGTTTCGTGCGATGCCGTCCCTTGTATCCCCTCCGCTCGAACCCTTCTCTTCCAGAGAGGCGTTCGAGAGGAACTATCGGGCTCGTATTTAGCCGGAGGGGAGAGGACACTCTCTGCGGGCACGCCGGGCAACCGCATGTGAAGGTGATTGTTAGCGATGGCAAAAGATGAGATGTTTCCAATCGGGCGGCCGAAGCCCTCTCCGGCCCCTATCCCGGAGGACCATCCCCTGCGCACTCTGTTTCGCACGCTGGTAGCGCGGGCATTTGACGAGACGCTCGGAATTTCGGAGCCGAAGATAAGCCGGTATCTGGCAGATATGCTGACCGATTTCGCGCACTGCGACAATCTTTACCGGATTCATAATCGGCAGGGCGTGCGGCTGGAAGAAGTGGCCGCGATGTTGATGGAGGCGGACGTCGCGCTCAACGCGACCTCCTTTGAGCGGGAACGTGCCGTCCATAAGCACATTGGCGATTTTACTTTGTTCTGGGCCGGCATCTATCCGGAAGCGCTGCTAAAACTGCGCGCCCCGGGCCGGGCGGATAGCCTGATCGATTACGTGCGCCAGGGAAAAAAGTCGTACTACATCGTGTCTACGTTCCAGTACGGTCCCTACGCGCCGGAAGCCAGCCTGTTTCGCCAGCTATCGGAAGAGTTTGAGCTGTGCCAGTACGGCCTGAATCTGGTGCGGCGTCAGTGGGAACATTTGGCGCAAATGCGCCAACGTCTTTAGTACGGTAGTCATCACCGGGGGTTGTTCCCAGAGCGGGCAGTATTTTTACCAGGATTTGCGCTTTTGCGGGTAAAATGCCCCTAAGCGCTCGCGTGTCAGACTTTCGCAGCTTCTCCATCTCAGAGAACGGCGCAGTTATTCTGATCGGGTGCTGAGAAAGGCGCTTTCGCTGCCCCCGGCGCAAAGGGGCGCCCAAATCGTAAGTTATCGCTATAGGAGTACCATGCGTTTGCGTATCCCACCCCCGGCGCCAACAGCGCCGGTTCCGCCTGGGCACACCGATGCCGTCTCCGAGCCCGCTTTGCCCTCCCCGACGCCCGGCGCCGATGCGCCCCCCTTTCGGATCGTCGAGGGGGGAGCCGCACGGCGTCTGCGGGAGACGCGTGAGAGATTCCAAGAAGCCCCCATTGCCACCTACCTCCTGCTGATCCTGATGGTGGCGATCTTTGCCGCCATGTACGCGCTGAGCAAGGGCGATGTGGCCCGACTGGCCCGCCTCTTCGGTGACAAAGACAACGACCTCATCCGCGCCGGGCAGGCCTGGCGGCTCGTGACCGCCATTTTTCTGCACGGCAACCCGACGCACCTGCTGGTCAACGGCCTCTCTCTCTACTGGCTCGGCATCCAGATGGAGCGGCTCTATGGCTGGCGCAAATACCTGATTATCTTTCTGGCGGCCGGCGTGAGCGGGTATCTGCTGAGCTTTCTGCTCTCCCCGACTCCCTCGCTGGGCGCTTCGGGGGCCATTTTCGGCCTGGTGGGCGCGGGCATCGTGTTCCCTCTGCGCTTCCCCGCGCTCGTTCCGCCCCGCGCCCGCGCCCTCATCCTGCGCCAGCTCATCACCGTGGCCGTCATCAACCTGGCCATCGGGCTCGTCTCCGTGCTGCACGTGGATAACTGGGCGCACCTGGGCGGATTGGCGGGCGGGGGCTTTGTGGCGCTGTTTCTCGTGCCGGAGGCCCTGGAGCAAGGCCCACGCTCGCGCGCCAGCGACATCGCCGTCTCCCTGGCGGCGATAGCCGCCATTGGCGTGATCGGCTGGGCGGCTCTGGCGCAATGGCGCACGACGGTCCAGAATGCGCTGGGACCCACGATCACCATCGGCCCCGCGACCCCCGATCCCTGGTGGAGCATTGAGCTCCCACAAAATTGGAAGCAGCGCGACGGCGTCTGGATCACCCCGCAGGGCGTCACTCTGCACATCGGGGAATTCCCCAGAGACCCACGTCTCATCGAGCGGGAAGTGGAGGCTATCCAACGCGCGGGCGCGGAGGTGACTTCCCTCCTGCTGGACGAACAGCCTACCGATCATATTCTGTACAAAGATCCGACCACGCGCCATCTGGTGGAGATCTACCTTGTGAAAGCCTACCGGCATGTGATCTCCCTGCGGTGGGAGTACCCGACGGGAACGTATCTACGGTCACAGCAGGTAGTCATTCCCATCGTCCGCAGCCTGCGCGTGCTGCACGCTCCACCCGCCGCAGCGCCCGGCAGCGCGGCCTCTCCCGGCGCCACCCCGCCTGAGTAGCGGTCTCCGTTTTGGGCCGAGGCGCCCGCCAACGCCCTCGGTATACTGACGGGCAATCTGGCCGGTGGGGAACTTTCCAGGCGCGATCCTTCGCTTAATGGAATAACGGGTCTCTGTTCCTTCCGGCTGCCTCCGCGCAGCAGTGAACGGCTCCACAAAGTCATCCTGAAAGAGCAAAAGGGCAGGCTCTCTCCGTCCCTGGCCCAGGACGTGATTCATGTTCACGCGGCGCAAAAGCAAACCGGATAACGACGCTCAATCCGTCTTTGAGGAACTCGTACGCCGGCATGAGGCCAGTATCTATCGCGTTGCCTACCGCTTGACTGGCAACCACGAGGATGCCGAAGACCTGGTGCAAGAGGCGCTCCTGGAAGCCTACGAGTCGTTTGGGCGCTTTAAGCTGGGCACCTACTTCGACCGCTGGCTGTTCCGTATCCTGAGAAATACCTATATTGATGGCACGCGCGCCCGTCCGCGGCTGGCGATGCAATCTCTGGATGAGCCCGTCGAAACCGAGGAAGGCACCCAGGCAAAACGAGAAATCGTGGATTGGTCCAACCATCCGGAAACCCGGATGCTGGCGGCGACCCTGGATGAGCCGATCCAGCAGGCGCTGCTGGCGCTGCCGGAGGATTTCCGCCTGGTGGTTATCCTCTCCGATATAGAAGGCTTGAGCTACGAAGAGGTCAGCCAGATCGTCGGCTGCCCGGTGGGAACCGTGCGCTCCCGGCTGCACCGGGGCCGTCTGCTGCTCAAGGACAAGCTGCAAGCCTACGTTGCCGGAAGCTAGAGCCGACCCATTCTCCAATCCCGCCTGTCGGCAAGCCACAGGCACGCACGCGCGCTGATGGCTGGCAGAGGCCCATGCCCTGCCGTTTCGCGCTACCTAGAGATGGGATCTATGGATTGTCCACGCTGTGTTGAATATCTAAGTGACTATATGGATGGCACCCTGGGCGCGCGGCGATCTGCCGCCGTGCGGGAACATCTGGCAGACTGCAACCGCTGCCGCCGGGAATATACTGAGCTACAGCGGGTGCGGACGCTGCTGAGGAAATTGCCCGCTCCCACGCCGCGCCCGGAGTTCTGGCGGCGCGCCTATGCGACAGTGCGCGCGCACGCTGGAGCGCTGCAAGCGTCGGAGAAACGTGCGCGCCAGCGGCAGCCGGCCTGGCACGCGCCGCTCTCGCTCCGGTTTGCCGCCTCGGTGGCCCCGCGCGCAGCCTTGTTTGCTACAACCGGCGCGGCGCTGGTACTGCTCGGCTTCCTGACGGCGCCGCTTCTCTTCCCCGCTGTCAATCATCCTGCTCCGCTGCCAACGCGGGTATATAACGGACAGAGCGCGCCGAGAGCGGCGTCGGGCCATGCCGAGATCAAAATGACCTCGGCCCCGGCCTCCTCCGACCGCACCATCGGCGTCTATGCTCTGGTAGGGCTGCATGCCGTGCAGGAATCCTCCCTGCCGCTGGCCGACTCGGGCCGTATGCGCTACGAAGTCTCGGAAGCCAATCAAACGGACCTGGAACAAGATGGCAAGCTGGACTTTCGTTGAGCGCCTGGCACGCAGAGAGGTGTTGGCGCAGCGCCGCCGCATGTCCCCATCAGCAGTGGGCCATCTGAGAGCTCCAGGCAGGCGGCATCGCTTTGCCTCGCGGCAGGCGCTCTGGCTGGCCCTGGCAGCGCTGGTGTTTTGCGCTCTGCCGATGCGCGGGCTTCTGCCTGTTCGGCACGGCAGCCGGCTTAGCTCGTCCCGAGCCGACGCCGCATCGCCGCGCTCGAGGGCAGCCGCTATACTTCGGCGTGCGCTCATGAGCCAGTATCGGGTGGCGTTCTCCGGCGAGCAGACGGTGCTCACCTTTGATGAAGGCAACGGCGCAGTCAGTATCACCCAGGAGACCCATCAGGGCGATTCGCGTTATCGCATTGACTACCTGAACCCGCCCGACGCGCGCGGGCGGGTTCAAATCGCCGATGGTAAAAAGCGTCAGCTCTATCTGCCCACCCAGCATACCATCGTCGAAACCCAGATCAGCACGCCCCCCCTGACCGAAGGGGCCATACGCGCCCGGCTGGCGCGCATCCAACGGCATTATCGGCTGAGCCTGGCTCCCCATCGCGCGAGCTGGGATGGCCGCCCCGCCTATCAGCTCGATCTGCTGCCGCGCCACCACGACCGCCCCTGGCAACGCCTCTGGATTGATACGGCCACAGGCCTTATTCTGCGGCGCGAATCATATAATAGTCAGGGCGCGCAGCTGGCCGTCACTTCCTGGCGGAATGTGCGCCTGTACACTGCTGCCAGCCAGCCCTCGATCCGCTGGACTCCTCCGGCAGGCACGCGCATCCAGCGGCAATCCTCCGAATGGGTCACGTTCCGCCTTTCGGACGCGCGCCATCGTGCCAGTTCATGGGCCGTGCTGCCCTACGACCTGGGGAAGGGCTTTGTGTTTGAGAGCGCGCGCCTCATCCATGCCAAGGGCGCGCAAAGCCTGCACTGCCAGTACTCGGACGGCTTGAATACGATCTCGCTGATCCAGATTGCGGCGCCGCGCAACATCTTCGCCGACCGCGCGGAGGGCGAAACCGTGCGTACCTTGCAGATTGGAAAGCGCACGGCCCAGATGGCCTCGCGCGGCTTCTTCACCGTCCTCTCCTGGATACCGGGCAATCGGACCACGACCATGAGCCTGGTGGGCGAGATCGCGGCCAACACGCTGATTGCCATCGCCCGCTCGCTTCCCTAGCGGCTTCGTCGGCGTCCAAAAGGCATCTCCACTGCAAATGAAACAGCCGTCCAGAATAATGCTCTGTTCTGAACGGCTTACTCTTGTATCCTGTGGAATCGGGAAGGTTATGGCGCCGCATCCTCGGGAGATATGCCCGGCACGGCGAGAATAGGGATAGCCACCGTCTGGAAGCTTTTCTCGCCCTCCGCCGTGCTCAGCATGAGCAAGAGGCGTAGGGCCTTCCCGGTCGGCGTCTGCGGCAGAGTGAGGGTGACCTTCGTTTCGCCCTCCGGCGCCAGCATCCCTTGCGCCACTGCCTGTGGATACTCGACAGCCTGCGCCCGGTAGGTCAGGCTGCCCGCG
>DASRGZ010000111.1:0-32669 GCA_035650735.1 Chthonomonadaceae bacterium
CCGGTGCCGGTTTCGCCGTGAATGAGGACCGACGTGTCGGTCGGGGCGACGCGGCGGACGTTCTCCAGCACGGCCAGCAGGGCGGGGCTGCGGCCGACGATCTCCTCGAAGTTGTGCTCGGCCTTGATCTCCTCGAGCAGGTACAGGTTCTGCTGCTGCAAGCGGGCGCGCTCCCGCCGGACCGGAAGCCGCCACGGGAGGCGCAGAATCGCCTGTATCACAACAACGGGGATGGCACGTTTACCGATGTGACCATCGGTTCGGGACTGGAAGATACCGGCTATAGCCAGGGCGTAGCCGTCGGGGACTACGATGGCGATGGCTACGACGACGTCTTTATTACGGCCTATGGCGGCAACCACCTCTTTCACAATGAGCACGGCAGCGGCAAGTTCAAGGATGTGACGGCGAGGGCCGGGCTGGCCGATACGGCCAAAGGCCCGCGCTGGTGTACGAGCGCCGCCTTCGGCGACTATAACAACGATGGCAAGCTCGATCTCTACGTCTGCCGCTACGCCATCTGGTCCTTTGCGACCGACAAGCCCTGCAAGAATCCACGCGGACAGTCCTCCTACTGTTCGCCCGAACTCTATGCGCCGGAGGTTCACGCCCTCTATCGCAACAACGGCGACGGCACGTTCACCGATGTCAGCAAAGAGGCCGGCATCACCAAAGTAAGGGGACACGGCCTGGGCGTGGCCTGGCTCGACTACGATGGCGACGGGTGGGAGGACATCTTTGTCGCCAATGATCTCAGCCCCTACATGCTCTGGCACAACAACGGCGACGGCACCTTTACCAACGTGGCTCCCAACGCCGGTGTCGCCTACAGCGAGATGGGGTCGCTGCTGTCGGGCATGGGCGTGGGCGTGCGCGATTTCAACGGCGACGGCCGAGAAGACATTTTTGTGACCAACTTCTCCGGGCAGATGAACGCGCTCTACCGCAGCGAGAAGTCCGGCCTCTTTACGAACGTGACCACGCTCTCCGGCGTGGGACCGATCAGCATGAAGCGCCTGGCCTTCGGCTGCGAGTTCATTGACTACGATAGGGACGGATGGCCCGATCTGGTGATCGGCAACGGCCATGTCAACGACGACGTGGAAGCCTACTCGCAGGGAGATACCTACCAGCAGCCGAAATCGCTGCTACATAACAATGGCGACGGCACCTTCACCGATGTCCAGGAGAGCCTGGGCGATCTGGCCAGGCCGCGCGTGACGCGGGGACTGGCCGTCGCCGACTATGACCTGGACGGCAATTTGGATATCCTGGCTAATAATCAGGATGGCCCGCCGGAACTGCTCCATTATACCGGGCCGCAGCGGGGGCACTGGTTTGCGCTGGATACGCGGGGCACCAGGAGCAATCCCGACGGCTATCATGCGCGCGTCACCGTGCGCGTCGGCAAGCGCACGCTGTTCGCCGAAGTGCGTTCCGGATCCAGTTTCGGCTCCCATAGCCACTCCCGCCTCTATTTCGGGCTGGGGGGCGCGATGCGGATAGATGAAGTCAAAATCGTCTGGCACGGCAGCCACACGGTTACGGTAGCCAGAAACGTGCCCGCCGACCGCGGCTACCGTGTGGTGGAGGGGCAGGGTCTCCGGCTCGCCATTGCCGCCCGGCGTAAAGCAGGTATGCCATGAAGCCAGGGAAAGTTATTCTAATTCTAAAAGTTATTCTAATTCTAATAGGAATAGGCGTCGCCGTGAGCGGTTCGGCCTGGTGGTGGCGCGCTGCGCGGAAGTGGCCGGAAGTTACGCCGGCGATTGCCTATACGCAACAGGGAAAGCGGCTGGCGACGGAGGGAAATATCACCGAAGCGGTCGTCGCATTCAATCGCGGCATCGCCCTTGAGCCGACAAACCCACAGCCTTATATCGGCCTGGCCGTCCTGTATGAGTCGGTGAATCGTCCCGACCTGGCTATCGAGACGCTGGAGCAGTTGCGGGCGGCCAACCCACAGGCGAAGGGCCTGAGCTGCCGTCTCGCAGAGGCGTATCTTGGGGCTGAAGACCTTCCGCAGGCCAGAGATTGGGGGCAGAAGGCGGTCGCCGAGGGCGCCGACCCGGCGCGCGCGCACTCGGTCTATGGGATCACGATGCTGCGGTTTCGCTATTGGGATACGGCGATCCAGCATCTGCAGCAGGCGTGGAAACTGGCCCCAGACGATTTGGATATCCCCCTGACGCTCATGGAGGCTTATCTACAGCAGGGCGATTATGCGCGTGTCATTCAGGTCGGAGAGCAGCTGCTTCCTAGAGTCGGCGATTCGCCGCGCCTGCACTATAAGCTGGGCTGGGCCTATTGCCGCCAGCCCCAGCGCGGCGATACGACCGAGCGTGCGATTACCCATCTCAAGAAGGCAAGCGAGCTGGCTCCGCAGTGGTTCGAGCCGTATGCAGAGTTAGGGCGTCTCTACAGGAGTTTGGGGAATAATGCCGCGGCTCTGGATTGCTTTCAGCGCGCCTGGGAGCTCGATCCCACGGCGGCGGGCGTGGCAAGCAATCTGGCAGCGCTACTGCGCCAGCGTGGGGATAAGCGCAGCGCACAGGTGGAAGCTGCGTTTCAGCGCCTCCTGCGGGCAAGGGAACGCTTTACAGCGCTGCGGCGAGGCTATAATAGCCCTGCTGGTCAGGAGGATAGGCGGAATGTGATTGCGCTGGCCGCTACGGAAGGGCGCTTCCGGCAGTACGGCACGGCGCTGCACCGCCTGCAAAAATGGCTTTCTGAGGACCCTGCGGACCTGGATGCGCTTGCACTCTATGTCCGCCTGGATCAGGAAGCGCGCGCCCGGTATCCTGACTACCTCCGTCCTGGGCCGGGCATCAGCACGCCTGGGCGGTAAGGAACCTTGATCCCTCCCACATTAGCCTATTTCCTGAGAGAAAAGCTAATCATACCAGCCGATGGCTCTCGTTTCCGTGTCACGACCTCGGTTTGCCCAAAGGAATAAGCGTGTGTTAGAATAAAAACAGGACGCAGTCGCGTGGGAAAGAAAGAGGAAACTATGTTCTCCATCCGTGGAAGATTTCATAACGGCAGCGCGCAACCGCTTGAACCGGTTGAAGGACGGGAAGGACAGCCGGTGATTATCACCTTTCTGGAGGATAATCCATCGCAAACGGCAGTCGGTAGACACTCCCAGCCGTGTGGATCAATCTCACGCAGCCTGCTGCTGAGGAGATACGTCCACACCGTTGGGAGGGATTACCCGGCAGTCGATGAAGAAGCAGAATGGGCTTCGCTGCGGCAACTGCTTGAGGAGTGCAAGATAGATACCGAAGAGAAAAGCTAATGGCAACGAGGAAAGCACCACAAAATCCTGAGGAACCGTTCCAGAAAGAGCAGGAGGCACTGCGCCGTCAGTGGGCGCGGCTGCTCAAGCAATACGAAGGACAATACGTCGCGCTCTATCAGGGACAAGTTGTCGGGCACAGTGCCGATGATGAAGTGTTGGCGCAGGAATTGTTCGAGACCTTAGGCGACGTGCCCTTCTATATCGCCAAAATTGAGAAGCAGCCCACCGTCTATAATCTCCCCTCCCCGTTCTCTGAGTAATCCCAATCAACTGAATGAGGATAAAGTAATTATGTCGAGCAACGATACCGTTGTGCTCTATCGCCCTGTCGGGCAGAAAGAGTTGGAGCTAATCCAGGAGAGCGGTTATCGCGCCTTCCCGCCCCGGCTGTTCTGGCAGCCGTTCTTCTATCCGGTGCTCAACGAAGAGTACGCCACGCAGATCGCACGGGACTGGAACACAAAGGATAAAGCGTCCGGGTACGTTGGATATATGACCCGGTTCCGAGTAAAAACGGATTTTCTGAGCCGTTATTCGGTGCAGACGGTTGGCGGCGCGCAACATAAGGAGTACGGGATACCTGCCGCAGACCTGGAGGAGTTCAATCAGAACATTGTCGGGCGATCGAAATTATTGCCGAGTTCCGGCCAGACGAAGCAATCTCAGAATGAAAGGCCCGCGCGTGGGCAGACATGGAGGCAAAATTCTGGTAAAATAGAAGGATCGTTTTTCATGCCGCGTTTGTAAGGAGGCTTGACGCATGGCGTATAACCCGCAGAACCCGCTCATTGTCCAGTCGGATCGCACGGTGATGTTGGAAGTGGACAATCCCCGCTACGAGGAGTGCCGCGATAAGCTGGCCGCTTTCTGCGAATTGATCAAGAGCCCAGAGCATATCCATACCTATCGCTTGACCCCGCTCTCGCTGTGGAACGCGCGGGCGGCGGGCATGTCGGCGGAGGAGATGGTCGGCGTCCTGCATGAGTACAGCAAGTACGACGTGCCCGGCAACATCCTGCACGACATCCGCGACTATGTGGGGCGGTACGGGCGGCTCAAGCTCTACAAGGCCGATGGACGCCTCCTGCTGCGCGCCGACGACAACCTCCTGATGACCGAGATACGCCACACCAAATCCATCCAGAGGTTCCTCCTGGAGTCGGTGGACGCGCGCACGGTGGAGGTGCCGCTGCTGGAGCGTGGGCGAATCAAGCAGGCGCTGCTCAAGATCGGCTTTCCAGTCGAAGACCTGGCCGGCTACACCGACGGCGAATTCCTGGAGATGCGGCTGCGGGAGGTGGCTCGCAGCGGCAAGCCTTTCCTGCCCCGGCCCTACCAGGAGGAGGCCGCCTCCGCGTTCTGGGCGGGCGGCACGGCGGCGGGCGGCAGCGGCACGTTGGTGCTGCCTTGCGGCGCGGGCAAGACCATCATCGGCATGCAGGTGATGGCCAAGGCCCAGATGCAGACGCTCATCATCGTCACGGGCATCACGGCAGCGCACCAGTGGCGCGAGGAGCTGCTGGACAAGACGACGCTGACCCCGGACATGATCGGCGAGTATAGCGGGGAGCGCAAAGAGATACGCCCGATCACGATTGCCACGTATCAAGTCCTGACGGCGCGGCGCGACTCGGCCAGGCGCGGCAAGAAGGGCCGTGCCGATCAGGCCAGCCTCGGCGTAGAGATGGACGAGTGGGCGGAAGCCGAGTTCAGCGCCGATACGCCGGAACTGGCGGAGGGCTACATCCATCTCGACCTGTTTAACCGACAGAACTGGGGCCTGATCATCTACGACGAGGTGCATCTGCTGCCCGCGCCGGTCTTCCGCATCACCGCCGAAATCCAGGCCAAGCGGCGCTTAGGGCTGACGGCGACGCTGGTGCGCGAGGATGGGCGCGAGGACGATGTGTTCTCGCTGATCGGGCCGAAGAAAGCGGATGTGCCGTGGAAGGTCCTGGAAAAGCAGGGCTGGATCGCCACCGCGCTCTGCACCGAAATCCGCATTCCCATGGAGGATAGCTGCCGCCTAGAGTATGCCATCGCCGATCCGCGCGAGAAGTTCCGGCTGGCCTCGGTCAACCCGCGTAAGGAGGAGGTCATCGCGGCGCTGTTCGAGCGGCATTCCGAGGATAATGTGCTGGTGATCGGGCAGTACCTGGAGCAGTTGGAAAGCATTGTTCAGCGCTTTGAAGCTCCAGTCATCACCGGCAAGACGCCGCAGCGGGAGCGCGAGAAGATCTACGGGGCCTTTAAGAAGGGGGAGATCAAGCGGCTGATCGTCTCGAAGGTCGCCAACTTCTCCATTGACCTGCCGGATGCCAATGTCGCGATTCAGGTCAGCGGCACCTTTGGCTCGCGGCAGGAGGAGGCACAGCGGTTGGGGCGCATCCTGCGGCCTAAGTCGGACGGCAGCATGGCCCATTTCTATTCGCTGGTGACCCGCGAGACGCGCGATCAGGAGTTCGCCACGCACCGCCAGCTTTTCCTGACCGAGCAGGGCTACCGCTACGAGATCGTAGACGCTGAGAGCTTGTTGAGGTGAAAATAGCCCTCACCCCCGCCCTAAAGCGGCAGGGTTTAGCCTGCCGGGAGAAGGGAGCTTCTCTCTTTTATACCTCCTCAAAACCCGTAAATCCATCCCGTTGCAGGCGGGCCAGCATACGCGTTAGTTTGCGTTGCGTCTGCGGCAACCCGCGTTTTTCGGCCCAGCGCAAGAATTCCTGCAAGGGCGGTTCCATCTGCTCCTGTGTCCCGGTGAGACGGGGCAGTACCTTTTGCAGTAATTGCAGATCGAGCGCCGTTTGCAGGTTCGCCCGAATGTCTTCAGGCGTGCCCGGCACGAGCAGAGCTCTGCCGTCGCGATCAAAGCTGTTGGCGCAGTAGCGCAGGGCTTCATCGCGGATGCGATAGGCGAAGGGCCATCCATACGGCTGCAGAATGTCGTTGGCTTCGGCCAACGTTTCGACGACCTCCGCCGCCAGATCGCGCTTGCCGCCCGCTATTTGCTGCAATTTTGCGCGCGCCTCGGCGACCGTAGTGACCCGCGCGTACAGGAAGAGCGCCTGGCGTATCTCCGGCGGCGGGGCTTCTGTGGATGGGCGCTGCTCACGGAGCGCGGCAAAGCCTCCGCGCAGGTAAACTTCATTGAAATCGAGCATGTTCGCGCGGTCGAGCACCTTACGGGAGAGGGAGTAGGTTGCCTCGTCGGTGTTGAGCGTGCCGGTGAGGAAGAGATTAGCGGGCAGGCGCACGGCGCGTCCGTCGGGCAGCAGGAGCTCGCGGTTGGGCGTCTCCATCGCGGAGAGGACTTCGGCGAAATAGTGCTCCACGCGGGCCAGGTTCATCTCGTCCAGGCAGAGGAAATAGGCGCGGTGGGCGTTTTCCGGGCGTGCGGCGCGCTGGAGGAAGTCCAGGAACGGCGTGGAGACGAAGCGCCCGCGCCCGTCGCCGCCTTCCGCCAGCAGGTTGAGGTAGCCGAGCAACGGCGCGGAGTCGGCCCAGTCCGGGCGCACAGGCAGCAGACGGTACTGCGCCTCGGCAGCGCCGGTGAGCGCTTCGGCAAACAGCGAGCTCAGGCGCGTCTTGCCCGTTCCTGACAGGCCCGAAAGCAGCACAAACGGCTTGGTTTGCAGGCTGATATAGTAGTTGCGCACGGCTAGTTGCGGATAGGTGAAGCCCTGGGCCGCGATATAGCTCTCCAGGAAGGCCAGGACCTCCTCCTCGGAGACGCCGGCAAGGGAGGGCGGCGGTTCGGGAGCTACAAAGGGCAGGGGAGTGGGAAGCATATAGGGCGGCGTCTCTTCCCGCACGGCAGTTGCCGGGTCAAAATCGGGAGTGTGGCGCGGGTAGGCCAGCGGGATCGGGGCGCGCCGCCGCACGCGGGGAGGTTTTGCCGCCAGGCCCAACGTCAGCAACCGATGCACTTCAACGAAATCCGCCGCCTCCAGCGTCTCCCGCACGGCCTCATAGGCCACCATCTCCGCCAGCAGGCGCAGCACGGGGTCGCTATCAGGCACGCCGCCGCGCGCCTCGGCGCCGACCGGCTCTTCCGGCAAATCAAACCGCTCGCGCGCCTCTTTCAGCGCAGCGGCCTGCTGCTCCGGCGTCAGCTCCAGCGCGCGCAGCCCGGCCTGGGTGATCAGCGGCCACTCCGAGGGAAACGTCGCGCAGAGCAGCTGCATGGCGGTCTGGCCGCCCGCATGACGTCGTTGCAGGAAGTGGCGCAGGCGCAGCGATAGCGGCCCCGCGCCAAACAGCAGATCGCGCAGGTCGCGGTTCAGCGCGCCGGGCTCGCCGGGCCGCCGTAACAGCCGCGCATCCAGGTTGGGGTTGGCAGCCAGGGCGCGCGCCAGGGCCAGCAGGCGCGCCATCTGCGCATAGGTCAGGTCGCCGCCATGCGCGAAATCGGCCTCTGCGAGCAGGCTGGCGAAAGCGCGCAGGATCTCGGCGTCCTCCTCGCGCTGGCGCAGACGCTCTAGGCGCTCTTCGTCCTCGCCCTCCTCCCAGGCGGCGCGGCAGGCCAGCAGGCGCTCTTTCTGCGCCTCCGTTAACGCAAACAGTTTCACGGCTGGCAATCCCTCGGCTCCCAGGCCAAAAACGTAGACATTTTTATGATACCACAGAAGATCTATGGATTCTATGTTATAATCTACGCACAACGTGAAGTCCAGGGGAGCATGGAAGAGATGAGTGAGGTCGTATTAGGGCAGGCGCGGCGGGCCAGGCAGGCGGCCCGGAAGCTGGCGACGCTGGGAACGGAGACGAAAAACGCGGCGCTTAACGCGATGGCAGAGGCGCTGGTGGCGCAGGCGGAGGGAATCAAGGACGCTAACGCTGCCGACATCACGGCAGGACGGGAGCGCGGCCTGAGCGAGGCGTTGCTGGATCGCCTGACCCTCAATGATAAGCGCATTCAGGCGATGGCGGAGGGGCTGCGCCAGATCGCGGCGCTGCCGGACCCGATTGGACAGGTGATAGACGGCGGCGTGCGTCCCAACGGCTTGGAGCTTCAGCGCGTGCGGGTGCCCCTGGGCGTCATCGCCGTGATCTATGAGAGCCGTCCCAACGTCACGGCGGACGCGGCGGGCCTGTGTATCAAATCGGGCAACGCCGTCATCCTGCGCGGCGGCTCGGAGGCCATCCATTCCAACAAAGCGCTGGCGCGTCTGCTGGTGGCGGCGGGCGAACGCGCCGGGCTGCCTGCCGACAGCCTCCAGCTTATCCAGACGACGGATCGCGAGGCAGCCCGTGTCCTGATGCGCGCCGAAGGGCTGGTGGATGTGCTGATCCCGCGCGGCGGCGAGAGCCTGAAGAAGTATGTGCTGGAGAACGCGACCGTGCCGGTGCTGACCGCGCTCGGCGGCAACTGCCATACCTACGTGGACGCCGGGGCCGATCTGCCGATGGCGGCAGACATCGCCTTCAACGCCAAGGTGTCGCGTCCCTCGGTCTGCAACGCGATGGAGACGCTGCTGGTGCACAGAGAGGCGGCGGAGGCGCTGCTGCCCTCCCTCTGCGAGCGGCTGGCGGCAGCGGGCGTGGAGATACGCGGCTGCGAGCGCACGCGCGCGCTCTACCCGGCGGCGACTCCGGCCACGGAAGAGGACTGGGCGACCGAGTATCTGGCGCTCATCCTAGCGGTGCGCGTGGTGGACTCGCTGGACGAGGCGCTGGATCATATCGCCCGCTACGGCACGGGCCATTCGGAGGCAATTGTCACCCGCGACTACCGCGCCGCGCAGCGCTTCACTCGTGAGGTGGACGCCGCTTGCGTCTTCATCAACGCCTCCACCCGCTTCAACGATGGCTTTGAGTTCGGCCTGGGCGCCGAGATCGGCATCAGCACGCAGAAGCTGCATGCGCGCGGCCCCATCGGCCTGTCTCAACTCACCACCTACAAGACCATCGTGCGCGGCGACGGCCAGGTACGCATTTAGAGCCTCTCCCCTCCCGACAAAGCGACTAAGCGGCGGCTCCGGCAACTCCGGTCACGCTTTCCACGCGCCCGCGCAGGCGGGCGACCGGCGCGAAGCGCCCCCTAGCGGCAGGGTTCAGCCTGCCGCGAACAGGAGAGCAAAGCGCCTGAGGGAAAAGGCTCTTAGCCGGGCGGTTGGCAGGCGGTTCAGTACACCCGCAGGGTTGCGCCGTGGAGCTTGGCCTTGTCTACGTTGTCGGCCTGCGCGCGGGGAACGGTGACGGTATTCGGGTCGCCGTCGCTGACGTAGCGGCGCTCTGGGTGGCGCTTCAGGTCGTCCAGCCAGTAGGTGATGCCCATCGGCCCCTCGATGGCCTGGATGCGGGGCAGGCGCATGGGGTCAAACCTGGGCGAGACTGGCGAAGGCGCGGGGTTGGACCCGACCAGCAGCGCCGCCCGGTTGATATAGCGCTGGCCCTGGTAGGCTCCGGAGGCGAGCAGCGCACGGTTGCGTGGCGCAATGCCATCCGGCAGGGCCACCGACTCCACTTTCGCCTGCGGCGCCATCTTCTGCACCTTCGCCACGCACCCCGCCAACTCCGCCTGCACCCTCTCATCCGAAAGCTGCTTGAGCGGCGTGTGCGACACCGTGTGATTGCCGATCTCAAAGCCCATCGCCAGCAGCTCCTGCATCTTCCTGGCGGCAAACTTGGGCTGCCCGAAGGCGCTGTCCGGCAGGACGTAGAAGGTGGCTCTGGCGCGGAAATCCGGATGGGCCTTCTGGAACGCCTCCAGAATGCCAACGGCGCAATTCGGGTCCAGCCTGCCATCGGGCCGGTAGCGGAACTGGCTTTCGCGGGCGTCGTCGAAGGTCAGGATCACCGGGCTTTTGCCGGGCGGCAGGGCGATGCGGTTGGCCAGATATTCTTGCAGGGCTACCGGGCGATAGCCTTCCTTGTAGAGTCGTTCCAGGTCACGGCGGAAGCCGGCGGCGCTGCGTCCCCAGCGCGTCTCCGTCGGGCTGATGTCATGGTATTCCAGAATAGGGACGCCGCCGGCCTCATTGGGGTGAAATTGGGCCAGTTGCGCCGCCGTCCGCGCGGCAGGTTGGGACTGAGTCGGGGATACGGGCGCATCCTGTGCGGTCTGCGCGGCCTTCGGCGGGTTGGATTCCTGGGCGGCGGCGCCAGGCACGGCGGTAGGGGCCTTGCCGCATCCCACCGCGCCGAGGAGCGCGCCTAGCGCGAGAGCGGTCAGCATTCTGAGGTTCGATTTCATTCCGATAGTTCCCTAGTCTACTGCGTTTAGAGGCGCAAATCCTTGTATGCCTCCCGCCTTGTTTCCCCAAGCGCGTCCGAATTTCCTGCGCCTGATTTTGATTGACGCTCCGGGCAAGCCGACGCAGGTATGTTCGCGTCTTATGGTGAACTGTACCGGCAAATACGCTGGCTAAGGAGGAAGCGAGGAATGGCGACGGATAAGGTTCGATTTGGCGTGATCGGCACGGGCGGCATGGGATCGGCCCACTGCGGCATCCTCCCGCAGGTGCCGGAGGCGCAGCTAACGGCTATCTGCGATATTGATCCGACGACGCGCGAGACCGTCTCCGCGAAATACGGCGTTCCCGGCTTCGCCACGCATAGGGAACTGCTGGATAGCGGCCTGGTGGATGCGGTCATCATCGCGACCCCGCACTATTTCCACCCGCCGATTGCCATAGATGCCTTTGCGCGGGGCATCCATGTGCTCTCCGAAAAGCCCATCTCCGTCACGGTTTCGGCGGCGGACGCGATGATTAAGGCGGCAAAAGAGTCCGGCAAGAAGTTTGCGGTTATGTACCAGATGCGCACCGAGCCGCAGAATATCGCCGCGCGCAGGATTATCGAGTCCGGGCAATTGGGCGCGATCTATCGCACGAGCCTCGTCATGGCCTGGTATCGCAGCCAGGCCTACTACGATTCGGGCGGCTGGCGCGCGACCTGGAGCGGCGAGGGCGGCGGCGTCCTGATCAACCAGGCCCCGCATCTGCTCGACCTGTTCTCCTGGCTGGGCGGCCTGCCCAAAACCATCCATGGAACCACGCGCACGCGCCTGCACGACATCGAGGTGGAAGATGAGGCGTTCGCCACGCTGGAGTATCCCAACGGCGCGCACGGCTACCTCTACGCCAGCACCACCGAAGTGCCTAACCACCAGATGGTCGAGATCTGCGGCGATAGGGGTAAACTGGTTATTCACGGCAGCAGCCTGAAATTTTATGAGGTGGCCACGCCCATCAGTGAATTCACCCGGACCAACACGGCCATGTGGGCTGCTCCCGAGTCGAAAGAGGTGCCGGTCGAGCTGCCGCCCCAGCCGGAGATCCAGGGGCATGGAGCCATCACCCGGAACCTGGCGCGCGCCATTCTGTATAATGAGCCGCTGATCTCGCCCGGCGAGGAGGGCCTGAACGCCGTCGAGCTTATCAACGGCATCATCCTCTCCAGCAAGACCGGCAAGCCCGTCTCCACGCCGGTCAATCGCGCCGAATACGATAAGCTGATCGAGGAGCTGAAGGCTACCTCGCGCGAGAAGACCCGCGTGAAAGAGCAGCGCGTCACCGACCCGAAATTTGCATAGACCTGACCCCCCGGCCCCGGTGGCCCTCACCCCCTGTCCCCCTCTCCCACGCTGCGGGAGAGGGGGAACGAGAAGCCTGCGCCTTTCTCCCCTCTCCTGAAATTGGAGAAGGGACAGTAAGGAAGGAGAGAACCCGGCTTCTGCTCCCCTTCTGCCTTGCAGGGAGAAGGGACGGGGATGAGGGTAGAGAAGGGAGTACGAAAGAACCTAAGAGTGAGGACCTCTCCCCTCTCCGTAGCGCCGGGAGAGGGGAGGGGGTGCGGGCGACCCTACTCCCTACACCCTAAACGAGGGGATGGGGTGGGGGCCAAATCGAAACGCATAACGCATGATGCCTAAACAACCGGTAATCCTACCTCCTGCCTGCAACTACCAGGCCCTTTCCGATAGTGCGCGGAACCTGGCGCGCACGCTGCAAGCGGCTCCAGCGCAGGAGTCGCACCGCGCCGCCGCCCTGCGCCAATATCTCCAGACCATCGCTGCGGCCCTCGCCGAGCAATGCGACGGCATGGAGAATGGCGCTGATAGAGAACGCTACGAAACCTGCTGGTCGTTAGTCTTTCAGATCCGCACGATAACGGCGGCACTGTCCGCAGCGCCTCCGGTCGCGCCGCATGGTATCGGCGTGGTCGTGCAGGCGTTTGCCGAAAAGCTCTTGCCGGATGCCCTGGTTACCTTGAATCCCTCCCGTATGGGGGACTATTCTGCCGCCGAATATCTCCAACGCCTGCATACGCTTCTGGAGGAGCTACAGCTAGATCGCCTGGAGAAGCCTGCCGAGACGCCCGAACGCTTCCTGGTGCTACGCTACCCCCAGGGTGAGCAGGATAATGCGCTGATGGCGTGCATGTTTATGCGCGCGTTCGGCCCGGAACGGAAAGAAGGCGATGCGTTCGCAACTTGGGCGCTCGGTCCGGCCTACTTCTTCGCGCTCGCCTCTGACATCGAGATGAGCCTTTGGCGGAATGCCGCCTACACGCACCTGCGCCTCTGTCATGTTTCGGATCTGCTCAAGAGCGCGGGCTGGTTCGACCACCCGCAGATAGGGCCGCTGCTGGCGGCCTGCCGGGAGCGGTTCGGTTTCCACGCTAACTATGTCCGTGAGCATCTCCGCGATCCCGAAAAAGCACCTGCCGCTTCCCTGGAATCCTGGCCGGACAGGGTTCCTGGCCTGCGCGGCTACACGCCGGAGGACTTCGACCGGGACGTGCCGCGCCTCTGGGAGCGCCTGCGGCAGCTAGTGCCGCCCAACGATCTGGACATCAACGCCGTTGAATCCGAGCAGCCTGCCGATGAGGTGAGCATTCTCAATGCGGGCTGGAGCTTCTACCTGCTCCACATGGACGACCTCTACCGGATACTCGGCTCCAAGACGGCAGAGGACCGCTATGAGGCCAAGCAGGTGCTCAATCGCCTGCTGACCAAGGGCATCGAGCTGTCGCAGATCGCGCGGCGCTGGAAAGAAGCCAGAGAGGAAGCCTAGCCTGTCCCCAAACCGACCTCACCTCCGGCTCCACTTCTACTCCAGGAGAGGGGAGAAGAGAAGCCGGGTCCCTCCCTTCCCTTGTAGGGTCGCTAGGCGGAGGGGCGAACCATTGCAGCCCCGACCCTAGCAGTGGGGGCCGGGGGGTTAGGTGACCTAGAGAGGAAGTTTCGCCTTGACATCCGTACTGAGCGGGACCGAGATTAAAGCACGCATGCGCGAGGAGTTCCCGGCCAAACTCGTCATTACTCCGATACTCAACGCCGCGCAGCAGATCCCCGACCACGCCGCTGCCGTAGATTTGCGCCTGGGGCCGCAGTTCATCGTGGCGAAGCGGTCGCATTTTTCCGAGATTGATGCGCGCGACGCCGCCGCGCTCTCCACCGTCTACCAATCGCAGGAGCATTTCGATGTCGGCATGGAGGGCGAGATCGTCATCCATCCACAGCAGTTTTTGCTCGCGGCCACGCTAGAGTACCTGCGCATTCCGATGGATCTGACCGGCTCGGTCATCGGGCGGTCGTCCTGGGGGCGCATCGGCCTCATCATCGCCACCGCCACCGCCGTCCACCCCGGCTTCACAGGCTGCCTGACCCTGGAGCTGCAAAACCTGGGCGACACGCCCATCGTACTCCACCCCGGCACCCGGATTGCTCAGATCGCCTTTTATAAAGTGGACGCCGACCCCAACATCGTTCCCCCCAACGTCTTCCGCGCCAAATACGTCGCCGCCATCGGCCCGGAGATCAGCCGCCTCGGCAACGACGCCGATTGGAGGGTGATCAACCGTCTGAAGCGGTGACGCTACCGCCTCTCGCCGGTATAACCAATTATAACCAAAGGGAGTGCAGCCTGCGTCGTGGGCGCGGCAAAGCGCGCCCACCTCGCTGGCTGCGATCTTATCATCTGAGCCCCCACGCTCCTTCGGGGTGCGCGGTTAACCTAACCCCTCGGCCCCTCGCGCAGGGGGTAGGGGATAGGGGGTAGGGTGTAGGGGGTAGGGTGTAGAGTCGCCCTCACCCCCTATCCCCCTATTGCCAGGGTCGGGGCTCAACGGACTGCTAGGGTCGGGGCTACAATGGTTCGGGCCACTGCTAGGGTCGCCGGAGATACGGCCTCCGGCTCCGCCTCGCGACACCTGGCGACACGGCTCTGCCTTGCGAGAGCCCTCCGCCTAGCGATCCCCAACAACAGGAGAGGGGAGAGCAAAAGCCGGGTCTCCCCTTCCCTTGTAGGGTCGCTAGGTGTCGCGAGGCGGAGGGCTCTCGCAAGGCGGAGGCCCGAACCATTGTAGCGCCGACCCTTGCAGTCCATTGTAGCCCCGACCCTGGCAGTGGGATGGGGGTGAGGGCCGCTTCCCTCTCCTTCTCAAGGAGAGGGATCGGGGGTGAGGTCTGTTTTCACTTTAATCTCAGGAGGTCTCTATGTCGTTTGCTCGTTTTTTGCGGAGTGCGCTGGCCTGGGGCGCGCTGCTTGCCGCTATCACCCTGGCCGGTATGCCTGCGCAGGCTATGCCCCAATACGCCCAGAAAGAGGGCGTGGACTGCCTGTACTGCCATGTCGAGCCGGGCAAGGACAGGAACTTTCGCGGGCTCTACTACGCCGCGCACAACCACTCCTTCGCCGACTTCGATAACGTGTTCGAGGCGAAGATGGCCGGGGTGACTCCCAACAGCCAGGGACCGGCGGCGCGTCCGAAGGTCGTCAGCTATCCGGACTACAAGGTGGCTCCGGCGCTCAACTTTGTCATGCGGAACATAGACGGCAAGCCAGTTCATCTGGGCCGGTATCAGGGCAATGTCATCCTGATCGTCAACGTGGCCTCGCTGTGCGGGAATACGCCTCAGTATGCCAGCCTGCAGGCGCTCTATGAAAAATACAAGGATCAGGGCTTTATCATTCTCGGCTTTCCCGCCAACGACTTCGGCAAGCAGGAGCCAGGCACCAATGCCGAGATCAAGCGCTTCTGTACCAAAAACTACAACGTTACCTTCCCCCTGTTCTCTAAAATCGTCGTCAAGGGCGAGGGACAGGCACCCCTCTATAAATTCCTGACCGACAAGCAGACCGATCCCCAGTTTGGCGGGGACATCCGCTGGAACTTCGATAAGTTCCTCCTCAACCGCAAGGGGGAGATCGTCGCGCGCTTCGAGCCCGGCACCGATCCGCGCAAAGAGGAGGTCGTCCAGGCCATCGAAAAGGAACTAAAGGCAGGAAAGGAGGACAGTCAGAGCGCCCGCCTGCCCTGACCCGGCCTTATCTCCCCTCCGCTCGAACCTTTGTCGTAGAGAGGCGTTCGAGCGGAACAGGAGGGCCTGTGTTTCGCCGGAGGGGATATTACGCGATGGTGGCAGGCTTTGTGATCTTCATGTGATGAACATTACAGCGGCGGTGTGACCGATAGGGCTGTTCCTGCGCCGAATACCAGGTTAGAATACACGCGGAAAGCAGGGCGCGGCCGATCCTGCGGATCGGCCCGTCCCGGATGTAAGGTTCGGCGTAAGGAAAGGAGCGCAAGGAAGTTATGTCGCAGCACATCCCAAGCCCGCAACCACTATTCCTCACGGAAGAGGAGACGTTGGCGTTATTGAATATGTGCCTGGTCAGTCCCGTGCAGACCACGCCGGAGGCCGAGTGCGCGATTCAGAAGCTGGCCAATCTGGCGCGTCGTCTGTCTGCCATGCCTGCCGCCGTCCAGGAGGCGCTGCCGTCCCTGGATGGGGAGGCCCTGTCAGGTATCCCGGAGACGGGTATCTCAGGCGAGGCGGCGCGCATCCAGCTCCTCATTCGCGCTGAAACGCAGACCCTGGGCGCTTACAGCTGTTATCGGGGGCGCCTGAACCGGTTTCTGAGCCGCTTCACCATGCCGCAATAAGCCGCCAGCCAAACTGGCCACGAAGCCCGATTTTCCAAATTTTCCCGACCCGTTTCCGCCGTGCAGCCAGGTTGCTTGCGCGGCCTTTTTCTGTCTCCCGCAGGGAGTGGCTAACCTCTTGCAGGTGAGTGCGGTTCTGTGCAGTCAAGGCAAGAACTTGCCTGCAACGGATTCGACACTCCCTCCCGCACCGTCCGGTTGACAGCCGCACCGCCAAATGCTACACTGGCCCATGGAACCGCGTTACGGGGTCATCACGCATAACGTTGTGGCGATGCGCGCCCAACCAAACGGCAGCGCCGAGCAGGTCAGCCAGGCGATCCTGGGCGAGAGCGTCTTACTGCTGGAAGAGCGCGGCGGCTATGTCCACATCCAGACTCCCGACGCCTACGAGGGCTGGGCGCTGCGGCACCACCTGCGTCCCTATGCTCCCTCCGAACCCCACTGGCCTCTTGCCGAGCCGCCCGCAGCGCAGCGCATGGGCCTGGTGTCAGAGACTTTCGCCTGCCTGTTCGCCGGCCCTGGAGATCACCATCCCATCCTGACCCGGCTGGTTTTTGGCACCTGGGCGCTCGTTCTGGACAGGGTAAGGAAGGCGGATCGCAAGTATTTGCAGGTGGCTGTACCGGGCGGCACGCGGGCCGGAGCGGAGGATAACCGGATCGCGGGCTATGTCTATGAGGAGGCACTGCTGGAACCGGACAGCTTCCGACCCTTTCGCGGCGGAACGGCCTGCGTGCTGGCCGAGTGGTTCATCGGCACGCCGTACCTGTGGGGCGGCACGACGCCGTTCGGGTTCGACTGTTCCGGCTTCGTGCAGCGCATCTATTCGGCGCTGGGCGTCACCCTCCCGCGCGACGCCTACCTCCAGGCGAAATCGCCGCTCGGCGTGCCCGTGCCGGAGGGAGAGCCGCTTCAGGCCGGCGACCTCGTCTTCTTCTGCGGCGACAGTGACCCGCGCGGGCGCGGCATCACGCACGTCGGCATGGCCCTCGATGCAAAATGCTTCATCCACGCTTCCGACGGCGACGGCGTTGCCATCACGCCGCACGACGATCCCTACTATGCGCGCATATATCGCGGCGCCTGGCGATATCGCCCCACCGAGAAATCGCCGTAAGCCAAAATCTCTTTCCGGAACGTTTGACAAATGCGGGAGCCGTTTGGTATAGTAAGGGCCGGCGGCAGGTGCTTCCGTCTGCTATGTTAACTTTCACAGACCGCAACAATGTTGAGAATTATTCGGAGGGATTCCGTGCGTATTCGAGCTAAAGAGATTCGTCGAACCCGCAAGCGCGAAGAGGAGCGTATTCGCGCGCGTATTAAAGCGGCCAAAGCCGCCAAAGGCTCCGCGCCGCGACCTACCAGCGCCCGCCCTGCGCCCGCAGCCCGTCCTGCCGCCACGGCGGCCCCGAAGGCAGCCACGTCGCGTCCGCGCCGAGAGCGCCCGCCTAAGCCCGCCCCGGAAGCGCCCGCTCCTGAGACGCCTCCCGCCGCCGAGTAAGTGAACCATTAGACAGGCTTTCTCGGATTAAACAAAAAGAGACGACCGGATTTTACACCGGGACGATCCGAATGTATATGGTACCTTCTGGCCGCCCACCCCTAAAGGGATGGGCTGTGTCGCAAGGCGGAGGCCCGAACCGCTGTCGGGCCGACCCTTGCAGCGGGCAAGCCCGCTCAAGCGGGCTGCCATAGGTTGGTCAGTCCCTTTCAGGGGCTACAAGAAGGAAGGTTAGCCCCCTTCAGGGGGCTTGCCGCCCACAGCCCGGTCCTCTAGGGCCGGGTGTTTCCATGCCTGGCTCATCAACGCATCTCCTCTACACTCTGATCCCTGTTCTCCCCTCTCTTGCTGAACGTCCCCTCCCTTTCTGCCTGGAATGCCGAGCCGCCGCGTTCTTCCGCCTCCGAAGCGATGCGAGGCGAAACCATGCCGCCGCTGGCGTTCACCCTTGACAGAGCGCCTCGCAATAGTGTATTAAATAGGGTATCCTACACTGAAAATAGCGTAGAACATCTCTTCAGGATACCGGCGCGCGCCCCAGTATGGACGAGGTTTTCCGGTGGGCAGGCGATGCCCGCGTATCCTGATGTTTTTGTCGGAGAACAACCACTCAAGAAGGAATTGATACCGCCATGGAGGTTACCGCCGAGCAGACCGATCCCTGCACGATAGTGCTGGACATCTCCCTCGATGAGCAGCAGGTCGCGCGCACCTTCGATAGCGTCTATCGCGAGTTCAGCCGCTATGCCAATATTCCTGGCTTTCGCCCCGGCAAAGCCCCCCGCGCCATCGTGGAGCGCTTTGTCAACCCGGAGAAGGTGCGCGAGCGCGCCCTGGAAAAGCTGATCTCTGATAGCTACTTCAAAGCGATCCAGGAGGAGGCCATTGAGCCTTATCGCGAGCCGCGCATCGAGCCGACCGACCTGGAAGACAAAAAGCCCTACACCTACAAAGCCATTGTGCCGCTGGAGCCGCAGGTCACACTGGGCGAATACACCGGCCTGACGGTCGAAAAACCCGTCTACACGATCACCGAGGCGGATGTAGACCGCGCCATTGAGCGCCTGCGGGAGGGCCGCGCCCGCCTGGACCGGGTCACGGATCGCGGCGTAGAGGAGGGCGACGTCCTTATCGCCGAGCTTCAGGCCGCCGTGGAGGGCGAGGAGAATCCCCAGCCGGCCCGCCGCCAACTCGTCCAGGTCGGCCAGAACTCCATCCCCGGCTTCGACCAGGCGGTCATGGGCATGATGCCGGGCGAGGAGCGCACCTTCGAGGCCGCTTATCCCGAAGATCATCCCGACGAGAACCTGCGCGGCAAGAAGGTGACCTATACCGTCCGGCTCAGCAGCATCAGCGCCAGAAAGCTGCCGGAACTCAACGATGAGTTCGCCAAGCAGGTGGCCGGCGTGGATACCGTCGAGGAGCTGCGCCAGCGCATCCGTGAGCGCGAAGAGCGCGGCGCCAGCGAGCTCTCCAACCAGATCGCCGAGGGCCGCCTGATCCAGGAGATTGTCAACCGTGCCACTATCCACTTCCCGGAGGTTCTGGTGCAGGAAGAGGTGGAGGCGCAGTTCCGTCAGTTAGCCTCTGAGCTGCGCCAGCGCGGCATGACCTTTGAGCAGTACCTGGCTCAGACCGGCCAGACAGCAGAGCAGTATCAGCAGGCGGTGCGGGAGCAGGCCGTGGAGCGGCTGCGCAGCGTCCTGGCCCTGCGGGAGATCGCCCGGCAGGAAGGGCTGGAGGTGGCCGACGAACAGATAGACGCCGAGTTCGACCGCCTGCTCAACGAGGGCAAAATCTCCGAAGAGGATTACGAGCGCTACAAAGACAATCGAGGCAGCCGCCTGCGCATCGCTAACGAGCTGGTGCGCGAGCGCCTGCACGATTTTCTGTTTGCCAACAACAACATCCAGGAGGTCGCTGCGCCTACCGCGCCCGACCCAGCAGAGCTAGAAGCTGCCAGCGCCGAAGCGGAAGCCGAAAGCCAGGAATAGAGCGGCCAGACTTCGGCAGGAGATATACCGATGGATCGTATCATTCGTCCGCCTCAGAACGTTATTCCGATGGTCGTCGAGCAGAGCGCGCGCGGCGAGCGCGCCTACGATATCTACTCGCGCCTGCTCAAGGATCGGATCATTTTCATCGGCGATGTCGTCACCGACCACCTTGCTAACCTGGTGATCGCGGAGATGCTCTTCCTGGAGAAGGAAGACCCCGACGCCGATATTGATGTCTACCTCAACAGCCCCGGCGGCAGCGTCTCGGCGGGCCTGGCGATGTACGATGTGATGCAGATGGTCAAGTGCGACGTGGCGACCATCTGCGTGGGCATGGCCGCTTCGATGGGAGCGGTCTTGCTGGCGGGGGGCACCGCCGGAAAGCGCTATGCCCTGCCCAACTCGCGCATCATGATCCATGCCGTCGCGGGCGGCTTCGAGGGGCCGGTGCAGGACGCCGAAATCCGCCTCAAAGAGATGGTGCGCGCGCACGACACCCTGAACGAAATCCTGGCCCGGCATACCGGCCAGCCCTACGATAAGGTGCGCCGCGATATGGATCGCGACTACTTTATGTCCGCGCAAGAAGCCCTGGAATATGGAATAATTGACAAAATAGCGGAGAAAGGCGAGCGCTAGACCGATAATCCAGTGACGAACCGAGGGAGTGGAAAATCTGCTCCCTCGTTTTCACGGAGAAGCAGGAAAATCGCGTCCTGGCAGCGAACGCTTGGGACGATACTGTTCAGGGGGTACTACCTTGTCGAGGGCTTTTGACCGGATAGAGGGCCGCTGCGTGCTCTGCGGCAAAACGCGCGAACAGGTCAAGAAACTGATCCTGGGCGTGCATGGAGGCGTCTGCCTGGATTGCGTCGAGCTCTGCAACGACATCCTGCGCAGCGAGGGGCAGGAGGCGGATCGGCACCGACTGGCGCATATGGGCGCCATCCCCAAGCCGAAAGAGATCTATCGTATCCTCAGCCAGTACGTCGTGGGACAGGAGCGCGCCAAGCGGATCCTGTCCGTTGCCGTTTATAACCACTACAAGCGCATCAATTCGCCCAGCCACGACGTCGAGCTGCAGAAAAGCAACATCCTACTGATCGGCCCCACCGGCTCCGGCAAGACGCTGCTGGCGCAGACGCTGGCCAAAATCCTCCATGTGCCTTTCGCCATTGCCGACGCTACTTCACTGACCGAGGCCGGCTATGTCGGCGAGGACGTGGAGAATATCCTGCTTAAGCTGCTCCAGGCGGCGGAAAACGCCAACGGCGGCGGCACCCTCGAACAGACCATCCGTAGCGCCCAGCGCGGCATCATCTACATTGACGAGATTGACAAGATCTCGCGCAAGAGCGAAAACCCCTCCATTACCCGCGACGTCAGCGGCGAGGGCGTCCAGCAGGCCCTGCTCAAAATCCTGGAGGGCACGGTGGCCAATGTGCCGCCGCAGGGCGGGCGCAAGCACCCGCAGCAGGAATACGTTCAGATTGACACCACCAGCATCCTCTTCATCTGCGGCGGCGCCTTTGAGGGCCTGACCGACATCATCGAGCGGCGCATCAATACCCGCGCGATGGGCATCCGCGCCAACGTCAGCACCCGCGCCGAGCAGCAGGTGCAGCGGAGCGCGCTGCTCCAGCACATCCTGCCCGACGACCTGCTCAAGTTTGGGCTGATACCCGAGTTCATCGGACGCCTGCCGGTCGTGGCGACCCTGGACCCGCTGGACGAAGAAGCGCTGGTCAAAATCCTGGTCGAGCCCAAGAACGCGCTGGTCAAGCAGTATACCAAGTTCTTCGAGTACGACGGCGTAGAGCTAGTCTTTACCGAGGGCGCGCTGCGCCAGATCGCTCGCGAGGCTATGCAGCGCAGCACCGGCGCGCGTGCTTTGCGTACCATCATCGAGGAGGTCATGCTCAACATCATGTACGAGATCCCTTCCTCGAAGGACGTGAAACGCTGCGTGGTGGAGGAGCAGACGGTGCGCGACCGCGTGGACCCAACCCTAATCACTGCGAGCGAACTGCGCCAGGCCTCCTGATCCCAAACAGCAAAGCAAAACAAACCACCCGCTAACGCTAGAGGCACAGAGGCACAGAGGAAAAGCCATACGGAGAAAAGCAAAGAGAAAGAGAATAAAGATCAGAGTTTTAGGCAGGATAAACGGGATGAACCGGATTTCAAAAACCCATACAAGCCTTGCCTCTCTCCTTGTGTAATCCCGTAAATCCTGTTCATCCTGTCCAAAGGCTTTTGTCTTTGTCTCTTTTGTTTTTCTCCGTGTGGCTTTTCCTCTGTGCCTCTAGCGTTAGCGGGTGGTTTATTTTCTCTTGACGGCTTTGACGGCGGCAACGATATGGGGCGCGCTGATGCCGACGTCATCCATCAACTCCTCCGGTTTGCCCGAACCGGGCATTTTGCTGACCCCCAGCCGCGTCACGTTCGGGGGCGGGCCGCCCGGCCCGCTGAAGACCTCCTGCACGGCGTCGCCCATGCCACCCTGCGGCCAGTGATCCTCGACCACGATCAGGTTGCCCCCGCACTCCTGCGCCGCCTTCTTGAGCGTGTCCGCGTCAATCGGCTTGACGGAGTAGAGATCGATCACACGGATGTTGATTCCCTCCGACTGAAGCGTAGCATGGGCTTTCAGGGCCTCATGGAGCGTGATGCCCGCCGCAATGACCGCCGCCGCGTCGTTATCCGATTGCCGCAGGGTCTTGCTGCCGCCAATGGGGAAGCTCTCGCCCGGGCCGTAGAGCACCGGCGTCTTCTCGCGGGTGGTGCGCATGTAGCAGATGCCGGGGCGGGTGGCCATCTGCGCCGTCAGGTGTACGGTGGTGGTGGCGTCGGAGGGATACAGGACGGTGCTGCCATAGACGGCGCGCATCATCGCCAGGTCTTCCAGGGCCATCTGGGACGGCCCGTCCTCGCCGATGGAGACGCCCGCGTGCGAGCCGGTCAGGCGGAGGTTGGCCTGGGAGATGGCGGCCATGCGGATCTGGTCGTAGGCGCGGGTGAAGAAGGCGGCGAAGGTGGAGGCGAACGGATTTTTGTGCATCACTTGCAGGCCCACCGACGCGCTGACCATCTGCTGTTCGGCGATAAAGATCTCAAAGAACCGCTCCGGGTACGCCTTCTTAAACTTGTCGGAGAAGGTGGAATTGCTGACCTCCCCATCCAGGGCAACCACGTTGGGCTTGGCCGCGCCCAGGGCTTTGAGCGCATCGCCGTAGGCTTCGCGCGTGGCGATCTTTGCGCCGACCTCATACTGTGGGGGCTGGTAGGTGCCGGGCGCTCCCAGGTCTGCGGGCGTTCCCTCGCGCGGCGGCTTGGGCTTTACGACGATGTTGCCGGACGGGTTGCCCAACTCCGCCAGCGCCTTCTCCGCATCGGCGGGAGGCAGCGCCTTGCCGTGCCAGTTTTCCTGGTTTGCTATCAGCGAGACGCCCGCGCCTTTGATGGTCTTGGCGATGATACAGACGGGCCTTTCGGCGGAGTTCTCGGCCTCGGTATAGGCTGCGTTGATCTGGCCGAAGTCGTGGCCGTCAATCTGAATGGCGTGCCAGCCGAAGGCGCGAGCGCGCTCGGCATAGACCTCGCCATGCCACTCCAGCATGGTCGGCCCACGCTGGCCCAGACGGTTCATATCAAGAATGGCGATGAGGTTGTTGAGTTGATAGTAGCCGCCTAGCTCGAAGGCTTCCCAAATGCTTCCCTCGGCCATCTCGCTATCGCCCAGCAGCACCCAGACCTTCAAGGGCAGCTTATCCAGCCGTTTGGCGCTCAAGGCCATGCCCACGCCCGTCGGAAGGCCCTGGCCCAGCGACCCGGTGGCGACATCCACCCAGGGCAGCGCCGGAGTGGGGTGGCCCTCCAGTCGGCTGCCGAACTTGCGCAGGGTCATCAGCTCCTCATCGGAGATCGCTCCGGCGGCCTTGAAGAGCGCGTAGAGCAGGGGAGAGGCGTGGCCCTTAGAGAAGATCAGGCGGTCGTTGCGGAGGTTGTCGGGATCGTTGAAATCGTAATGCAGGTGATCTGCCAGCAGTACGGCCATCAGGTCCGCCGCCGACAGGCTGGAGCTTGGGTGTCCGGAACCAGCGGCGGTGGTGCAGCGGATGCTATCGGCGCGCAGCTGCGTGGCCAGGTCTTTCCATTCTTGCGGCGTGTGTCCCATAAAGATATCTCCTCTCGTCCCGAAGGGATAAGTAAGTCTGGATTGGAGCTTACCTTAAATACGCTGGGGATACCCCTGCTGCTCCAGGGAGTCTATCAAGCCTGGATCAGAGCTTACCTTAAATACGCCGGTTTTTGTGGCGAGTTGCCCGCAAATGCACAGGGAAGAACGCAGACAGAGTGCGGCAGCGGCGGGGGACGCCACAGAGAGCGGCGTCGGCAGGGCGTGTGGTGAGGGGGTGACGGCGCCGGGGGCTAGCGCCGATGGAAAGCCTCAAAAGCCTGCTGAAGCTCAGGAAGCAGCGTCGTGCTATCTACGGGCTTGAGGATATAGCCGCTGGTGCCGATCTGCTGCGCTTCCGCCTGGTAATCCGAATAGGCGCTGAGGATGATAACGCAGGTTCGGAATGCGGACAGGATACGCCGGGCCGCTTCGAGGCCGTTGAAGGCGCCGGGCATCTGAATATCCATCAGCACGATATCCGGACGCTCCTGCAGGGCCAGCGCGACCCCTTTTTCCCCGTTGACGGCGGAGCCTACGACATGCAGGCCGGCGCGCGTCAGCATCCGGCGCAGGTGCATCTGCGTGATGCCCTCATCTTCGACGATGATCACGCGCTTGCCAACCAGGGACACGGAGGGGCTGGAATGGGCCGGTTCGGCCTGAGGCGGCGATCCAGGGGATTGCGTATCGAAGACAAAGAGATGCGATATTGTCATAGCGTATCTTTCTGAAATGGGGTGTAGGCCAGCCTGCGCTGGGTTGGCCGGGAGCCTGACGGTCCTGGGAAGGATGGGGGCAAGAGACGTCTCGCGTCAAGTTCACCAGGAATATTATCGGCATTCCCACCGGGTTTCTATAGGGCAAGAAGGCAGGCACACGCCCGCAAGGCGGGAGAAGGAAGGCTGAAAGGAGTCAGGACTTTTCTTCCTCCTTATCTCCAGTCGGGCCGCATGGCATGGCCCCAGCCCAGCGTATGGGCGTCCGGCAGGCTGGAGGCCGCGTCGGGCATACGCCCGGCCTGGAAGAGCGCGCCGCATTGAAAGTATACCGCATCCATGTCGGAATGCCAGCCAGGATAGTGGCCGAAGCCGCCATCGTCGTTGCGGCAGCGCAGGGCCCAATCGGCGGCGCGCTCGATAGCGGCGCGGCAGCGCTCCGAGCCGCCGCCCAACTGCCGCAGAATGAACAGGGCGTCGAAGCAGGCGTGGACGTCCCAATCCGGCGCTTTGATGTGCCATCCACCGTCGGGCGCCTGGTCGCGCAGCGTCCGCTCCACCATCTCCGCCGCACGCGGCGTCGGCTCTCCGACGAGTCGGAAGAAATGGGCCATGTGAAAGGTCGCCGCCACGTGGTCGCCTAGGTAGCCGTCCGCCGTCTGATGCGCCTGCATATGCGCGCTGAGAGCCTGCCGGTATGCCTCCGGAAAGGGCGCATCCGACGCGGCGTAAAATAGCGGGAAAAAGCTGGTGGTGTACCAGGGCAGGCGCTGGAAGGCGTTCCCCTCAAAGAAGCGATCCATCACACCCACCGGAGAGATAGGGGGCCGTTCGCCGAGCGCGCGCAGCCCGACGACGCCCTGCGTCGTGTTATAGAGCACAGCCAGGTCGCTCTGGGGGGCGAAGCTGCCCTCCAGATTGCGGAAGGAGCCGTCCGGCTGCTGGTGGCGCCGGAAAAAGTCGGCGGTGGCCGCTTTGTCGGGCAGTTCCCGCCCCAGAGAGTGGGCGAGAACGGCGGCATAGGTCGCTGCTGCCAGATCGCTGGCGCGGGTGTCGGAGTTGCCGGGATAGGCTGGGTCAGGCGAGGGCGCGTAGCCGCCATCCTCTCGACGGCAGCGCAGAATAAAATCGTAGGTCGTCTCAAGAAGTGGGGTATCCTGCATCCTAATCCTCCCCTTGCTTCCCTCTATCGCGGAATTTGCCGATAGGCGCCCGCACAACGATCCCTTTAGAGTGGCCGCGCGCCTCGATAATCGCGCTGATAGTGACGATTCTTGTGAGCCAGTTTGTTCTATTACGAAGATCGGGCCGCCCATGCAGGCGGCATGAGCGGCCCAACTTCGCGCGCCCTCAGGCCGCTTTGCCGATCTTGACCATCTTGGTTCCGCAGGTAGGGCAGGTGCCAGTCGTGGCGGGCTTGCCGTTCTTGAGAGTAGTGGCCGTCGGGTTCTGCATCTCTTTCTTAGACCTGCACTTCATGCAATAGCCTTCCATCGCTTGCTTCCCTCCTTTCCAAACACGTTATCAATCTATATTTAGCGATGATTTCCTCCAATTCCTCCTAGATATGGGCTTTTTCCGAAAATTTAGGAAAAAAAGTCCTGTCCATCCCTCTCCGGCACGGCAGAAAAGCGGGGAAGGGTGGAGTTCACCGGGTAGAGTAGCCCGAATTTTGCGGGGTCGCTTCAGGAATAGCCGTTCCTATTGACGAATAGAACGCAAAATTCGCAGGAGAGTTCCCGTTATGAAGATTACGGAGATCCGCCCGATTGTGACCTGCCCGGGGCGCAACTACGTTTTCGTCAAGATCTTCACCGATGAGCCCGGTCTGTACGGCGTCGGAGAGGGCACCTTGAACGGCAGCGAGACGATTGTCGCCGAGGCGATCCGCCATATTTCACATCTGCTCCTCGGGCGCGACCCCCAGCGCATCGAGGACCTCTGGCACCTGGTTTACCGGCAGGGCTACTGGCGCGGCGGCCCCATCTTCATGGCGGCGCTGGCCGCCATTGACATCGCCCTGTGGGACATCAAGGGCAAGCAGGCCAATCTGCCGGTCTATCAACTGCTGGGCGGCAAGGCGCGCGACGGCGTGATGTGCTACAGTCACGCGCATGGGCGCGACGCCATCGAGTGTGAAGACCACGCGCGGCGGCTCATGGGGCAGGGCTTCAAGGTCGTGCGCTGCCAGGTCGGGCCGTATGGGGGCGCGGGCGTCCTGGGCCACAAAGACCCGATCACCCCCGGCACGCCGGCGGAACAGATCTACGAGCCGACGCCCTATCTGCTGAGCGTGCCCAAGCTGTTTGCGCATCTGCGGGAAAAGCTCGGACCGGATATCGAGTTGTTCCATGACGCCCACGAGCAGTTGGCTCCTATCGAGGCGGCGCGGCTGGCAAAGGAACTCGAACCCTTCCGGCTGTTCTTCCTGGAAGATCCGCTGATGCCGGAGCATCGGGAGTCCTGGCCCCTGTTGCGTGCGGCCTCCACGACCCCGCTCGCCATCGGCGAGATCTTCACCTCCCGCTGGGACTGCCTGCCGCTGTTTATGAATAGATGGATTGACTTCATTCGCATCAAGCCGCTGCACGTCGGCGGCCTAACCGAAGCCCGCAAGATCATGACGCTTGCCGAGCCTTTCAACGTGCGCAGCGCCTTTCATGGGGCCGCCGACATCGGCCCGGTGGCGCAGGCGGCCTCGATCACCCTGCAATCGGTCATCCCTAACTTCGGCGTGCAGGAGTGGACGCGCTTCCCGGAGCCTGCCTATGAGGTCGTCTCCGGCATCTGTAAGATGGAGAACGGGTTCGCCCACCCGAACGAGACGCCCGGCCTCGGCGTAGATGTAGATGAGGAGAAGGCGGTGCAGCATCCGTATCAGCGCGCCTTCATGCCGCTCGTCCGCCGCGCCGACGGCTCCATGCACGTCTACTGAAATACGAACGGAAAGGACTTTGCTTGTATGGCTGCGACGTTACAGGCGCATTGCCCGGCGATCCATTGCGAAGGCTGCGCCAATGCGATAAAACGCTCCCTCGGCAAGTTGGCCGGGGTTCATAGCGTGGAGGTAGACATCCCGGGCAAGAATGTGACCGTGCAATACGATGAGGCGCAGGTCGGTCCTGGCGCCATTCGCGAACGGCTGCTTCAAGCCGGTTTTGCGCCGGAGTAGAGGAGGACAGGGCGTTGCTGAAGGGCGAGAAGGTTATTCTGCGCGCCATTGAGCGGGAAGACTTGCCGCGCCTGTGTCAGTTCAATAACGACGTAGAGGTCGAGCTGGCGGGCATCGGCGATCCTCCCTTGCCGCAGGCGCTTGCCCGCTTGCAGGCAGAATTCGATCAGCAGGTCAGCAAGGGTGGGCGTGACGCTCCCTGGTTTGCCATTGAAGCCGACGGCAAGCTGATCGGCCCATGCGCGCTGCATCGGTTCGATGAGATCGCCAGGACATGCGAACTGGGCATCGGCATCGGCGACAAGGTGTACTGGGGGCGCGGCTACGGGCGGGACGCCATCCGCCTGCTGCTCCACTGGGCGTTCCGTTACCGCAACGTGCTCAAGGTCTGGCTGACAACGATGGCGACCAACGAGCGCGCTCTGCGTGCCTATCGCGCCTGCGGATTCGTGGAGGAGGGCCGCCTGCGCGAACATGCCTGGAGCGATGGCAAGTATGTAGATCTGGTCTATATGGGCATACTGCGCGATGAGTGGGAGCGCCAGGGGAGCGGATAGGAGGAGAGGCAATGGCAAGCGCTTCTGGACGGATAGAGGGCCGCTGCGTACTCTGCGGCAAAACGCGCGAACAGGTCAAGAAACTGATCCTGGGCGTGCATGGGGGCGTGTGCCTGGATTGCGTCGAGCTCTGCAACGACATCCTGCGCAGTGAGGGGCAGAGCACGCAGCCGAAGACGGCAGAGCCTACCCATCCGCCAACCGGCAAAGTGGCGATTGTGACCGGGGCCTCGCGCGGCATCGGCGCGGCGATTGCCAGGCGGCTGGCAAGGGATGGCGTGGCGGTCGTCGTCAACTACAACCGCAACGCGGAGGCTGCCGGGAAGCTCGTCGCCGAGATTGAGGCGAGGGGCGGGGCGGCGGTGGCTATCCAGGCGGATGTCGGCGTGCAGGAGCAGATTACGCAGATGTTCGCGCAGACGATGGAACGCTACGGACGGCTGGATATTCTGGTCAATAATGCGGGCGTAGCGGAGTTCCGTCCCCTGGAAGCGATAGATGAGGCCGATTTCCATCGCCAGTTCATTGTGAACGTGGGCGGCGTGCTCTTTGCCACGCAGGAGGCGGCGCGCTGCATAGGGAAGGAGGGCGGACGCATCATCAACATCACTTCGGGCGCGGCGCAGGCGGCCCCGCCCAGAACCTCGGTCTACAGCGCGACCAAAGCGGCGGTCCAGGCCATGACCCGCAGCCACGCCGCCGAACTCGGCCCGCGCAACATCACCGTCAACGCCGTCGCGCCCGGCCCGACGGAAACCGATATGCTCCGGGAGGTCATTCCGCCGGAGCAGCAGCGCGTTATGATCGAGATGACGGCCCTGCGCCGCCTGGGTACGCCGGAAGACATCGCCGACGTGGTCGCATTCCTCGCCTCCGAGGAGGCCCGATGGGTGACCGGGCAGGTGATTGGCGTTAGTGGCGGACTGATCTGATACCGCGTGATCGGCGCGTTCGGGAACCTCGCGTCTCTGCTGCCCGTCCCATGATCGATTCGGGATACTTCATCGTACCCTGTCCCTCGCCTGGTGGCATGGCATGAAAGCGTGGTTGCCTCTCTCGCCAATTCCCTCGTAAACCACGGTGGCGCGAGGCGCTGCTTCTCGCATTGCCGGGAGGAGGGAACGGTTCCTCTCCGCCAGGTAAGGAACGGCCAGGGAGGGTTCCTATAGGAGCAGCAGAATGCAAAAGACGGATCAGCGGGAAGGCGCGCAGGCCAATGCGGATACATGGGTGTCCGGCGGGCCAGGTCCTACCGAGGGGAAGGGCGTTATCGGTACCGGGGGCGTGGCTGAGAGAACCAGCATTACCGGCGAGGTAATGGAGGGATTGCGGGAGGAGGCTGGCCGCCACCCCGGCTTTGATGATGATATACGCGGCGTGGGAGCGACGGGCGGGGTTATCTCCGGCGAAATGTCAGGCCCGACGGGCGGTATGGGCTATACGGGCGGCGTTGGAATGCCGAACAAGGCGCTGGAAGGCCCCTTCCACGGCGTAGAGGACACCGCCGATGGCGAGCTAACCGGCGCTCCGCCAAACCAACCCAAGACAGGCGAACAGCCGCCTGAAAATGCGAATCCTGCCGAGCAGTGATTGACTTCACCTCCGGCCCCACAGCGGCAGGGTTTAGCCTGCCGGGTAAGGTGTGAGGCGCTACCCGTTCACCGGGCCGTAGTAGAGGCCGCGCGCCTGCGCCAATCGCCGGCCAATGGCAAGCAGATCGCTCCGCTCGGCGGCGGAGAGCGGTGTGTAATGGCGCGCGGCCTCGGCAGCCTGCTTGACTTCCTCCGCATTGCTCAGGCCGATGACCGCGCAGGCCACGCCCGGTAGGCCGAGCGAGTAGCGAATGGCGCGGGAGTGATATTCGGCTAGCGTGCCGGGCGTCTTCCCATCGTACTGCCAGTTCTTCGCGCCGCCCAGCACTTTCATGGCAACAACGGCGGTGCCATGCTGCTGTGCGACGGGCAGCACCAGCCCCTCAAAATCGTAGTTGTGGCGGTCGGCGAAGTTGAGCGCGTTCATCGTCAGGTCAATATCGCCGGTGGCAATGGCCGTGGCGAAGCGCTGCGGGCGCATGTGGCCGCTCGTGCCGATAAAGCGCAACAGACCCCGCTCCCGCGCCTCCTTCAGGCCGGCGATGGCCCCATCGGGCGTGAACAGCCGATCCATATCGAAGTCGCCCAGGTTATGGATATGCACGGCATCCACCTGAGCCACGCCCATGCGCTTCAGGCTCTCCTCCACCTGCCGCTGCACGCCCTGGCGATCCTGGCGGTCCGGGTTGACCTTAGTCACGAGGAACAGGCCCTCGCGCCGAGTCTTGAGCACGCCTTTGAGCTTGTCCTCCGCGTTGCCGTAGTCGGGCGACACATCAATGTAGGTGATCCCCTGATCCAGGGCGGCATGGACGACGGCCTCAGCCTGGGCGGTGGTCGTGTTGTTGCTGCCGAGGGGAGCCATGCCGATCCCGAGGATCGAAACCTTCTCTTTTGTGCGCCCCAGAACGCGCCGGGGCAGCGTGCCCTCCTGGTCGGCAGCGGAGCTCGCCGTTTCGGCCAGGCTGAGCGTAGTAAGGCTGCCTGCCGCGACGGCAGTGCCTTTCAGGAAATTACGTCGGCTGATTTGCATGGGAGGTCGCTCCTTCTCGATGGAAATGTCAAGGGCGCGGCTTGTGCGGCTGGGCGCGATGCGATCCCTTGTGTCTGCTTGCCGGGCGCCGACCCTCCGGCGCCTCGGCGGCTTGCGTAGCCAGCTCTATCGAGTCGGCGCTGCGCAGGATAGTATCTCCGTTGCGCAGCTCGACGTAGACGGTGCGCGGGCCGTTGCCCAGTTCCAATGTCCAATCCCGCTGTGACCGATAGGGCTCCCAGGGCGTCCAGTGCGTGCCGTCGTTGCTCAGGCGCATCTGCTCCGCCCAGCCGGAGCCGTAGATATAGAGCCGGACGTTTGGGCTGTGGGACTCTGCCGCCTCCCCGTTGATCACCACCGGGTAGACGCCGAAGCGCGCGCCAAAGTCCTGAACCCAATAGGACTTGTATGTAGTGGCGCGGTTTACGGCATGCCCAACGCCTATTTCGCGGAAATGCGGGCTGAGAATATTAGCGCGGTGGCCGGGACTTTGCATCCAGCCCGCCACAACGCCGGCAGGGGTGTTCTGCCCAGCGGCGATGTTCTCCCCGATATAGTGATAGTGGCGATAGCCAAAGTCCGGCAGGCGCGGGTCAATGCTGCGCCCCTTGCTATCGGTATGATCGAACGTGTTGTGAGCCGCCATATCCCGGGCCAGCCAGGAGGCGGCCTGCTGCAAATGCTCCTCCAACTTCAGCGGCGGCAAACCGTGCGCGGCCCGCTCCGCGTTCGTCCGCTCCACCACCTGCCGCACGAGGCGATCTGTCGAACTGCCAGAATCGCCCTCCTGAGCCTGTATGCTATGGCTCGAAAGCGCCAATAGCAGAGCGCACACAGGCCAGAGTTGCAACCTGATAAGCATAACTTCTTCTTTCTAAGTCCCCATGCGCATCCAGTCGCCGCTCTTCTTTGTACACTATCAGACGCGCCTGGCAAGCGTAAGTTCCACCGGCCCGGAGCGCGCCCCATCGCAGGAGGCCATCGGAGATTTCCTCTCCAGAATACCAGAAGCCGCAGGCCGGGTCAATACCGCCAAGGAGGACAATCACGCGGGAAATCGCAGGAGCACCTTGACTTTCGGCGCAATTTGTGCTATACTTGCACAGCTTACTCGGTGGACGCGCGATTTTCCACCGAGTAATACTTTGTCTGGCTCAGGAAGAGCCGGGCAAAGGCGCGCGGGGAGATTCCCGAGTGGCCAAAGGGAACTGACTGTAAATCAGTCGCGGAACGCTTCGGAGGTTCGAATCCTCCTCTCCCCACCGAACCGGGCCGTAACCTGAGGCAAGGAAATGGGAAACGGGGAAATGAGGAAATGAGTTTCATTTCCCCAGGGCTCCCTTTCTTCCATTTCCTTCTTTTGCATGTTGCGGCCCTCCCTGCCCACATAGCTCAGAGGTAGAGCACTTCTTTGGTAAAGAAGAGGTCCTGGGTCCGATTCCCAGTGTGGGCTGGTTCTTTTTTATCCCCTCCGTCCCGCCGCGTTTGCCAACCCGCCCGGCGGCGGCCACGGATGGCTGCCTGAGCGGCGGCGCGCTCGCCCTCAGGCTTCTACTGGCTTAGGATTTCTGGAGGAAGAATACCCATGGGAAAGCAGCGTTTTGAGCGGACCAAGCCCCATGTCAACATCGGCACCATCGGCCATGTCGACCACGGCAAGACCAGCCTCACCTCCGCCATCACTCGCGTCCTGGCCGACGCCGGCAAGGCCAAGGCCCTCAAGTAC
>DASRGZ010000112.1:0-28563 GCA_035650735.1 Chthonomonadaceae bacterium
ACCTTCGGCCTGGAAGAGATGCAGGCCGGGGGAGTAGCCGCCGCGCATGGCGGGGACTGTGGGCCGGCGCGCAAACCGCTGGAGGTGCGCCTGCTGGAGTGCGCCGGGCAGGCGGTGGTGGAGGAGGCGCGCGCTATCGGCTCTATCCCGCTGGGTGGGGCGAGCCTGACCGGCGCCGGCGCGCTGTCCAATGTCGGCCACATCATCCACCTGGGATGCCGTACGCCCGACGCCCCGGCCTACGCCGATAGCCTCTGGGATAGCGTTCAGTCTGCCCTGATCCTGGCAGACGGGCACGGCTTCAAAACGCTCATTCTGCCTAATCTCGGCGCCGGCAAGAACGACTACGCCGCTGAGGCCGCCGCGCCGATGGCCCTGGAGGCCATTCTCAACTACATGCGGCATCTCGCCAGGTTTGGCCGGGAGAGCGGCATTGAGACCATCTACCTGGCCGCCGATACGCCGCATGAGGAGGTTGTCTGGCAGCGGGCGCTCCTCAAATACATGCCCGAGCCGCTGGCGGCGCTCCTCGAAGCCCATGACGAGGGCGAATAGCCGCGACACCGCGTCGGTGCAAGGGATTTATGGAGATCAGGGTAGCGTTTTTGCCGGAGCAGGCGGGAGATGTCTCCGGGGCGGTGTGCGTGGTGGTGGACGTGCTGCGGGCGACGACAGTGATCGCGACACTGTTTGCGCGCGGCTGTCCGCGCGTCTATGTGACGGCCTCCCACGAGGCCGCGCGGGCCTTTGCGCGGGAGCGCGGCTACGTCCTCTGCGGCGAGACCGGCGGCTACAAGGTGCCCGATTTTGACTACGGCAACTCGCCGGTCGAATTTGCCGCGCTGGACTTCACGGGGCGACCGGTTGTCCTCTCCACCACCAACGGCACGAAGGCGGTCGCGGCGGTGGCCGGGGCGCGGCGCGTGCTGCTCGGCGCGGCGGTCAACCGCCGGGTCGTGTCGCAGGCGGCCTGGCAGGCTGCGCGGGAAACGAGCTCGGATATCGTGATCGTCTGCGCGGGAACGGAGACCCAGTTCACGCTGGAGGATGCGACGGTCGCCGGGCTCTACGTGGAGGCCATCGCGGCGCAGGCGGGCGCGTGGGAGATGCCGGAGCAAGCCGACTCCGCCATCGCCGCACGGCGGCTCTGGCAGGCTGAGCCGAACCTGCTGCGCGGCTGGATAGAAGGACACCACGCGCAGACATTAGCCGACCGGGGATTCGGGGAAGACCTGGGCTATTGTGCCGCCATAGACACGCTCTCCATCGTTCCTACGCTGGTCTCCGAAGCCGACGCCATGCAAGTAAGCGCGCCCGTGCTGTTAGCTCAGGAATCGGGCGAATAAGGACCTTGGATCTTCAAGGGCAATATCCCGCCCTGCCCGCCCCAGGGCAAGCGTAGTTCTACCGGTCACTGCACGACCTCTGTAAAACGCCTCCGGGTCGGTCTACCTACCCTGGTGTGGCGCCAGAGCTTTAGCCCCCGTCTCCCCCTGCCGCCTCCTGGCCAAATACCGTAACACTGCGGGCACGCATCCCCCGGCCCTTTCGGGAATAATTCGATGGGACGCCGAAATCAAGAGTCCTCCCAACCTGAGAACAAGCGCTAACAGCGCCCACGCGCGCCAGCGGCGCCTGCTTGGCGACCCAGTAAAGTTTTCCTAATCGTGCGCGGCTCGGGAGAGCAGGCCGCCCGTTGACATAAAAACCAGGCCCACGTTTTCCTAAAGAGCGCGGGGAAGGAGTTCGCAAACTCCTGCGGACGGGGCCGGAGAGCGCAGCAATTTTGCGCTCTCCGGCCCCCGTTTTTGGCTCTGTCTACCTGTTGCAACACGGGCAAATGCGGTACAATAGCCTCTGAGGCAAATCCGGCTGCAATGTCCGGGCCGATAGCGCCCATCCCCACCCTGGAGTGTCCCGCCATGCCCGCCCGCAAATCCTCCGCCCGCAAGCCGTCCGCCAAGAAGAGCTCGGGGCGCAAGCCCACGCTCAGCCCCACCCGCATTGCCACCTATCTGGAGTGCGCTGTCCGCTACAAGTACATCTATGAGGATAAGATTGGGCGTTTCTTCATGCGCGCCAAGCCCGGCTACAGTTTCGGCTCGACGCTGCACCACGTCCTTCAGCACTTCCACGCGGAGGGCGCCACACACAGCGCCGAGGAACTGATCGTGCGCATGGAGCAGACCTGGATTGGCGCGGGCTACGCAACGGACGAGCAGGAACAGGCCCACCGCGAGGCCGGCCAGCAGATCGTGCAGGCGTACCATGCCGCCCACCAGGAACGCCTCGCGGGACAGGTCGAAACCATTGCCACGGAAAAGACCCTCAGCTATGACATGGACCAGTTCAAGCTCTCCGGGCGCATTGACCGTATTGACCGCCATCCCGACGGCAGCCTGGAGATCATAGACTACAAGAGCGGACGCTGGGAGACGACCTCCGACGAGGTTGCCGGGGATCTGGCGATGTGCTGCTACCAACTGATCCTCAAACGCTTACACCCCGATGCCCGCGTCTTTGCCACCATCTACTGCCTGCGCTCCGGAAATCAGGCCTCCGCCGAGCTCTCGGAGGAAGCGCTGGATCAGTTTGAGCGCGACATCCGCCAGATCGGCGCGGAGATTCTGGATCGCGACTTCAGCCAGGCGGAACCTGTCCGCAAGGACATCTGCCCGGAATGCGAGTTTCTGCCTGTCTGTGAACGCTTCTGGCGCAACAAAGCGCGCCGTGAGCGCCTGGATGTCCCTCCCTCCCCGGACGGTGGTTAAACGACTCCGCAGCTTCCGTGCGGACTCATTTTGTGAAGCGGCATCGGCGAAGTCTGGCCGCCAAGGGACGTAAAGCTCCTTTCCTTCCAAAGCAGCCGCACTCGCGCGTGATCACCTCTCGAAAACTCGGTCTTCACCCATAATTCTGCCGGATCAGCTATCCCTCCGATAATATTGCTGACAAAACCGGCAATCTCTACAGTCGGCTTGGCACGTGCTGTGCACGAGACCAGATCGAACTCTGAATCTGGGGCACGGTACTTCCGGCTGCGCACATGCGCGCGTGCCGGCACAAGCCAGGCACCCTTACACCCCACACGCGCTGTGATTGGAGTGGTACACAGCCACAATCCCTACGAGCACGCTCCTCCGACCCAGGCAACGCGGCTCATCTCTAAGGAGAACCTGATGAAGAGATTGCTGTTGTTGTGCACACTGGGCCTGGCGACCCTCGGCGCTGCCGGGCAGGTCGCCTCCGCCGATATTAACGTGTTTGTCGGCTATGCCGACAACCTGCGCCCCAGCCCCTTTTTCCCGTCCCCCTGGGATGGCGATCCGGGCGTCATCTTCCTGGGCCAGCATGGCGGCAGTTTCGACGGTGGGGCCATCCGCCTTCAGAATACCGGCCCCAGCGATGTTGTTTTAGGCCCCGGCGCGCACGTAGATGGCTTTAATAACGGCGCCAACTTCCAGCTCTGGGACGGCCTGATCGGCACCGGCGTCACCATCCACCCCGGAGAGAATCTAGTTCTGACGCAAACGAGCGGAGAGAACTTCGATACCAGCGATCAAACCTCTGGCTCGCCGTCAAGCCCGGATACCAATCATCCGGTCATCCACCTGACGCTCAACAATCAAGCCCTCGACTTTGTTGACTCCGCGCAGGTGCTCAACACGGGCGGCTTTGATCTGGCCGCGGTAAATAACTCGAATGAGTCGCTGCAGTGGCGGCCCATCGGCACCACCGGCATCGAGAATCCGGGCGGCAATCCCAACCCCGGAGGCGTGCCGGAGCCCGGTTCGATGGCCTTGCTGGGCAGCGGCCTACTGTGCCTGGGCGGTTTCGCCATCCGCCGCCGCGCGTCCCGCAAGTAAGCCCTCTAGCGGCATCTGTTCCGCCCTTCGTCCTCTTCTCCTCTGGCTTTGCCGATGAGGGAAGAGGACGTTTTGCTGCCAGGCCGTGCCGGTCTGTTCGGTTGTGCTCCGATGCGCAGTCCGTTTGCCGGCAAAGAGGTGCTATACACCTGTTGACGAAATTCGGGATTAGGAGTAGAATAGCGAAAGGAGAAGCCTGCGAATGATGGACGTTATAGACGAGCAAAGTGAGCGCAGCGGCGAGGGACGTCCGGCGCGCAGCGGGGAGCGGACCGAGCGCGTCACCGTGCCGAGCCTGCGCCAACGCAAGCCGAACGGCGAAAAGATCGTAATGCTGACCGCCTACGATTACCCGTCCGCGCGTCTTGCCGACAGGGCAGGCGTGGATATTGTCTTCGTCGGCGACACCGCGGGCCGAATGCTGCTCGGCTATGACAACACAATTCCGGTGACGCTGGAGGAGATGCTGATCCTGGTGCGCGCGGCGCGGCGGGGGGTGCGCCATGCGCTGCTGCTGGCCGACATGCCCTTTGGAACGTATCAGGTCAGCCCGGAGGAGGCGATTCGCAACGCGGCGCGTCTCTTGAAAGAGGGCGGCGCGCAGGCGGTGAAGCTGGAGGGCGGCGCTCCCGTCGTGGAGACGGTGCGCCGCTTGACGGAGGCGGGCATCCCGGTCATGGGCCATTTAGGGCTGACGCCTCAATCGGTCTATATACTCGGCGGCAATCGCGCCCAGGGCAAAGACCCGGACGCCGCGCAGCGCATGATGGAGGATGCCCATGCCCTGGAGGCGGCGGGCGCCTTCGGCCTGGTGCTGGAAGCGATTCCGGCCGCGCTGGCCGCCGAGATCACCGCCGCGCTCACCATTCCGACTATCGGCATCGGGGCCGGCGTCCACTGTGATGGGCAGGTACAGGTCTGGCACGACCTGCTGGGCATCTATCCGGGTAAACTCTATCGTCACGTCAAGCGCTATGCCGAAATCGGGGACATGATGGAGGCGGCCATCCGCGCCTACGCTGAGGAGGTGCGGCAGCAGCAATTTCCCACCAAGGAGCACAGCCTCTAATCATGCGAACGTTTGAGCATATTGGCCCGCTGCGCACCTATCTGCGCGGCCTGCGCGCCGAGGGCAAAACGGTCGGCTTTGTCCCGACTATGGGAGCGCTGCATGCAGGGCACCTGACGCTGATCCGGCGGGCGAAATCCGATTGCGACGTGACGGTGATCTCCGTCTTTGTCAACCCCACCCAGTTCGGCCCGCACGAGGACTTTGCCGCCTATCCACGCAACCTGGGCCGCGATCAGAAGCTGGCTTCCGATGAGGGCGTGGATGCCCTGTTCGCGCCTTCCGTGGAGGAGCTGTATCCTGCCGGCTTCCAGACATCGGTGGAGGTAGCGGAACTGAGCGCGGTGCTGGAGGGCGCGCGCCGCCCAGGCCATTTCCGGGGCGTGGCGACGGTGGTGACGAAGCTGTTCAACATCGTCCAGCCCGACCGGGCCTACTTCGGGCAGAAGGACTACCAGCAGCTGCTCCTCATCGAGCGGCTGGTGCGCGACCTGAATATCCCGACGACGATTGTGCCGGTGCCGACGGTGCGGGAGCCGGACGGCTTAGCCATGTCCTCGCGCAACGCCTACCTGTCGCCGGAGGAGCGCCGTGCCGCCACCGTGCTCTATCGTGCCCTACAGCGCGCGGAGGAGCTCGTCAAAGCCGGTGCCACCGATCCGGTCCAGGTTCAGGCGGAGCTGGAAGCGCTTATCGCCTCAGAGCCGCTGGCACAGAGCGATTACGTCGCCCTCGTCCATCCGGATACCCTTCAGCCGGTGACGACGCTGGCCGACGCGGTCACGCTGGTCGCCCTGGCCGTCCGCATCGGCAAGGTCCGCCTGATCGATAACGCGCTGATCGCCCCCAACGGCGTGCCCATCGTCCGCAATCGCCTCGGCAAGAGCTAGACGGCAGACCTCAGGCGCTCGAACGGCCAATAGCTGCCTTTTGCGGAGTTTTGGCTAATTCAATCTTGACAGAACCTGGGGAGCATGGTATCATAATTATTGCGCGCCGTGCAGTATCAGGGTGCGCGTTTTCATGTTCCCCGCTAGCTCAATGGCAGAGCGTTCGGCTGTTAACCGAAATGTTGGTGGTTCGAGTCCACCGCGGGGAGTATTACCCTCTCGTCGCAGTACAAAGTCTATAACTCACACCTTTCGTTTCAGGGCCATAGCATAGGCTGTGGCCCTTTCACTTTGCAGTCAATAGCTTACTCGGTCATTCCCTCAAAAAGCGAAAAGGCTACCTCATCTAGTATTCTGAGTCCCCTAGCCTCCTCTTATGAAAGCCGCCAGGAGTGAGTATGGTATCACTGCAACTGGCCGCTGCCCTCTACTAACTTCCACATATGGTCCGCCGGAGCGGCGGGGATGTGGTCCACGATGCCGCTGGGCCACGTCACGACGAGCGAGGCCGATGTGGCCGCACCCAATCCGAAGTGCGCGCGCAGGTCACTGGCTGCGAGGTAGCTGGAGCCGCTGCGCACGTAGGTCACCTGGACCTGCCCGGCGGCCTGCGCGGTGATCCGCGCTCCAATGCCGTCCCGGTTGCTCTTCTTGCCCACCAGCTTGAGGGTGAGCCAGTGATTGGAGGTGGGCGTCTCGTTGTGCCAGAGATAGGCGGGACCGCCATTGCAGGTGAGAAGCACATCCAGCCTGCCGTCGTTATCATAGTCGCCCCACGCAGCGCCGCGCGCCACAAGCGGGCGCGTGAACGGCGCGCCGGAGGCGACGCCCACCTCATGGAAATGCCCGTTGCGGTCGTTTTGGTACAGAAACGGCTCTTCGGCATAGTGCACCTGGGGCTGCTCCTTCGCGATATTATCCTGGATGTGCCCGTTGGCCACAAAGAGGTCCTTCCATCCGTCGTTGTCGTAATCGAAGAAGAACGTGCCGAAGGCCAGATAGTTCAGGCTCGGCGGCCCTACCCCGCTGGAAACCGTATCGTCCCGGTAGAGCGCTGCGCTCGCCTGGTCGTAGAGGGAGGTCTGCTGTCCCGAAAAGTTCGTAATGACGACGCTGCTCTGACCCTCGTTGTAAAGGTCGTTGACGTCAATGCCCATGCCGGCGTGCGGCTGCCCCTGCTCGTCCGTGGCGATTCCCATCTGCATCCCTACCTCCTCGAATCGGTTATGGCCTAGATTGTGGAAGAGGAAGCCCGGCATGCCATCGTTGGTCACGTAGATATCGGGGCGTCCGTCATGGTCAACATCCCAGACGGCCACGCCCAGCGATTTGCCCGGCGTCGCAATCCCCGCGCTTTGGCTGATGTCGGTAAATGTTCCGTCGTGATTGTTATGGTAGAGCACGCAGTGCGAGGGCTTGAAGGCAGTTGGAATGGCATAGGCGCGCTCGCCCAACGTATAGTAGGGAATATCGTCCTTGAGCGTGCGATAGGTGACGTAGTTGCAGACGAAGAGGTCTAGATAGCCGTCGTTGTCCACGTCCACCCAGGCGCAGCTTGTGCCCCACATGCCGTTGTTGGCGACCCCGGCGCGCTGCGTCACCTCGGTAAAGGCGCCCTGGCGATTATTGTGAAAGAGATGGCTCGGCCCCAGGGCGCAGGAGACATAGATATCGTCATAGCCGTCGTTATCGTAGTCTCCAACGGCCACGCCCATGGCGTACATCACGCTTTTATCCAGGCCGGCCTGATGGGTAACGTCGGTGAAAGACCCGTTGCGGTTATTGTGATAGAGCCTGAGCGTCGGCCTGCCGTCCACATGCCCACCGGGCAACGGTGCGCCGTTCAGGAGCAGGATGTCCAGGTAGCCGTCGTTGTCGTAATCGCCGAAGGCGCAGCCGGAGCCCATGGTCTCGACCAGGTATTTGGATGGTGTTCGGGAGGTGGTAGCGACGAAGTGGATACCGGCCTGTCCGGTCACATCGCTGAATTTGATCGCCGCCGCAGGAGCGCCCACCTGCCGCACGGGAGTCGGCCCGCTTTGACGGCGCGCTCCGCAGCCAATAAGGAATACCATCAGCAAGAGAAGGCCGCAACACGTGGTTACTCCTCTGCCTGAAGGCATGAAGCTTTGGGGTTGCGATTGCAACGCTTTCCTCCTGATCACCGGGCAACCACACAGGTTAAAAAAGTGCTTGACGTACCAGCATAGAGCCTATATACTTAGATCATCGTTTCCGATGGCGATGAGCGCCATCGTCTCTTCTTGTCCGGCGGCGAAGTCAGGCAGCGAACCCGTATTGGGCGATTGCAGGCCGCCTGGATGGTAACACCTCGACCCCTCTCACCGGCCGCGATACCCTGGCCGCGATGCACTACACGCGTCGGATCGCGACGCATCCCGGTAACCACCTTATACAGGAGTAGCCTGCATTCCTTGTAACAGGAATTTCGCCAAAACCTAGCCCTCGCTTAATCGTCTTTATCCACATCAGCTATTCCCATCGCGGCCCTGGCAGGAGGAGGCGCAGCAGAGGTTGGCCTCCTGTCGAACGGTCAACCATCCAACCCTTGCTTCTCAGGAGGAGGCACTCATGAAAGGACATCGCAGGGTAAGAGCCGGTTTTACCCTCATCGAGCTACTCGTCGTGATCGCCATCATTGCCATCCTGGCGGCGATCCTCTTCCCTGTCTTCGCCCAGGCCCGCGAAAAGGCGCGCGCGATTAGCTGCCTGAGCAATGCCAAACAGTCCGGTCTCGCGTTCGCCATGTACGTCCAGGACTATGACGAAACAACGCCAAAGATGGGCTTTGGCACGGACTGGTGGACGGCTATTTACCCCTATACCAAGAATCTTGACCTTTACTACTGCCCGGACCGCAACGAAGGCAATCAGACAACTTGCCCGGATGGAGGAGGCTGCCTTACCCTGACGCGCTACTCCGGTTTCGGCTACAACTGGGGGCCCATCGGCTGGCGCGGCGGCGGCTTGCTAAAGGCGCAGATAGAGGATCCGCAGCGGCCGGGGCACAGCATGATTCCGGGCATCTCCCTGGCGAGCATTCAGTTCCCCGCCGGGACATTCGCGTTCGGTGACAGCTACGATACCCCCGACAAACGCTGGGGATCGGCTTCGCAGGCTGCACGTTCACAGGCACTTCGAATTCTGCGTTACGCCATTCGGGAGGGCAGTTCAACTATGCCTTCGTGGACGGCCATGCAAAGAGCGTCAAAGTCCGATCCGGGTATATGGGCGACGGCAGTGACGGAGCCTTCGGCGGACGCCTGATCATGGTTCGGGATTCGAATCTGGCGCAGACCGCTTATTGTGCCGATCCCAACTACCCGCTCACCAACAGCCCGTGGAGTCCGGATACTATGCCGATACCCACGGACGGGTCGGTCACCTGCGGACAGGCGCAGCAGTATATTCTGCAACACTTCCCGCCCTGTACCGCCTCTAGCCAGCCCGGCAGCGACTGTTTATTCTCCGATTAGGCGCGCGTTTCGTATAGCGACAGCAAGCGCTTCCGTCCCGTGGCCCCGCGCTTCGGGACGGAAGCGTGTCGCGTGTAGCGCCCAGTCTTCGGGCCGGGCGAGAATGGAAACAAGCAAACAAATAAACAGGAGCCATCTATGTCCATTGCTCGCAAGAAGCTGTTCGCGGGAGTGGTCCTGCTGGCAACCGCCGGCCTCTATCTCACGGTCTGGACCGGCTGCCATTCCGCTCCCGCACGGCCTCCAGAGAGTCCTCATCAGCAAGCCCTGCGTAAGGCCAAGCGCGGCGATTGACGCGGGCCGAAGGAATTCCGTATGCTCCATAGACGTGTGCCGCCACGACTTGCGGCTCTGCTGCTCACAGGGGTTCTGCTGTGTGCCGTACTGATCGAAGGGGGCGCCTACTACTCCGGCGTTCAGGAAGAGGCGCGCGTCACTGCGCGCCGTCATCTGCCCGCGAACTACTGCATCTCGTGTCATTCCGACGCGCACTCGATGAAGGTAATGCGGGAGAAGGAAGACCGCGAAGGCGCCGAGCATCTGCCGGGCGGTTTCCTCGACCCGGATGCTGCCGGCGCCCACGCGCTTCCGCCTTCCGCGCTTAAGTAGCCTCGTTCCGCAGCGACTCTTATCTGCATGTCTCGACGTCCGCCAACCCCTGCCCGCTCGATGCCGACGCCCGCGCAGGCCGCACGGCCACTACGACCGAACCGCCGTGCCGCCATCCTGGTCGCGCTGGCGTGCGCCCTGGCAGCGCTGTGGCTTTGCACTCTGCCGCTGCGGGCGCGTCTGGCGCGCGAGACAGAGCGACTGAGGACCGAGGCACAGCGTCGCGAGCGTGAAGAGTCTGCCGCCCGTATGCGGCAGGCCGCGCTGGCACAGGCGCTTCAGGCAGTCTCGGCCCAGCCCAACGACCCGCAGCGCCGTCTCCAGCTCTCGTCTCTGTACACCCTGCAAGGAGATTACCAGAGCGCGATTGACGAGGCGCGCATTGCGGAGAGATTAGCGCCCACCTCGGCAGCCCCGCACGATGCTCTCGGAGACCTCTACAATCGAGTCGGAGACATAGACCTAGCGCAGGACGAGCTGAAGAAGGCTATTGTCCTCCGCCCCGACGATACAGCCGCAGCGGCACTGCTCGCCTATCAGTACCTCTACCTCGGCTGGACCGGGCAGGCTGAGGCGCTGCTGCGCCGTTCCCTCTCTCGCGAGCCTCTTAACGCGAACTTGCACGCCACCCTCGGCCTCGTCGCGTTCCAGGAGCACCACCTGGCGACGGCAGAGCGTGAGCTATTGGAAGCCCGCCGGCGGGCGCCGATGGACTCTTCGGTTTTCGCGCCCCTTTTCGATGTTTACCAGTTTTGGAAGAGGCCCGCCGACGCAATGCGGGTAGTCAACGAGGCGCTCCAGCACAAGCCCGATGACGCCGGATTACTGGCGCGTAAGGCCCAGGCGTTCCTCGACCTCGGAGACCCCGGCCATGCGATGGAGGCGGCAAACCAGGCGCTTCGCGTGGATGGGAATAATATGAATGCGCTCTATGTGCGCGCGCTGGCGGAGCGCGCGGGGGGAGATCGCGCGGCAGCTCTCCGCGATCTCCAACAGGTGGCGGACAAAGCTCCTGCCGCGCAGACCTTCATCCAGCTTGGCAGGCTGTACCTTGAGGCCGGGGACCAATCGCGAGGACTGCGATATCTCGATCGGGGAAAACGCGCTCAGGCAGACCTCACGGGGCTCGCTCACGACATCACCGTCGTCAATGCGCGGCCCAACGATCCCGACGCACATCTGACAGCCGCGCGCTCCTATGTGCGGGTCCATGAAGACGCACGCGCAATCGTCGAGTTAAAGGAAACGCTCAAGCTGCGCCCGGGCGATGCTGCCGCACGCGCACTCTTAAAACAAGAACTACTCGCCCGTCACCGCACCGCCGAGGCGCAGAGACTCCGCTGACGCGCATGGACGTGCTGTAATTCGCTGAGGCAGGTAATTTAGCCACCAGATTTCCACCTTCTGGGCTGTTTCCATCGCCCGCGGAGGTAGGTGATTTAGCCGGGGGCTTAGCCTGCGTCCACAGGGGCGGCGACGATGAGAATGTCAATCGCGCGCAGGTCGCGGGTCAGGCGATTGATGATCGAGCCTTTAATGAATTCCTGCCAACGGGTCCGATCTGAGTGGCCGATGATGATCTGGGTGATCTGGTTCTCGCGGGCGTAGCGGACGATCTCGCTCGCCACGTCGCCGTGCAGCGTCACGACGGGCACGCCGAGCCTGTCCGCCAGGGCGAAATCGTTACGCAAGATCTCCTTCTGCGCCTCTGTGGGCGGCGCGTTCTCCACGTAGACGGCCGTGATCTCGGCGTGCAGCCGCTGGGCGATGCGCCAGCCGCGCCGGATGAGCCGTAAGGAGGATTTGTCCGGGCTGATGCAGACCATCACCCGGTCGTGGGTGGCCCAGGTCTCCTGGATGCGGCGCTCCCTGCGGTACGCCTCCACGTCCTCATCCACCTCCTGCGCGACTTCCCGCAGGGCGATCTCGCGCAGAGCGTTCAGGTTGCCCTCCCGAAACCAGTTGTGCAGTGCCTGGGGTATCTTGTCGGGCCGGTAGATTTCGCCGCGTTCCAGGCGATGGATTAGGGCGCGCGGGGTGATGTCCACCATCACTATCTCGTCCGCCTCACGCACGATCCGGTCGGGAACGGTTTCGCGCATCCAGATGCCGGTGATGTCGTGAATCGTATCGTTCAGGCTTTCGAGGTGCTGTACGTTCAGAGTGGTAAGCACATTGATGCCCGCGTCCAGCAGTACCTCCACGTCTTGCCAGCGCTTTTCCCGCTCAGAGCCTGGCACGTTCGTATGCGCCAGCTCGTCCACGAGCACCCACTGCGGACGGCGTTGGAGGATGGCGTCGGTGTCCATCTCCTCGAAGGTCGCGCCCCGGTACGCAATCTTCTTGCGTGGGAGGATTTCCAGGTCTCCGATCTGCTCCTCGGTGCCCTTGCGCCCGTGCGTCTCGACATAACCGATGACCACATCCTGGCCCCGCTGCTTGCGGCGGCGTGCCTCGTTGAGCATCTCGTAGGTTTTGCCGACGCCTGCCGCGAAGCCGAGGAAAATCTTCAAGCGCCCGCACTTCTGCTGCTTCTCCTCGCGCATCACCCGCGCCAGCAGCTCCTCCGGCGTCGGCCTGCGCTCGCTGTCCGTGTCCACGTTCTTCTCTCCATCGCTACGCCGCCAGGACGGTATCCATGAACCGGCGCAGTCCGGTCGTCAACTCTTCGACGCGCAGTTGCCCCCCGGCAGGAAACTCGGCGTTCTGCCACAGGTAGTTCGCCAGCGCCTCCTCGCAGAGCGCCTGCCAGAAACGGTCGCCGCCCGGCATCTGCTCCCGGTCGGTATGTGCTTTCACTAGCTCGATGATGTAGGCGGGGAGGACGACGACACAGGTTTGGCATTGTCCCCCTGGATCGCAGACCGTGAATTCCTGGCGAAACCCGCCGTCAGCGTGCTCCCCAGAGTCCACCTGATACTCTATCCGGTAGCCATTGATGGTGGTGAAGCCAAACGTGACGCCGGTAGGGGAAACGGACGGTTGGGCCTCCTGTAAGGCCGATTGCACGGCTCCGCGCAGCACCTCGGCGGTGAAGGGCTTGCGCAGGAAGTCGGTTGCTCCGGCTTTTATGGCGTCTACGGCGAGGTCAATCGTTCCAAACGCCGTCACCATGATAATCCTGGCTTTCGGGTCGCGCTGGCGCATCTCGCGCAGTACCTCCAGCCCCTCCATGCCCGGCATCCGCTGATCCAGCAGCACCAGGTCGCAGCCGCTGCCATCGCCGAACTTATCCAGCCCCTCCGGGCCGTCCGAAGCGGTCTCTACGGTATGTCCGACGTATTGCAGCGCCAGGCGCATCATCGTGCGGATGTTGTTCTCGTCATCCACCACAAGGATCCGTGCCATAATCTCGTCTTCCTCCTGCAGCCCTCACCCTCTGTTCCCCAATAGATCTCACCCCCAGCCCCTCTCCTTTAGAAGGAGAGGGGAGAGGAGAAGCTGGGTCTCCCCTCCCCTGTTCTTGGGGGAGGGGATAGGGGTGGAGGCCAAAACCCAATGCCCCTACCCTGCCACCGGCAGCGTAAATGTGAACGTGGCTCCTTTGCCGGGTTCGCTCTCCACCTTGATGTCGCCGCCGTGCGCCTTGACGATCGTCTGGGCGATAGACAGACCCAGTCCTGCCCCGCCGCGCGTCGCGCCGGGAACTTGTACGAAGCGCTCGAAGATGCGCGGCAGATATTCGGCGGGGATACCGATGCCAGTATCCTGCACTTGAAACCTGATTCTATCGCCATCAGCGGTAGCGCGCACGGTCACCCGCCCACCCTCCGGCGTGTGGCGCACGGCGTTATTGAGCAGATTGACCAGCACGCGCTGAATCAGGTTCCGGTCGGCGCGCACGGACGGCAGCGCCGCGCCGTCTTCGCGGCTCAGCGCGACGCCTTTGGCCTGGGCCTGCGCTTCCACGGACTGAACTGCCGTCTCCACCAGTTCTCGCGGATCCACGATCTCAAAGCGCGGCGGCGTCACTCCCGCTTCCAGCCGGGTGATGTCGAGCAGATCGCGCATCATGCGTTGGAGACGTTCCAGGTCATCGCGCTGGGCCGCGATCACCTCTTGCTGCTCCGGCCTCAGCTTGCCGACCGCGCCCTCCTGCAACAGTTGCACGGATAGCAAGAGGCTCGTGACCGGCGTGCGCAGCTCGTGGGAGGCCACGCTGATAAACTCGGTCTTCAGACGGTCGAGCTCGCGCAGATGGGTAATGTCTTCCAAGACCGTCACGGCTCCGAGCAGATGACCCTCCGTGTCGCGCATCGGGCTGGCGCGCAGCCGATACGTACGCTGCGCCTCTTCCGCCTGCCGGGTCACGAATCCGGCCTCATCTTCCGCCGCCGATACCCGCTCCTGGTGAATGGCGCGCTCCACCGCCTCCACAATGCGCCGATCCCCGACAACCTGCGCGATAGGCCGCCCCTTAGCACGCTCGACCGGCCCGAATAGTCCTTCCGCAGCCGGGTTGAGATGGACGATTCGGCCTGCGGCGTCGGTCACGAGGACGGGATCATACAGGCTTTCCAGCGCGGCATCGGACATCCGTTCGGCCCGGTGCAGCCGCTCTTCCTCCAGGCGTCGCGCTACCCGCAGCTTCTCCGCCATCTGGTTGAACGCCGTTGCCAGTGCGCCGATCTCATCGGTGCGGTGAAGCTCAATGCGCTGGTTGAGGTGGCCGACGCCGATCTCCTCGGCCTGCCGCGCCAGAGAACGTAGCGGGGTCAGCGAGGCCCGGATTGTCCACGGCACGAGCATCAGCGCCAGGACGAGCGCGCCGAGGGTAACGCCTACGCTCGTATAAGACGCGCGTCGAGCTTCGGCTTTGGCGCGCTCGTCGGCCCGCACGATAGCCGCCTGGTTCAGGTTAAGCACATCCTGCGCCCGATCTTTGAGATGGACAAACGCGGGTTCTAGCGTACCGAAATAGTTGGCCCGCGCCTGCTCCGCTGGCATGGGTGGGTCGGCGTAGAGCAACCGTTCCATGTTCCGGCGATACGCGCTGAATTGCCGCCCGATATCGTCGGCGATCTGCTGCTCACCTAACTCGGTGATGTTATGCGCCTCGATCTGATAGGCGTCTCGGAACAGGGGCCAGTTGGCCTGGTACTGGGCACGGGCTTTCTCTACCTGCCCGGCGAGAAAGAAGGTGGCGGCGCTATCCTGCCGTTCTAGCGTGTCCTTCATGTCCTGCGCGGCGATGACGCTCTTGTAGTTGTCCTTGAGGATGCGGTCAATAGAGCGGCCCAAGCGGAAGAAGCTGATAACCGCCCCGATCATGACCATAACCATGAGCGCCACCAGAACCAGGTGACTCAGGAACAGTTGTGTGCGCAGGTTTCCCATACCGCCTCCACGCCCGGCCCGGTGCCGTCTTAATGCCAGGGCGAAGCCTTGTCAAGTGCCAGGTTTAACCGAAGCACGTTCACGCGCGGCTCGCCCAGAAACCCAAACTGCCGCCCTTCGGTGTTCTCCATCACCAGACGCCGTACCTGCTCCTCGCTCAGCCTACGCGCCTGCGCCACTCGCGCCGCCTGCAATTGGGCGTTGGCGGGGCTGATGTGCGGGTCGAGGCCGCTGGCGGAGCGCGTCACGGCGTCGGCAGGAATGGGCGCGTTGTCCGGCAGACCATTCTCCTTGCGGTAGGCGGCGGCCAGATCCTTGATGCCGTCGAAGTTGCCGGGATCGTCCTGGCCGTTGGGCAGCTTCTTATGAATGCCGTTGATAAGCTTATCGCTGGTCGGCCCCAGGTTGGTAGCGCCCGAATTGGCGGCATCGTAACCGCTGCCTGCTGCCGACGGGCGCGGGTGGAAATAGCCCGGCGCGGTAAAATTCTGCCCGATCAATTCCGAGCCGATGACCTTGCCGTTCTGCTCCATCAGGCTGCCCCGCGCCTGCTTGGGAAAGACCAGTTGGGCGATGCCCGTGATCGCAAACGGGAAGAGCAGTCCCGTCAGTATCGTGAAGACCAGCACGCTCACGAGGGCCGGTCGCAGTTGTTGTAACATGGTTTTCTCCTTTAAACCACCCGCTGCGCTAGAGCCACGGAGACACAGAGGAGTCACAGAGAAAAACCAAGAGAAAAAATCAGAGTTTTAATGTGAAGCCTCCTTTTTCCAGAGCGGGGGAGAAGTTAGGCAAGGTGCAAGAGCACCAGCAGGCGGTCAATGATCCAGATGCCGGGAAATGGCGCGATGAGGCCGCCGACGCCATAGATCAGCAGGTTGCGGCGCAGAATAGCGCCCGCGCCCATCGGTTTGTAGGCGACGCCGCGCAACGCCAGCGGGATTAGCGCGATGATGATCAGCGCGTTGAAGATGACCGCAGCCAGTACCGCCGAGTTCGGATTGGTCAGCTTCATGATGTTGAGCGCCGCCAGCGCCGGATAGGTGGGCATGAACATCGCCGGGATGATGGCGAAATACTTGGCGACGTCGTTGGCGATGCTAAATGTGGTCAGCGCGCCACGAGTCATCAGCAGTTGCTTGCCGATCTCGACGACCTCGATCAGCTTAGTCGGGTTGCTGTCCAGGTCCACCATGTTGCCCGCTTCCTTTGCAGCCTGGGTTCCCGTGTTCATCGCTACGCCGACATCGGCCTGCGCCAGCGCGGGCGCGTCGTTCGTGCCGTCTCCGGTCATGGCAACGAGCCTGCCGCCCTGCTGCTCCTTCTTGATGAGCACCATCTTGTCTTCGGGTGTCGCCTGCGCCAGAAAATCGTCTACGCCGGCCTCATCCGCGATGGATTTGGCCGTGAGCGGGTTGTCGCCGGTAATCATGACCGTCTTGATGCCCATCGCCCGCAGTTGGTCGAAGCGTTCCCGCATTCCCCCTTTGACGATGTCTTTGAGATAGATGACGCCGAGCGGCTTGTCATTGAGAGCGACCACGAGTGGCGTGCCGCCTGCCGAGGCAATGCGCGTGACGATTTCGTCCAGTTCGCCGGGCGTGCTCCCGCCTTGCCCGGCAATGTAACGCTTGATAGAGTCGCCCGCGCCCTTACGAATCTGCATCCCATCCAGGTTCACGCCGCTCATGCGGGTCTGCGCCGTGAACGGGATAAATTCCGCCTCATGGATTTGCAGTTCGCGCCCGCGCAGGCCATACTTCTCCTTTGCCAGCACGACGATGCTGCGGCCCTCCGGCGTCTCATCGGCGAGCGAAGAGAGCTGCGCCGCGTTCGCCAGTTCGCTGACATCCACGCCCGGCAACGGGATGAACTCGGTCGCCTGCCGGTTGCCCAGGGTAATCGTCCCCGTCTTATCCAGCAGGAGCGTGTCCACGTCACCCGCCGCCTCGACCGCCTTGCCGGACATGGCGAGAACGTTGTGCTGCATAACTCTATCCATGCCTGCGATGCCGATAGCCGAAAGCAGCCCGCCAATCGTCGTTGGAATCAAGCAGACCAGCAGCGAGATAAGCACCGTGATCGTCGGTGGGCTTCCCGCGCCTGCCGAGCGCACGCTGTAGATGGCATAAGGCTGCAACGTCACCGTCGCGAAGAGGAAGACAATGGTCAGGCCGGAGAGCAGAATCGACAGCGCGATCTCGTTGGGCGTCTTCTGCCGCTTCGCGCCCTCCACCAGCGCGATCATGCGATCCAGGAAGGTTTCACCAGGATTGGAGGTAATCCGAATCACAATGCGGTCCGAGAGAACTCTCGTGCCGCCGGTCACCGCGCTTCTGTCGCCGCCGCTCTCACGGATGACCGGCGCGCTCTCGCCGGTGATCGCCGACTCGTCCACGCTGGCGATGCCATCAATCACCTCGCCGTCGCCGGGAATCACATCTCCAGCCTCACAGACGACCAGGTCGCCTTTGCGCAACTGGGTACCGGGTACGCGCTCTTCCCGCCTGCCGTCCACCAGCCTGCGCGCCACCGTCTCGGTTTTGGCTTTGCGCAGCGAATCCGCCTGCGCCTTGCCGCGTCCCTCAGCCATCGCTTCCGCGAAGTTAGCGAACAGGACGGTGAACCACAGCCATAGCGTCACCTGCCCGACGAAGAGCGCCGTTCCGTCGTGGATTACCAGCCCTTTGATCCAGTAATAGGTCGTGATGACGCTTCCCACTTCCACCACGAACAGGACCGGGTTCTTCGCCACAAGGCGCGGATCGAGTTTCTTGAAAGCGTCCGCCATCGCGCGCTTGATAATCACCGGGTCAAACAGCGAGCGTGGGGCATTCTTTGGTTTATGATAGTAGCCCGGGGGCGCTCCAGCAGGCATGGAGGGCGGGGCTTGCATCTCAATTGCCATCTCCTATCTCCAAAGACACAAATCGCGGCCTAAAACGTCTTTCCGGCGAGCATCTGGAAGTGCTCTACAATCGGCCCTAGCGAGAGGGCCGGGAAGAACGTCAACGCGCCGACGATGACAACCGTGCCCACCAGCAGCACGACAAACGTTCCCGAATCGGTTCGGAACGTGCCTGCCGTTTCCGGCACGAGTTTCTTCTTCGCCAGACTGCCCGCAATCGCTAGCAGCGGAATAATCATCAGGAACCGCCCGATGAGCATCGCTATGCCGCCGGTCAGGTTATAGTAGGGCGTGTTGCTCGTCAACCCCGCGAAGGCTGAGCCGTTGTTACCGGTCTGGGAAGTATATTGGTACAGTATCTCCGAGAAGCCGTGCGCGGCGGAGTTGTTGACGTTGTTGTAGGTTGCGCCGTAGATAATGTCACTTCCCCCGTAGGCAATTCCCGGCCACCTGTTCCAGGCAGCGGCGGGCGAGGCTTTGAGCAGCGTCTCCTCCCTCGCTTTCTGGTCGGCTGTGAACGATTGCGAGGTAGTTCCCGGTGGAAAGTTTAGATTAGCTCCCAGCGCAGTAAAGCAGAGGATATCGGCGGCCAGCACCAGCACGGCCAGCATCGCCATCTTGACCTCATACTGCTCGATCTTCTTGCCCAGGTACTCCGGCGTGCGCCCCACCATCAGGCCCGCGATGAAGACGGCAAGGACCGCGTACATCAGCATTCCGCAAAGGCCCGCGCCAACGCCCCCAAAGATGACTTCGCCGGTCAGGATGTTCGCCAGCGGGACCATGCCGCCGAGCGGCGTGTAGCTGTCATGCATGGAGTTAACCGCGCCACAGGAGGCGTCCGTTGTGACCGTCGCAAAGAGCGCAGAGTTGGCGATGCCGAAGCGAGCTTCCTTACCCTCCATGTTGCCGCCGGTTTGAGCCCCGGTGTCGGCAGCCATCACGCCCAGCCTGGCGACGTTCGGATTGCCCTTCTGCTCCTGCCAGTAGCAGACGCCGACGCCGATGAGGAACATCACGCTCATGGCGGTGAATAGCGCCCAGCCTTGTTTCGTGTTGCCCACCATCTTGCCGAAGGTATAGGTCAGGGCCGCGCCGATGCTGAGCAGCGAAAGCATTTGCAGTAGGTTTGTCAAGGGCGTCGGATTCTCGTAAGGATGCGCGGAGTTGGCGTTGAAGATGCCGCCGCCGTTGGTTCCGAGCATCTTAATGGCTTCCTGCGAGGCGACCGGACCCTGCGCAATGTTCTGGGTAGCGCCTTCCAGCGTGGTCGCTTTTGTGTAGGGCGCGAAGTTCTGCGGCACGCCCTGCTGCACCAGAACCAGCGCAAATACCAGGCAGAGGGGCAGCAGAATGTAGAGCGTGCCGCGGGTCACGTCCACCCAGAAGTTGCCGATGCCGTTGGCCGTGCGGCGGGCGAAGCCGCGCACGAGCGCAATGGCGATGGCCATGCCGCAGGCCGCCGACATCCAGTTATGGATCGCCAGGGCGACCATGTTGGAAAAGTAGCTGATGGTCACTTCTGGCGAGTAGTTCTGCCAGTTGGTGTTGGTTGTAAACGACGCTGAGGTGTTGAACGCCAGGTCGGGCGTCATCTGCTTGGTGTCGTAGTGCTGGGGATTGAGCGGCAGGAACTGCTGCAGCCGCAGGAGGATGTAAGTGAGGATCAGCCCCACCACGCTGAACATGAGCATGGCGAAGGCGTAAGTCGTCCACTTCATGTCCTCGTCTTCTTTGACGCCGAACAGCCTGTAGAACAGCCGCTCGACGGGTTGTAGGACCGGCGTCAAGAAGGTGCGCTCTCCCCCGAAAACGCGGGCCATATACGTCCCCAGTGGCCTGGTGAGCAGCAAGATCACCAGGAAGTACAGTAGGATCTGGAATATCCCGTTGGGTGTCATGGGCCGCTTCCTCCTAGAACTTTTCCGGCCTCAAGAGCGCGTAGAGCAGGTAGACGAGGAGGAGAAAGGCGACAAGGCCCGTCGCGATGTAGTCAATTATCACAGGTCTCCTCCCAGCTTGTCGCAGCCGCGTACGTAAGCCGCGCTGACCGCGAAGAATATAAGCACGACGACGAGGTAAATAAGGTCGATCACCATCGAACTACCTCCAATCCGTCCCTCTTCTGCTCCCAACACATATCTGCGTCTCCTCCGTGTGGAGAGGCTTGGCGTCCGAGGGCATCAGCAAGGACGGCCTCTCCCATCTTCTGCTGCGATCATATTTCTGTCTCTCTATCCATGACAGCCAGCGCGCATAAGCGCAGAGCACCATCAGGAAGACGATGCCGAACATCCAGTCGGATGGAATGCGGAACTCGAATGGGATGTGAAACATGGTCTGTTTCCCTCCGCGCGTCCGGCCCAAAGCAAAAAGGGAGGCCGGAAGTCGCGCAAGACACGCCAGGACGGTCTCCCGTCCGGGTGATATTGCGAACCTCGGCCTCCCTTTCGACTGGTAAGCGCACCGCCGACCCTTCGATATGGCAACCGGATGAGTTCAGTACCTTATGGATTTCTCTGTCTGATGCACTCTAACGGAGCCGACAGCGCTCCCTGAAAGCGTGGCTGCCGCTCGAAGGCTCCATGTCACACCACTTTTAAGTACGATGCTCGCCGGGCTTTAGGCTCCTCGTTTTGGGGCCAGACCGCTGAGGCGATCCAGGTCTTGCCGCAGGAGCCGCTTTTCCAGATTGGCTTCCAGTACGAAGACCTCCATCTGCTCCTCCGCCTCCACGTTCACGTCATAGTAACTCCGAAGAACGGAGCATCCGGCGATATCAGCGATGATGCCCTCCTGTTCCCGATGGTTGATGCTGCGGAGTTCCTGCCGGGCGCTCTTAATGAGCCGCCGCCCCTCTTCTGTCACCGCAAGCCGGGCCTCCGTAGGTGTAAAGATGCCAGTACACCGCACCAGGATCAGATCACCGAGCAGGTGAGCGCGCACATCGGTAGGGCCGCGCCCCTGCTGCTCACGCTGGAAGCGCACCACTGCGTTGGCGATCTCAGCTTCAATTGTTCCTTTTGTCGGTCGGCTCACGGTGCGCTGCCCAAAACAAAAGACCAGCATCAACGGGGAATATTGCCGAGCCTGGCAGTCCCGCGAGGATGCTGGCCTACAAAGGCACTGGGCCACCAGCGCGGCCCCTTGCTTTCGTCAACCAGAGAAATTGTTGTTATTCAAGTCTACCACACGCGTTCCCAAAATGCAAGGTGCCCTTGCATTCTTGCTCCTTTTGGATTCCATTTTGCAGTCTTTACCATTTCGTACCGAACTGTCGGAATCCCTCCAGCAACGGATCGACCGAGAAAAAGAGGATTTGAGACAGGAGAGAACCGAGTGCCCTTAGAATACTTCTCCACGGAGGTAACATGATCATGGAGAACGACACCGCATACCAGATCTCCGCCGCGAACGTGCGCTTCGGGCCTGGAGTCACCCGCGAGGTGGGCATGGATCTGAGCGATCTTGGAGCGCGCCGAACGCTGGTGCTGATCGACCCGGCATTGCGCGCACTGTCTGTAGGTGAGGTTGTCATCGAGGCGTTGCGAGGAGCCCACGTCTCGTTCGAAGTCTTCGACCGCATTGCCGTCGAGCCGACCGACCGCAGCTTTCAGGAGGCGATTGAGGCGGCAACGGCGGACCAATTCGATTCGTTCGTGGCGGTAGGAGGGGGCAGCACCATGGACACGGCGAAAGCCGCGAACCTCTACTCGACTTATCCCGCGGATTTCCTGGATTACGTGAACGCGCCCATCGGCAAGGGACTTCCGGTGCCGGGGCCAGTGAAGCCGCTGATCGCCATTCCGACGACGGCCGGTACGGGCAGTGAGACGACCGGCGTCGCTATTTTCGATTACCTGGAGCAAAGAGCCAAGACAGGGATCGCCCATCGCTACCTCAAACCCACCCTGGGCCTCGTGGATCCGGAGAACACCCGTTCGCTTCCGCCTGCGGTCGCCGCCGCAGCCGGATTGGATGTGCTGAGCCACGCGCTGGAGTCCTACACGGCGGCTCCCTATAACGTCCGCCCGCGGCCGGCGCGCCCGCTAGAGCGCCCAGCTTACCAGGGGTCCAATCCGATTAGTGATATCTGGGCGCTTCGGGCGCTGGAACTGGTCAATGGTTATCTGCTGCGCGCTGTCGGCGACTCATCGGATGATGAGGCGCGCGGCCAGATGCTCCTGGCGGCGGCGATGGCGGGTATCGGTTTCGGCAACGCAGGCGTCCACCTGCCGCACGGCATGTCCTATCCAGTGGCCGGAATGGTGCGCAGCTACCGCTACCCCGGTTATGCCGTTGACCACCCGCTCATCCCACATGGCATCTCCGTGATACTGCACACGCCAGCCGTTGTCCGGTTCACGGCTCCCGCCGCGCCGGAACGGCACCTGCGCGCCGCCGCTATGCTGGGCGCGGCGGTAACGGACGCGGCTCCCGAGGCAGCCGGCGAGATCCTGGCCAGCCGGATCACAGAACTGATGCGCTCCCTGGAAATGCCCAACGGCCTTGAGGCCGTCGGCTACACAGAAGCGGACATCCCTGCTCTGGTAGAAGGGACGTTGCCGCAGCACCGCGTCACGAAACTCTCTCCGATCCCTGCCGGCCGGGACGAGTTGACCGCGCTCTTCCGTGCATCGCTGCGGATCTGGTAAGAGCCTCATCCCCTCTAAAGTTCTGCGTAAGACTAACACTGGACATGCCCGACAGGAGGATTGCCTACCCGCCGCGCATAATTCCTCCACTGTGCAGGTCGTTCGAGTTCCGATCCCTCCTTCCTTCGTCACGCCGACGCCAATCCGCAGTGGATTGCACCCATAATCTCAAGAGCGTGTGGGCACGCCTTTTCATGCTAGAACTCAGGCCGCGTCGAACACCCCAAAATTGGAAACACGGAACGACCCATTCCTCATCTGAGGGAGAGTACATAGCACGGAGAGATACTATTGATGAGAGTTGGCAAATGGATGCCTGCCGTTCTGTTCGTAGCAGTGCTACTGTTTCCGCGCGCACGCGTCGCGACACAGACCGAGACGGCGTGGCAGCCGTCGGAGAGCCAGACAGAATGGCCGAGCTATGGCGGTGGCCCTGACGGAATTCGCTATTCGAGCCTCACTCAGATAAATCGCGCGAACGTCTCTCAGCTTCAGGTCGCATGGACCTTTGATCCCGGTGAGGGGCCGGGCGAAACTCAGTGCCAGCCGCTTGTCGCCGACGGCGTTCTCTATGCCGTTACGCCGCACCATAACGTGGTCGCGCTAGACGCCGCCACAGGTAAGCCGATCTGGCGCTTCGATTCCAGCATCATCGGGCGCGGGCCGAACCGCGGAGTCGCTTACTGGACCGACGGCAGCGAGCGGCGCGTCTTCGCGGCGGTCACGCACTTTGTCTATGCGCTGGATGGCGCTACCGGCAAGCCGATCCCGAGCTTCGGCGTGAATGGGCGGATAGACTTGCGAGAGGGTGTTGGACGCGATCCGGCAAAACAGTCGATCATCCTGACAACCCCAGGGGTCATCTACAAAGACCTGTTGATCGTTGGAGGCCGAGTGTCCGAGGGGTTGCCGTGTACTCCTGGCGACATCCGCGCGTACGACGTCCGCACAGGCCAGATGCGGTGGTCGTTCCATACAATTCCGCATCCGGGCGAGTTCGGATACAAAACGTGGCCGAAACTAGCATGGAAGGTCTCCGGTTCGGCCAACAACTGGGCGGGAATGACTGTGGATGCCGCGCGGGGACTGGTTTTTGTGCCGACCGGATCGGCGGCTAGCGACTTCTATGGGGCCGACCGGGTGGGCGACGACCTCTTTGCCAACACGCTGCTGGCGCTCGATGCAAATACAGGAAAGCGTGTCTGGCATTTTCAAGCGGTCAAACACGACATCTGGGACCGCGATTTTCCGTCACAGCCGGCTCTCGTTCGAGTCAAGCGCGGGCGGAGGTGGGTGGACGCCGTTGCCCAGACCACCAAGTCCGGACATGTGTACGTCTTCGAGCGAAGGAACGGGAAGTCCCTCTTCCCCATCAAATACCGTAAGTATCCGCCAAGCGATGTACCCGGCGAGGTAGCGGCTAAGACCCAACCACTGCCCACGAAACCCGCGCCGTTTGCCCGGCAGGTCCTGACGCAAGACATGTTGACCAATCGGACTCCCGAGGCGCACCGCTGGGCCGTGGAGCGTTTCCGAACGTTCTACGGCGGCACGCCGTTCGTGCCCTTCCGGGTCGGCCAGGAAACGCTCATCTTCCCAGGATTCGACGGTGGAGCGGAATGGGGCGGTCCCGCGTTCGACCCCGAGACGGGGATCCTCTACGTCAACGCGAACGAGATGGCCTGGACTTCCCACCTGGCCAAAAACGAGCAGGTCAAATCCGCGCGGCAGCTCTATCTCCAGAACTGCGCCAACTGTCATGGCGACACGCTCGCCGGATCACCGCCTCAGTTGCCGAAGCTGCTCAATATGGGCCCGAAATGGGACGAGGCGGCGATTTGCAAGATCACCCGCCAGGGCGCGGGCCGTATGCCCGGATTCCCCAACCTTTCCGACGCGGAAGTAAAGGCGGTGGCGCAATATGTCCTGAGTGGAGAGAGTAAAGAGATCGAATCCGACGAGCCAGCCGCCGTGACACTGGACTATCGCTTTACCGGCTACCGCAAGTTTCTGGACCCCGATGGCTACCCGGCGATCGCGCCTCCGTGGGGTACTCTCAATGCCATTGACCTGAACACCGGCGAATATGTGTGGAAGATCCCGTTCGGCGAATATCCGGAGCTGGCGGAGAAGGGCATGAAGGACACAGGCAGCGAGAGCTATGGAGGCCCGGTTGTCACCGCGGGAGGACTGGTTTTCATCGCTGCAACGAACTACGATCGTAAGTTTCGGGCCTTCGATAAGACCACGGGCCAGTTGCTCTGGGAGACCACGCTGCCGTTCTCCGCGAACGCCACTCCCGCTGTCTACTCGGCCGGGGGACGCCAATTCGTGGTGATCTGCGCCGAGGGGAGCAAAGGTCGCCCGAACGATCCCAAAGGCAGCAAGTATATAGCCTTCGCATTACCCCACCCCTGAGGCCATTCTGCCGATAGGAGCCAGGCATAACAGCCACACCGTACGCGCGTACGATTAGGGAAGTGAGGGCAACGCGGGCTTCGATATGGTTCTATCTATGCCGAGGTTCGACCGGCATGTTGGCAGCATAACGCGTTCGACCGCAGTCGAAACGAACCGGACGGCTCGGTTCCAACCAACCCCCAAGCAGGAGACAGGCGATGAACGACAAGACGCCGACACAGCAGGTGTCGGAATGGCTGGCCGTACTCGGCGCAGCACTCCAACGCGGCGACGCCAAGGGCGCTGCGGCGCTGTTCGGCCCCGACAGCTACTGGCGCGACCTGGTGGCCTTCACCTGGAACATCACCACCGCCGAGGGCAACGCCAAGGTGCACCAGATGATCGAGCGGGCGGTGATCCCCGCGAAGCCCTCCGCCTGGCAACTCGAAGGCGAGGCCAGCGAGGTCAACGGCGTGACCGAAGGCTGGCTCCGCTTCGAGACCGAGGTGGCGCGCGGCTGTGGGCACGTGCGCCTGATCGGAGGCAAGGCCTGGACGCTGTTGACGGCGATGACCGAGCTCAAGGGCTACGAGGAGCGCCGGGGGCCAACGCGCGACCGGGGCGTCGAACACGGCGTGCACCCCGGCCGCAAGACCTGGCTCGAGCAGCGTCAAAAGGAGGAGGCCGAACTGGGCTTCCTCAGGCAGCCCTACGTCGTGATCGTCGGGGGCGGGCAGGGCGGCATTGCGCTGGGCGCCCGGCTGCGGCGGCTCAACGTGCCCACGATCATCGTCGAGAAGCACGAGCGGCCCGGCGACTCCTGGCGCAAGCGCTACAAGAGCCTGTGCCTGCACGATCCGGTCTGGTACGACCATCTCCCCTACCTTCCCTTCCCCGATCACTGGCCGGTGTTCAGCCCCAAGGACAAGATCGCCGACTGGCTGGAGATGTACACGAAGGTGATGGAGCTGAACTACTGGGGCAGCACCGAATGCAAGCGCGCACGCTACGACGAGGCCGAGCAGGAGTGGACGGTCGAGGTCGTCCGCCAGGGGAAACCGATGACGCTGCGGCCGCGGCATCTGGTGCTGGCCACCGGCGCGCTGGGCGTGCCCAACATGCCGTGTGTGCCGGGAATGGAGCGGTTTACGGGAGACCTGCACCACAGCAGCCAGCACCCGGGTCCCGACGGCTACCGGGGCAAGAAGGCGGTGGTGATCGGCTCGAATACCTCGGCCCACGACATCTGCGCCGCCCTCTGGGAGGAGGGCGCCGACGTGACGATGGTGCAGCGGAGTGCGACGCTCGTGGTGCGCACCGACACCCTGCTGGAACTGGGCTTTGGTCCCCTGTACTCTGAAGCGGCGGTTGCCGCCGGCATCACCACAGAGCGGGCCGATCTGACGCTGGCCTCGCGGCCCTACCGGACGCTGCCGGGCCTGCATAGGCCGATGTGGGAAGAGATCAAGCAGCGCGATGCCGACTTCTACGCGCGGCTGGAGAAGGCCGGCTTCCAGCTTAGCTTCGGCGAGGACGGGTCGGGCCTGGCGGTAATGGGACAGCGGCGCGGCGGGGGCTTCTACATTGACGTCGGCGCGAGCGAGCTTATCGCCGACGGCCGGATCAAGCTCAAAAGCCGGGTCGGCGTCGAACGCATCAAGGAGCGCTCGATCGTCCTGACCGACGGCAGCGAACTGCCCGCCGACCTGATCGTCTTTGCCACCGGCTATGGCTCAATGAACGGCTGGGTCGAACAGCTCATCAGCAAGGAGGTGGCCGACAAGGTGGGCAAGTGCTGGGGATTGGGTTCGGACACGCGCTATGATCCGGGGCCGTGGGAGGGGGAGCTGCGCAATATGTGGAAGCCCACGCACCAGGAGGGGCTGTGGTTCCAGGGCGGCAACCTGCATCTGGCGCGCCACTACTCTCTGTACCTGGCGCTCCAGTTGAAGGCGCGCCTGGAGGGCATTCCCACGCCGGTCTATGGAATCGGGCCGGTGCATCACAGGTCGTAACTGGCCCGGCACGACCGTCGGAGGTATTGCTGGCTGAGGCCGGTAAGATCGTTCCTGAAGCGGCATACGCAGTGAGGCGGGCAGGCGTGGGGAGCGCACAAGCACCGGCCCTGGCGAGCATGGATGTCATTGGACATTGCGGGCGCGCTGACAACAGCGCCCTCAGCAGCCAATAGAGGCACTCAGAGACGCTTACAAGACGTTCCGTATCCAGGGATTTCAGACTAGCGCGCTACAAAGAAACGGACAGAGGCAGATGGGACCTCCCGTTCGTGGGGAGAAGCGGCGTCTACGGTAGGCAGCCGCAGTCGCCAACCAAGCCGTGCCTTCGGAAAGGCAGCCCGGCGCGGTCATCGCCGTCGCCAACCGTGCCCAGAGGCTCTGGACGCCTGTGGTTTCCGGGGAGGACACAGGCGGAGGGGACACCCTCTTTCTGCTGGCCTCCATCTCCCAGTCCATCACCGCCTGCGCGCTCATGCGCCTGGGCGAGCAAGCAAACTGCTGCTCCAGCGTCCTGTCGGCGCCTATCTGCCCGAGTTTGCCAAAAACGGCAAGCAGAATAGCACCCCGTTCCCTCTGCTGACCCACACCAGCGGCAGGGACCCGACCCGCTGGGCGCAGGCGCGCTTCTCCGAGGGGGCCGAGATAGGGACCTGCTGCGAGGGGGCGTGCGAAGCCACGCTTATCTTCGCGCCGGGAAGCCAGATGGCCTCTCGGACGCTCTCCTTTGCCGTCCTGAGCCAACTCCTCACGCGCCTGGGCGGGCAGCCGTATCCCGACTATCTGCGCGACCAGATATTCACGCCGTTGGGAATGCGAGACACGGCTTTCCTCCCCACCGCCCCCCACCGCGCGGCGCCCGTCCACCACTCCGGCGAGTCGGCCCGCCGGCAACGTTTTAGGCAGCGGGCCATCGCGGGTGGCCGACTGTGGAGCACGGCGGCGGCCCTGGTGGCGCTGGGGCAGACACGCCTCAACGGCGGCCAGCACGGAGACTACACTCTGCTGGGCCCGGCGACCCTCGCGACGATGAGGCGCCTGCAAGCCTCAGACAAGCTGGATGGGGGCGATGGGATTGCGCCCCCTTTCTCCTCTGGGTTGGGCTGGGGCAAGGGATCGCTGGTACCGGGGGCATGGGGCTCTGCGACCGCTTACGAGCCTGGGGGGGCGACGGGAACGCGGCTGTGGATAGACCCGGACTGGGACCTGGTTTTTGTCTATCTGAGCAATACCTGGGGCGACGAGACGGAGACGGCGCGGCGGGCGCTCAAGGCGGTGTAGGGCACGCTCACTGGTTAATTGGGTACAGCGAGTGTG
>DASRGZ010000113.1:0-4005 GCA_035650735.1 Chthonomonadaceae bacterium
AGCGAGCAAAGCGCGGAGCCAGACGATGAATTAAGCTGTTAAGTTGATCGGCCCAACGCTGCACGGTAGTGGCTTGGGCCTCCAAGTCGGAAGGAGTTAGAGTGTTCATAACTCCTTTGTTCCATAACTGCTACTGTAGAATTAGCCCAAGGCCGCAAGGAAGGGTGGCATGAGATGCTGATTGAGATAATTCTGGAACAGCTTGAATCTAAATTCGGGTCGCTTTCTGAGGACGTCGTTCCCAGGGTGAACGCGCTCACCATACGCAAGGCAAAGGCACTCGCCAGACGCCTGCTGACGGCCAACTCCCTAGCGGAACTTGGTCTATGATGAGATGCGAGCGCTGAATCAGGCAGGCGAGCACAGCACAGGATTTCTTTCTACTGCGAGTGCGCGCCAACCATAGGAATGGTTACCCTATGGAAGCCGCCACGTTTAGGCTACAGGGACGGAGCGGCCCCGTGCCAAAATCAGGCGGTCTCTCGTTCCGGGGCGGCGGGAACCAGAGTCCGCTCGAAAGGCTGCTTTCTTAACTGCGCGCGCCGGAACGCAACGTAAAGCAGGGGCGCAAAGAGCAGCGTGAAGACGGTGGAAAAACTCAGGCCGCCAATAACGGCTATCGCCAGCGGCTTCTGCATCTCCGCGCCTGCGCCGATCCCAAGCGCCAGCGGCACCAGCCCCAGAATGGCCGTCAGCGTTGTCATCAAGATCGGGCGCAGGCGCACTTCGCCCGCGTGCAGGATAGCCGCCTCTAGCGGCATTCCGTTCTGTTCCCCTTTCTGCGCCTGATCCAGCAGCAGGATGCCGTTCTTGACCACGATGCCTACCAGCATGATCGCTCCCATGAAGGAAGAGACATTGAACGGCGTCCGGGTCACCCACAGCCCCAGCACGACGCCGAACAACGCCAGGGGCATGACCAGCAGGATCACCAGCGGCTGCGTGAAGGAGCCGAACTGGAACAGCATGACCGCAAAGACGAGCAGAATGGCAAGCGCCAGGACGAAGGCCAGGTTCCGGAACGACTCGGCCTGGCTCTGGAATTGTCCGCCCAGAACATAGGTGACGCCGGGAGGCAGAGGTATTTGCTGCATCATCGCCTGCACATCGCGCTTCACGCTGCCCAGGTCGCGCCCGGAGAGTTCGCCGCTGACGGAGACCATCCGGCGCTGATCTTCCCGGTTCATTTCCGTCGTGCCCGGCACGCTCTCAATCGTCCCTAGAGCCGCCAGAGGCAGATTGAAGCCTCCCGGCGTGTGGATGGGCAGCAGGGCCAATTGCGCCCGGTCGGTGCGGGCGGAAGCCGGATAGCGCACGCGCACCCCGATCTGGCGGTCGCCTTCCAGGAGATAGGTCACGACATCGCCGAACATGGCGGCGTTGACCTGGGTTGCAACCGCATCGGGCGTCAGCCCCGCGCGTCCGGCCTTGATAGGGTCAATAGGGACCACCAGTTCCGGCCCGGACTCGATGGCGCTCGATTCGGTATCGGCGACGCCGGGTATCTTTTCCAGCCTCGCTTTCACCGTCTCCGCGAGAGAATTCAACTCCTCCTGGTTCTCTCCGAACAGTTTGACCTCCACCGGCTTGGGCGCGCCTGCCAGGTCGCCGATCAAGTCCTGGAGCACCTGGTGAAAATCCACATCTACGCCCGGCACTTCGCTCTGTATCTTGTCGCGCAGGTCGTCCATGATGGCGTCAATGCCGCGCTTGCGGCGGGGCTTGAGCGTCACGGCGAAGTCGCCCCTGTTCGGCTCGGTAATGAAAAATCCCAATTCCGTTCCGGTGCGCCGTGAGTAGGACTGCACTTCCGGCGTCTCCTTGAGAAGGTCCTCGATCTGGCGCAGCAGGCGGTCGCTTTCGGCAAGGGACGTGCCGGGCGGCGTCCAGTAGTCCAGCACAAACGCTCCCTCGTCCATATTGGGCATCAGCCCGGTTTCCAGGCGCGTGGCGAGGAAGACGGTCACACCCAGAATGCCGGCGGCCACAAGGGGCACGGCCCAGCCATGGCGCAGGGTGAACCCCAGCAGCCGCTCATAGAGGCGGATCGCGCGCTCAAAGAGCCGTCCATGTTCCCTGGCGTTCGGCCTCACCCGCAGGAACGCCGCGCACAGGCTGGGGCTGACCAGCAGGGCCAACGCGAGCGAGACCATCAGGGAGATGGTGAGCGTGATGGCAAGGGCGGTGAAGAACGCGCCATACACGCCGGCCAGCAGCATCAGCGGCAAGAACACCACCACGGTCGTCAGCGTTGAGGAGATCATCGGAGCGGCGATTTCCTTCGCCGCGCTCTGCACGGCTTGCAGGCGGTCTTCCCCCTGTGAGAGATGCCGGAACACGTTCTCGACGACCACGATGGCGTCATCAATCACCAAGCCGATGCCGACCGCCAGCGCGCCCAGGGTCATCAGGTTCAGCGTCAGCCCGGCAAGGCGCATTAAAAGGAACGTGATCAGAACGGTCGCCGGGATGATGACGGCGGTGACGAGCGTGGCCCGCAGATTGCCCAGGAACAGCAGCAGCACCAGAACGGCCAGCGCCGCGCCGATCAACACGGCGTCCCGCACGCTGGCGACGGCCTCGCCGATCAGCACGGACTGATCGTAGAACACGCCGATGTCTGTGCCGGGCGGCAGCGTCGGCTTCAGCGCGGCCAACTCCCGCCGCACGCCCTCCACGACCGAGACCGTATTGGCGTCGGGCTGGCGGACGATGTTGAGCAGGACGGCCTCGCTGCCATCCGCCGTGACGATGGTCGTCCGGTCCTGGACGCTGGGCCGAATAGCGGCGACCTCGCACAGAGTGATCGGGATGCCGTTGCGCTGGGTAAGGACAATGCGGCCCAGCTGCGCCGGGTCGGTAGTCTCTCCCGAAACCAGCGTCTGGTACTGCTGGAACTGCCGGTCCAGCCGTCCCACCGACCGCACCACGTTGGCCTGCGTCAATGCCTGTTCCACATCCTGAAGGGACAGCTTAAACGCCGCGAGGCGCTGCGGATTGACGCTGACTTCGATCTCCGGCACGCGCCCGCCCTGCACCTCCACGCGCGCCACGCCCGGCGCGCGGGTCAATCGAGGCTTGAGCACGTAGGTTGCCAGGCTCCAGAGCTCGGCCTGCGACAGCCCTTGCGACCGCAGCGAAAGCCCCAGAATAGGAAAGACGGTCGGGTTCATCCGTTCCGCGGTGATCTGGGTGTCGGCGGGCAGGGAGGAACGCACTTCGTTGATGCGGGCGTTGACCAACTGCTGCGTCATGACAATGTCGGTGCCCCAGACGAAGTCCACCGAGATTTCCGTCGCCCCGCGCTGGGTCTTGGAATGGATGCGGGAGACGCCGGGAATGGTCGCGATGGCCTCTTCCAGGGGGCGCGTAACGCTTACTTCCATCATCCGCGCGGGGCGGTCGCCTGAGTCGGCAATGACGGTGATCCGCGGAAAGGTCACGTCCGGAAGGATAGAGACGGGGAAGGAGCCGATCATCCAGGCGCCAATGCCGCACAAGACGACGGTTACGAACAGGACCGCTTTGAGATGCCGGGTGGCAAACTGGCTCAGGCTCATGGCTCTCTCGCCTTGTCGTGCTCGGATTTGCCGCTATCGGCGGCGTCTTGCGGGGCGGCCTCGCGCACCTTCGCGCCATCGGAGAGCTCGTACTGTCCCAGACGGATGACGCGCTCGCCGGGGGCTACGCCGTTCCGGATCTCGACCGCGCCGCCCTGTTCGGCCCCCACGGCAACTTCCTTCTGGTGGGCCACGTTATCGGGACCGACCACAAAGACGACGGTTTTGCCTTCTTTGGTCACGAGCGCCTGTTTGGGGATCACCACCGCGCGGGGGTTGGTGCGGAGGATGATGTCTGCCGTGGCAAAGGTTCCGGCCTTGAGCGCCCCCTGCGGGTTGGCAACCGCGATCCGAACGGTCAGCAGGTTAGTCTGTGGATCTACCTGCCCGACGCTCAGCACGCGGCCTGCAAACGTGTGGCCGGGCACATCGTCGGACGTGACGC
>DASRGZ010000114.1:0-28414 GCA_035650735.1 Chthonomonadaceae bacterium
AGGAGAGGGGAGAAAGGAGTCCGCGAAGGCGGACTTGGTGCCTTTGTTGCTGCGGCTGATGACCTTGGATTGTCTAAGGGGGCAGTTTTTCTAACTCAACACTATCCGGTTAGATTGTCAAAGGTCATTAGCCGCCCGAAAAGAGAACAGAAGCTTTGATTCGAAGCCGTCCAGAGACCTATGTTGCACCGCCTGCGCGAAAACCTGCTGCTCAAAATCATCTCCCTGGTGGCCTCCGTCCTGCTCTGGTTCTACGTGCAGGTGGAGCGCCCGCCCAGCCTCATGCGTACGGTTTTTGCCCGCGTCGTCCCCCAGGGTGCGCCGCCCAACGTGGATATTCAGAACCTGCCCCAGCAGTTGCCGGTCTCGGTCGTCGGGCCCGTGGCCTCCGTCGAGCGGCTGAAAAACGGTGACATCCAGGCCCTCGTAGATCTGCATAACGTCCGTTCCGATCAGCCCGGACCGGCCTACGCGCAGGTGACTCTGGTGCTGCCGGACTGGGCGCGCAACGTCACCTACGACTCGCCACCGCCCATTAAAGTACAGGCCAACCCGCAGCAGCAGCGCCAGATGGCAGTGGTGCCGCTCTATCCCAAAGAGCCGCCCGCCGGGTTCCACTATGGTCGTCCCGAAGTTCGGCCCCGCGTTGTCACTATCACCGGTCGGGCTGATCGGCTAAACCAGGTAGATCGACTGGTGGTGCTGGCCGCGCCGCCGGAGTTTGGCGCCCCGATTGAGGGCGATTTTCCGGTGCAGGCCCGTGACGGCGACAACGACGTCGTGGATGGGGTGAAGGTCGAGCCGGAGAAGGTGCACGTCGCCGTTCCCCTGATCGAGGAGCCCTCCGCTAAGATCGTCACGATTAGCCCAACCATTATTGACCAGCCGGAGCCGCCTTATGTGCTCAAGAGCATCACGGTCAGGCCCAACCAGATCAAGCTCACCGGGCGGCCCGAGCGCCTGAATCAGCTTTTTACGGTGCCGACGGAGGATATACCGACACGTAACCTGACCGGAGATCAAAAAATCGAGGCCAACTTGAACATTCCTCCCGATGTAACCGCCTTTGATCTGGAGGGGAGGCGCCTCACCCGAGTCACCGTCTCCGTGGAGGTGCGCAAGATCGGCGAGTCGTCTCCCTCCATGACGCCGCAGCCATCGCCGCCGCCAACGGAAATACAGACGCCCAAACCCTGATATGCCGCTTCGCATCTGTACCCTAGCCCTCCCTATGCGGGGGCGCACCACCGATCATGAAAACGCCTCTCCCCTCTCTCGCAGCGTGGGAGAGGGGCCGGGGGTGAGGGCTACGCTCACCCCAGGCTATCTCATCTTGGCCGCACCGCCATCCCTGGGAGGAGTTACCCACCATGCCGCAGGATGACCGAATGTCTTCCCCGCAAAGAAGCTCCTCCGAACCGCAGAACGTGTCCTCCGAGCCATCGGAAACGGGGCGCTCCATTACGGAGGCGCTGCTGCCGCAGACGCTGGCCGGCGTCTTTGACGAAGCCTTCGACCTGTATAAGCGGCACTTCTCCACGCTGGCGCTGACGGCGGCCCTCCTCTATCTGCCCGCGCATATCGTGTTGAACGGCCTGCTCTACCTGTGGCTGCGCCCGCTGCAAACGGAGCTTGCTGCACAGCGCGGCAGCGCCGACTTTGACGTGTTTTTCCAGGTGGGTCTGGTGTTTCTGCTGTTCAGCCTCGTGGTGATGGCCGCGCTCATCCTAACGACCGGCCCGGTGGCGGTGGCCGTCTCCGATCTCTACCTGGGGCGCAGGGTCTCCGTGCGGGAAGCCTACCGCCGTGCGCGGCCCCATCTGCTGCGGCTCTTTGGCGGCTGGCTCGTGGTGGCGCTCGCCTTTATCGGGATCAGCTTCGTCAGCTTTTTCGTGATCACGGTGTTGCTGGCCCTGATCTTGAGCGCGCTGGGCCTGCGCGGCACCAATAGCGGCCTGACGGAAGAGATTGGCGTCGTGGTCGGGCTACTCATGGTGCTCTGTCCCTACTTCGTCGGCTGTATGGTGCTCGCCCGCAACTATCTGTTCACGACCCAGCTTATTGTTCTGGAGGGCCTGGGGGTCTCTCAGGTGTCCCCGCGCAACACGCAGCTGGTGGGCAAGGCGCGGTTCTGGCGGTCCTTCTGGGCGGTCTTCTTTCTGCCTATCCTCAGCTTCGGCCTGATCAGCATGATCTCCTATTCCGCCCGGAGCGCGCTGAGCCTGGTGCCCCTGCCGCCCCTGGCAGACTTTCTCGCCACTACCGCCGTTTCGGTGGCAGCCAGCTTTTTCATTCAGCCCTACTGGATGATCTTTTTGACGCTGCTCTACTACGATTACCGTGTGCGGCGCGAGGGGTTGGACTTGCGTATCCTCTCCGCAAACCTGCCGCAGCCGGAACAGGCTGCCGCGCCCGCGTTTACGTCGAACGCGCCCGCAGCGGGATATGGTATGCCGCAGGCGTATCCCTCGCCCTACCCGTCTTTCCAGCACAACGGCGGCTTGCAGCCGACCGTCTCCATGCGCCCTCAGCCCACGACGGCTCCCCTGCCGGAGGAACGCGCCGCCTTTGACCAGCCCGCCGACGGCGCGGCGGGAGGGCTGGAGTCGCCCTCGGCACCAGAGGGCGAGTCACCGCGCGAGGAGGCCCCATGAAGCTCTCGCCCTCCATGCCCTCTCTCGGTGGACCTAACCCCACCCGTCGCTGCGCGACTCCCTTCCCTGCGAGGGAAGGGGGTGACCTGGCTTCTCTCAACGATGGGCTAAATTCCTTCGCACAAGCGACCTATCCGTCCCTGAAGGATGCCCTGGCGATTTGCTTTCGCGCAGGGCTTGCCGCAGGAGTGCGCGCATGGATGGCACTCGCGCTGGTGCTCTGCCTGGGACTGAGCGCAGCCGCGCGGATAGCCGCGCAGGCTGCGCCGCCTTCGCGCCCCGCCCCCGCGCAGGTACGGGCCGAGCTTGACCGTATCCTGTCCTGCCCGGAGTTTCAGCCGCACGTCGTCTCCGGCCCCAATCCGCTGGAAAAGGCGCTGAAGTGGATCGGGGAGCAGTGGGATGCCTTTTGGGAGTTTATTCGCAAGCTGCTTTCGTTCGGGGGCATACGCGGCGGCTCGGCGGGATTGCAGTGGGTGCTCATCGGCGCTTTTATTCTGTTGGGCGCGTGGCTTCTCTCCAAACTGATCCGCAGCTACCTGGCTCATTCCCAGGGTCGCCGCACGCCGCCGCGCACGGCCTCCACCTACGAGGAAGAGCTGGAGGCGGAAACCATCACGGAGCCGGACATCTGGCTGGAGCAGGCGCAGCGATACGCCGCGGAGCGCGACTACCGGCGCGCGTTCCGGGCGGTGTACCTAGCGATCCTGCTGCAAATGGACCGCGCCCGAGCCATCCAGTACGACCGCTCTCGCACCAACGGCGACTATATTCGCATGCTGCGCGGCCAGGGGCTGGGCGACCTCTATAACGTCTTTGTTCCCCTCAGCGCCGAGTTTGACCTCCGCTGGTACGGCCATCGGCCCACCGCCGAGGCGGACTATCGCCGGTGCCTGGAGGCGTATGGCCGCATACGCGGCTTGCTCTCCACGGCGGCCCTGAGCGCCGCCGGCGCGGGAGCCGGCCCGGCGCTGGCGGGAGGCAGGGGGTAGGCGGAATGCAGAAGCGGCGCATCAGCGGCGAAGCCTGGGGCCTCCTCGCGCTCTTTCTCCTCTTCCTAGGTTTCGCCGCTTACTATGAGCATATGGGCCAGCAGACGGCCCAGCCGGATGAGCCAAGCTCGTTCAACGCCAAGCCGAAAGGGGTCAAGGCGCTCTACCTGCTGCTGGAGAAGTACTATCGCGTCGGCACGCTGGAGACGACCTGGAACAGCCTGGACGCGGGGGATCGCCTGCTGATCATCGTCGAGCCGCTGGATAAGGAGCGTCCCATCACGAAGTCCGAGATAGCGGCGTTGCGCAAGTGGGTAGAGCAGGGCGGCGCTGTGCTCTACCTGGTCACCTCACCGGCTCGGCCTCTTGACCTGGAGGATACTATCTTTGGTGATGTCGCCATTGTGGAGGGCAAGGCGACGGGAGAGCAGGTGCCTCCTGTAAACCGCCACTCTCCCTTCACCAGCGACGTAGAGAAAATCGCCGTCAACAGCCCCGTTCGCCTGAAGCCGGACGCAAGCGCCCACTACGAAACACTCTTCCGCGACAGGCAGGGCGCGTTGGCGCTGCATAAGAAGCTGGGCCGGGGCGACCTGATCCTCGTGGCCAACAGCGCCGCCGCCAACAACGCCTCCGTTCGGCAGGCCGATAACGCCCTCTTCCTGGTCGACGTGGCGGCGGCGACGGTGGAGGCTTCGGACGGGCGTATCCTGTTCGACGAGTACCACCACGGCAAGGGATTTGCCAGCCGTCCGACCGACTCGGAGGGCGGCCTGTGGAGCAGCTTGCCGGTTCCGCTGCGCCTGGCCATATGGCACTTGCTGGGCCTGGGCGCGCTGCTCATCTACAACGGCAACCGCCGTCTGGGCAGGCCGCGCACGCTGCCAACCCCGGCGTACCGCCCCAGCACGGACTACCTGGGATCAATGGCGCGGCTTTTCCGGCGGGCGGGCGCGGCGGACATCGCCCTGCTGACTCTCTACCGGCAGTTTGTGCGTGACTTAGCACACGCGCTGGACAGGCCGCCCGAGGCCCGGCCCCAGGAGTTAGCCCAGCGCGCTGCGCAACGCTGCGGCGTGGACGACGAGGCCCTGAGTGAGTGGATGGCGCGCTGCGAGGAGATCGCGGCGGGCCGGCGCATCGGCGAGGCGGAAATGCTTTCGCTGACGCAGCAATTGCAACAGTTCAGGAGGAAATGCGACCTTGTCGGAAGTGGATAGCGGGGGAGCGCCAATCATCACGCCGGGCGGAGCCGCGAACGCCTTCCCCGCCGTGTATGGAGCCTCCCCGGAAGCCTCGGCGGTGGTGGGCGCAGCGCAGACAGCGCAGCAGTTGGCGCAGCGCATCATCGCAGAGATGCATAAGGCGGTCGTCGGGCAGGACGAACTGGTGGAGATGCTGGTCGTGGCGGTGCTGGCGGGCGGCCATGTGCTGCTGGAGGGCGTGCCGGGCACGGCCAAGACGCTCTCGGTACGGACGCTGGCGCGCATTTTCAACGTCCCGTTCGCGCGCATCCAGTTCACGCCCGACCTAATGCCCTCCGATATTTTGGGTACCAGCGTCTTTGACCCGCGCGAGCAGCAGTTCAACCTCAAGCGCGGTCCGATCTTTGCCGGGCTTATCCTGGCCGATGAGATCAACCGCACGCCGCCCAAGACCCAATCGGCGCTGCTGGAGGCGATGGAGGAGCGCCGCATCACCATTGATGGCGTCTCCTATCCCCTGCCGGAGCCGTTCCTGGTTTGCGCCACGCAGAACCCCATCGAGTACGAGGGCACCTATCCGCTGCCGGAGGCGCAACTGGACCGCTTCATGCTCAAGATCAACGTGGGCTACCTTTCGCCCGAGCAGGAGCAGGCCATCCTGGCGCGCGTTCAGAGCGGCTTCCGCGCGCAAGACCTGGATACCGCCGACATCCTGCCGGTGCTGCAGGGAGCCGACCTGCCCCACTACCGCGCCGAGGTCGAGCGCGTGCGCGTGGAGCCGACAGTGCAGCGCTATATCGTCCAGATCGCCCGCTCCACGCGGGAGAACCGCCACCTGATGCTGGGAGCCAGCCCGCGCGCCGCCATCACCCTGATGCTGACCGCCAAAGCCCTGGCCGCCATCCGGGGCCGCGACTTCATCACGCCCGACGACGTAAAGACAATGGCCTATCCTGTCCTGCGCCACCGCCTGATTCTGCGCCCTGAGTCGGAGATCGAGGGCTATGATGGAGATCGCATCATCGAGAGCGTGCTTCAGTCAGTGGAAGTGCCGCGTTAGGCTACCTAACCCCCCGGCCCCTTCCCTATCCGCTCGTCCCTCGCTAGGGAAGGGAGTGACCCGGCTTCTGCTCTCCCCTCTCCCACAGTGTGGGAGAGGGGCCGGGGGTGAGGTGGTATCAAAGCGAGAGGAAGGGCGCGGCGTGGAAGGAACACGGACAGCCAGACGCCCGGCGATCCGGGTGGCGCAGGTCATGCGTCCGGCGGCGGGCGGGATGCGCCGTCACCTCTTCACGCTGCTGGCAGGGCTGGATCGCCGCCGGTTTGCCCCTACCCTGTTTGCTCCTGCCGATTTTCCTGCCGCCGACTGCCCTTCCGATGTTCCCCACATTCCGCTTGCCATCAGCGCACGCACCCGCCCCCTGGCCGACCTCCATGCCATCCGCCAATTAGCGCAGCATTTGCGCCAAAACTTTGATATAGTGCATGCACACGGGTTGCGTGGCGCGCTTATCGGCGTGCTGGCTGCGCGCCAGGCCGGGCTTCCTGCCCTCTTTACCGCCCACAACCTTATTTCCCGTCCGAGTCTGTTGCAGCGGTTTTTTCTGGCGCTCGTAGGCCGTGATGCCGCTGCCGTCATCGCCGTCTCAGAGGCCGTCGCGGCAATGCTCTGCGCAGCCGGCATTCCCCGCGCCAAAATCGCCGTCATCCCCAACGGCATCGCGCTTGGCCCCTTCGATGTCCAGACGGACGCAGAAGCCGTCCGCGCCGCTTTTGGCGTTCCTCCTACCGCGCCCCTCGTGCTTGCCATCGGCAGGCTATCCCCGGAGAAAGGCTTTGATGTTCTCCTGGAGGCGTTTCGACAGATGCAACTGCGGATGCCCGAAGCGCGTCTGATCCTGGCAGGCAGCGGCCCGGAGGAAGCCGCCTTGTGGAATCAAGCGGTACGTGGAGGGATAGACCAAACCGGGACGGTAATCTTTGCCGGGCAGCAGGCGGAGGTCGCGCCGCTCTTGCAGGCTGCCGATGTCGTCGCCATTCCCTCCCGGCAGGAGGGACAGGGCATCGTCGCGCTGGAGGCGATGGCCGCGCGCAGGCCGGTCGTCGCCAGCCGCGTGGGCGGATTGGTGGAAACGGTTATCGAAGGAGAGACGGGCCTGCTCGTCCCGCCGCAGGATGCCGCCGCCCTGGCAGAGGCGCTTCTGGCGCTGCTCTCCAACCCGGCACAGCGGCAGCAAATGGGAGAAGCAGGCCGCGTCCGCGTCACGCAGGAATACACGGCCGAGCGCATGGTGCAGCGCATCGAAGCAGTTTATGCAGGGCTAGTTCACCGCACGCGGGAGCCGGAGGGAACCTCCCTATCGGGCTGAAGTAGAATGGCGCGGCCATCCACGTCGGCGGCGAGCAGCATCCCCTGCGACTCGATGCCCCGCATCTTGCGCGGCTGCAAGTTGGCGACGATGACCACCTGCCGCCCGACAAGCTCCTCCGGCTTGTAGAACTCGGCGATGCCCGCCAGGATCGTGCGGGTGTCGTCTTCGCCGACCTGAACCGTCAGGCGCAGCAGCTTGTTGGCGTTGGGAACCGGCTCGGCGGCCAGTATCTCCGCAACGCGCAGCTGCACCTTCATGAAGTCCTCGATGGTGATCGGCCCCTCAGCGGCAGCGGCGATGCTGCTCGGCGGCACCGGCGTGCCCGGAGCCGGGGCCTGATTTTGGGATGGAACCGTCTCGCTCACGGTCTGTGTCGTCTCCTTCGCTTCCCCGGGTAGCGGCTCGCCGGTCGGATTGGCGCTGCCCAGCGCGTAGAGCGTCGCCTCGTCCACCGCCGTCTCCTGGATGCGCGGGAAGAGAGGCTGCGGCGGGCCGACCTTCGTTCCGGCGGGCAGCCCTCCCCAGTCCAGATCCTCCCAGCGCGCCTCGGCGACCGGCTGCGCGAGGCCCAGTTGGGCGCGAATGGCGTCGGCGGCGACCGGCATAAACGAACTGACCAGGATGGTGACGATGCGCGTCGCCTCCAGGCAGGAATAGAGCACGGTGGCAAGCGCCTCTCGGCTGGCCTCGTCGCCGGCATTGGCGGCTTTGGCGAGCGTCCAGGGAGCCTTCTCGTCAATGTACTTGTTCATGCGGCCCACGAGCTTCCAGGCCGCCTCCAGGGCCGCGTTGAGCCGGTACTCGGCCATCGCGCGCGTATATTCCTCCCGCACTTGCAGCGCAAACGCCGCGATCTCGTGGTCGTGATCCCGCGTCTGGGGCACCACACCGTCGAAGTACCGCACCATCATGTTGACCGTGCGGTTGAGCAGGTTGCCCAGGTCGTTGGCGAGATCGGTGTTGAAGCGGCGCAGGAAGTTCTCGACGCTGAACTCGGTATCCAGGCCGAAATTCATCTCCCGGCAGAGCAGGTAGCGCTGGGCGTCCGCCGCGAGGTCGAATGACGCGCCGGAGCGGTCGGCGATCAGCTTCGTGAAGCGCGTCGGATGGGGCAGGCTGGCTCCCGTCTTGCCGCCTTTGGCGCCCTGCACCGTCCACCAACCGTGCGCGTAGACGTGCTTGGGCAGCGGGATTTCGAGCGCCATGAGCATTGCGGGCCAGAGCGTGGCGTGGAAGCGGACGAATATCTCCTTGCCCATGAAGTGCAGGTCGGCGGGCCAGTAGAGCGGCCACCTGGGGTCGTCCGGCCAGCCGACGGCGGCCAGGTAGTTGATGAGGGCGTCGAACCAGACGTAGATGGTCTGCTCTTCGTCGCCGGGCACCGGAATGCCCCAGCCGCGCGAAGGGCGCGCGATGCTCATATCGCGTAACCCCTCGTTGATGAAGCGGATGACCTCGTTGCGGCGGAAATCGGGCTGGAGGAAATCCGGGTTCGCCTCGATATGGGCCAGCAGGCGCTCGCCGAAGGCCGAGAGCCGGAAGAAGTAGTTCTTCTCCTGCACGCGCACGACCGGCTTGCCGCTTTCGATGGCGACGCCGTCCTTGACCTCGCTGTCGCGCAGGAACGTCTCGTCGCTGAGGCTGTACCAGCCCTCATAGTTGTCCACGTAGACGTAGCCGCGATACTGTAAGCGCTTGAAAAACTCCTGCACCGCGCGGATGTGGCGCGGCTCGGTGGTACGGATGAAGTCGTCGTAGGAGACGTGGAGCGCGTGCCAGCACTCGCGGAAGGCGTCAGCCAGCCCTTCCACGAACTGCATCGTGGGGACGCCCATCTTCTCTGCCGCCGTCTGCACTTTGGACGCGTTCTCATCCGTGCCGGTCAGCAGCCACGTCCGCCGCCCGTGCAGGCGCTGATAGCGGGCGAGCGCGTCGCAGGCCACCGTCGTCAGCGCCGATCCGACGTGAGGCAGGCCGTTGACGTAGTAGATGGGCGTGGTAACGTAATAGAAGGTTTTTTCCGGGCGGACGGGCGTCTGGGCGTTGCTCATGGATTCGACTGCTTAATAGGGACTATGAAGTTTCTTCACTCTGTTTTCGGCCTCTTCCAGCGTGGTCGGGTCGGCCTCTTCGGCGGCGGTCAGCTCCGCTTCCGTCGGGGGCGGCGTGTTCAGGAGGGCGCGCGCCGATTCCACCAGAGAGGCCGGAACGTAGATGCCGCCGCTCCAGCTATCGCCGCCGACGGTCTCGGTCAGCAGGCTCGTCCCGGCGTGGAAATTAGGCGTCTGGATCGTGGCCGGAATGCCCGCCGCCTCCAGGGTCGCCCGCACGACCTCCGCCTCCTCCTCGCTGGCTGCGTTATAGACGAGGACGAGTTGATTGGAACCTGCCGGCGCACCGGCGACAACATCCTGACTGCCTTCCGGTAGATTGCTCACGGACACTTCTCCTATTCCGCGTGGTTCACCTCCGCGCCTGCTGGGAACAGGCCCATGCCGCAGCCAGCGCGCGAGATCATGGCGGTTCCCCATCGCACGTGCGGGGAATAGTCCTATCTCTTCATTGGCTCAGCGGCGCGTTCACAGGCTCTTCCAGGGTGTTCTCCTGCAACAACGCCTGCGCTGCCTCGGCCTGCCGGATAGGAACTAGCACGCGCACGCTGCTGGCATCGTTTTTTTCGGCGGCGGGGATGCGCGAGGGCTCCACGATGGCGGCAATGCCCGCCGCCTCCAGACGCGCCCGCACAATATCCGCCTCCGCCAGATTGTTTGCATAAAAGATGGCGACCCTCTCGCCATCCCTCTCAGTGCTCATGGCCTTACATTGGCTTCTAATCTCGACAGCCGCACGCGGCTGGATTCAAGCCTCACCCACCGCCGCTGGGCAGCGCGCAGCTTTTTTCGTTGGCGGAACGGGCCTGTGCCGTTACCGAAAGCAGGCGTGCCACTCTGCCGGCGCCGCAGGTCGGGCAGGTAACATTATCTAAATTATTGAGGGAGCGCAGGGTCTTAAAGTTCCGGCGACACTCCTTGCAATGAAACTCATAAATGGGCATCGTCGTCCTCCTCATCCTCGCCTTCGGAGGCCAATTCCCCGGCCCGCTCGCGTGCCACTTCGGCGGCGTGCCGACGCATCTCGTCATCCGGAAGAATGGCCTCTGCCGCATCGGCCTGTAACTGACCGACGCTGCATCCCCGGCAATCGGAACATTTGCTGGTTTTTTCGATACGCAATTCACTGGCGGGAAATTCCAGTTCCGCCGTACTTTCCAGCAGTTGCACCAGCGCGGTCTCTTTGAGCAGGTTGAGATCAATGACCTTGCCCTGTCCCTTGGGCGACATTACGATTTCGCCGATCTGGGGCAGCCGCTTTTTGGCCTCCACGTAGGTTTCATGCTCGTAGCGCAGGCAGCACATCAGCTTGCCGCACACGCCCGAAAATTTGACCGGGTTGAGAAAGAGGCTCTGGTCCTTAGCCATCTTCATCGAGATAGGCGCAAATTCGGTCAGAAAAGTGGAACAACACAGCGTCAGCCCACAGGGGCCAATGCCGCCGATCAGTTTGGACTGATCGCGCGCTCCGACCTGATGCAGTTGCACCTTGCAGCGCAGTTGCCCCGCCACATCGCGCACTAGCTCACGGAAATCCACGCGCGTTTCGGCGGCGAAATAGATAGTCACCTGGCTGCCGTCGAAGCTATATTCGGCCATCAGCAGCTTCATCGGCAGGCCGTGAAACCGAACCCGCTCCTGACAGATGGTCAGCGCCTGCCTGGCCTTCTCCCGGTTGCGCCGCTCTTGCAGCAGATCGGCCGCGCCGGCCCGCCGCAGCACGCGCTTCAGAGGCGACTGTATCTCCTCAGGAACGATCTGGCGTGGCCCGATCTTGACCGTGCCTAACTCCATTCCGCGCGTCGTCTCGACAACAACGCGATCCTCCTCTTGCAGCTCCAGGTCGCCGGGGTCGAACCAATACGATTTGGCAACGCGCTTAAAAGCAACACCAACGCACAATGGCATGGCGAGAGTTCCTTGTTGAAGTCTTGCGAATAAATCAGGAACCCGCCTTTCACAACGGCGGTTCCTGTCTTTTTTTCGACCAACAGCAGCACGCGCACAATAAGTAGCCTGGGCCGTTGTCGGCGGCGATGACGCGCCTATTGTAACATAGAAGCCCGCCTCGAATCAAGCAGCGGGCATTTCCTGGCAGGGCGAGATTTTTGATCTCCCTATGGCAGGTGAACAACCACTTCAGGAGAGAAAAAGCCTCTCCTCCCTTTGCCCTGGAGTTTCCATCTTGACAAACTGCGTATAATAGAAGCAAGTAGGAAGGGAGTTGCAGGGAATGTTTTGGCTTCTCATGAAAATACGGCTGCTCAGCGCGCGCAACGTCGTGCGCGACTCGCTGCGCCGGCATCCGCTGCTGGTAACGGGGCTGAGCCTGCTGGGGATCGGCCTGTTTGTCCTGGCCTACCTGGTCGTGTTCTTCGTTTTCGCGTTCGCCCACGACCGCAACGTTCTGCCGGAGACCCTCTACCAGGTCTTCTATTTCCTCTTCCTGTTCCTGCTGGCCGGCGCGGTGCCCTTCGTCGCCTCCACGCTGCTGCACTCCACCGACTACACGCTGCTCTTCTCCGCGCCGCTGCCGCCGCGCGCCGTCATCGCCGCCAAGCTCCTGGACGCCACCGTCACCAATTCGCTACAGTTTACGGTCATCGGCCTGCCTGCCATTGTCGCCGGCGCCACCGTGCTGGGCCTGCCGCTGTTGGGCTGGCTGCTGCTGCCCCTGCTCATCGGGCTGTTCGTGTTGGTTCCCGCGCTGCTGACCGCGCTGGCGCTGCTTCTGGCCCTGGCCGTACTTGGCGTGCAGCGGCTCCGCTCCGCCATTACGGTCCTTAACGCGGTCATGGCGGCGGTTATCTGCATCACCATTGTGCTGGAAGCCGGACACCTCCCGTTGCGGCCCGGTATGCTGGACGCCTCCCTGACCAGCCTGACGACCTCCTCGGCGACGGCCCATCATGCGCCGTCGAGCTGGTTTGCAACCGCATTGCTGGCGATGGCCCGCGCCGACCTGACCGGCACGCTCCAGGCCGCCGGAGCGTTTCTGGGCAGCGGGCTTGTGGTCTTTGCGCTCTTTGTCGGGTGCCTGACGCTGGGCGAGCGCTTGCTGTCGGCGGCCAACGTCGCAGACGAGGATTCGGGTGGGCGCGCGCTTCCCGCTGAGGCCGTCCACGCCGAGCCGACGGGCTGGCACCGCCTGTTTTCCATGCCCGTCGCCGCCATTCTCCTCAAAGATTGCAAGTACCTGTGGCGCGACAGCATCCTGCTCTCGCAGCTGGCGATGCCGATGATCCTGTTCCTCGTGCCGTTCCTGCTGTTGATGCAGGATACCTCCTCGCCGCTCCGAGACGAGATGTTCGGCTTCGCGGCGGCCATGACCGGCGTGATCCTGTTCATGCAGACCAGCATCCTCTCGCTCTCGCTCATCGGCATGGAAAGCCGCAGCTTCTGGCTGATCTTGACCTCGCCGAACACCGGCTCCACGCCGATCTGGGCCAAGTTTATCCTGAGCTCGCTGGTCTCCTGCGGGATAGGCGTCACGCTGCTGCTGATCTCGGCGCTGATCTTCGGGGTTTCCGCCCAATCCCTGCTCTTCATCCTGGGGCTGGTCTTGCTCTGCTCGATGGCGCTTTGCGGGCTGGGCGTGGGAATTTCGGCGGCGCTGCCCCGCTTTATCTATGATAATCCGGCGCACCGCGTCAGCGCGTGGGCGCTCATCCTGGGATTTTTCGGCTCGGTGGGATATCTGACCGCGACCGCCATTCTCTTCCTGGGCGCGTGGCTGCTGGCGCTGCGCCTGGACGGGGGACAGCATGCCCGCATGATCTACTCTCTGAGTATGACGATCTTCCTGGCGCTGACCGGGTTTGTGACGTTTGTGCCGATGGTTATCGGCGCGCGGCGGCTAGAGGTCTATCAATGGGAGCATTAGGACAGGAACCGCCTTCGGGGCCGCTCCCCGGCAGGTTTCCGCCGCGTCGGGATGCGCGCCGGCTGATTGTGGCCGCGCTTATCGTCCTTCTGCTCGGCGTCGGCCTGCCGCCGCTACTCTCCTGGCAGCGCAGCGAGGATCAGCGCGCCACCAGCCTTTCCAATCTGCGTCGCCTCGGCATGGGCTTCCTGCTCTACGCGCAAGATTACGATGGACGCGCGATGCCCCCGGTCCTCCGGCGACCGGACGGCTCCTGGCTTACCTGGGACATCTCCCTCCGTCCCTACGTCGGCCTGCCTGCCCTCTTCGATAACCCTTCCAATCCAGTCGGCCCACAAACGCACCATCCGACGGACGGCTATCGGGTCCATACCTCCTACGCGCTGAACCGGCGCCTGTGGGACACTTTCGCGCCCGGCCCCTTTCCGTTCGAGAATCTGGAGCTGCCGGAACAGACGGTCCTCTTCGTGGAGGCCGGGCCGATGTGGCGCGATCCGCTCCATCCACCGCGCCCTGGAGAACGGTCGGCCCTCGCGCTCCTCGTCTACGGGGACACCACCGACCGCGTGAACGGCCTCTGCCCCTATCCCTCCTCGCATGACGGGCGCATGGCCCTCATCGCCGCCGACGGCCACACCACCACCGTCAAAGTGGAGCACTATGGCCCGCGCAGCGGCCCGCACGATACGCTCTATGGACGCATTGGCGGCAATACCTACAACTGGAACGGCGGCCATCCCAACGGCGAGACCGACCGGCCTGCCCGCGAATAGTCTCTGCCTTACCCCAACGGACTTCACCCTTCACAGAAACTCGGATCCGGTGTGCCTTTTCGACACCGTGCCGCCAGGACAGCAGGCACCTCTCCCCACACCGGCCTCGTTTCGGCGATGTTACCTAGAGCGCGCGGCTCGATCAGGCGTTCCAGCACAAGCCCGACGAGGGGCAGGGTGTTGACGTAGGTGCTCAGCGTGCGGTGATAGGCGCCTACCTTGCCAGGCGGCCCCGGTCTGGTGTTCGACCGCCAATGCCCCTCCGCGAAGTAGCTGGCGACGGTACGTACTGTTCCCTCCGGCAAGGCCATCTCGCCCGAACGCGGCGTGTGGTAGCAGGGGTGGAGGATCGAAAAGACGAACCATCCGCCGGGCCGCAGAGTGCGCGCGACGCTGTGGAGGGTGGGGGAGAGTTCGGGGATGTCCATCAGCGCCATGTGGCAGACGACCCCATTGAAGGCGGCGTCTGCGATGCCGTTGAGGTTCTGAGCATCGGCCCGGAGGTAGGCGATCCCACGCGGCTGAGCCTCCTCGTGGCGGCGGGCGATAGCGAGCAGTTTGAGGGAGAGGTCAATGCCGACTACGAAAGCGCCCTGATCGGCCAGATGCCGGGCCAGCCTGCCCTGACCGCAGGCGAGATCGCAGATACGCCGTCCGGCAACCTGGCCCATGAGCGCTTCAACCGCCGGAAAGTAGACGTCTTCGCGCATTGACTGGGAGACCCAGCCATCGTACCACTCGGCAATCTCGTCATAAGTGCTCATGGTCTCTGACCGCTTCCTCGGTTCCGTTGCTCGGAAGGAAAGGTAAGCCTGGCTCTGTCGGCAATATGCCGTCACCAGCCAGGCTCAATACGTCCTTACGGTAACTTCGTAGTCTTCTAATCCCGGAGAGCGACGAAATTACTCTGCGTGGGTGTTCAGAAGAGGCGAATATCGGAGATGGTATGCGTAGCAACGAGATAGACATAGGCGTCGGTGAGACCGACGGAGCAGAGGCTCATCATCGCCCAGAGGCCGTGCCGCTCGTTGAGGAAGCTGACCTTGCGCCACAGACCATAGCGAGTGCGGTTGGCAAGGGAGCAGGAGTAGCAGTCCACGCCGCCGCCAACCAGGTGCCGCCAGGAGTGGCAGGAGAAGGTGTACAGGGTCAGCAGAATAATGTTGGCCAGAAAGACCAGCGTGCCGAGGCCCATGCCGAACGCCACCCCGCCGTTGGCGGTGGGAAAGAAGAAGGCATCAATGGTGTCCTTCCAGAGAAAGACGATGAAGACGACGGCGGCGTAGAAGGCGTAGCGGTGGAAGTTTTGCAGGACGAAGGGAAAGGCGCGCTCGCCCAGGTAGCGCTTGAAGCGCGATTTCTCCAGCGGAGCGGGCTCGGTGACGGCGCAGGCGAGCGGATCGGCCAGGTACGAGCGATAGATGGCCTTGCGGTAGTAGTAACAGCTCAGGCGGAAGCTCAACGGGAACGGCAGGATGAGCAGCGCGGGCGAGACAAACCATCCCCCGATACGCCAGTGCTCAGGAATGGTGGGCGAGTAAAACGGAGACAGATAGGGTTGAGTGTAATAGTAATTGCCCTGGAAGGCCCGAAACGTCGCCCAGACGGCGAACGCGCTGAAGACGATCAAGAAGATGAGCGGCGAAACCCACCACATATCTTTGCGTCCGATGCGCGGCAGGGGGCCAGCCTCGGTGACGACGGGACGCTGGGTTTGAGCAGTAGCCATGCTATAAATCTCCCTGGAGGTACTACCGACGAAGCGGGATGATACGGCGCGGGATACTCTCCCGCTCATTATAGCATATTGGGGACAAATGACGGATCATCCCTCCGAGTCTAATTTATGGCAAGCCGACATCATTCGTCCCAGAGGAGGTCGCGGGCCTCGAAGATCGGGCCGTCCCAGCAGGCGCGGGCGTAGACGAAGCCTGCCGGATCGGCAGGGTCGCGCACTTTAATGGCGCAGCCCTGGCAGATGCCGATGCCGCAGGGCATGGAGGTCTCCACAGAGAGCTGACAGGGCAGGTTGCGGGCGATGGCGATGGCGGCTATGGCGCGCAGCATGGGGTTGGGGCCGCAGGCGCAGAGGTGTGTGGGGGCAGACGCCTCCGCGTCTAGCAGGGAGGTTAGTAATCCGGTGACCAGGCCGCGCTGGCCGTGCGTGCCGTCGTCGGTAGTGACGAACAGCTCGACTTCGAGACTGCCGAACTCGACCATGCCGACCAGCAGATCGCGGGTGCGCGCGCCGTTAATGACGATGACGTTCTCGGTTGACTCGCCGCGTGCGATCAGATCGCGGCTGATCTCCTGCGCGAGAAAATAGATAGGCGGCGCACCGATGCCCCCGGCGATCAGGATATGGCGGACGCCCGGCTCCGATGGCCAGGTAAACGGCCTGCCGAGCGGCCCCAGCACGGAAACCGTTTCCCCCACACGCTTCTGCGCCAGCCCGGTCGTGAAGGAGCCGCGCGCCAGGTAGAGAACGCTGCACGTCCCCGCTTCCCGGTCCACGCGATAGAGGCTGAAGGGGCGGCGCACCAGAGGCGCGTAGTTGTCGCCGAAGAGCAGCTCCAGGAACTGGCCGGGACGCGCCGCCTGCGCTATCGCCGGGGCGTGGAAGGTGATCTCATATTCGTGTCCGATAATCTGTTCGTGCGCGACGACGGGCGCGTCCAGCTCAAAACGGGGCGGGCGCACGAAGGCGGGTAGCGAAAAGGTCATATTCATACTATACCCGATGAGACCTAACCCTAGTTGACCTCACCCCCCCGGCCCCTCTCCTTCTCAAGGAGAGGGGAGAATGTCTTACTCCCAGGATCTTTCCGTTCTGCTTTATCTCTCCTCATTCCCTTCCCTTCTCCCTGCAAGGGAGAAGGGGGAAGAGAAGCCGGGGAATCCCCTTCCCTGTGAGCGGAGCGAACATATCAGGGAAGGGGGCCGGGGGTTAGGTCTTACTGTACTTCCGCGCCGCGTTTGTGGAAGGTCAGGCGGATGGGGGCGTCGGTGGATTGGGAGAGTACGACCGTCAGCTTGCGCCAGTCGGCATGGGTGGCGAGCACGCCGTTTTTGAGGGCAAGGAGACCTTTCTGCGTGTAATCAAACCGCCAGGCGCGCACCGGGCCTGCCGTCGTGACGGTATATTCCCCGCGCGGCAGGTAGATAAAGAGCGCGTCCGTGCGCTGGTCTTTGGTCCGCAGGGGCAGAGTCACGGTGAACTCGGTGGCGTCCTGTAGGGACTGGCAGGCGCCGCGTAGGAAATCCGGGGCCTGCGTAAAGACGCCACCGTTGCTCGGCATCGTGTAGGCCAGCGCATCCAGCAGGGCCTTGCTGCTGTAGACAGAGTCGAGATAGAGCACGAAGCCGGTATAGTAGTCCATGCCGGCGGCATCGTGTCGGCCCATCTGGCGCGCGTCTACGCCGTCATGGGCGATGCGCCGGAGGGGGGGCGTCACCTGACGGGTGATGTATTCGTCCAGTTGATCCGGGGTGACGAAGGGCACGTCCTCCGGGCGCAGGCGCCCGGCGCGCAGGTCGTCTTGCAGCCACTTCAGAAACAGGCGCTCGCCCAGGACGCCGTTGGCCCACTCCTCCGGGGCCGTGTAGCCGGAGACGCCGGGCAGGGCGAAGTGACCGTACTCGTGCGCGACCTCGCGCGCCCACTCAATCGGCTTGCGCTCGGCATAGATGCTGTAGAGGTAGATGTCGCTTCGCGTCTGCTCGCCGCCTACGTCCGCCGCGCGTCCGGGGGCTACCTGGCGCGTCAGCCAGACGTTCACGGTCGCCGCGCTGAGCGGATGGTCAAAACGCAGCCGTTCCCGATTCTCGCCGAAGAGAAGGAGCAACAGGCGGCCGATGCGCTTAGCGAGCGGCAGCGCCTCCGCATCCGGCGCGTGCACGATGAACCGACGCGCGTAGCCGGTAACGCTGCCGCTGCCCGTGACATGCTCGGCGATATAGACATAACAGGCGGCATGGAACGGCTGGCCCGTGTTTGTGTCGGTATCGGCCTGCTGGCCGTGCGGAACGATCAGCGCGCCGGGGAACGGCCCGCCGATCAGCTCTTTGTCGGCGTCCAGATGTTCCAGTTGGATGGGAACCAGTTGCGGCGGGAGGGTGGCAGCGCGGAGCGTTCCCGGCATCATCACGAGCGCGACAAAAAGACAAAGCAGCGCGGGTCTTCCCTTCACAGGCGCACTTCCCTTACTATTCGAGGACGATTTTGCCGGCAATGCCGGCTCCGTCCCACGAAATATACAATACCCACGACGGATCCGGACCTATCAGCCGTGCGCTTAAGCGGTCGCGTCGGAGTCGAGCAGCAGCAGGATGTAGTTGATCTGGCCCAGATGGTAGGCGCTGTGGCGCACGATCTGCTGAGCGAACCACAGCACATCCAGCGGCCCCGATACCTCCACGCCAAGCGGCATCCACCCGTCGGCGCGCGGCAGGCACAAATCCTGCGCCGATAGCTGCTCGAACACGGTCTTTACCCGCTGCTCGGAGGTGTCCAGCAGTTCCAGCAGCCTCTCCCGGTTGGGCGCAGGCTCTCGGGGTCGGACCACATTACGATGGCCCTCCGCGATCATGCTGGAGTAGGCCAGGTTCCCGCTGACAATATGCCGGGTAATCCCGTCCACCGAGGTAGCTCCTGGGGTGGGCTGCCAATGCAGCCGGTCCTCCGGCACCTGCGCCAATGCTTGCCGGAGCGCATCGTAGGTCTCGGTGAACTGCTTCCATACAGGTTCCAACTCACTAATCATGCCTTCTCCTGAGGGATGGCTACGCACGCCCGAAATCAGGAACGGGCAGCGACTCGCCGCCCTTGAGCGCTGACTGATGGGCTACAATGCCGGGCGCGGTATAGGCGATGGCCTCGTAGATGTCAATGGCGGGGCGGCGCTCCTCCAGCAGCGCACAGATAAACTCGTGCGTCAGATGGGTATGCGAGCCGCCATGCCCGCTGCCGTGCCGCAGCGACCCCGGCAGGAGCTCGTAGAAGTCGGGCACATCCACGTTCTGGACGTGGACGCTCTGGCTGACGGCGTTGGGCTGGCCGGTCGGGGACGCCATGAAGAAGGAGAAATCGCTGCCGAACCAGGAGGCGCGCTCTATCTCCGGATGGCCCAGGTGCCAGCCGACGGCCATGCGGGTCGCGTAGCCCCGGTCGGTCTGGAAAAAGGCGACCTCGTTCCAGAAGGGGTTGTTATAGACGTTGGTTTTCAAAATCTCATTGTCATCGCCCCAGCCGATACATTGCACGTGGATCAAGCGCTCGCCGGTGACGCCGATCAGAAAGGCGGTCGAGTGGGTCGGGTAGTGCATGGGCGGGTAGCCGTAGCGCCACGTCCGCTCGCCGTTATGGAACATCAGGGAATCCAGGGCCTCGTGCCAGTACTCGCCCTCGCAATAGAACAACTCGCCGAAGCGTCCCTCCTGATACCACTTTCGCGCCTGGATGGTCTCCTTGCGGTAGTAGCTGGTCTCGGCCATCATGTAGGTCAGGCCAGTGGCGCGCACGGTATCCAACAGTTGCTGGCACTCCTCCAGCGTAAAGGCGGCGGGAACCGCGCTGAGGACGTGCTTGCCTGCCTTGAGCGCGGCGATGCTGTGCCGGGCGTGCAGGGGCGCGGGCGTGAAGAGGCCGACCGCCTCCATGTTGGGATCGCGCAGTAGCTCTTCTAGCGTGTGGTAGACGGTATCGCACCGATAGTAGTTGCGCAGCGCCTCCCGCCGATCCGGGCGCAGGTCGGCTACCGCCACGACCTTGCAGCCAGGATGGACTCCGAATTGAAACGCGCACCCAAAGCCGCCGCCCACCAGGCCCATCTTCACCCTGCGTTCCATATGCTGCGCCTCCTCTATTGCCGGTGTGCTTTCGATTCACCGCCACGCCGCCCAACTCCTGCGCGCCCTCACCCCCTGTCCCCACTGCTAGGGTCGGGCCTGCAATGGACTGCAAGGGTCGGCCCTGCCATGGTTGGGGCCTCTGCCTTGCGACAGCCCTCCGCCTTGCGATCCCCAACAACAGGGGAGGGGAGACTCTCTCACTGCCAGGTTCTTCCGTACTCTCTTATCTCCCCTCCTCCCCGGCCCTTCTCCCTGCAAGGCAGAAGGGAGAGCAGAAGCCAGCATGACCTCTGCCCACGTAGGTGGGCAGCGGGCCATAGGCCCCACAGCGGCAGGGTTTAGCCTGCCGAGAGAACAGAAGCCGGGTCCCCCCTTCCCTAGCGAGGTACGAGCGGGCAGGATCGCCAGGTGTCGCCAGGCAGAGCCGCGAACCGTTGAGCGGCGTCCCTGGCAGTCGAGCGTGCCCAGTCCCGACCCTAGCAGTGGGGGCCGGGGGGTTAGGTCTATGGAGGGCCGCAGGATTACAGGGCGATGACGCGCACGCCATAGGGCGGCAGCGGCAGGGAGCTCTGGAACGTCTCGCCGGTCAGCAGATCCTGCACGGAGGCGGACAGCGGAGGCGCAGGCAGAGCCAGCGCGGCCTGCTGGCGGGTGTGGTTGATGACGAGCAGGACGGCGCGGCCATCCTCGCCGACGCGGCCATCCTCGCCGACGCGGCGGGCGACCTCCACCCCGGCGGGCGCACCGGAGAGGACGGGCGTAATCCGCGCCTGCTGGGTCAGCCAGGTCATCAGGCTGGTTTGCAGTGGGTCATCGAGCACGGCGCCGACCGTGATGACCTGTCCGCCGCGTTCCCCGACCCGATGCAGCGCCGCCGCGCATTCGCCTTCCAGCCAGCCATTTGAGGGACCAAAGCGGGCCAGGATCTGGGTGTTCGGGTCGAGTGGGCGCAGTAGCTCAGCCCAGAGCGTGCTCTGGCCCGCCTGGTGGCCCTGCCAGGACGCCTCCACCGGAACCGGCTCGTCCAGGGCGTAGTACTCCGCCGTCTCCACGCCCGCCAGATGGCGCAGGGGGCCGGGCTGGAGCGTGGGGAACAGGGCGTTGTGTACGTCCTTCTGGCCGACGCGCACCGTCAGCAGCAGCGTGCCCCCACCCTCCACGAAGGCCCGTAAGTTCTCCGCCGCCGTCTCCGAGAGCACGACCAGCGCGGGCGCGATGACGAGCTTGTACCCCTCCAGCGGCGCCTCTGAGGAGATAATATCCACGCCGATGTTCTGCGCGGCCAGCGGGCGATAGTAGTGCAGGAGGTGGGTGATCGGGTCGAAGCCCTGGTGGTGGCGCTGCCAGTTGATGGACCAGCGGGCGTCATAAGAGTGGAGGATGGCAACCTCGTTGCGAGGCTCGGTGCCGGTGAGGGCTTCGCCAAGCGCCTGGAAGTCTCGACCCAACTGCTGCGCCTCGCTATAAAAGGGACGCGGGTTACCGTCCGCGCCAAGCAGGGAGCCGTGCAGCTGCTCCTGCCCGCCGCGCGCCGGGCGCCACTGCCAGTAGAGGATGGCGTCTGCGCCGTGCCCGATGGCGTGCCAGGCCATGCAGCGCGCCTCGCCTTGATAGAGCACGTTGTTGATGCTCGCCCAGTTGACGCTGCCGGGCTGGGTCTCCATCAGCCAGAAGTTCTTGCGCTTGAGGCCGCGCATCAGGTCGTGGGTGGCGCCGGTGCGGGTATAGTCGTGGTGACCGGCGCCGATATACCAGTCCCAGGAGATAAAATCTAAGTCCCTGGCCAGCTCGTAGTGGTCGAAGGCGTCGAACCAGCCCATAAAATTGTGCGTGATCCACTGCTCCGGACGGATATACTGGCGCAGCGCATCTATCTGAAGCTTTTGGAAGTCGCGCCAAACTTTGGTGATGAAGCGGCGGAAGGCCAGCATCAGGCCGGGGTTGTGCGGGCCGATGGGCAACGGGATCTCGTTCCAGTCCGTGTAGGTCTGGCTCCAGTAGGCGGTGGTCCAGTGGGCGTTGAGGGCTTCCAGCGTACCGTACTGCTCTTTGAGGTACGCGTGGAATTGGCGGCGCGAGTTCTCGGAGTAGTCCACGCGGTTATATTCATTATCAATCTGCCAGCCAATGATGCCCTCATCCTGCCCAAAGCGCTTCGCCATCTGCTCGACGATGCGGCGGACGTACCGATGGTAGGTGGTGCTGGTGGGGGAATAGTGGCAGCGATTGCCGTGCTGGGCCGGGCGTCCGCTGGCTTCGACGGCGAGCGTATCCGGGTGATGGTGGGTCAGCCAGGCGGGCGGCGCCGCCGTCGGCGTGCCCAGGACGACCGCCAGGCCGTTATCCTTGAGCAGGGCAATGGCCCGTTCCAGCCAGCCGAATTCATAGTGGCTTTCGCTCGGCTCCATTGTGCTCCAGGCAAACTCGGCGATACGGCAAACCGTAAAGCCCGCCTCGCGCATCAGGCGCACGTCTTCCGCCCAGCGCTCCTCAGGCCAGTGTTCGGGATACCACGCGGCCCCTAAATGCATGGATTCACTCCTCAAACTCCCGCCTTTCCCGGCGGGATACAGTGTTAATCGCCCTGGCGGTTGGAAAACTTGGCACGCTCCAGCAGCAGCAAGCCCTGTACGGCGGCGTGGAAGCCTATCAGCACGGTAAAAATGAGTATGCCCGGCAGACACAGTCCGCGCAAGCACCAGAACAGGGAGAACCCCAGGTAGAACGGCAGCGCCACGAAGGGCAGGCCGGAGGGAACGTATCCGGCCCGCCGCTGGATGGGTTTGCGGATCAGCCAGAGCAGCAGGGAAAACAGGTCGAGCGCCAGCCCCAGGAGGAGCGCTCCCATCCCGAACAGATAACACATCTGGGTGAAAGGCAGTGCGTGGGGCATTGCCGTTCTCATTTCTGGCCGATAGGCCCGGAAGGCTGCTGCGAAGCGATTAGCTCTAGAGAGAACGCAGGATCAGCCCGCTCCAGAGCTTGGGATAGAAGAAGGTAGATTTTTGCGGCATCTTATCCCCGGCGGCGGCCACATCGCGCACCTCCGTCACGGTCGGCGTCTGGAGCAGGCAGGCCAACTGATATACGCCCGATTGGACTTTATAGACGGCCTCCTGCTCGTCGCGCGTATAGGCGATGTCGGGCGTGTGGGCCAGCTCCGCCCAGGAGATTCCCAGCGTTCGCTCTAGCACCAGCGCCTGCAGGATCGTCACGTCCAGGTGGCGCCAGGCGGGGCTATGCTGGCTGTCCAGAGCCGCATCCACCAGGTTCAGATCGCGCAGCGTCAGCGCGTAGGCACCTCGCGCCGTGATCAAAACGAATCGCTTCTCGCCCGGAACCTGCGTCTGGAGCCAGGCGCGGGCGGCGCTGACGGGCATGGCCTGCACATGAAAGAAGCGATCAAGCTGTAGAGCCAGTTGCTCCAGGCGGCTGGCCGGGATATTCTTGACCAGGCGATGCGTCGGCAGGACCACCAGGCCGGGGTACTCAAAGGCGCTCAGGCCGATCAGCAGGTAATCATAGGGCTGCGGTATCTCCGGATTCCCCTCAGCGGCACGGCGTTCGCGCTGATAGTTCAGCGCGGTTTCGTAGCGGTGGTGGCCGTCGGCGATCCAGATACGGCGCGGGGCGAAGAACTCTTCCAGGTCGGCAAGCAGGCAGGAATCCGTATAACGATAGAGGGTATGCTGCTCGCTGTCCGGGGCGTGCCGGCCCGGCAGGACGGCTTTGAGCAGGGGCTCCTGCTGCCAGCGCTGCGCCTGGAGGCTACTGGCGACGGTCCCGGCGGGATCTTCATAGAGGCCGTAAATAGGCTCCGGGTTGACGCGGGTGGCGCGCATCAGCTCCAGGCGGTCGGCCTTTGCCTTCGGGTGCGTCTCCTCGTGCGGCAGGACGATGCCCTGCTCATAAGGCACCAACTTGAGCGCGACGAACAGGGCGCGGCGCTCCAGGAGGCGCTGCGGCTCCAGCGGATGCTCGAACTGCTGAATATATTCGTAGAGGGCGGGCGCCGTATCCTGCACCAGCACGCCCTTTGCCAGCGCCTCGCGTAAAAATTGGGCGGCGCGGGTGTAGCGATTATGCGCGGCATCGTCTCCAGACGCCTCTTTGTTGAGGATCAGGCGCACGATATTCTCAGGGTGCCGGGCATAGAGGGCGTCCTGCTCGGCGGGCGAGAGCACATCGTAGGGCGGCGCGATGACGTCGGCTATCGGCACGCGCGCCGGGTTATAGTGTATTCCCCGAAATGGGGCAATCTCAGCCATGCGGGTATTAATTTCCTCTCCGTTGAATTTCTTGTGATTTTTATACCTGCAATGCGGCCCTGTCCGTTATGGGTCTAGCAAAATTCGCCCAACGGCTGGTTCGCCTCCAGCCCTCACCCCCGGCCCCTCTCCCGACGCTGCGGGAGAAGGGAGAGGTTCTCATTCCCAGGCTCTTCCGTTCTGCCTTCTCTCCCCTCATCCCCGGCCCTTCTCCCTTGGAGGGAGAAGGGAGAGCAGAAGCCGGGCATCTACTTCCCCCTCTCCCGCAGCGCCGGGAGAGGGGGGCAGGGGGTGAGGGCGATAAGAAACAGGGGGTTAGGTGCGTCAGCGCAGGCGGCGCGCCCACTCTGCCAGACGTACGGCGGTCTCTTCGGTGAGCGGCCAGCCATGCCCAGCCAACAGCGCTGCCGGGCGCAGCTCGGCCAGGCGGCGCGCGCTCTGTTTGGCCTGCTCCCAGTTCTCCGTGAAGAGAGGCATGGGCAGGCTGAGGCCGGTCACGCGCTTAACCGGGATAATATTGAGCACGGCATCGCCGCTGAACAGCAGCCCATCGCGCTCACGGAAGTAGGCGACGTGGCCGGGCGTGTGGCCGGGGCTGGCGAGAACCCGCAGCGGCCCGCCGGGAGCCTCCACGATCTGTCCCTCCGTCAGCAGGACGTCCGCGCCGCAGCGTTCGACCGGATAGAGCAATTCGCCCGCTAGAAAAGCCAGGCTGGTATGCAGGCGTACCAACCGTTGCCAGCCGGGAGGAGCATAGGTACGCAGGGGTCGCCCCAGATAGGGCGCTTCGGCCTGATGCGTGTAGATCGCCGCCCGGCAGGTGGGGCTGCCCTTCCTGGCGCGACCGGCAAAGTAGGCGGCGTTGCCCGCATGGTCGCAGTGGGCGTGCGTCAGATAGGCCGCCCGTATTTGCTCCGGCGCAACGCCGACCTGCCGGACTGCCTCCAGCAGCCGTCCCCGATCCTTTGCTAACCCCGTATCAATCAGGGCCGCCTCGCCGCCTTCGGTAAGCAGATAGGCGTTGCTCCATGCCAGCGAAATCTGATACACTCCCTTCCCGACCTGTCTCACCGCCACACCTTGCCTAAACAAATGCTGGACGCCTCTGCAATCATATACGCACGGGTTCTGAAGTCGAGAGCAGCCCCAGGAGACGGCGCGAGCCTACAAGGCGCTTCCAGGATGGTGCGCAATCGGCCCGATGCCCGCTTTAACGCGGGGGCATCGTCTCGTCGGAAGGTCTTACCATAAGCTCCTTCTCGGCTGCCTCGCGTGCGGCACGCTCGCTCTCCGTCCTCTGTGCATCGGTAGACTCTATCCGCTCGACCTCAATCGTGCAGTGGGTCAGCACCGCAGCCAGCGCGCCGACGGCAGCGAGTATGGGAGCCAGGGCAACGCCGATGATGCCGATAGTCAACGGAAACTCAGCGATGGTATGATCGTCCTGCTTGATAACGATACGGCGGACGTTACCCTCGTGAATGAGGCGCTCGACCTGTTCCACGAGTTCTTCGCCGGCCACTTTGATCTGTTCGACGTAAGATCGTTCGCTCATGATAGAATTCCTTTCTCTCCTCAAACGTGGTGAGCGCTTCGCTCTCCACCCGTTGAAAAAGCGGTTACGCTGCCTCTTCCAGTGCGTAGGCAATGGCCTGCTCCAGAGTCATGGCCCGTCCCTCCGACCAGGCAGCGTTAAAGCCATCCTCGCTCAAGTCAGCACGGGCCTGAGCTATCTCGCGGTCGTGCTTCTTACGCTCACGGGGCTGGAGGGGAGCGCCAATCTCCTCCCGCAGCGCCTCCGCAGTGCCCCACAACCGTGCCGCGCGCTCTGTCTGCTCCTGCACGGAAGCCAGAGCCGCAAATGCCTCCAGCGAACCCGCAATGCCCTGTTGTTGCCCTAATTCCCGAAAGAGTGCCAGGCTCTCCCTATGCAGGTCATGCGCTGTGGCATACTCGTCTTGAGCATAGGCGACCTGCCCCAGGTTGAAGAGCGAGTAGGCCAGACCTCCTTTGTCCCCCACCTCCCGAAAGAGCGCCAGACTCTCCTCTTGAAGGGTACGAGCCGCCCTGTAATCATCCTGCATTTGAGCTACCAATCCCAGGTTGTTAAGGGACGCCGCGATGCTCGGTAGACACTCCCAGCCGTGTGGATCAATCTCACGCAGCCTGCTGCTGAGGAGATACGTCAACACCGTTGGGAGGGATTACCCGATGCTCTGTTTGTCTCCCAATTCCCGTCGCAGCGCCAGACTCTCCTCGTGCAAGGCGCGTGCTGTCGTAAAATCGCCTTGCTCATAGGTCAGCACCGCAAGATTATTGAGTGTCGTTGCGATGTTCAGAGGCTGACCGAAGTAATCACCATCGCGTTCTTCTGTCATGCCGGTATGCAGAGCCATCCTTACGCGCAGCGAAAGTCTGTCCGGCCAGGGCTCGGCGTGGAGAGCGCGCTGCGCAGCGAGAGCGGCGTGGAGAGCATCGGGTGCGCTGGCGAAGGCAGCGCAGAAGGCATCACCGACGGTTTTGAACACCACCCCGCTGTTGCTCTCGATGGCCTGTCGGAGCAGGGCGTCATGGCGTGCCAGAGCCGCGCGCATAGCCTCCGGGTGTTCCTCCCAGAGCTTGGTGCTGCCCTCGATGTCCGTAAAGAGAAAAGTAACGATTCCGCTCGGCAGGTTCAAACTACAACTCCCGTTCTTATATATCAGCGACACTGTTCATTATGAGGCGAACCCTTTCCTGCCTCAGGGTCCTTCCGTTCTCGGCGCTATTGCGTTTTTGGCGTCCGCCAGTCACAAGGCAGAGGCGCGAGTGTCGCTAGGCGGAGGGCTGTCGCAAGGCGGAGGCGCGAACTATTGCAGCGCCGACCCTTGCAGTCCGTTGAGGGCCGACCCTAGCAGTCGTAGCGCCGTCCCTTGCAGTCGCTTGGCCGCTGAGCCGGGTCATTCATGGCCCGGCGTCTGCCTAGGACAAGAACGTTCAGGATCCCTGGCTCAAGAGCAGGGATTGTGCTCTCTCCCGAGGAATGGTAAAACCGGAATTTACTCACTTAAAGCCGATGTGCTTCGCAGTGGCGGGAGTTGAAAGGGGAGTAACAGTGGCACAAAGACAATCTAGTTCGGAGGCGTCCCGGGGAGCGGAGGAGGATCTCGCTACCCTGGATGCTTATTGGCGCGCGGCCAACTACCTGGGCGCAGCCCAGATCTACCTTCAGGATAACTGCCTGCTGGAAGCGCCGCTTCGGCCCGAGCATATCAAGGAGCGCCTGCTCGGCCACTGGGGAACGGTGCCGGGCATCAATTTCATCTATGCGCACCTGAATCGATTGATACGACAGCAGGATGCCGGCATTCTCCTGATCACCGGCCCCGGGCACGGCGCGCCCGCCAACATCGCCAACCTCTACCTGGAAGGCTCCCTCCAGGAATTTTATCCCGACCTGACTCTCGACCGCAAGGGCGCCTATCGCCTGATACGCAGCTTCTCCTGGCCGGGCGGCTTCCCCAGCCATCTCTATCCCGGCATGCCCGGCAGCATCCACGAGGGCGGCGAACTGGGCTACGCCCTGGCGACGGCCTTCGGAGCGGCTTTCGACAATCCCGACCTGATCGTGGCCTGCATTGTCGGCGACGGCGAGGCGGAAACCGGCCCGACCGCAACGGCCTGGCATAGCACCAAGTTTCTGAACCCGGCCCACGATGGCGCGGTGCTGCCCATCCTGCATCTAAACGGCTATAAGATCTCCAGCGAGACGGTCTTCGGCGCCATGACCGATGCCGAGCTTATCGATCTGTTTGAAGGCTACAACTATTCCGTATCTATCGTAGAGGCCCAGGCCGATACGCCGGAGCCGCGTGCGTCTGCGCACCGCCAGATGGCCGGGGCGCTCTCGGAGGCGTATGCGGCTATCCGGCGCATCCAGGCGGCAGCGCGCCAGGGCTTTCCCGAAGATCGTCCGCGCTGGCCCATGCTCATCCTGCGCTCCCCCAAAGGCTGGACGGGGCCGAAAGAGGTCAACGGCGAGCCTGTCGAAGGCTCGTTCCGGTCGCACCAGGTGCCGATTACGGACGTCAGGACCAACCCGGCGCATCTGGCCCAACTGGAGCAATGGCTGCGCTCCTATCGCCCGCAGGAGCTTTTCGACAAGGAAGGACGTCCGAGGCCGGAGATCCTGGCTACCTGCCCCACCGGCGACCGGCGCATGGGCATGAATCCGCATGCCTACGGCGGACGCATTCGCAAGGATCTGAACCTGCCGGACTTCCGGCAGTACGCCGTTCCTGTCGCCACGCCGGGTTCGCTGCGGCGA
>DASRGZ010000115.1:0-75186 GCA_035650735.1 Chthonomonadaceae bacterium
GCGCTTTAAGGCATCTCTTATGGCACAATAACGGGTGAGGTTGTCGCTCATTTTAGGTTCTCCAGTGTCTGTGGTAAGCACTAGAGTACCCAATGCGGCAACCTCTACGCCCTCCTTCCAAAAAGTGTACGGCAGTGAAGCTATGATTGCCATGTTTATAAATTGGGCGATAATGGAATATCACTGCCTCGGGCCTTAACGGCCTGCACCAACGGAAAGGAGGTTCTTATGGCGCAGTTCCATTCCTGGTGTCAAGATCGACAATACGGGTTTTGATCGTCACAGTCATGATTGTGTTGGCAACAAGCCCGCCGGTTAAGGCGCAGATCATCACTACATGCACGGATGTGCAGGGATGCGGTCCCGGCTCACCCTGGGGATGGGACTCCGTCACCTGGCAAAGCAAGCCCTCCATTGGTTGGAGGATAGTTCAGAAGATGTGGGAGCCTGGATATCATCCGGCTAATGCTCAGGACACAGGAGGGAACTATACCACTTACCAGTATGCCCAAGGTTCTGGCCCCATGAGCTCACCGGCCAGTATGTGAGCGAATGCGCTGGGGGCAATCAGTGCTTACTACCGGCCTTCCAACCCGCCCCAGGATTGCTATTATACAATGTGGAACCGCAACTGGACGGGTCTTGCGCCGCCGGATAACTACAAAGAGGCGTATGGGGGATTGCAACTCTATCTTTATTAGTGGTACAACTTCAGGATAGTCTCATCTACCCTCATACGTATGCGGAGTAGGCTTCAGTAGAGCTTTGATTGCCCGACCACGACCAGGTTGGTCGTAATCCCTTCTAAATGTTCGGTCAGACTAGCAAGAATTGCTAGTCTGACCGATTCTCATTTCTTCCTTTGCTCTCTCTAACAAAGCCGCCACCCAACAGAAAGCTTCTTGCGGTTAGGAGGAAGCAATAATGCGCTCGTATGTATTGTTTTTGCCCATTGTCGTGCTTGGTATCCATTCGGGGTTGCTACAATCCAGGATAACGAAACGCGAACTGCCGGAGCCAGCCCACCCTGCCTGGATGGAAACAGACCCAAGCCTCCAACGCAAGGTGACAATAGATTTCAAGGGGCGACCTTTACGTGTCGTCCTAGCTTCCATTCGCCAACGGGTAGGCGTGAATATTCTGGCTGCTCGGAACTTAGAGGAGTTTCGTGTATCGCTACACGTCACGGCACAGCCTCTTGGAAGGGTCATGGGAAGACTGCAAGACCTTTTTGGTCATGGAACGCTCCCCACCAAGAGTTGCTATTGGGTGCGTATTGAAGACACTGATCATTCGATCCGTTACATCCTGCGACGTACTCTCTATGGAGCGCGTGAGGAGGAGGCGCTACTGAATTACCCAATCACTACGGTTACCCGCTGGCTGCATGAGCTACGGGATTATGGACAACTTCCTCCGGAGAAACGAAAGGACTTCAAGAGCGATTGCCCGGTGATACAGTATTATGCTTCTCAGGGCAGGGGAATGACGGACGGTAATGATCCGGTGGGCGAGGCCATTGCGTCCCTGACTGACGCTCAGATCGAGGAACTTATCACAAATGGTCAGGTAGAGTTGCCGCAGTTTGCGCCTTCCATCGGAGCTATCAATAAGATGCGTACAACTGCTCTGGAAAGTGGAATATCCCCAAAGGCCGGAGAGAATGCGCCTCCTAGTGGAGCGATGTTAAGGTTCGATTCTACTGAGGGATGGATCGAGGGAGCGTTTACCATCATGCTATCCTTTCGCTCCGGTTTCCCCACGTATTATCCATCCGGCTACGGCCTGGATACCCTGAGCGTGATGCCCACCCAGGAGGATATGCAGGCGCTGGAGGAGGCACAACAGAAGGAGAATGGTCCAGAGGTAGACTTGCTCGCGCACGAGCAAGTCGTACCAGATAAAGAGCCTGTTATGAGTCTGGCTGCTGCCCTGGAACTTCTAGCGCGTGAGGCAAAGCTTCGCATCTATGCAGAGGTTTTTCTCAAGAGTCGTCAGACTCTGCCTGTTACCAGGGGCAAACCAGAGTATCTGCTCTCTCAGATATGTCGTGTCTTTCAATGCGACTGGCGAAAAATAGGGGGAGATTATCTTGTGTGGAGCAAGAGTTAGGTACAGGATCGCGCCGCCGATATTCCCGAGCCTCTGTTGGCACGATGGGAGACGGCACGCAAGAAGCAGGGCCGTTTCGAGCTATCTGACCTAATCGAAATGGCTTCCCTGTCAGACAGGCAACTACCGACCCTGGAAACGATCCTTGGCGTGCGAGGCCCCTTTGTTCCGGTGAATCGCGACGCACTTCGATTAGTGGCCGCCCTATCACCGCAACAGCGCCAGGCAGCATTTGCTCCAGAGGGAACGATACTGCCTATTATGAATGATCGTCAGGTAGCTCTCTTACAGAAGGTTTTTGGCCGTAAGCGGATTGAACCACCCGTTCGCGTGCGCTTAGAGCAGCAGCCCACAGGAACGGCAATTACGTTTATAGATAGTCTGGGAGAGTCACCATCGCGGTGGGCTTATCAGGGCGAGGAAGTGAGACAGCAGGAACAGCCGCCTGCTCCTAGCTTGCGGCAATGACCTCCGCCAGAATCGCAGTACCCCGCCGGATAGCCTCCTCGTGGGCGGAGACGAAGTTCAGGCGCAGCGTGTTCGCGCCGCCGCCGTCCGGGTGAAAGCCCGCTCCCGGCACAAAGAGCACGCCGCGTTCCTGCGCGGCGGGCAGAAGCGCCTGCGCGTCCAGGTGAGACGGCAGCGAAACGAACAGGAACATCCCGCCGAGGGGCCGCGTCCAGGAAGCCATGCCGGAGAGAGACTCCTCTAAGGCGGCGAGCAAGGCGTCCCGGCGAGCGCGGTAGGTGTCGCGGAGAAGGGCGATCTGAGGTTCGAGCAGGCAGCGCGCGCAGAACTGGTACACGAGCCGCTGCGCGAAGGAGCCGGTGTGCAGGTCGGTAATCTGCTTTAATTGGGCCAGGCGCGCGACCAGGGCAGGCTGCGCGTAGAGATAGCCCACGCGCAGTCCCGGCGCAATGGTCTTGCTGAAGGTTCCGGTGTAGATGGCCAGAGGATTGGGAGCGAGCGCCGTCACTGGTGGCAGCGCCTCACCTTCATAACGCAGATCGTGGTAGGCGTCGTCTTCCAGGAGGGGCGCCTGGTATTCCGCCGCCAGTTCAGCAAGGCGCTGCCGGCGTGCCAGGCTCTGGGTGATGCCGGTCGGGTTCTGGAAGTTGGGCAGAGTGAAAATCAGGCGTGGGCGATGGTCTTTGAGAAGCGCGACAGCCCTCTCTACCTCCATGCCCTCCGCATCCAGGGGAACAGGGGCATATTCTGCCTCGTAGCTATCAAACGCCTGGATCGCCGCCAGGTAAGAGGGTGTCTCCAGTAGTACCGCAGCGCCCGTATCCAGGAAGACGCGCGCCGCCAGATCGAGCGCCTGCTGCGAGCCGTGCGTGATAAGGATATGCTCCGGCGTGGCGTCGGCGAGGCCGCGCTGCCGCATCCGCTCGGCGATCCAGGCGCGCAGAGGCGGATAGCCTTCGGCGGGGCCATACTGGAGCGCCATCCGTCCATCCTCCGCCAAGACCTCCTCCGCGATCCCGGACAGGGCCGCCGTCGGGTAGAGTTCCGGGTCGGGCAGGCCGCTGGCAAAGGAGGTATAGTTGCCCCCGGCGGTCGTCTTCAGCAGCTCCATGATCGGCGACGCCGATACGCGCCGCATCCTCCGCGCCAGACGTGCGCCCGTTCCTGTTTCCTCCATGCTCTCTCCTGCGCTCTTCCCTTCCGCTCGGCCCTCCTGGATTGCACCTCACCCCCCGTCTCCCACTGCCAGGGTCGGGGCTACAATGGACTGCCAGGCCCGACCCTGGCAGTGGGAGACGGGGGGTGAGGGCCTCAATAGAAGGTGAGGTTAATCCACAAAGCAGAACTCGTTGGTCATCAGCAGGGCCTGGATATACTTATCCCAGGCCGTTAGCCGGGGCGACCCGCCCGTATCTGCCGCCTGTCGTACGCCGCCCGCGCCCGGTGGGACGGATGCCGTCCCGGCGCTCTCCGACCGGCGCAGGAAGGCCAGCCCAAGCGCAAGCTCGTCCGCATCCGGCGCACGCTGGAAGAGGATCTGGTAGATAGTACGGATACGCGGCGCGTCCTCTTTCTGCGCCTGCACCTCCGGGCGGCGGGCCAGATGCTGTGCCTGCTCCACGACGAACGGGCTGTTCATCATGAAGAGAGCCTGCTGCGGGATGGTCGTCTGATAACGCTGCGCGCTGGTGGTGTCGGGACTGGCAAAGTCGAAGGTGCGATAAAGCCCTTGCAGGTTCTGGCGGTCAATGAAGCCGTAGACCGTGCGCCGAAGGGAATACGGCGGGCGCGTGATCTCCACTGACGGCCCGAACATCTTCGTGTCCAGTTGCCCGGAGACGGCCAGCAGCGAATCGCGCAGGGCCTCCAGGTCCAGTCGCTGGCGGTTCATGTGCGAGAGCAGGCGGTTTTCCGGGTCTGCCTGGGCGGCGCGGGGACTGATCCGGCTGCTCTGCTGGTAGGTGCTGGAGAGCAGGATCAGCCGGTGCAGCTTTTTGAGGGACCAACCCTCCTCCATGAAGCGCCAGGCCAGGTAGTCCAGCAGCTGCGGGTGCGTCGGCGGCTCGCCGCGCGTGCCGAAATCGCTGGGCGTGCGCACGAGCCCCTTCCCGAAGTGCCACTGCCAGACGCGGTTGACGAAGACGCGCGCCGTGAGCGGGTTGCTCTTGCTGGCGATGGCCTGGGCCAGTTCCAGGCGTCCGCTGCCCTGCGTGAAGGGCTTGCGGTCGGGTCCGGAGAGGATTTGCAGGAACCGGCGCGGCACGGCGTCCCCCTGATTGTTCGGGTTGCCCCGGATGAAGACATGAGGCTCAACGGGCGTGGGCGCATCCTGCACCGCCATGGCCAACTCAGGCGCGGGCGGCACCGTCTTCTTCAGGGTGCCAATGGTCTCCGCCAAAGATTTGATGCGCTCCCGCGCGCCCGCTTCAAACTGCGGCTCCAGCTTCGCCAACTGCTCCGCCGAGGGCAGTTCCTCAACGCGGAACTGCTGGAGAGTCGCCTTGACCTCGGCAGGCAGCGCGTCCGGCGTCTTCTCCACCTGCTCACGCAGCCGGGCCACCTGGCTCTGGATCAGTTTCGTCCGCTCCTCCTCGGCCTCTCGCAGCCTCTTGTTGTGCGCCTCGTAAGGCTCCGTGACGGCTTTCGGCGAGATGCTGGGCGGTGGGTCCGAGACAACGGTGCTGGCAAAAACGCCGTAGAGGGAATAGTAATCTTTCGTCGGGATCGGATCGAATTTGTGGTTGTGACAGCGGGCGCAGGCCACCGTCAGGCCCAGGAAGCCGCGCGTGGTCACGTCAATGCGGTCATCGTTGATCAGCACCGGGTCGCCGAGGAAAAAGCGCCCAATCGTCAGGAAACCGAGCGCCGCCAGGGGCCGCTTATCCTCGCCTAGCGGCAGCCGATCCGCCGCCAACTGCTGGAGAATGAATTGGTCGTAAGGCAGATCCGCATTAAACGCCCGAATAACGTAGTCGCGGTACGTGTAGGCGTTATGATAGACGGGATCGCTGGTAAAGGCGTAGCCGCGCGTGTCGGCGTAGCGGGCCACGTCCAGCCAGTGCCGGCCCCAGCGCTCGCCATACTGGGGCGAGGCCAGCAGCCGGTCCACCACCTTCGCAAAGGCGTTCGGGGACTTATCCGCCAGGAACGCCGCGACCTCCTCCGGCTTGGGCGGCAGGCCGATCAGGTCGAAGTAGGCGCGTCGGATCAGCGTGCGCCTGTCGGCGGGGGGCGCGGGCGCAAGGCCCTTCGCCTCCAGCTTCGCCAGGATGAACCGGTCAATCGGCGACTTGACCCAGGCGGCGTTTTTGACCTTCGGCAAGGCCGATTTTCGGATCGGGCGGAACGACCAGAAGCTGCGCTGCTCCGGCGTGATGACGTACTCGCCGTTTTGCGCGGCCTTGAGGGCCTCTTTGGAGACCGCTGCGCCCGGCCAGGGCGCACCCATCTTGATCCATTCGGTCAGGACGGCGATCTCGTCCGCCTTGAGCTTGCCGGTCGGCGGCATCTTGAGCGCGCCGTCATAATGCACGGCCTGCAGGATCAGGCTCTTTTCGGGGACGCCCGCCACCAGTGCCGGGCCCCGGCTGCCGCCTTTGAGGATACGCTCCAATCCATCCAGGCGCAAACCGCCCATCTGCTGCTTGGGGCCGTGGCAGCTAAAGCAGCGCTCGGCCAGCAGGGGCCGGATCTTGGTTTCAAAGAACTCGGCCTGCTGCGGTGTGATGGCCGCCTTCCCGGCAGCTTTTTCTTCCGCCGCAAGGCCCGCCGCGCCTAAAACAGCCGCCGTTCCCAACGCCAGGAACCCGACCGCGATCTGTCTGAATACTCTGCTCATCATGGCTTTCCAACCAGAAGGATTGAACCTCGGAGAGCACTGTACAATCTCCCCGAGGGGCAATCGCGATTTGCTTTAAGGACACACGCTCCGTCTTCGTGGTTTATCTAGACTTTCCCTAATTATTGCAGGTCTGCGCTTAGAATAGTAGGACACCAGTATTTCTCGATATGCTGGATCACCAGTTCCGTACCCTCGTCGTGGCTGACGTAGGGAGGCATGCGGGGGTTATACATGGCGTCGGTCAGGTCGCGCACCAGCAGGCACCGAACGCCCCAGCGGGTCATCTGACGAATGGAAAAGGAGCGTCCCAGCACGCACATATTCGTGTGCACGCCCATAAGAATCAGGTGGTTGATCCCGCGCTGGCGCAGCAGACTGTAGACCTCGCGACCGTTATCTGAAATGAGATCGTTTTCGGCGATGCGGATGGCCGGATGCTGGCGCGTCCAGGGATAGCAGACGGCGCATTGCGGCTCGTCGTCGCAGCCGCCGTCCGAGGCGTCCACCGGCAGCGGCGGCTCGGCGATCTCCAGGGGATCGGGCGGCTCGATGCGGGGCATCTGCTCCATCCGCTGCCGTTGCGGCATCTCCCGGTAGAACTCCATGCAGTCGGAGGGCGCGTGCAGGATCTGCACGCCCCGGTCGCGGGCTATCTCGACCACCTCGGCGATCTTGTGCGCCAGGACATCGCAGCGTCGCATCGCGCTCTGGCACCAGTGCTTATCCCATACGTCGCAGAGGAGGATGGCCGTCTCCTGTGGCGGCAGTTCCTGGCGCAGGGTGACTTCCTGCCACTGCCCACTGCCTTTGAACGGTTCGACGCGGGTGCGCAAGTTTAGCTGCAAATTCATTTCCGGCTCCTTCTGCTTCCTCCGGACGGCGCCGGCAAAACGCCGCTGGCTACTTTGACACTCTACTTCGCCTTTTGTTACCGGGAATTCCTGCCAGGTCCCCACCCCCGTCCCACTGCCAGGGTCGGCCCAACCCTGGCAGTGGGGACAGGGGGTGAGGGCCACAGGACGGGGGGTTAGGTCAACAGATCCACCGTGTAGGTCAGGACCGCTTTGCCGCTGGCGGGCACAGCCACCTTCCACTGCGCCTGGTAAGCATCCAGCTTGATATGCTTATCGGACTCGCTACGGATGTTCCAGCGGCCTCCGAATGCCTGTATCACGCGCACAGCTACCGGCGCCGCTTTCTCGTTGTGGAGAGTAAGCTCGATGAACGTGCGGTAGGTGTGCTTGTTGATCTTCTGCGTCTTGACCAGGCGCCATTCGGTGAAGACATCGAAGGCGCGGGCGAGCGTGATGTTGATCTTCTGGTCTTTGGGGGTGTCCTGAATGGCTGCCGCGCCCACGTAACGCAGCGCACCCGACTTGTCGGGCTCATAGAGGCGGATCGCGCCCTGCGGCAGCGGCTCACCCAATCCGTCTTTCTCCCGGTTGAAGAAGGTCAGGGCGACGGCTACCTCGCCGCGCTGCGGCTGCCGACTCCAGCCATAGTACTCGTCGTCCCAGGCGCTCAACTGCGGCGGGCGCGTGCTATAGTCCTTGATGACCGAGACGTTCTGGCTGGTGAGGATCAGCAGGCGGTTCATCTGCTCCTGCACCACCGTTGTCAGACTCGTGATGTTATAAGCATGGAACTCTCCGACGGCCTGCGGCGCTTCCACCGCAGGGCGACCTCCAACGCTATGCCCATCAGTAAAGGCCCTTCTCTGCTTCATCCTCTCATAATCCGGTTCGCCCGCTGTCGCTTCAGGTTTGGCGCGGGCTGAGGCGGGAAGCGCAGCGCGGTTGGGCATACCGGCGATGAGGGAAACTTTCGCGTTCGGATAGTCCACGCCGGTACGGTTGGTCACCGTCGCCCAGCACTCCAGCGCGAGCGTGTTGTTCTGCGGGGCGAGCGTGGCAACGTAGTCGGCGCTCCAGGAGAGGCCGCGCGTCAGGTAGGCAACTTCCAGGTTCGCCGCCTGCACCGAGGGACTGTCGGCCTGCACGGACAACTGGGGGATAGTGACGACGTTGCCGTTGGCGGGCGCGACGATGGTTCCGGGCGGGTGGACGAGGAATTTGCCGTCCGATTGCAGCACGACATCGCCGTTTTGCTCGACCATCAGCGTGCCTTTCTGCCGCTCCGCCTCTCTGCCGTCCTCGCCGTAGCGAACCACTTCGACCTGCTGGCCCAGATAACGCTTGAGCAGGGCATCGCCGTTCGCCACGCCCAGATCGTAAGCGTGCGCGACTAACTGCGGCAGATTTGCCCCCTGGCCCTCCCAGCGCAGCAGCACCGATTGCGGGTCCATCTCTTTGCTCACGTCCGACACCTGCAAGCGGTTACCCCCCTGCCTCAATTGCATTGGGCGCAATTCACGCACCATGCCGAAATCTTGCGCGTAGACGGTCAACTCCACACTCTGCCGGGCGGCAGAGGGAACGTTGGCCACTTCGCCGCCCGCCTTGCCGCAGCCGACCAACCCGCCGCCCGCCAATACCGGCAGCGCCAGCAGACTCAGGCCGATCCATTGGTTTCGCATTGCTTGCTCCTCCGGGGATTCTTTTATCCTGCTTGGATGCATCGGCACGCCGGAGAGTTCACCGCCAGTCAGAGAATCCGTTTAGGGCGCGGCCTGTGGATGCCTGCGCCCGGCTCTATAGCCCTCACCCCCTACCCCTACTGCTAGGGGCGGCGCTGCGCTCGCTCGCGCCTCCGCCTAGCGATCCACGCTGCGGGAGAGGGGGAACGGGGAAGCCGGGTCCCCCCCTTCCCTAGCGAGGGACGAGCGGCTAGGGTCGCAAGGTGTCGCGAGGCGGAGGGCCGAATTATTGCAGGCCCGACCCTGGCAGTGGAGGCCGGGGGGGTTAGGTCAAACACGCAGGAAGCCGCCGTTTACCCGGAAATTGCAGAATGGGGCGGGCAGAATGCCCGCCCCAGACCTGGCTCCAGCAACTGAAAAGGCTGAAAATAAACAAGGGGGTAGACACTCCCAGCCGTGTGGATCAATCTCACGCAGCCTGCTGCTGAGGAGATACGTCCACACCGTTGGGAGCGATTACCAACAAGGGGATACCAATGCGTTATTAGGGACTGAGCGCCGAACTAACGGCTCTCGCCGCCCTTCTTGCCGATCTCGGCCATATGCGCCCTATCCTGGGCTACCTTCGACCCGCCGCGCCGACCGATCTCGGCCATGTGGCTCCGATCCTGGGCTACCTTCGACCCGCCGCGCCGACCGATCTCGGCCATATGCGCCCGGTCCTGAGAAACTTTGCGGCCTCCTTTGCGGCCCGCCTCCGCGTGTCCCTCCGGATCGCCGTGCCAGCCGCGCCCGCGATGCTGACGCTCTTCCTGGCTGTCCATAGCTTGCGCTATTGTGCTTTCTCTCTGCTCGGATTCTCTGATCGCTTTCCGTGCCATGATCGATTTCACCTCACGATGATGTTGGCGGCAGCCCGGCGAGGGACTACCAAGAATGCCTCGACTCCCAAAAGTGGCTGCCTGAACGGAAGCTCAAGACCGGAAGCTCAAGGCGGTTGTAGGGATCGCCATCAGGAATAGCCAATGGCGATAGGAGCGGACGGGCGACGTGTTGCCCTTTTTTTACCAGACGGTTGAAGAATACGGTTTGTTCCCTAGCCTGCTAAATTTATTGCCCTCTGATCTTTTTCCATCGTAAAAATTTTCGCAGGATTTAGCGCCTGGTACGCATAATTAAGGACATATTGCCTGAACAGCAGGAGCACGATATCCGTCTCCCTGTAAAGAGCGCGCGGCGTCCCAATTCCTTCCCGAGAGCGCATTGGCCCAGGCGTGGAAAATTAAGTCCGTTCGATTTGCTTGTTCCACGCGCTCCCTTCCTTTTCCTGCGTCCTGGCGACTTTTTTCCAGACCCGGCAGTAAGACCTGCGTACCGCTCCTTCGGGGAGCAGTATGAGAGGAGGCACGCATGAGACGAATGTGGATTATCTGCCCGGCGCTGGCCGCCATCGGCCTATCCTCTTCCGTTGCCGTCTATAAATTCCAGCAGCGCGCGGAGGCCCAGGAAAACGACTATACCACCTGGCAGCCGGATGCCGCCGCCATTCGGACGGCCCTGGCCGCGCTGCCTGCGGCTTCCGGCGCGCACATTGACGACACCCGCCATAAAGAGTTCGCCCAACTGTTTCAGCGGCGGTTTCGCACGCACGAACCGGCGATGGCAGTGGGACTGCACTTTCGCAATAATCACCTGATTAAGCTGCTCTGCCCGGCGCGTCTTGAGCCCTGGAATGCCAACCTCCTGGCCCTCAGCGCCTGGCAGGAAGCCAGGGAAGCTTTCGGGCAGCCCTGGGATGTGGATATCTACGCCACCTATATCGGCATCCCGCCTGTCAAGATCGGAATGCTGCGTCCACTGCCGGATCACCCGGACATCGCCCGCATCACCTACCGCTATCCCCGGGAGATGCGGTCGCACTAAGAGCCTGGCCCCATTGTTTCGTGGCTCGTGGTCCGTGTCACGAATTACTGCGGTTGCCCTAGGTGCCTATCTCTATAGGACACCGTTGTCTTCTCGCAAGCCTGCCTGCCAGGAGAGGCTCTTGGTGTAGATGGTGGCGGGAAATCCGAAGGAGAACGCATGGAAGGAAGCCTGGAACCGGGAAGCCGGCGCATCGAGGCAAGCCCTGGCCGTCGGCCTGTCCCCTTTTCCCGCAGCGATGGCGATCCTATAGAGGAGGACGACCTCACGGCCAGCGCCCTCGGCGAGGTCATCGAAGCCAGTACCACCCGCTTTGTCGCGCAGTGCCCCCGCGCGCATCTTCATGATCCTCCGGCCTTCGGTGCCTTCGTCAAGGTGATGCCGCCTGATGCGCCCATGGCGGCGCCGGGGGAGGTCGGCGACATCGGCAGCGCCGACCCGTTCGCCGACCCCAGGCCGCGCGCTCCCCAGGAACTGCCGGTCGGCACGCCTGATGGCGTGATCTACGCGCTGGTCTTTGCAGCCACCACGGGCAGCCCCGAGCCAGGGCGCCGGCCCACCGCCTACGGCCTGGAGGAGGCACGTCTGCGCCAGGAGCAGCCGCAGATATTCGACCTGCTGACGACCGAATTTGCCGCGCTGCACCTGGCTTTTGCTCAGGAAGGACGAGTCCGCCTCGACACGCCGCCCCGCCCACCGCGCCTCCACGCCTTTGTCTATGCGTGTACGCCGGAAGAGGTCTGTGCGCTCACCGACTCGCCCGATTTTGTGCGCCCCCTGCTGGCAGCGCCGGGCGAGGTCAGCCCGGACGAGCTGATCGCCGCCTCTCTGCGCCACGCCTATCGGTGCCGCCACGCCGATTTTGCCTTCCTGGTGCGCGCGGGCAAGCAGTTGGCGCAACTGCTGCACGCGGATCCCGAACGCCTGACGGCCCTCTTGCGCAAGCTGGAACCATAGTACCAGAGTTGGAAAAAAACGGGGAACGGGAGGACGTCCTGGCCCGTCCAATATCCACCAGGCCACGGCCGTCTGGAGTCCCGGGAAATCTATGCCCGGCGGGACCCTACCCCGCCGGGCTTTTATTGTAGCGGGCATTTTTTTCAAAAGCGAGCTTTTTTTGGGAACAAGCGAGGCGAGCGAGTCGTCACTTGAAGCATGCACGAAATACTGCCCGCCATGCCGGAGCCGGTAGGTGGGCCAGCGCCCGATTCCCGCTGAAGTTGAGTCCCGTTTCGTCGGAAGCTGCCCTCGTCGGCAGCGTTCATTCCAGGAGGAGACTTGCCATGAAGCAGAAGGCTTGCTTTGTCGCCGCGCTTGCGCTTGTGCTGCTCGCTGCCGGATATACCGGGGCGAAGGCCCAATCCGATCCGCATTCGATCTTCTATGCCTCAAGAGATGTCGCGATCCTGCGGACGGCTGCCGGTTATCCCACCATCCTTAAGCGCATGGATCGCTTCTATGAGCGCATGGTGGATACCCTGACCATGTATGAGGGCACGATTACGCCTCGCGATTTCTACATTACCCGCCTGCCCAATGGGGAGTATGACATCATGTGCCGCCGTCGGGTCGTGATGACGGTTACCCGCGCGGACGCCCGCTCCTACCATACGACGCCGGAGAGTCTGGCCCGCCGCTGGATGCGCGGCTTCGCGGATACGATTCCGCAGGTGCAACCGCTAGTAGGCCCGCTCGCGGCGCGAACACTGCGCTAAGACTCAGGCCGCCGCTCTCCCGCCTTGTATTCAAGCTGTTTCTCCCCTCTTCTAAAATCAGGAGAGGGGAGTTTCTGTTTTCGTGTTATAATAGAGCCGTGGAGCGCGTCGGCTGCCAGCCGGCAGCCGTGGTGGATGCAAGGAATAAGGCGGGAATGGGGATCTTTAGTGGAGGGCAAAGGCGTCAGTTCGAGCGCCTGGTAAAACCGCTTGCCAGGCCGCTGTTCCACGCCGCGCTGCGCCTGACACGCCAGACCGAATGGGCCGAAGACCTGACCCAGGATACCCTCATTCGCGCCTATGAGCGCTTCGCTCAGTTTGCTCCCGGAACCAATTTCCGCGCCTGGCTGTTCACCATCATGACCCATATCTATTTGAACGACCGCGAGCGCGCCCGCCGCCGCCCGCTGGCCACTGCCTCCCTCGACGCAGCTGGCGAGGAGGGCACCTCCTGGGAATTCCCTTCTCACGATATCCGCCACGAGCCGGAAGCGTTCCTGCTAGCCCAGGTGCTGGATGAAGAGCTCCAGGCGGCTGTGGACCGGCTGCCCGAGGAGTTCCGCCTGGCCGTGCTGCTGGTGGACGTTGAAGAGATGTCCTACCAGGAGGCGGCGGAGGCGCTGAAGGTGCCCATCGGGACGGTACGCTCGCGCGTCTCCCGTGGGCGTGCCCAACTGCGCCAGTGGCTCTGTCGTGCCCCCAATACCAGTCCCTCTTAACAACGCTCCCCTGCTCTGAAAATAGGCCCCCACCCCCTCCCCCAAGAACAGGGGAGGGGAGAGTCGTTTTGATGCGAGAGGGTGCGCCCCGCGCATGGATGACTGCTCTGAAAATAGCCAGCAAAGCTTTCCCCTTGTCTGCTATTTTCATTCCTGCGATGGTGAGCAAAGCGCTCATGCTGCCTGTCTGCGGTTTCGGGAACGTTTTTGGCGCTGCAACTGTTTAGCACTTGCAGGCAGGAGTAGCGGCGCCTCATTTGGCCCCAATAAGAAGGCAAGTTGTTTTCAGCAACCGGCTTGGCGCCGGAAATCAGGAGAGGCAAAAGGGCAACGATGCTTGGGTGTGAGGCGGTTCGGGATGCGCTTGCTGCGTATCAGGATGATGAACTTGAAGCCAGGGATCAGGCGGAGATAGCGGCCCATCTGGAGCAGTGTGAGACCTGCCGTCAGCACGCGCAGGCACAGGCAGCCCTATGTCGTCGGCTGCGCGGTCTGAAACGGCGGCCTGCCGAGGTGGCGCTGCCGCCGCATATCTGGGCTAACGCCACGCGCGCCTGGAAGTGCCAGGATGCAGCGCGGTCACGCTCGGTTCGCCTCCGGCTGGCACTGGTTGGGGTGTGCCTGTTGCTGATTACCTTCGGGACGGTGTGGGCGGGCCTGGCGGCCCCACGGGACTTTCCGGTCACGGCGGCAATGAATGATTTCCGCTATGCGCTGCAACATACGGTTATGCCCGCCTACCCCACGACCGACGCAGATAGAGCCGCGAAATGGCTGCGCGCCCAGCTCAAAGCGGATGTGCCTCCACTCAACCTCTCTCTCTCCCGTGCGCAACTGATCGGCGCGGATGTGCTGCAGACCCCTTCCTTGCGGCTCGGGCGCCTGCTATATCGCAGCCAGGGCAGGCTGCTTGCGATCTATATTGCGCCGCGCGGCATCCAGTTTCCGCGCCTGCGCACTGTGGTCATGGAGGGCCGCGAATTTTCGATAATGGATAACGCCAGAGATATCGGCTTCTATGGCTGGGCGCAGGATTTCCTGGGTTACGGGCTGTTAACGCCACAGCCGATGTCCGCAGGCGCCGATAGCGCTCTGGATGCCCGGCGCGTCTCTGAGCCCCCCGGGAGATAGCTCGCGGCTTTGCTGTTTCCCTCAACCTCCTGTTCTCTTCTCCCCTCCCCGAAAAATCCTCCGACCTTGACCGGGTTTTTGCAACCGGATTGACGTTTGGCCCGTCATGGACTATAATGGAAAGGATGGCCTGGGGGCCGATGCGGCAGGCTCTGGTCCCGCTTCCTCCAACCGGTGTTTTCCCTCACCCTGAAAAGCGATGCCTCTTCCCAAGCTTGGACGTTGGAAGCGCAATCCAGATACCGGGCTTCTAAGGTGAATACGCAATGGATTTGTTTGAGAAGATCAATCGTTCCTTCGGCTCCTGGTACGAAGGACTGTTTGGCGGCAGTGACGACGTGCGGCCCAAAGACATCCTGCGGCGCATCCTGACCGCCATGGAAGATCACCGCAAAGAAGGCTTCGACAACCGCATCTACGTCCCCAACCAGTACATTCTTGAGATCGCGGTGGACGACGAGGAGGAGAAAGAGTATCTGCTCTCCTTCCTGGACCGCGACGAGCTCGAAGCCGCCATCCGCCGCTACTGCCAGCAGAACCACTACCATATTCGGGGCGCCCTGGACTTCACCATTAAAGAGGTCGAGGACCTGGAGCGCGGCCCTGGCAGGCGGGAAAAGGTGCGCGTTCGCTGCCGCTACAACACCAAGATTACGGCCCCGGAAGCCGCGCCTGCCGCGCCAACGACGCCTGCTGTGGCGGGACGCGCGCCGCTGCCCATGCCTGCCGACGAGGATCGCACCGTCGCCAGCGTGTTCGGGCTGGAGGAGAGCGGCGAGGAGACCGGCACCGTGCCGGCAGTTGCCTATGCCGCGCTCGTCGTCTATGCCCCGGATCGCCCGCCCTTCCGCTATCCCATCGCGCGTGCCGCGATCACCCTCGGGCGGTCCGCCAAGGCGGGCAACGACCTGGTGCTTGAAAGCGACGGCCAGATCTCCAAGCGGCACGCTCGCATCGAGTTGGACCCGGATGGGCGCTTCACTCTCTACGACCTGGGCAGCACCAACGGCACGAAAGTCAACGGGCGGCGCGTGGACAATCGCACCCTAAACGACGGCGACGAGATCCAGATCGGCGCGACCCGTATCACCTTCCAGCAGTCGCCCATCGAAGCGGAACACGACGCTGCGGCCCCGGCAGCCGCGCCCTCTGCCGCCACGCCGTCTCCCGTCCCCTCGGCGGGACCGGGCCGCTCGCAGGGCGCGTTCGGCGGGGCTGCCGCCCGTTATCGCGGCGCGGAGGCCGGCAGCAGTTCCGATGTGCCGCCGTCGCGCGTGCTGCGTTCGCGCGTCGCCCGCCTGGTGCTGACCGAGAACGGGGAGGATGTGGACGATTTCCTGCTGGCCTCGGAGACGCTCATCGGGCGCGGCGTGACTAACGATATTGTCCTGCCGGATCGCTCCATTAGCACGCGGCACGCGCGCATCATCCATGATGCCGACGGCTATGCCCTCGAAAATCTGGCCGAAACCGCCGGGGCGACCACGCTCAACGGTGCGCCCGTTCCGCCGGGACAGCCAGCCCCGCTCAAGGATGGCGACCGCATTGGCCTGGGCAATCTGACGCTGCGCTTTGAGGCCGGCACGTAAATAGCCCTGGCCCCTGTCCCCTTCCCTGGGGCTCACAGGGATAGGTAAGCGGAAGCCGAGCGAAGAGAGGGCGATATGCAATGGAGCGCAAGGCGGCGAAGGAGCGGAAATTTGAAGTTGGTGTCGTCGTGGCGCTGGTGGCTCAAATCATTCTCATCGGTTGCTACTTCAATCGCCAGATAGGAGCCTCGCGCTGGCTTCAACGCCCCGCTGGCTCCCCAATAAAGAAGTTTCAGGGACATACCAAAACCGTCTATGTCGCCTTTAGTCCCGACGGTCAGATATTGGCTACCGCCAGCCATGACGCCACGATCAAGCTCTGGAGCGTGCCCACCGGGAAGACGCTGCGTACTTTGACAGGCCACACAGATGCGATCTGGATTGTGGCCTTCTCCCCGGATGGCAAGTTCCTGGCTACCGGCAGCCTGGATGATACCGCCAGGCTCTGGGAAGTAAGCACCGGAAAGTGTCTCCATACGCTGCGGGGACATACGCTCAGTGTCCATTCGGTAGCCTTCTCTCCAGACGGCAAACTGCTGGCTACAGGCTCATATGACGATGCCATTCGGCTCTGGGATGTGGCTACCGGGAAAGTGGTACATAACCCAAGTTGCTACCTAGGAACACGTTTGAGAGAGAATCGCTCTGGAAACCGGCTTTTGCATCACCGTTTGCCTTCTCGAAGAGGCAAGGTAGCAACTTGAGTTACATACTCTTGCCGAGTCGATGGCGGTCGAGGCGGTTGCCTTCTCTCCGGATGGTACGCTTCTAGCCACCGCTAGCTTTGACCATACCATCAAGCTCTGGAGTACCCGTACCTGGCAGCGCGTGCGTACCCTGCCCGGATCTCGTGACGATAATGTCGATACCTTAGCCTTCTCTCCGGATGGGAAGCTGTTGGCTAGTGGAAGCTGGGACAGCACCGTCCAGGTCTGGGAGGTGGCTACGGGGAAGGAAGTGCATACGCTCAACGGGCACTGGGCAGATGTGGCGTCCGTGGCCTTCTCTCCGGATGGAAAGCTGTTGGCTAGTGGAAGCGCGGATGCCACTGTCAAGCTATGGGATGTGGCTACAGGGCGCGAGAGAAGAACAATTACTCCTGACGTTAGTCTCGTCTATTCGGTGGCGTTCTGCCCGGATGGGACCTGTTTGGCTGTGGGCGGCTTTACAGGCGTTGCGGAACTGTGGGCACTGGAGAGCAGAAAAAGTCGGGCGAAAAACAGCCCGTGAGCGTCCGTGTCAAAGAAGAGAGATGCCTTGCAGGGGGCGCGTTTGTCGGGAATTCTGGCGCAATAGTAAGGATTCGAGAAGAACGGCATAAGGCGCGGGACAGCATTTACCCTCAAGCAGGATGAGGTAAGCCATGAGCAAGACCGAACAGCGTACTTATACTGTTCTCTACGAGAAAGGCCCGACTGGATGGGGCGCCTACGTTCCGGATTTCGACGGCTGCATCGCTATTCCAGAATTGACGACTATCCAGCCCTATCTACGATGAGTAACGAACTGCCAGGACTGACCGTCATACAGGCCGCACAGCGGCTGGTCATCTCCGAGCGCGCTCTGGGCGATACGGGGCAGCTCGATAAAAGACACCTATGATTCTACTGGGATTGTTGCGCTATGCGCTGCTGGCCGGCTTCTTGCTGTTTCTCTTGCTGCTCGTCCAGTTGATGCGCCGAGATCTAGAATAGTCTATATCTTTTCACCGGGCTGCCAGGCAGCCCGAATCTTATCGCTGCGTGGAAACAAACACGGTGAGTCTTTCGATAGCCTTTAAGACCGACGTCGGGCGCAAACGGGAAATCAATGAGGACAGCTATGCTGTTCTGGGCCGCCAGCAACTCGGTCAAAAATTCGATAGCCTGATTGTCGTCGCCGACGGCATGGGCGGGGGACGCAGCGGCGATGTCGCCTCCAGCATCGTCGCACAGGCAGTGCCCGAAACCATCCATGAGTTCCTCTATGACCGCAACGGCGCTAACGGCGCTTTAGATCCCGTTCGCCTGCTGCGCGACGCGCTGGTGCGCGCCAACCATCTGGTCTGGATGCGCGCCACCGAGCGGCAGTTGCGCGGCATGGGAACGACCTGCGTCGCCGCCATCGTCAAGGAGAATGCGCTCTTCATCGGCAACGTGGGCGACAGCCGCGCCTACCTGCTGCGGGAAGGCAAGCTCAGCCAGCTCACCGAAGACCATTCGGAAGTCTGGCAGCAGGTCAAGGCCGGAAATATGACGCGTGAGGAGGCGGGCCGCAGCCGCTTCCGGAACCGAATCACGCGCGCCCTCGGCCTCAAGCCGGAGGTCCTGCCCGACATCTATCCGGTGACGCTGCAAGAGGGCGATACCCTGCTGCTCTGCACCGACGGCCTGACCACCGAAGTGAGCGATAGCGCGATTGCCCGTATTCTCGCCACCGCTCCGGACGCCCAGGAGGCGTGCGACCGCCTGGTAACGACGGCGCTCCGGCATGGCGGCTCGGACAACGTGACGGTGGTCGTCCTGCGCTATGGCTCCTTCACTCCGCTCGCGCTGCCCGAGGAGTCCCTTGAAGAGGACGACGAACTGCCGACCGACCCCGATCAGGACTGGCGGCTTGCCGCTGTGCAGGATATGGCCCCGGACGACGAGGCTATAGACGAAGAGGAGGAGGACGCCGTGGATATAGACAGCCCGCCCACGGTGAGGCGCCGTGGGAAGGCGGAGAATGCGGAGATGCACGCCGCGCTCGGTGGAGGCGGCCTGGCGATAACGCTGATCCTGATACTGGCGCTGCTGGTGATCGCGGAGGGCAGCGCGCTCTACCTAGCCTTGCAGCACCGCGTCGTCACTCCGCCGGCTCCGCCAATGCCCCGGGCTCCTGTAGAGCAGAAGCCGACCGACGGCCAGCTTATCTACACCGTCCCCAACGGGCTTCTGTCCCAGCCGGTGCGCAATGATCCGCTGGTGATGGACGCCCAGGGATACCTCTATGTCCTCTCGGCTACCAATGGCCGGATACTCAAGGTAGACCCGAAGAAGGGGACGGCTACGCCCGTAATCCGCACCTCTGTCGGGCCAGACCCTTTCCTGGTATCCGGGGAGAAGTCGGCGCCAAAGACGTTCTACTTTGCCTTCGACGCCAGCGGGAACCGCTATCAGACCAACCCGCAGCAGAAAAGTATTGATGTCTACCAGGGCCAGACGCGCGTCAAGCAGATCGCCAAAGGCCGTCTCAAGGCGCCCGCCAGCCTCCTCGTAGACTATTTCGGCAATATCTACGTCATTGACGATCACTACCTGTATAAGATCGAAGCCTATCCCCCTCTGGAGCAACAGCGCGAGAAAAATAAACCACAGGGCGAGGAGATTGTCCCCTGAGAAAGTGTACGGGCTCTGGCTGCGCCCGACCCTAAAGGACCGGGCTGTGTCGCGAGGCGGAGGGGTGTGGCAAGGCAAAGCCGTGTCGCAAGGTGTCGCAAGGCGGAGGCAAGGGCCGTAACCTTGCCGACCCTGGCAGTCGGCAAGCCCCCTGAGGGAGGCTGCGCCGGGGGGATCGGTTCCTAGCAAGGGGCAAAGGCGCCCAAACGATCTGTCTGGAGAGCTTCCCACAGGAGCTAACTCACCTCTCTTAGCCCGCTTTAGCGGGCTTGCCGTCCGCAGCCCACCCCTTCAGGGGTGGCTGCCAGCCTGCAGACCTTGTCTCAGGGACCCCAGGGATGGTTCGGAACTGCGATGCCGCTTGGAATGCTCGGAAAATATGAACGGCTGGATGTATTGGGCCATGGCGTCTCCGGCATCGTCTACCTGGCGAAGGACACTCTGCTCAACAAGCAGGTGGCGCTCAAAGAGGTGGACGTGCAGGCCGGCGACCTGCGCCGCTTTCTAGAAGAGGCCCGCGTCATGGATCGCCTGCGCCATCCCAACATCGTGCGCGTCAACAGTGTAGACCGCATTGATGGCAAGGTCGTCATCGCGATGGAATATGTGCGCGGCCAGAACCTCCAGGAGATCCTGCGCGCGGAGGGCCATCTGCCGCTCGACCGCGCCCTGGATATCGCCGCGCAGATCCTGGACGCGCTCGACTACGCCCATCGGATGCAGACGGTTCACCGCGACATCAAGCCCGCCAACATTCTCCTCAGCCGGGAGGGAACGGTCAAGCTGGTGGATTTTGGACTGGCCGAGATCCTGGCGACCAACGCCTACGCGGGTGGAGCGGGCACCTACGCCTACATGGCCCCGGAAGATTTCGCCGAAGAGGAGCGCTCCGACAACCAGTCGGATATATGGGCCGTTGGCGTCACGCTCTACGAGATGCTGACCGGGCAGCGGCCCTTTCAGGTGGCGAAGGCCAAAGACCCCTTCTCCTGGAAGCGCGCCTTAGAGACGCAAGCCCCCACGCCGCTGACCGCATATTTGCCAGGCGCACCGGCTGAGCTGCAAGCCGTCCTGGATCGCGCGCTGGCCCGCGACAAGCGGCAGCGCTACCAGACGGCGGGCGAATTCCGGGAGGATATACTGGGCCTACGTGAAGCGTTCGCGCTGCATCCGCCCCAGATGGCCAGCGTCGTCCAACCGGCGGCGTCTCCCTTCAGGGCGCCGGAGGAAGAGGACGACCTGGAGACCCGCAACGGGGTCGGCAGCGCGCCGGAAGTCCCGCCGCTGGGGGTTTTGCCCCCGCGCACCGAAACGGGCCTGCTCGTCGCCGACGTGAATTCGCTGGCCGGGGAGGAACGCGCGGCCTCGGAGGCGAATAAGACTCGCAAATCCAGGTTGCCGTTCGTGGGCCGCAAGCAGGAGGCGGCGCGACTCATCGTGGAGCCCGTCAGCGTGGATTTTGGCGCCGTACGCAAGGGCGAGCAGCGCTCCGTTCGGCTGCAGGCGCGCGTGATGGGCCTGGAGGGCCGCGTTCGGGGCCGCGTGGTGCATCGGCCCGGCTGGCTGAGCGTGCATCCCACCTCCTTCGACCGGACCCGCCAGGCGATCACCCTGACCGCCCATTCCGAGCGCGCCTGGATGACGGGCGACTTTCAGGAGAGCGTGCGCGTGGAGACCGAGGCCGGCACGGCCACGATCCCCATCCACCTGACGGTAATTAAGCCGCGCCCGACCTTCTGGCAGATCGCCGCGTGGTACGTGCCGTTATTTGTCTCGGCGCTGCTGCCGGTGCTGGCGGTCGCCTTCGGCAACGGCCAGCGCGCCGTCTCGATGCACGCCGCTCAGTTGGTGCCGCCCGCTGCCACCGCATCGGGACTGCTCTCGCTGATGCTGCTGCTGATCGGCATCGCGGCGGACATCGGCATCGCCGAGCGGATCGCCTGCGGGATCGTGGCGGTGGTGATGGGCCTGGTGCTTGGCGTCTCGATGGGCGCCCCGTATGTCGAGCTCGCGCATCCACTGATGCAGCAGCGCGTTCTCGTGACGGGCGGTATCATCGGCGCGGTGCTGGCCTTACAGATGCTCTATCTTTCGCGCTGGAAGTTCTGGGCGCTGGTGCTGGTCGGCCTGGGAGTGCTGATCGGCGGCACGTTCCTGCGCGTTTTGTATGGTATCAATTTGAGGGTATAAAACAAAGTCGCAACGGCGGGAGGGATACACGGATGCAGCCAATGCCTGTCCCGCCGCGGCGCCTTCTTGATGGTCATTGTCGCAAAGACAGGAGTCAGACACACAATGCAATTGGTGCGTAAGTACCTGAACTATATCATTTTCGGCGTGGTGGTGCTGCTGGTCGTGGGATTGGCCGTCAACCACAGCCGCCATATGCGCGCTCTGGTGGACTCGCTCTCCAGCAGCGATCCGTCGGTGCGGCGGGCGGCAGCCAGCGAGCTGATCGCGGGCGAACAGTTCTCGGACGCCATCACCGGCGAGCCGATCAGCACGCGCATCCAGGCGGCGGAGGCGCTGGAAGTTCTCGGCAACGACAAGGCCGTCAAGCAGCTGATCGCCATGCTCAAAGACCCGGACAAGCCGGTGCGCGACCGCGTAACGCAGGCGCTGGAGAAGATCGGGGGCAACTCCGACGCCAATATCAAGGAGCTGGTCGTCGGCCTTAAGGATGGCGATGCCTACGTTCGCAAGGGCACGATCACCGCGCTCACCGACCCGCAGAACGGCATCGGGCCTAAGCCCGGCGTCATCGCGGCGATTGTGGACATTATGAAACGGGAAGCCGGGGCGCGTGGGCCGGGCGGCGACGTGCTGGGCAGCCCGAAATTCACGCAGGACGTATCAGCCCGCAAGGAGAGCGTCCGCCTGCTGACCGACCAGCTTAAGGATAAGGATGATGGCGTGCGCGGCGGCGCGGCGGACGCCCTGGGCAAGGTGGGCGACCCCGAAGCGGTTGCCACGCTCAAGACGGTGATGCACACCGATCCTTCGCCCTCGGTACGCCGCATCGCCATCGGCGCGATTGCCCTGATCGCCGATAAGTCCGGTGAGGACGCGCTGACGGAGGCGATCAAGAACCCGAACGACGATAGCGAAGCCCGCGCGCAGGCCGCCGCCGGATTGGGCAAGATCGCCACGCCGACCGCCGTTGCCACGCTGGTTCAGGCGCTCAACGACGACGACCTGAAGCTGCGCTCCGCCGCCGTCGCGGCCCTGGCGCGCGCCGGACGCCCGACCCCCAACGGCCCGACCAATCCACAGGTTATCGCCGCCTTGAACCAGGCGCTGCGCGACCAGCGCGCCAGCGTGCGGCTTGGCGCGGCGCAGGCGCTGCAAGCCATCGCCACGCCGGAAGCCAACAGTGGGCTGATCGCCGTCCTGGAATCGGACCAGGGCGCGACGGAGGACGCCGATATGAAGGCGGCGGTGCGCTCGGCGGCGGCGACGGCGCTGGGCTTTCCCGGCAATAAGGCGGCGGTCGCTCCGCTTATCAAGGCCCTGAGCGATCCGTCGGGCGACGTGGCGACGGCGGCGCAGAACGCGCTGGTCGCCATTGGGCCCGATGCCACCGAGGCACTGATCGCCGTGCTGCGCAAGGGCGGCACCGAGGCGCTGTATGCAGCCAAAGCCCTGTCAAGCCAGGGGCCGTCCGTCCTGCCGGCCCTGAAGAAGGCGGCGGGTGAGAATAATCCGACCGAACAGCGCTGGGCGGCGGTAGCGCTGGGCGATCTAGGTGTCGCCGATGCGCGCCCGGTTCTGGAGCAGTTGAAGAGCAGCAGCGATCCTGATGTTGCCTACGTCGCCGGGCAGGAACTGGACAAGCTGGGTCGGACACAGTAGCCGGACCATGAATGACCCATCTGGTGGGCCTAACGGCCAGCCGGGCACGGAAAGTGCCCGTCTGGTGGGCGGCTCTGCCGCCAACCGTCCTTGCGGACGGAACACCTGGCTTTACTGGGCGTCCGCGAGGATGCCTGGCCGTAGGCCACACAGACGGGTATTTTTAATGCCCGGTATTTTTTCGGTAGACACTCCCAGCCGTGTGGATCAATCTCACGCAGCCTGCTGCTGAGGAGATACGTCAACACCGTTGGGAGCGATTACCATTTTTTCTGGATGAAGCAGCGCAAGAAGGCAAAATTCCCGCTTGACAGCACCCCTCCAAACATGTTATTCTGTACCGATAATTCAATAGTATAGCGAAGCTTCTTATCAAGAGTGGTCGAGGGAACCGGCCCGATGACACCACAACAACCACCCCTCTTCGCAGGAAGACGGGCAGGTGCTAAATCCGGGCAGTCTGCGATTTCTGCTAGCTGCAAGATAAGGGGCGTAGAGGCGTTGCGTGATGGAGTGGCAGAATTGCCTGCTGTGACTCCCTCGCTATCCACCGCCGTTACGGCCTCTTCTGCATCGCAGAAGGGGTTTTTATTTGCCTGTCCATTCGCGTGTCATTGCGATTGACCACCCTTGCGGTGGAAAATCGAGACTCCAATCCAACTCGCAGGGAGACAGGACAGAAGCTCGCTATCGGCTCAAAACAACCGAGTGGCAGAACGCCCTGCGGCGTTCCGCCGGAGAAAGGAAGCCTGGAATGCCTGAGTACAATCTGTTCACCTCCGAAAGCGTTACCGAGGGACATCCTGACAAGCTCGCCGATCAGATCAGCGATGCCGTCCTGGACGAACTGCTCAAGCAAGACAAGAACTCGCGCGTGGCGTTGGAGACGTTTCTGACGCGCGGCCTCTGCGTGGTTGGCGGCGAGCTGACCACCCACGCCTACGTCGAGATCGCCGACGTAGTGCGCCGCACCATCGTCGCCGTCGGCTATGACCGCACTGACCACGGCTTTGACGGGCACACCTGCGGCGTGATGCTGGCCATTCAGCAGCAGTCGCCCGACATCGCTATGGGCGTGGATCGCGCCAACCCGTATGATCAGGGTGCGGGCGACCAGGGCCTGATGTTCGGCTACGCGACCACCGAAACCGAGCAGTTGATGCCGCTGCCGATCACCCTCGCCCATGACCTGACCCGTCAGTTGACCGAGGCGCGCCGCCGACACCCGGAGCTGGGCTTCCGGCCCGACGGCAAGTCCCAGGTGACCATCGCCTACGACGAGAACAACAAGCCGCAATATATTGATACCATCGTCATCTCGGCCCAGCACGAGCCCAACCAGACGCAGGCGAGCGTGCGCGCCAATGTCCTGGAGTACGTGATCAAGCCGGTGCTGAAAAAGTACGATCAATACGTGCAGGGCGACATCAAGTACTTCATCAACCCGACGGGCAAGTTCGTCATCGGTGGGCCGCAGGCAGACACCGGCGTGACGGGCCGCAAGATCATTGTGGATACCTACGGCGGCGCCTCCCGTCATGGCGGCGGCGCCTTCTCCGGCAAAGATCCGTCGAAGGTTGACCGCTCGGCGGCCTATACCGCCCGGTATATCGCCAAGAACATCGTCGCGGCAGGACTGGCAGAGCGCGTCGAGCTTCAGATTGCCTATGCCATCGGCGTAGCCGAGCCGGTCAGCCTGCTGGTGGAAACGTTCGGCACCGGCAAGCTGCCGGGCCGCGAGATCGCCGCGCGCGTCCGCAAGGCGGTAGACCTGCGCCCGCGCGCCATGATCGAGCGCCTGTGCCTGCTCAGCCCGGAGAGCGTCCAGTATATTAAAACGGCCAAGAACGGGCACTTCGGCCATCCCGAATTCCCGTGGGAGCAGACCGATCTGGTGGAGGCGCTTCAGCAGTCCGCCTAACCCCTGGCCCTTCTGGACCTAACCCCCCGGCCCCCACTGCCAGGGCCGAGCCTACAATGGTTCAGCCCTGGCAGTGGGGGCCGGGGGGTTAGGTCTTCTGGGAGGTAAATCAGGCCTTAATCGCGCAGGGGCAATGTGACGGGGGCCTGCTGTTCCGCCGAGCGGTAAGCCGCAAAGGCGACCTCCGCCGCCCGCAATCCATCTTCGCCGGTGATGGGTACGGGTTCGCCGTTGGCAATAGCCTGGGCGAAGGCGCCGATCAGGCCGTCGTCCATGTTGCCGCCCCAGTTGAGCCACTCGACCCGGTTGTCCTGATCGGAGTAGAGAACCAGATTCTGCGCGAACATATCCATCGAGAGCGTGCCGTTATCACAGACGACCTCTAGGGTCACGTCGCCCCAAGTGGGGAACACCTTCGGGCGCGACCACGAGGCGTCCAGCGTGCCGACAACCCCCTGTTGGAACGTCAGGCTGAGGAAGCCGACATCGTCGAACTCCTGGTGGCCGATGCCGTTGCTCATCTCGGCATAGACCTCCTTGACCTCATCCTTTAAAATCCAGCGCATCAGGTCCGTGACATGGACAGTATGGTCTATCGTCGCGCCCCCGCCCGATTCGGATTTCACCGTAAACCATCCGCCGGGATTGCGCCCTCGGTTGGTGCCCCGAAAGGCAAGGATATTTCCGGCCTGCCCGCTCTCCAGCGCCACCTTCATGCGCTGCATTACCGGCGAGTAGCGGCAGGGAAACGCCGTCATGAGCTGCACGCCCGCCTGTTTGCAGGCCGCGATCATTGCTTCGCCGTCGGCGATGGAGGTGGCGAGCGGCTTTTCGCAGAGGACGTGCTTGCCGGCCTGAGCGGCCATCTCGGTCAGGGGGCGGTGGCGCGCATTCTCCGAGCAGATGACGACGGCATCCAGGTCGGGCACACTGAGCAGCGCCTCGTAGCTCTCGAACGCTTTCGTCCCGAATCGTTGGGCTATCGCCTGCGCGCGGGCCGGATCATGATCCGCAATGCCGACCATCTCCGTGTCGGGTCGAGTGACGATGCTGTGGGCGTAGCTTCCGGCATGCAGATGCGCGAACGACATCATCCCGAATCGTACCTTGCGTTGTGCCATCTTCGCTGTTCCTCTCTTCTAACTTCCGTGCATTTCCTCCTGAGGTTCCCTATCGCCGCATCAGGAGGTTTAGATAAGGAAAGGCTGCCCTAATCCAGGCTCTTCTGAACGGCGGCGCGCATCTTTTCCAGGCCGGTGCGGGCTACCGTCAGGGCATCCTGCTGCCAATAGTCCTTGTTGAAGAGCTCCAGAGACAGCGCGCCGTGAAAGCCGATATCCTTCAGAGCGCGCAGGATGGCGGAAAGAGGCGCGATGCCGTCGCCGGGATAGACGCGGTCGGCGTCGCCGATGGTCTCGCGCGGTGGATGGGCCGGGTAGTCGTTCATGTGCAGCACGTGCATGGCGTTACCGTTGAGCAGCCGCAGGCCCGTATAGTCCGAGCCGCCTTTGTAGAGGTGGTACACATCCGCCAGAATGCAGGCCTGCGGATGCCCGCTCTCGATGGCGACCAGCGCCGCCTGTCCGAGCCGGTTAAGAATCTGCGAGAAGCCCCAGACCTCTACCTGCGGAACCACGCCCATCCGCTCGCCCAGCTCCAGCACCGCCCGATAGCGTTCCGCCGCCTGGAGCAGATCCAGATCCGGCTGATTGGTGGCGCCAAAGGGCGGCGCGGCGATCCGCTTGCCGCCGAGTTGGGCCACAAGATCCATATCGCGCCGCATCTGCTCCAATCCCCTGGCGCGGCGCGTATCGTCGTCCACGATCCATTCCGCGAAGCCTATCGCGCTCTCGACCGTCAGGCCCCGATCCCGGAGGCGCTGCTCCAGGTCTTTGAGAGAACCGCCTGCCTCCACATGCCGCTCGATTTCGGCGATCCAGGGCTCTATGGCCTGGTAGCCCGCCTGGGCCGCGATCTCTATCTCTTCCACCAGAGAGAGCTTGTGTCCCTGGAGGGTACTGGTATTCAGGCAATAACGGAAGGGTTCAGATTGCGGGCGGGTCTCTGCCGCCGCAGGGCTTGCTGCCATCGTGCTCACCTCCATGACCTTGCGCCAGGGCGGCGCGCCTCCTTACTTTCCCCGCTCTCAGACCGTTGTCCTTCCCATTTTGGGAGTGAATGGCTCCGGAGCGCGTTGACGCCCGGCGAAGGGGAATGCTATAATGGCGGCGTAGCCAGAGGAGGATGACATGAACATCGTCTCGCTTTTGCCCAGCGCGACGGAGATCATCTGTGCGCTTGGCCTGGAAGCGGAACTGGTAGGCGTGACCCATGAATGCGACTACCCATCACAGGTAACACGCCTACCTAAGGTGACGCGCACGCTGATACCCCACGACGCGACTAGCGCAGAGATTGATGCCCTGGTACGTGAGCGGCTGAAGACACAGCGCGCCCTCTACACTTTGGACATGGAGACTCTGGAGCGCCTGCGCCCGGATCTGATCGTCACCCAGGCGCTCTGCGATGTCTGCGCCGTGGCGGAAGAGGAGGTGCGCGAGGCGGCCTGCCGTCTGCCGGGCCAGCCGCGCGTCCTCAACCTGGAGCCGATGACGCTGGAGGATGTGCTGCAGAGCATCCTGCTCGTGGGCGAGGCGACGGGCAGGCAGGAACGGGCTGCGGGCCTGGTGCGGGAACTCGTCGCGCGTGTCCGGCGCGTGGCGGAGCGCTCAGAGCCACTGGCCTATCGCCCTCGCGTGACGCTGCTGGAGTGGATTGATCCGCCCTTTACCTGCGGACACTGGAGCCCAGAACTGGTCACGCTGGCGGGAGGCATCGAGGGCCTCGGACAGGCGGGCATGTCCTCCCGCACCCTGCGCTGGGAGGAGCTGATGGCCTGGCAGCCGGAAGTTCTCTTCATCGCCTGCTGCGGCTATAGCGTGGAGCGCACCCTGCAAGATCTGCCTATCTTGACGCGGCGGCCCGGCTGGGAGGCGCTGCCGTGCGTGCAGAGCGGGCGCATCTATGTCGTGGACGGCTCACACTACTTCAGCCGTCCGGGGCCGCGCCTGGTAGACAGCCTGGAGATGCTAGCCTATGGGCTGCACCCGGACATTCATCTGTTGCCACCCGGGATCCCCGTGCCGCTCCAGATAGATATGACAACACGTTAGGGGCCGGCTGCGGTCGCGCCGCCATCTACAACCAGGTTATGTCCGCTGACGTGGGCCGCTTCGTCTGAGGCCAGGTACAGCGCCGCATAGGCGATATCTTCCGGGCGTCCCGACTCCCGCAGCCGAGAGCGCGGTGCGGGCGCTGTGGACGCCGCCTGCGGCCTCTCCTCTATTGTCGCGGCGGGAGACGGCACGCTGGGGGCACGGGCTAGGGCGGGCTCCAGGCGCGCGGTATTTTCGCCTAATCGCGTCGTGATCGCTCCCGGACTGATAGCGTTGGCGCGAATGTTGTGCTCGGCGTAGTCCACCGCAATCTGGCGCGTCAGGCCGATCAGGGCGGCCTTAGAGGCGGCATAGGCGGCGTAGTTCGGGAAGCCGAACATCCCCTGGATGGAGGCCACGTTAATGATCGAGCCGCCTCCGCGCCGGATCATATGCGGGATGGCGAACCGGCAGGTAAGGTAAGCGCCAGCGAGGTTGACATCTAGCACCCGGTGCCAACGCTCCGGATCGGTATTCACGACTGTGCCCTGCACGTCAATGCCCGCGCAGTTAACCAGGATATCCAATCCACCGTAGCGCTCTACCGTTCCCTCCACCAGGAAGGCCGCTTCCGCCTCTTTGCTGATGTCGGTGAGGACAAAGAAGGCGTCGCCGCCGTCGGCGCGGATGGAGGCTACGCACGACTCGCCGGCGGACACATCGCGGTCCGCCACCACCACGCGCGCCCCCTCACGGGCAAATAAGAGCGCGGTCGCGCGGCCAATCCCGTTCGCGCCGCCGGTAACAATCGCAACCTTCTGTTCCAGCCGCATGTTATCCTCCTTTTGCTAATGGGGTTAGGTCAACCAGTTCAGGGAGTGCCGCTGAGCAGATGATGCAGGGCCTGGATGTCATGCTGGAGGAAAGGCTCGGGATTGTCCGCGTTCGCCTCAAACTCCAGCGCGACAACGCCCCGGTAGTGAATGCGGTCGAGCGCCTTGAAGAGGCCGATGGTATCCAGCAGCCCGCCGCTCTCTCCTATCTCGGCAAACTCCTTCGTTTTCCCATCTGAGCCGTTTTTCAAATTCACCAGATGCAGGCCATAGAGCCGACTTCCCGACTGCTCGGCGGCATTGACCGGGCTCTGATCGGAGCGCAGATAACTGCCCGTATCCACGCACATGCCGATGCGCGGACTATAGTTTTTAATAGTGGACAACATCTGCTGCCAGTCGTTGAAGTGCGGACTGTCGGACGGCTGGTTGACGATGCCGATACGAACCCGGTACTCCTGCGCCAGCCTATCCAGCAGGGAGAGCGAGTCCGGGGTCGGGTTGGCCGTGAGGGTGCGGATGCGCATGTCCCTGGCAAAGGCGAGCTTGCGGCGGGCGTCAGCTTCATCATTGGTGAAATCCACCACACCATAGCTGGGCATACGGATGTTGTGCGCTTTGAGTTTGTCCTGGTACCCGGCGATCACTTTCGGGTCATCGCTAACGGGGAAGTGGCCGGGGAAGCCCTCCCACCAGCGCAGCCCCAACGTCTGCGTTTTTGCCAGCGCATCGTCCACGTTGAAATTGCGCAGGGTATAGGACTGAACGCCCATGCGGAACCTGGCGTAGAGCGGAGCGCCCTGGCTTTGCTGGGCGAAGGCTCTCTTCGGCAGCAACAGCAGGCTGGCCGCGCCGAGGGCCGCGCTGCGAAGGAAAGCGCGGCGCGATAAGGAATGGGAATCGCGTTCGAATCTCATGGTGCTTCTCTCCTTACTGGGGCCGCCGGGACGGTACACGGCCCGGAAGCAATGGCAGGTCATGCTCTCCTGCCGTTGCCTATTACGACCTCCGAGAGAGAAAGTTCGTGCCGCCATTACAGGGCAACGCGCAGGCCGTCGTAGGCGACCTGGATGCCGTGCGGCGCGAAGAAGCGTTCCAGATCCGCGTAGAGCGCACGGCTGTTATGGGAGAAGTGCGTGACAATGCAGCGGGCGTCCGGGGCCAGCGCGCCGCGTCTTGCCAGCTCGTCGCGCGCCCGCACCACCGCCAGCCCGCCCATGTGGCCCTGCTGATTATCCTCCGTGCCGTAGGTGCCGTCGAGAATGAGCAGGTGGATAGGCTTGCCGCTCAGAAACTCCCAGGTCGGCGCATCGTACCAGCCGGTATCGTGGCCGAAGAGCGCCGCGCGCCCCTCCGCCTCCACCCGAAAGTTAAAGCACTCCTCGCTGCGGTCGTGCGCGGCCAGCACGGGCGTAGCGGATACGCCTTCGCCGAGTTCTACCGGCTCCCAGGCTTTCAGGCGGTGGAACTCCAGCTTATACCGGCCCCAATCGCTGCCGTTTGCCTCTACGAACTTTGCCTCTACCTTCGCGTTGCCCCAGACGTGCAGCGGGTTATCCGGTGTGATGGAGAAACCGGCCCGGCGGTAGTAGAGATCGGTAGGGAACCAGTGGTCGGAGTGGCTGTGCGTGACGAGCAGATGCTCCAGCTTCTCGAAGGCGAGACCATACTTCTGTTGGTGCAGGTTGGAGTCCGGCCCGAAATCCAGGCGTATCCGGTCCCCAAGCATATAGGCGGCGCGACTGCGCACGTCGTTGCCGCCGTTGGCCCGCGCCTGTTGGCAGGCCGGGCAGGTGCAAAAGAGCGCGGGCCACCCTTCCGCCGCCGCCGTGCCGCAAAACAGTATCTCCATGCGTTCTCTCTCCTTTGCCCTTCTACAGCTTCTCCCCGCTCGGAACATTCACCATCGTCCCTGAAGATGCCTGCTTCCCGGAAGAACATCGAATTCTCGGCGCTTTTGCGTTTTTGGTGTCCGCCAGGGCGCTTGGCCGCAGGCCCTAGAGCCGGGGGGTTGAAAACCCCCGTCTAGAGGGCGGCTGCGCCGCCGACCGTCCTACCGGACGGAAAACCTGGCTTGGCAGGGCGTCCGCTAGTCGCAAGGCCGAGCCGCGAACCGTTGAGCGGCGTCCCTTGCAGTCGCTTGGCCGCAGGCCCTGGAGACGGGTACTTTCCGTGCCCGGCGTCGAGTGTGGGAAAACGGAATGGTACTGCCCCCGGAGGGAACCCATGTGGCGACCTAGAAATAATACCTATAGGCGCTATTGCCCGCACGCACGGGGGTGAACCGGAAGGTAGAGCAGATGCAAAAGCTAGCGGTACTGTGTGCAGCGTTGATCGTGGGGATGGGAGGGAGAGCGGTGGCCTCCGATGTAGAATACCTGGGAGAGCCGTGTCGGGCCAAGCAGGTGCTGGCCGGGCGCGTGATCGTAGACCGGGCCGATGGACGGGAACGACTCGTGCTGACCAATGATAACGAGACACAAGGCGCGGAACTTCTCTGCATTGACTTCGAGAAGGATACCGGCCAGCTCTATCCCGCGCCTGCCGGGGCCGGCTCCTGGGCGCTCCATGAGGTGAAGGGCGACCGGCTGGTCGTGGGCACGTTCTACGACGGCATGTTCATGGTCTTCGACCTGAAAACCCATCGGTTCATCAAGACGGTTCCCTTCCCCGGCGAGAGCTATATCTGGAATCTGGCCCTCGGCGGCGATGGCCGACTCTACGGCGGGACCTATCCGGGCGGGAAACTGGGCGCGCTCGACCTGGATACCTACGCCCTGGAGGACTGCGGCGCTCCCGCCGCGCCCAACCAGTACCTACGCTATGTCTCGGCGACGCCGGACGGACGTATCCTATGCAGCTTTGGGATGCAGGAGCCGAAAAGTCTCCTCTACGACCCGGCGACAAAGCGATTCTCGTCCCTGCCCAAACCGCTGGAGGGAGCCAGCGTCGGCGTCTCCTGGAACGGGTACTTTATCGTCGGCGCGCGCGTCTACCAGGGGCGGGACTTCCAGGCGGTGGACCCGCCGCCGTTTCCCGTTCCCCCGGCGGAGAAGGGCGGCTGGTACGCCGACGCCGACCTGACCACGCCCGACACGCTTTACCTGCATCAGGGGCACGCCCTCTATTGCTATCGCAAGGGAGAGGCCGCGCTCACGCTCCTGACCGACGTAGACCTGCGCGGCGGGCGGCTTCTGGGGGCCAGTCGGAACGGCGCGCTGCTGGGCGTGCGCGGGCAGGACTACTTTGTTCTCCAGCCTGGCGAGACGACGCTGCGCCTGCGGCCCATTCCGGTAGAGGGGCGCGGCAGGCCGACGCTCTTCCTGAAGGCCGACGCGCAGGGACGGCTCTGGGGCGGGCCGCACTTCGGACAGACGCTCTTCTCCTATGACACGCGCACCGGGAAGGCCGTCAATACAGGCGTGATCTGCGACGCGGGCGGCGAGGTCTACGACGTGGCCTTTCTGCATGGCAAGGTCTACGCGGCCTCTTACTCCGGCGGGGACATCACCTGCTACGATCCGAACGCGCCCTGGGACCAGTGGAACCATAAAAACCCGAAGCCGCTCGCGACCGTCGGGCCGGACTATATCCGTCCGACCGGCGGCATCCTGGCCGGGCCGGACGGCAAGCTCTATTCCGGCTGGATGGCAAAATACGGAACCTACGGCGGCGCGATAGCGATCACCGACCCAGAGACGGGCAGGACGGAGCGTATCGAAAACCCGCTCGGCGCGCAGGCGGTCGAGGGCCTGGCGGTGGAGGGACAATTTTGCTACATCGGCACGTCGCTGGCAGCCAACGGCCTGCCGAACAAGACCGGCGAGTCGGCGCAGTTCGGGGTGATGGATCGGACCACCCGGAAAGTCGTCTTCAGGCACACGTTCGAGGGCGCGCAGGGCGTGCGCTCGGTCGCGTTCGACAGGAAGACGGGGCGGGTGGCGATGGTCGTAGATGGCAAGCTGCGAGTCTTCGATGCAAAGCGATCTGCTTTCGTCACGCTGCCTGCCGATCTGCCTCCGGTCAAGAGCGCCTCTATCGCCCTGCCGGGGAACGGAACCGTCCTGATCGGCAGCGGCAAGGAAGTGTTGGCAATCAATTTGAGGGATGGCAGGGCGACGCCGCTGGGCGCGCTCCCGGCGGATGTAACCAACGTGACCATCGGAGCGGACGGCGCGGTCTACGTCTCCTGCGAGGCCGCCCTCTATCGCCTGAGGAGATTATAGTGCCGGTCAGGGGCAAGGGCAACTCCGCCCGGCCCTAAAGGACCGGGCGGCCAGCGTGCCAGGAGAGGTACGGCGATGAAGCGCAGAGGCTCGGTTGGCTTGGTGATGCTCCTTTTGGTTGGCGGCTTGCTGGCTATTCCTGTCTAGCTCACCTATAGGGCTGTCCAGCAAGAGAAGGCAAACGCTACCCTGATTGCTGCGGTGAAGAAGAACGATACTGCCGGAGTGATTGCCGTCCTTAACCGAGGGGCCGATGCCAATGCCAGAGACCTTCCCACGGACACTCGTTCCCTCTGGCAGCACCTCTGGGATGTCCTGCGGGGTAGACACCGACGGACGAAGAGGGAGCCGACGGCTTTGCTGGTAGCTCTGCTGCCACATGCAGACCTTGTGCATAGAGGCGTAGTACAACCCTCGGAGAACCCGGCACTGATGAAAGCCTTGCTGGATAGAGGAGCCGACGCTAATATCAGCATCCCTGCCTATGAGGGGTCGGATGCCGACAACCTCTCCCCTCTTTTTCTGGCTGTGCTATCTGGCAAGCGAGCCACCGTCAAGCTGCTCCTGGAACATGGGGCCGATGTAAGTCCCAAGACCAATTGGAATCCTCTCGTGTATATGTTGGAAACCCGGAACGCCTTGATCTAGCGAAGGCTATGTTGGATCGAGGAGCAGATGTCAACGTAAAGGATAGGGATGGAAGCACGGCCCTGGAAGAAGCCGTGTATTATGGAAATGTGAAAGCCGTGCGGCTGCTGTTGGAACAGCATGCCAATGTGCATCTGCCGACCTCAGAGGGAACATCCATTCTCTCTGAGGCTATCGCCTGCCGCCGTGATAACCCGGAGGAGCCGGCATACCAGCAAATCGTGTCCTTGTTGAAGAAGGCAGGGGCAAAGAAGTAGGCTGCTTTTTCTGGAGCAAAAGGAAAATCAACCGCATCTATTCAAATGCCGTAGCCTTCCCACCTCAAAAGGGCAAAAGGGATATTTCATGGATGGAAAGCGTTCCTTGCGCGTTAGCGCTGGCGTGATAGCGAGATAGAAGAAACAACAAAATCCTGAGGGGAGATACTGATGACTGGAAGGATGATGTGGAAAATCTGGGGCCTGCTGGCCGCAGTGTCCCTGTTGGCCGCAGCGAGAATGGCGGCGCGGGCCGACGTGAAGCCCAACGCGCTGTTCTCGGATGGGGCCGTGCTTCAGCAGGGACGGCGCGTGCCGGTCTGGGGAACCGCCAGCAACGGCGAGAAAGTGACCGTCACGTTCCAGGACCAGAAGGTCACCACGACGGCCAGAGGCGGGCGGTGGATGGTGTGGCTGCGACCGTTGCGCGCGGGCGGCCCGTTTACCATGACCATCGACGGCAACAACACCATCACGCTTAACAACCTGCTGGTGGGCGAGGTCTGGATTTGCAGCGGGCAATCGAATATGGAGTGGCCACTGTGGGCCAGCGCGAACGCGCAGGAGGACATCGCCGCCGCCAACGACTCGCAACTGCGCTTCTTCACCGTCCCCCACGCCACCGCCGATCAGCCGCAGAGCGATGTCAAGTCCCAGTGGCAGGTCTGCGAGCCGAAGACCGCGCACGATTTCTCTGCCGTCGGCTACTACTTCGGCCGCGACCTGCGTAAAGCGCTGGATGTGCCGGTGGGGCTGATCAACTCCTCCTTTGGCGGCACGCCCGCCGAAGCCTGGACCAGCCGCCCGGCCCTGGAAGCCGATCCGATGTTCCGGGGAATGCTCGACGAGTACGCCATCGCTAAACGCACCTATCCTGAGGCCGTGCAGGCGTATCAGCAGGCCCTGGCGCGCTACCAGGCGGACGCGGAAAAATTTCCGGCGTTAAAAACCACCCTTAAGCCGCCCAATCCGCCCGTCAACCCGGCGGAAAGCCCCTTCAGCCCCTCCACGCTCTACAACGGCATGATCGCGCCCCTGATCCCTTATGCCATACGCGGCGTCATCTGGTATCAGGGCGAATCGAACGCGGGTCGTGCCTATGAGTACCAGACCCTCTTCCCAACCATGATCCAGGACTGGCGACGGCATTGGGGCGAGGGCGATTTTCCGTTCCTCTTTGTGCAGCTCGCCCCCTTCATGAAGATCGAGACGCAGCCGACCGAGAGCGCCTGGGCGGAGCTGCGAGAGGCGCAGCGGCTGACGTCCCTACGCGTTCCTCGCACGGCGATGGCCGTCATCACGGACCTCGGCGATGAGAACGACATCCATCCGCGCCGGAAGCAGCCGGTCGGCGCGCGGCTGGCTCTGGCCGCCCTCGCCATGGTCTACGGGCAGAAGCAGACGGCTTCCGGCCCCACCTACGATTCGATGCAGGTGCAGGGCGACCGTATTATCCTGCGCTTTAAGAACGTGGACGGCGGGCTGGTGGCGCATGGGGACAAGTTGACGGGCTTTACCATCGCCGGAGAGGATAGGAAATTTGTAAACGCGGAAGCAGAAATTCACGGCGATACCGTAATCGTCCGGAGCCCGGAAGTGCCCCATCCGGTCGCGGTCCGATTCGGCTGGGCTAATTATCCGGTGGTCAATCTCTACAATCAAGCCGGGCTGCCCGCCTCGCCCTTCCGCACCGACAACTTCCCGATGACCACCGAACCGCACCGCTAAAAGAGGCACCGATTCGTTGATCGGCCTCATTACCGGGCGTTAAAATACCCAGCTCAGAGGCGGAAAAGCGCCTCCGAGCTGGGTACGTTTGGTTTCCGGCCTCAATCCGCTTCCTGCAAAGCGGGCAGGCGGACGGTGAAGGTGGTGCCCTTGCCGACCTCGCTCGCAACCGTGATCTGGCCGCCGTGCGACTCGGCGATCCAGCGGGCGATGTTGAGGCCCAGGCCGCTGCCGCCCTGATCGCGACTGCGCCCGGAGTCCACGCGATAGAAACGGTCGAAGATGTGCGGCAGGTGCTCCGGAGGAATTCCGGGGCCGGTGTCCCGCACGCTCAGAACGGCGAACCCGGGGCCGCCGGGATGATCGGGGTCGGGCGCATGGATGAGGGAAAGGACAACCGAGCCGCCCTCCGGCGTGTAGTTGATGGCGTTGTGGAGCAGGTTGGTAATCAGTTGCCCCAGCCAGAGCGCATCGCCGTTGAGGCGGACGGAATCCATCACTTCAATATCGAGCGTGATGTTCTTGCGGTGGGCCAGACGCTCCATCGGCTCGTAGGCATTTAAGGCGACCCCATCCAGCGCCAGCGGCTCCTGCTTGAGGCGCACCTGGTCGGCATCGGCGCGCGAGAGCAGCAGCAAGTTGTTGACGATGGAGGAGAGCCGTTCCGTCTCCTCGATGATGCTTTTGAGCGTCCGGCGATACTCCTCCGGCGTCAAATCGGACATCAGCGCGACTTCCGCCTCGCCGCGGATGCTCGTCAGCGGCGTCTTGAGTTCGTGGGAGGCGTCGGCGGAGAAACGCTCGATCTGGCGGAAACTCTTGTCCAGGCGCGCAATCATCTCGTTGAGCGCCGCCGCCAGCCGTCCGATCTCGTTGTCCGTGCGCGGGGGCACCAGGCGCAGATCCAGCCGCTTGCTCTCGATAGAGAGGGCCGCCTGCGTCATATCGTCCACCGGCTTGAGCGCACGCCCGACCAGCCACCAGCCGCCGAGCAGCGCGATCACAAAGACCGAGGGCGTCAGCACCAGCAGAATCTCCGAGGCGCGCTGTAACGCCGCCTCCACGCCCTCCACCGACGCCCCGACCTGCACCAGGTAGGGAATCTTCTCTCCCTGAAATACCGGCACCGTGACCATGCGCACTGGATACTCGCCCAGGTCGTGGACCGTCTCAAACCGCGGCTTGCCCGCCAGTCCCGCCAGCAGCGTCTCCGTATGGATCGGCAGGGAGTTGGTGCGCAGAGCGTCTGAGTACGCTACCTTATCTCCGTGCGAATTGATCACCTGCACATACCGGCCCCACGATTGCAGCTCCGTGTTATCCACAAAGCTCTGTTCTGTGGCGCGGTCCACGGTCCGTCCGGGATGGAGCGTCTCGTAGTGGTAGAGCGTGGCGGCGATGGTCTTGGCGGTATCTTCCGCGTAGCGGACCAGCGCGGCGTCGGCGCGGGAGTTGAGGAATTGGCGCAGCAGCAGGTAGGTGAAGCCGGCCAGCAGCAAGAGCGTCAGGGCGAGCAGCCCGCCGTGCCAGAGCGCCAACTGCGCCCGCAGGCTGTTGAGGCTAGGGAACCGCCAGCGGCGCTCCGAGGGGGCCGCATCCGCCGGGATCATTCCCTTCTCTTCCAGGGAAGAGGGCCGGGGCGTTACATCCAGACTCACTCCGCCTCCTCGCGCAGCACGTAGCCCACGCCGCGCACCGTGTGCAGCAGCTTGCGGGACGCGCCCTGGTCTATCTTCTTGCGCAGCAGGTTCATATAGACCTCCAGCACGTTGCTGCCCGCATCAAAGTCGTAGCCCCAGACGCTCTCCAGAATGGCCGTGCGCGTAAACACCCGGCCCGGATTGCGCAGCAGCAGCTCCAGCAGGGAATACTCCTTGTTGGTTAGCTCAATGGGCTTGCCGTCGCGGGTGACGACGCGCGTGACCGGGTCGAGCGTCAGCCCGGCATACTCCAGGCGCGGCAAGCGGCCTGTGCCGGTCTGCCGACGCAGCAGCGCCCGCAGGCCCGCCAGCAATTCATCGAAGGCGAACGGCTTGGCAAGGTAGTAATCGCACCCGCTGTCCAACCCCTGCACCCGATCTTCGAGCGCGCTGCGGGCCGTCAGCGCCAGCACGGGAACGTTGTTGCCGCGCCCGCGCAGCTCTCGCACGACCGACAGGCCGTCGCGGCCCGGCAGCATAATATCCAGCACGACGGCATCGTACTCGTTGACAGCCAGATACGCCAGCGCGTCTTCGCCATTGGCCGCCACATCCACCGTATAGGAGGACTGCTCCAGCCCCTTGCGGATGAAATTGGCTACCTTCTCTTCATCTTCGACCACGAGAATACGCATAGATTGTTTCCTACTCTGCTGCTCTGCTTTGCCCGGACACATAGAGCAGGAGGAACCCTGCCGCCTGTTGAATTGACCTGCAAACTCTGGGAGGTTCGTCCCATGAAGCGAATGCATCTGTTGATGCTGACCCTTTGCCTGCTGGCGCTTAGCCTGGGGCCGCGGGCCGAGGCAGACTTAGCCGGTTATTTTAAGAAGCCGGAGCCTGCCTATAAATGGGAAGAGCAGAGCGAAAAAGCCGTCTCTGGCGGCGTCGTCTACGACCTGCATCTGGTTTCCCAGATGTGGCAGGGCATTCCCTGGCAGCACCGCCTGCGCATTTTTCGGCCCGTCCGGATCGCCCATCCCGATTTCTGTGTCCTGCTCAACACCGGCGGCGACGGAGCTAACGACGATCTGACGATGGGCATGCTCGCGGCTCAATCCGCCGGCACGGTCTTTGCCATCCTCTACGACATTCCCAACCAGCCGCTCTATGGCGGCAAGGTGGAGGATGAGCTGGTCGTCTATACCTGGCTCAAGTACCTGGAGACAGGAGACGATACCTGGCCCCTGCATTTCCCGATGGCCAAGAGCGTCCTCAAAGCGATGGACGCCATTCAGGAATTCACCCGCAAAGAGGGCCAGCCGCCTGTCACCAGGTTCCTGATTACAGGCGCCTCCAAGCGGGGCTGGACGACCTGGCTGGCCGGGGCGAGCCGCGACCCGCGCATCAAGGCCATCGCGCCCATGGTGATTGATACGCTCAATGTGCTGGCCCAGATTCCCCACCAACTGGCGGCGTATGGCAAGCCCAGCGAACAGATAAGCGACTATACCAACGCCGGCCTTCTGACCAAGCTCAATACGCCGGAGGGACGCCGTCTGGTGGCGCTGGAAGATCCCTACAGCTATCGGGACCTCCTGACTCTGCCCAAGCTTATTATCCTGGGTACCAATGACCGCTACTGGGCGCAGGACGCGCTCAATCTGTACTGGGACGGCCTGAAAGGCCCGAAATGGATCTCCTATACGCCCAACAGCGGCCACGGTCTGGAGGACAAGATGCACGTCCTGAGTACCCTGACCGCCTTCGCCAATGCCATTGCCGCCCGGCAGAAGTGGCCTCAGATGCGCTGGAAGTACATCGAGTCCGATAATGGCCTGAATCTACTTCTGGCAAGCGATATCCCCCCGAAATCCGCCCGCCTCTTCCGGGCCAGCGCCCCAACCCAGGACTTCCGCGACTCCCGATGGACTTCCGAGCCGATGACCCGCACGGCGGAAGGTTTTACCGGCCATCTGGCCCGTCCTGCGCAGGGTTATACGGCCACGTTCGGCGAAGCCACCTACGAGATCGGCGGCAAAACCTTCACGCTTTCCACCCAGATCCGGATCATAGGCAGCCAGGGCCGTTAAACTGGGCCGAGAAACGACCCGTCTCCTGGGCGAGTAGGCCTCACCCTGAGACGGGTATTTTTCATGCACGTCTCAACGGCCCAGGTGCAGCGTCCTATCCTCTAGTATCGTTGTTCCGCTATGATATATAATAACCGCAATATAGCCTAAAAGCAAGATATAGCCCGGTTCCTGGGCCATCCCGGTTTGGTCGTAGATTATGAAGATTACTTTCCTGGGCACCAGTTCCGGCGCGCCCAGCCGTATGCGCAATGTCAGCAGCATCGCCCTGCAGTGGTCGCACGATGGTAGCCTATGGCTGTTCGATTGCGGCGAGGGAACGCAGCATCAGATCCTGCGCTCGCCGCTGCGCCTGAGCCACCTGGAGCGCCTCTTCTTCTCGCATCTGCATGGCGATCACCTGTTCGGAGCGCCCGGCTTGCTGGCAACGCGCTCTGCGCAGGCCGGAGGCGTCACGCCGGTAACGCTCTACGGGCCGCCCGGGCTGGCCGAATATATTCGCTGCTCGCTGACGCTCAGCCAGACGCAGCTAGGCTATCCGATCCAGGTGGAGACGGTGCGGCAGAAACTGGTCTATGAGGACGCCTTTGTGCGCGTGGAGTGCGCGCCGCTGGCGCATCGTATCGAGACGTTTGGCTATGCCGTGACAGAGCGAGAGCAGTCGGGTCGCTTCGATGTGGAAAAAGCCCGCGCGCTGGGAGTACCCGAAGGTCCGCTATATGGCCGGCTCAAGCGTGGGGAGACCATCACTCTGCCGGACGGGAGGATCGTCGAGGGAGCGGCGCTCGTCGGCCCACCCAGACCGGGGCGCAAACTGGCCTACTGTACCGACACCGCCTACACGCCCAACGCCGTGGCTTTAGCCCGCGACGCCGATGTCCTGATCCATGAGGCCACCTATACCCAGGCCGATGCGGCCCTGGCCCGGCGTTCCTGGCATTCGACGGCCCTGTCGGCGGCGCGGGTGGCGCAGGAAGCCCACGCCGGCCTGCTGATCCTGACTCACTTCAGCACGCGCTACGAGTCGAGCGTTTCGCAGATGAACGAGCTGCTGGAGGAAGCGCGCTCCCTCTTCCCGAACACGCTGCTGGCCCACGATTTCTGGAGCTACGAGATCCCGCGCCGCGGTCCCGCTTGAAGTCCCCGTGGCAAGATTCGGACGGTTTTACTGCCCACAGAAAGGTTGCGAGGGTACCAGGATGACAACGGATGATCTGCTCAACCCTCTGGACGCGCTGACTGCCGAGGAATCGGCGGCCGCACCGGAAAGCGCCGCGCGCCCGATTCCCCGCGACACGGCAGAGTGGAACAGGCTCTTCGCGGAGAGCGGAACGGATTACCTCTTCGGCACGGAGCCGAGCAATCTGGCGCGAACCGCCCTGCGCTACTGGCAAAGCCTGTATCGGGAAGAGCGCGGCCCGCTGCTGGATTTAGGCTGTGGCGAAGGACGCGACGCCGTTTTCTATGCGCAGCAGGGCTTCACGGTTACCGCCGTAGATGGCTCTTCTGCCGCGCTGGAGAAGGCAGGGCAACTAGCGCAGCAGGCGCACGTTCGGGTGGAACGGATACACTCCGACATCCGGGACTACCTGCTGTCGCAGGAGTTTCCCTTCCTCCATGCCAACAACAGCCTGCAATTCCTGGGCAAAGAGGCCCTGCCGTACCTGACCTATCTGCGGCGTCGTACTCCCTCCGGCGGCCTGCACGCCGTCAGCCTAATGACCCGCGACTACGTTCCCGAACAGGAAGGGCTCTACCTGTGCCAACGCAACGAGCTCAAGCTCTTCTATCGCGATTGGCGGGTTCTGTTCTACGCGGAGGAGATGGCCTGGCGCGAACCGGCGCAGCGCTATCTATCGTTCGCGCAGATCGTGGCCGTGCGCCCCTGAGGAGGGATTTCACCTCACCCCCAACCCCTGGTGAGGGTGTAGGATCGCCCTCACCCCCTTCCCCCTCTCCCACGCTGCGGGAGAGGGGAGAGCAGAGAAGCCGAGTCCCCCCCCTTCCCTCGTAGGGTCGCTAGGCGGAGGGGCGAACCATTGCAGCCCCGACCCTGGCAGTGGGGGCCGGGGGGTTAGGTAACACAGGAGGAGAGGGGAGAGTGTTTCCAACATTCCGAGCCGGCAGTGGGATGTGGTTCGGTTAGGTAACACAGGAGGAGAGGGGAGAGACCGCAGGCTGGGTGAGGTCCGAGGCCGCTGGAAATCCGGGCGCAACCCCTTGACAAACGAGGAAAGGCAGACTATAATAATCGTGCTTGACTACGTTCTGCGGGAGTAGTTCAGTGGTAGAACGCCAGCTTCCCAAGCTGGATATCGCGAGTTCGAGTCTCGTCTCCCGCTCTTAGCGAAGGTCTGTCGTAAGTCCGCAGAGGCCGGGCGCGTGGCGACCGGCCTTCCTCATCCCTGGCAGAAAAGCCTTCCTTCTCCTGCCGGTGAGCTGCTCCGACCCAACCGAGGAGCCGTACCCAAGTGGCTAAGGGAGCGGTCTGCAAAACCGCGATCACCAGTTCGATTCTGGTCGGCTCCTCCATCTCCTCTCTTTGCTCTCCTTGTTCTTCGCTTGGCGCAGAATTCGTGAAATCTTTAAGCCGCGCGTTACGTCTATGCAATGGAAGGCACGGGACTTCTCCTTAGCCCTGCCAACCCTATCTCTGCCTGTCTCCGAAAGGAGCTTTGCCATGCGAACGCACGTTGCGATCTTGGGGTGGGCGCACATCCTCATAAACGGGATTCACCTGCTGCTCGGCCTGCTGATCCTGCTCGGCTTTTCCGGGGCCGGATTCCTCAGCGCTCTTGTGGGCGCCATACCTCTTCTGCCGGTATTGGGCGGGATCGGCGTGTTCATCTTCCTACTGTTTGCCTTTGTCTACCTGCCGGGCCTGCTCGTTGGGTGGGGGCTGCTCAACTATGCGCCCTGGGCGCGGATACTGGGCATCGTCGTCTCCATCTTCGACCTGCTGCAATTGCATACGCCCTGGATGATAGCGCTGGGCATCTACGGCCTGATCGTGCTGTTTAACGCCGAGACTGTGGCGCTGTTTGAGCGCCGCCAATATCGCTAAAATGCCAGGCATGAGGCAGTAGAGACCTCACCCCCGGCCCCTAGTGAGGGTGTAGGGGATAGGGTGTAGGGGGTAGGGTCGCCCTCATCCCCGGCCCCTTCTCCCTGGCAGGGAGAAGGGGGAGCAGAAGCCAAGTCCCCCCTCTCCCGACGCTGCGGGGGAGGGGGTGAGGGCCATTCGGGACGGGGGGTTAGGTCCAACACGAGGGAGAGGGGAGAAATACGCTTCTGAAGGAGCCTGAGAAATGCCGCTGACTCCGGATAGCGAAACACTGGCGCGGCTGGATGCGGCGGTCGAGGCCGGACGCGAGGGGGCGCTGGCGGACCTGGCGCGGCTGTGCGCCCTGCCGAGCGTCTCCGCCAAAGGCGAGGCGCTGGAGCCTTGCGCGGAGCTCGTCGCGGATCTGATGCGGGCGCGCGGCCTGGAAGCGCATCTGCTGCCCACCGAAGGCGGCCCGCCGGTTGTTTTCGGAGAGGCCGCTGCCGACCGTGCCGACGCCCCGACCGTCCTCTTCTACAACCATTACGATGTGCAGCCCGCCGAGCCGCTGGAACTCTGGCAGAGTCCGCCCTTCACGCTCACGGTGCGGGGCGGGAAGGCTTACGCGCGTGGCGCCGCCGACGATAAGGGCCACATCGTCTCCCGGCTACTGGCCCTGGAGACGATCCGCGCCGCTAACGGCGGCAAGTATCCGTTCCATGTCAAGTTCCTGGCAGAAGGGGAAGAGGAGGTCGGCAGTCCGCATCTGGGAGCGTTCGTGCAGACGCATCGCGACCTGCTGCGCGCCGATGCCTGCATCTGGGAGGAGGGCGGCGTCAACGAGCAGGGCCGCCCAACCTTATATTGCGGTATGCGCGGCATCGCCTATTTTGAGCTCTCCGTCAAGACCATCGCCTACGACGCGCATTCCGGCGTGGGCGGCTCCATCCTGCCCAACGCTGCCTGGCGGCTGGTCTGGGCGCTCTCCCTGCTCAAGGATCGCCACGAGCGCATTCTGCTGCCCGGCCATTACGATACGGCCCGCCTCCCCGATCTGCGCGACCTACAGCTTCTCGATGCCCTGCCCGACGAGGAAGCCTACTACCGCCGTGAGTTCGGCTTGGAGGAGAAAGGCTTTCTCGGCGGGCCGCAGACGCACGGCTTAGAGTTCAAGCGCCGCGCCGTCTTCGAGCCGACGCTGACCATCTGCGGCCTGACCGGGGGCTGGCAGGGGGCAGGCGCCAAGACCGTCTTGCCCTCGGAAGCGCGCGCCAAGATGGATTTCCGGCTCGTGCCCGATCAGGACCCGGAGGCGGTGCATCGCTCCTTGCGCGCTTATCTGGACGCGCGGGGCTTCGGTGACATCGAGATACGCTACCTGGGCGGGCAGCGTCCGGCCCGCGTCGATCCCGACCACCCGCTGGTGCGGCTGGCGGCGGAAACGGCGCAGGAGGTCTACGGCCAGCCCGCCTCCATCGTCCCCATCGTCGGCGGTTCCGGCCCGATGTGGTGGTTTTCGGGCTATCTGGGACTGCCCGTCACCAGCCCCGGCATCGAGTATCCCGGCATCCGCGCCCATGCCCCCAACGAGCACATCCGTCTGAGCGATTTCGTACTGGGCACCCGCCACTTAGCCCATCTGCTGGCGCGTCTCTCTTCCTGGCCTTTGCCTGCGCAGACCGGTGGAGGCTAGCGAGACACCTGCATACGGGCAAGGTTTTGGGAGGCTTCACGCAAAGTCACGCCTGACGAGACGGCTATTAACCCTAACGCAGAGGGCATGATGTGTTAAAGATCAGGAGGTCGCAAAGATGAAAACTTTTTTGCGTTGGATTCCGAAAGATATTGACGGATTCAACCGGATATGCTAAAAATGCTGTCTATATCTAGTGGCGGGTAAGCATTTTCACGGCGATCTCTAGTGATTCGTTCTCTATAATAACTCTGGAATCATCAACTGTTTTGATAGGAGGCGCATGACCGAACGTGGATAGCAGTCCTCCAAAATTACCATCTGCTAGGCCGGAGCGGGTTCTCTTGCTCTATCTACCTGTATACGATACCCGCTTTCATTGGGCCCAATGGCAACAACCCACCCTCCTCCTTCGGTTGGCGACCCACTTCCGCCAAGCTGGAGCAGAGGTTTATAGTGGCCCAGTTTGTCAAGACACTGGACGGACGATTTTTATGTTAGACTCCGCTCCTTTCTGAAGGTCTTCTGTCTTGGTTCCGAAATAGACTTGGGCAGGCGTGCGATACCCCAGGGCTTGATGGGGTCGCCTTTCATTATAGTAGGTCAGGTAGCGCGACAAACTCTGCCGTGCCTGGCGAGGCGTCTCATAATCATGGAGGTAAACCTCCTCATATTTGACCGTTCGCCACAGACGCTCGGTGAAGATGTTGTCCATCGCCCGACCGCGTCCATCCATGCTGATTGCCACCTGCTTTTCCAGCAGCCGATCCACAAAGTGAGGACTAGTGAAATGACTGCCCTGATCGCTGTTGCTAATCGTGGGTGTCGCTTTCTTCAACGCCCGATCCAGGCAGGTGAGGACAAAGCTGATTTCCAGGGTCTGGTCTAGCTCCCAACTGACAATGTAACGGGAGTACCAGTCCAGGATCGCCACCAGATACATCCAGCCACCGAGCAGGCGAACATAGGTGATGTCTATCCCCCAGATGTGATTGGGGTAGCCGCTGACGACCCCACGCAGCAAGTAGGGATAGACCTTATGTTCGGGAGCCGATTGGCTCAGGTGGGGCTTGGGATAGATCGCCTCCAAGCCCATCTGGATCATGTACGCCCGCACGGTTTTGCGGTTGATGCCATCCCCTTCTTTGTTGAGCAGATGCGTCAGGCGTCTGGCTCCCAGGCAGGGATCAGCGGTGAAGAGTTCGTCCATCCGATGCTTGATCGCTACTTCCCGTGCCGAAGGCGGGCGCGGGACATAGTACAGGCTGGAGCGGCTGAGCGCGAGCAAGCCAGTCTGTTCCGAAAGCGGCAACTCCGCGTCGGCTCGCTCGATCATCGCCAGGCGTTCACTTCTCGGACAGGTCGAAACCAGATTTTTTTGAGCCAGGCCACCTGCGTGGTCAGGCGTCCGATAGTGGCATAGAGTGCTTCGCGTTCTTGGGCGCAGGCGCTCTGCTCTTTGTGGGCTTTGCTCTCTCGCTCGAAGAGCGTGGGCATCCCGTTGAGAACGGTAGCCTTCCAGGCGCGGATCTGGTTGGGATGAAGGTCGTTTTCGGCAGCGATCTGGGCGAGGGTTTTCTCTTCCTTGAGCGCTTCCTGGACGATTTTGGCTTTGAAAGCCGCAGAGTGTCGTTTTCTCATGGCACTTTCAGTCTAACTTATTTCTGCCCTTTTCCGTGTCCAAATTTCCTGGGCCATTATATACTTTGTGGGCAACACTAATGGTGGCGTGTGGGTGCATAATCCTGCAAATCCCTGTACGCCAGTTGTACAAGTTGGCGGAGGGGAAATACCTGGTCCGCAAGTTCGTGCTGCTGACAGAATAGCTGAACAGGATCGTTTCTTAGGCTCCGGCCCATACTCTAATATCCATCCACGTACTGGGGATTTATCGCCTGAAAGAACCGTAGTGCAAACTGGGCCAAACACATGGCGTAGCATTCGAGAAGGCGCACATGAGATTAACTCCACCAACCCACACTACCATGAAGAACACTGGTGGTATGACGAGGGAAATGATATCATGTACTACCTTAACATAATCCGGCGCGTTCGATAGAAAAGGGAACGATCAGATGGAACGGGAGATAATGCTGAATGGCAACCACATGAGAAGCGGTGATTATTACCAGTTCGATCTTGATAGGACCGACTTGGAACGCCTAGCATACCTCATCAAAACCTCAATCGAACATCGTTTGCCTTTGCGCGTGAGCATAGGAAAGGGAAAGATAGAGTTTGTACCCAGTTCCGAAGGTAGGTTGAAAGCGAGTGTAGCAAGCGACGGAACGCTCGTACTTTCGGCCAATACGGTTGATCTTGATAGGCTAGCTGAACGTTTTAGTGAAATGGCCCATGAGAACAACCCTGATTTACACGGGCTGGTTCATACTCATCTTGAACCTGTTTATATTAGTTCTAGTCCAGAGGTAGAGGACGTTGTTTTCGAGCGCATTGAGGAAGATAGTGTAGTGTGACCCCATTTGTCAAGGCAGCAAACGGCCCTCTGTGTCTATAATAGGTGAGACATCGCCCTAGACAGGGTAATTGTAATAAACTTACTTCCCGGGGGCGGACAAAGATGTCTGTATAGTCAACCTTCGTGTCTAACAGTCCACTTTGCGAGTAGACTAGCAGACAAGGAGAAGATCATGACCACTCAGAACACGGAACCAGCGGTTCGCACGCTGCCTGACAAAGCCAAATGCACCACCAAAGACCCTGCCGAAAAGGTGGCTCGTCAGCGGCTTTCCGTGCTGCAACTGGCCCAAGCCCTGGGCAATGTCTCCGAAGCCTGTCGGCGCGGTGGCTTGGATCGCACCAGTTTCTACGAGTACAAACAGCGCTTTCAGACACATGGGCTGGAAGGCTTGAAGGACTTGCCCCCTGTCCACAAGAGCCATCCCCAGCCCACGCCGGAGGAGCATCAAAAGCGGATTGCCGAATTGGCGCTCCTGCATCCGACGCGCGGCTGCCATTTCCTCTCGGATCAGTTGGCTCTGGAAGGCCTCGTCGTCTCTGGCCCGACGGTGCAAGCGATCCTGCAAAAGCAGGGACTGGGCAGCCGCTATGAACGTCTGCTCCGTCTGGAAGAGAAGGCAGCGCAGCACGAGATCGAACTGACTGCCGAGCAGATCGCCTTGATCGAGCAGAACAATCCCTGCTTTCGCGAGCGTCACGTCGAGAGTGAGCGTCCCGGACAACTGCTGTGTCAGGACACCTTCTACGTTGGGCAGATCAAGGGCGTCGGTAAAGTCTACCTGCAAGCCATCGTGGATACCTATGGCAGTTTCGCCTTCGGCTATCTGCACACGACCAAGCAGCCTGAACATGCCGCGCTGGTGCTGCATAACGAGGTGCGGCCCTGCTATGAGCAGCACGGATGGAGCATCGAAGCGATCCTGACCGACAACGGCAAGGAGTTCTGCGGCACGGACGCTCATCCTTACGAGGTCTCTCTGGCTCTTGCCGACATCCAGCACAAGAAGACGAAGGTGCGGCGTCCGCGCACCAACGGCTTTGTCGAGCGATTCAACCGAACCGTACTCGACGAGTTCTTCCGTCAGGCGTTCCGTACCCAGTTCTATGACAGCGTGGAAGCCTTGCAAGCCGATCTGGGCAAGTGGTGAATAACGACAAATAGAAATCTCAACGACGACAATTAGAACTCCCGCTGCTCCGTTACCGGCTAGACTATTCCAGTTCTCTCAAGGAGGCTGGAATGGTCACGGATCCTCAAGTGAGGAGGCTTCTGTCGTTGACACATACGCAACCCACTCTAGCATTAGCCGCCACGAAAGCGGGCATGGACGAGAAGACCGCCCGGAAATATCGGCGACTGGGAAAGTTACCCAGCCAATGCCGTATCGAGCACGACTGGCGAACCCGAAAAGACCCGTTCGCCGCCGTCTGGGACGAAATCGCCACTCGTCTGGCAGCGAACCCGGGGCTCCAGGCTAAGGCGCTCTTCGCCGACTTACAGCGCCGCTTTCCAGGTCAGTTTCAAGACGGGCAGTTACGCACCCTGCAACGGCGGATCGAGCACTGGCGTGCGACCGACGGGCCGAGCAAAGAAGTCTTCTTCGCTCAGGAACACAGGCCCGGTGTCGTGGGCGCCTCGGACTTTACGCATCTGTGGCGGCTGGGCGTAACCATCGCAGGGCAGCCCTTCGAGCATATGCTCTACCATTTCGTGCTGACCTACTCCAATTGGGAGACCGGGACACTCTGTGTTTCGGAGACCTTCGAGAGCCTCAGCGAAGGCTTGCAGAATGCCCTGTGGGAACTGGGCGGTGTGCCGCTCCAGCATCGCACCGACCGCCTGACCGCCGCCGTGCGTCCTCTGGACAGTCCCGAAGAGTTTTCCCGGCGTTACCAGGGGCTGCTCTCCCATTACGGTCTCGAAGGGATCAAGGGGCCGGCGGGCCAAGGCAACGAGAACGGCGATGTCGAGCAGCGTCACCACCGGTTCAAGGAAGCCCTGGAACAGGCGCTCCTCTTACGCGGCAGTCGGGATTTTGAGAGCCGAGCGCGCTACCAGGCGTTTCTGCGCGCGTTGTTCGCCCAACTCAATGCCGGACGCACCACCCGCTTCCAGGAAGAAGTCCGCTGCCTGCGTCCGCTACCCTGGCGTCGGCTGGAAACCCCGCAGCGGTTGCCGGTGCGCGTGAGTGTGTTCCGTACCATCCGGGTTCGCAACAGCCCCTATTCGGTTCCCGGTCGGCTCATTGGCGAGCAGGTGGAGGTGCGCCTGGGAGCCAAACCCTGGAAGTCTGGTATGGACAGCAGAAGATGGAGACGCTGCCCCGGCTGCGGGGAGAAGGCCGTCACCACATCCAGTACCGCCATATCATTGACTGGTTGGTAAGAAAGCCCGGCGCGTTCGCCAACTACCGCTTCCGGGAAGACCTGTTCCCGACCAGCCGGTTTCGCATGGCTTACGATCTGCTCTGCCAACAGGCTCCGGCCCAGGCCAGCAAAGAGTACCTGAGCCTCCTGCATTTGGCAGCCAAGGAGAGCGAGGTCGGGGTAGACGACGCCTTGCGGTTTCTGCTGGGCTCCGAGCAGCCCCTGACTGCCGAAGCGGTCGAGACACTGGTGCGCTCGGGGCAACAGATCGCTCCGCCGACCCAGATCGCCGTGGAGGCGGTGGATTTGCGTACTTACGACCGCCTGCTTTCGACAAGGCTTGCGGAGGTGGGGATATGACCACGCTCCTCGATGGGGATATGACCACGCTCCTCGAACCCAGCGCCGAAGTCAGCGCATTACGAACGCGGCTTTCTGCCTATCTCAAGGAGTTGCATCTGCCAACGGTGCGTGACTGCCTGGATGCCACCTGTGAGCAAGCCGCTCGCGAGGGGCTCAGTTACGACCAGTTCCTGGCAACCCTGTTGGAGCGGGAGTGTGAAGCGCGATTGACCCACCGCATTGCCCGCCTGCTGCATGAGTCGCGTTTACCTTTAGAGAAGAGTTTGCAGACCTTTGACCTGACCCGATTACCCACTCGTGTGGTGCAGCAGATCACCACGCTGCGGGAGGGGTCTTTCCTGGATCGGCACGAGAATGTGCTGGCTTTCGGCAATCCCGGCAGCGGCAAAACCCATCTGTTGTGCGGGCTGTGTCAGGAGCTGATCCACCAGGGACGGCGCGTGCTCTACATCCGTTGCCGCCTGCTGGTGCAGGAGTTACGGATTGCCAAGCGCGATCTGCTGCTGGCCCGTCTGCTCCAGAGATTGGGGCGCTATGAGGCGATCCTGCTCGATGACCTGGGCTATGTGCAGCAGAGCCGGGAAGAGATGGAAGTGCTGTTCACGCTGCTGGCAGAACGTTACGAACGCGGGAGTGTGCTGATTACCAGCAATCTTCCCTTCTCGAAGTGGGAGAGCATTTTCAAGGACCCGATGACGACCGCCGCGGCGATAGATCGTCTGGTTCACCACAGCGTGATCCTGGAGTTGAATCTGTCGAGTTACCGCATGGAGCAAGCCCAGAGTGGGCAGTCTTCTCAGGCGTCGCTCCTTGAGGCAGGGGAGGGCGCGGTTACCGCGCCCTCTGGCGGCCAATAGTTCGATTTTGTAGGAGGCAATCGGGCGGGAAAAATAATTGTCGTCAGCAAGAAGGATAATTGTCGCTATTCACCTTTCCTTGCAAAAGGAGAAGGGGCCTTTCGTGTTGGTTGTTTCGTTTTGGATTGAAAAATATATCTAACTCAAGTTGCTACCTTGCCTCTTCGAGAAGGCAAACGGTGATGCAAAAGCCGGTTTCCAGAGCGATTCTCTCTCAAACGTGTTCCTAGGTAGCAACTTGGGTTATCTAAAAAATGTTGTAGTTTGGGCTTGAGGTGCTTGATAAGCGTGGAAGAGCTCGCTAAACTGGAGGCAAACGATGGCTAACCTGGAGGATGTTCGCCGCATTGCTCTTTCCCTACCCGATACGAGCGGGGAGGACGGCTTCGCCGTTCAGAATGGCAGAAAGGCTCGTGGGTTCGCGTGGGTGTGGATGCAGCGCGTGGAGCCGAACAAGCCGCGCGTGCCCTGTCCGGAGGTGATTGCCATACGCACGGCCAGTCTGGCGGAGAAAGAGGCGTTGATCGCTGCGGAACCGGAGAAGTTCTTTACCGAGCCGCACTATAACAACTTTCCTGCGGTCCTGGTGCGGCTGGCAAAGGTGGAACTGGATGAGCTTGAAGAGCTGCTCATCGATGGTTGGCGATGTCTGGCGCCCAAGGCCCTCGTGAAAGAGTTTGACGCCGGTCGGCATCGTGGCTCCGCTTAGCGGCCCTAACAAACCCTGGCTGTGAGGCTCTCCCCTCACCCCGGCCCTCTCCCTGCAAGGGAGAGGGAGAACGGGTTTGTTAGGCACTCTTAGTTGCTTATGGGGTCAGAAACGATCAAGCATGGCTCTTAAGTCGTCTATATCGGTAGCTGGCAGCCATCTGGGATGCGACCGCCATCGGAAACCATAGCAGACCCCAGCGGCAGTCGGGCGTGGCTCCCTGCCAGGGAGAGCCGATCATCGGAATCAGAAAGACGCTGGCAATCGGAAGGAAGAGAAGCGTGGGCAGGGCTAGAGCCGCCAGAGCCGGCCTCCCCAGCCGACGTGCGGACCTGCGGCGTCCTACGCGCCAGCCACCGAGGATAGGAACCGCAAGGAAGGCGCCTACTCCGGCCCACTGAAGTACCGTGTAAGCCAGCAGGCTCCCTGAAAGGACGTAGGCATAGGCGCAGCCGGTCAGCAGCAGGATCGCAGCGATGAGCAGGGGGCTGAATAATGCCAGCGCCGCTCCGGGACCCATCGTCTGTTCCTGGGCGGCCCGTTGAAGCTGGCGGCCTATCTGTCGGGCATCGCCGAATTGACGCAGAGCGGCCTCCATCGCCTCTTGCGGCGAAGCGCCCAACTCCTCGTGCGCGGCCACTAAATCGAGCAGGTGCTGCCGCGCCTCCTCTCGCCATTCGCGCCGCGTCTCGGCAGAGAGCCGGGTCAGCGGTCGCTCCATCTCATCCAGATAGTGTTCCAGTCGGCTGTTGTACATGGGGTATGCCTCCGATCACATCCTCGATAGCCTGGACGAAGTCCCGCCAGGACCGCATCCGCTTGATGAGTTCCGCCGCGCCTGTCTCGGTGAGCGCGTAGACCTTGCGCGCGGGGCCAGCGGGCTGTGTCTCCCAGCGGCTGATGATCAGTCCCTCCTGCTCTAGAGTACGCAGAGCCGGATAGAGCGAGCCTTCCCCCAGCCGCAAAGCCTCCTTGCTGCGCCGCTCGATCTCCCGGGCAATGGCGTAGCCGTGCAGGGGGCCATCGCGCAGCACGGCAAGCAGCAGCGTGGGCGTGTGGCCTTTGAGCAGTTCACCGAGTTCCGTGTTTCGAGGTCGCATAGTAGAGGCAGTATACATCAAAGCATGAGGTATGTCAATAGGCACTGCAATTAATTTTGCAATCCATTGTTGGAGCCAACGAGGACTGTGGAGGGAATCTGCAGAAAATACCAGGCTGGAGGAAGACACGGTATGGCCACCTACTATAACTCGGATGCCGCCGCCCGCGCCGCGCGACTGTTTCAGATCGTGACTCTGGTTGCTTCCCGCAGACCGGGCGAGCGGATCGGGCGCGAACAGCTTGCGGAGGCGTGTGAGTGCACCATCAAGACTATTCAGCGGGATATCCGATGTCTGCAAGAGGCGCAGGTTCCCCTGGAGTATGACGTCCTTGCGCGCACCTATACCCTGCCCGTCCGAGGATGGGCCTATCCCGTCGTCAAGATGACCGCGACCGATGCCATGGCCCTTGCCATTGCACGCGGCCTGCTGGTCAATACGCCCTCCGCGCTGCCCTTTGCCTCGGAGATTGCGACGGCACTGGAGAAGGTCACGGCGGGATTGACTCCAGCCCTGCGCGCCCTGCTGGAGGCGGCTTCCCGCGCGCTGACCGAGCACGGAGGCACCGCGCGCGACTATTCTCACGCCCCGGTCGGGCGGCTGCTGGAAGCTATCGCCCTGCGCCAGACGGTGGAGATGCTCTACGAAAGCCGCAGCAGCCACACCACGGAACGCCGCGCCGTAGACCCCTACCGCCTCGACCGGCGGGACGGGCGCTATTTTGAGCTCCAAGCTTGGTGCCATCGGCGGCAGCAGGTGCGCACCTTTGCCCTCGACCGTATCTCCGACGTTCGCCTGACGGGACAGGTCTTCACGCCGCATCCCTGGGATGAGAGCGACGAAGGGGTTGTCAGCGGTTTACGTGGCGGCGCGCTCATCCCCGTAGAGGTGCGCTTTGATGCGCGGGTTGCGGCCTATGCGCGGGAACGGCGCTGGGGCTTCACGCCAACCTTTGAGAATCAGGAGGATGGTTCGGTCATCCTGCGCGGGGTGGCGCGTGGCACGGACGGCATCCTGCAAGAACTGCTGGCGTGGAAGCGGTTTGCCCAGGTGCTCGGCGGGCCGGAACTTCGCGCCGCCATGCAGCAAGAGATACGCGCGATGGTAGCGTTGTATGAGGAGACTTAAGTCCTTGTTGCGACAAATAAATTATCCCAAATTTATAAAAAATTTACCAAAAAGCTAACCAAAAGGCTTGACAGGGGGGGTGAGCTTTGTGATAATGCGCTTGCCAGCTTTGATAGAGGGTGTAAGTCGCAAATCAACACAAATAGGAGGAGATCGCATGAAACGAATCGTACTCTCTAGTGTTTCTCTCGCACTCATCTTGGCAGGTGCCCTGCTCAGCAAACCGGCAAGCGCCGATAGCGTATCCTTATCAGCACTTCCATCGTCGGGTACCGTACCCCTCGATGTGACGTTGACCAATGCGGTGACTTGGAGCTACCCGAACCAGACTTGGAATGGCTATACGCTCTACTATAGCTATAATGGTGGAACCTTCAATCGCTGGGTTCAGCGAACATTCAATCCTCCTCGAACGAGCGGCTCTGCCACAGTGTACATTTTCATTACCGTAACTCAAGTTGCTACCTTGCCTCTTCGAGAAGGCAAACGGTGATGCAAAAGCCGGTTTCCAGAGCGATTCTCTCTCAAACGTGTTCCTAGGTAGCAACTTGGGTTACCGTAACCTCGGCTGGTGCTTATACGTTCTATGCAGATGATTGGGGCAATGCGGATAATTTTCCCGGCTACTGGCATATGCTGACAAACAATGCGTACGTCACGGCCACCAATTAGTGATCTCGCAACATACCATTAGCGTCTCCACATACTCTGGATGGGGAAGAGCTTGCCTCCTCCCCATCCAGTTGTTGGCAATTCGGCTCCCTAAGATTGAGGCCCGTAAGACTGTTGTAGTCTTCTTCCTCGCCTCAATCTTGATGCCTACGCGATAGAGGTAATAGTTATGAACCGAGGTTCTTCCACCTTTCTCGTTTCTTGCATGGTCTTGTCTCTGCTACCCTGTTTAGCCTCCGGTGCCATGTCAGGCGTTCCAGCTTCCTCCTCTCTTGCCCTTCAGACAGACAATCCTATGGCGGCAGATGCGCGTCTTCAGCGACAGGTAACGGTCGAGGAGACGGGGATCGCCCTGGATGCGCTGCTCCAAAAACTCAGCGCTAAAGACCTCACTCTCACCTGTAGCCGGTCGTGCGCTTCTCAGAAGCTGCAAGTACGGCTAGTAGGGCGTCCCCTGCGAACGCTCCTGGAGGCTCTGGCCCAACTGCTGCCGGGAGCCTGGGAACCGCTGCCTGACAAGCAGGGCTATCGGCTGGAGATGAGCGCGCAAGCCGTGCATCGGCGAGAGGAATGGTGGCGGCTGTTCCTAGCGGAACGCCAGGCGGCGCTGGCGGCTCAATCGGCTTTTCTTCTGGCGGAGATGCGCGCGACGCCTAACGAGAGGCCGGAAACGGTGCAAGGGCTGCGCGAGGGCATTCCCTACCCGGAAAGCAAGCGGGAATTCTTCAACGCGCTTCCCGGCAACCTGCAAGAGCGAATCGCAAGCCAGATAAATGATACTCCCTTCTATACCCTCGGTATGGCGGAGTTCACCGCGAATGATAACGAAGGCGCGATCCTCGTCAACCTCAATGATCTGCCTGCGCAAGCTCAGCAAATTGCAAGGAAGCTATATCCCAACCTGCCGGCAGATACGTTGGCTCAGTTCACCAATGGCACCTTCACTCTAGGCGTGGATTTTATCGGACCGGATGGGCAGGGCGCCGGTGGAGTGGATTTGCAATGCGCCAACACGCCCGCAATGAGCCGGCTCTGGCTGGATCAAACGCAATTGGTCCAGGAGGTACATCGCCTGGGGCGCGCGGCCCCGACGACATGGAAGCAACTGGCAGCCTATCAGGAGAGCCGGTTCTGGGAGAATGCGCCGCCCATGGAGCCGCTTCCGCAGCGTTTTCCGCCTCCCAACCGCGCGGATGTCCTGCGATGGCTGGCCGATCAAGCACACATTGAGTTTGTTGCCGATTACTACTCCCTGCCCGGTATTACCCTTCCTGGTGAGATGCAACAACGGCTAACGCGCCCGGTTGAGGAGGAACTTAACTTCCGCGCCGCCCAGCTAGATAGCAGTTGGAAACGGGTCGGGGATATTTATCTCCTGCGCGATAACCGCTGGTACCGCGATGACTATCTGGAAGTGCCTGCGCCGCTGGCCCAGAAATGGCTGGCCCAGCGTGCGGCCTCCAAGCAACAGGCCGGCCCGGCGAGCCGGGCAAAGCAATCGCCTATTCCCGCGCAACTTGAGTGGGAAGCCGCTTTTGCCGGTCAGCTCACACGCTGGCAGATAGCCAACGGCCTGAAGTGGTTAAGGCCCGAGGAATCGCACTCGGATTCCGATCCCAAACAACCGACGCCGGCAGTGCCCCTCTCTCCGCGCGCCATGTTTCCTTTCTACTCGGATGCGGATGAAACCCTGCACGAGTACAATCTGGCCCGGTTCTATGCAAGTCTTGATTCTGATGCCCGCGCCGCCCTCCTGGAAAAGCGCCTTGCCTTCGCGTCGCTCACGCCTGAGCAGAAGCAGCAGGCGCTCTTCCTGACGCCAACACTGCGCGCCGCATTAGCAGCAAACCAGGCGAAACCTGTTATGCTCGGCGTGGAAGATAAAAGCCTCCTCGGTCGCAAGATCAGCCTGGTCTTTTCTGTTCCCAATTCACCGGCGCAGTAATCTAGTAATCAGGGCCAATCGTCGAGAAGACAATACAGGCCGCAAACTTTGTTTATCTTCTTGCTGCCAGGGACAGGAGGTTGTCCCTGGCTTTTTGTTATCATCGGAGTCCTGCCGCCTCCGCCGGTTGTCACAGTTTTTTCTCCTGGTTTCTAGTTATGGCGTAATGTGCTTGAGTCCAGCATCTAATAAGTGGAACTATATTTGCTCAGGAGGCAGGAAGACGCGATGAAGGCTGAGGGGAACGAGCGCATAACGGTCAAGGAAGTGGCCCGGCTGTTGAGTTGCTCGGTGACCGGGGTTCGCTACTGGATACGCAAGGGATATCTGACCCTGCACAGGCCGCCAGGGCGGACAAAAGGGCGTCCCGCATGGCTATTGATATCGGAGGTGCGCGCCTTTGCCGCCCAGCGTGAGCGGGAACGGCAACGGCAGTACCGCTGGCTGCGCAACCGCCGTGTTCAACCGCTGACGGCGGGGCTCAGGCAGGAGGAGCGGTTTATTACCCTCAAGGAGGCGGCGGCGCTGCTTAGGGTGACACTGGATCGTGCCGCCAAGCTCGCCCGAGAGCGCAAGCTGCCGACGTATCGTCCTACGGAAGGCCATTTCAAGTACCTGCTGCCGTTGCGCGCTGTTGAAACTCTTCGCGAAGATCCCCACTATTTGCGTGATCGGGCGGAGTGGGAGAACCGTCACGGGCGCAAGGGCAGGGGGCCGGGTGGGGAGGTGCTGGACGGCACGCCTGCCGAGGAAGAGGCCGAGTGGCTGACGGCGGAGCAGGTGGGGCATCGGCTGGGGATAAGTTATCAGCGGGTCTATTGTCTGCGCCGTTCGGGGCGGCTGCCTGCGGTGCGTTGCCGACGCTTGGGCAACCCGAACGGCCCGCTGTGGCGTTTTCATAGGGATGCCATACAGGCGCTCCTGGACGACCCGAAATACCAGCAAGACCGGGCCAAATATCAGAAGGCCGAAGCGACGACGTTTAACAAGCAGGTGGAGTGGACGCTGCGCGTCAACGGCTGGGATCGCACCGACCATGAGTGGGGTTATGAAGGCTGGCCGGGCGGTATCTGGTAGATAAATGGTGGGACGCCAAGAGGAAAGTCATGCTATAGGGCGTATAAGCTGGTAACTGGTAAATCGACTCTAACTCTGCGAAAGGAGAATGCGATGAAGCTTCCTGGAATGCTCCTGGTTCTTACGCTTGTCAACTTGATGCTCGTTTCGATCCTGTTGGCGCGCGGTCAGAAAGCCGACGCCCGCAACGAATTGTCGGTCCTTCGTGGCCGGGCGCTGGAGATCGTGGATGATCAAGGCAGGGTCCGTGCGAGCATCAACATCTTCCCAACAGATCCTAAATTCAAGACAGCGGACGGCAAACCGTATCCAGAGACTGTTCTGCTTCGCCTGATCAACTCCAACGGCGCTCCCAACGTCAAGCTCAGCGCTTCCAACGATGGCGCGGCGCTCGGTCTGGGAGGCGCCTCCAATCCCACTTACATTCAAGTGATTGCCGCCGGGGACGAAACGTTTGTAAATATGACAAACAAGGACGGAAAGAAACAGACGTTGAAGCCTGGAAGGAGAAACGGACCAACTCCCTATTTCCCCCGCCGATAACAGACGAACTTTGCAAGCAGAGGCGCGGTGGGAGTAGCCCGTTTGACCTCTAAGTAACCTTGGGTTTTGAGGTGGATCGCCCCCTCGGCAGCAGGCTGGCGCGGAGCAGATCCAATGTCCCACGTCCACAAACCGCGTCCGGTGGTAGAAGCTGCCCGCGTGAGTTTAGTTATCGGGGTTGGCTGAGCGAAACGGAGGGACACATCATCGTACACAAACAGGAAAAGTGGGAAAGTCAAAAAGGCCAACATGGGGATGCGCTTTCGGACATGCATAAGAAACCGAGGAGTTATGTGGTCACCGATCCATTCCATACGTACCTACTGAGAATCAGGCACGTTCGGCACTGACGGCAATTGTGGTGCGGGTGCGATAGGAAAGGCGAGGATCCTCCAGACATTCCCCTAATCGCGCGACCTTGGCTGCGACCGGGGGGTGTGTCTGCGTTAGGGAAGCGGCTAACTGTTGGAAAGAGATCTGATGGAACCGGGCTTCCGCACTGCCTCCTACGACGGTACGGGCGCGGCGCGTCATACGGGTAACCTGAAAGCCAACACGCTTCGCTAGCGCCCCAAGGTGTTGCCCTAATCGCACGTCCATCCCGCGTTCAGCATACACCCAAAGGACATCCTGTATTCCTTGCTCGCAGGTCGAGCGCAGGGGTTCCGGTGTGCCTGCATCCACTTGCCAGGTCGAGAAGTCCGACTCCTCGACCAGTAAAACGCCTCCCGGCTTGAGCGTAGACAGCACCTTGGAGAAGATGCGTTCGTGTTGCTCCTGGGGGACATGGATGAGGACATGGCGCATATGCGCCAGATCGAAGGTCTGCGGCGGCAGGGCATCCTCGACAATGTCATGTCGCCACACTTCGCACCGCTCCGAGTCCAGGAGATGAGGCTGCACATCGGTAGCCACGACCCGTCCCTCTTTCCCCACCTGGTCGGCCAGCCAGTAAGCGATGGAACCGGCCCCGGCGCCAATCTCCAGGCAGTTCCACCCCGCTCCGACGCCCAAGGTAATTAACTGCTCCAGGGTGCAGGCATCTTCTATTTGCTCCAGAGCCTGCAGACGCGCGAGCGCAACAACGTGTTCATTTGGATAGAGATAGTCTGTCATGTTGCGATACTCATGCTGTCCCGTCTTGCTCTAACCAAGCCCTGGCTCTCTTGCCACCCAGGACACTACCTCCGCAGAGGCGCGAACTCCGGGCCGGTGTACAATTGCCACAGAATCGGAGCCGACAGACCGGCGGTCAGGATCACCGGAAGGGCCAAGAGCACCCACCAGACCAGGCGCTTACGCGCCTGTTTGGCTTGCCCTTCTTTCCCGGAGTGCATACAGACCCCCGCCACAAGGCCCGCCACAGCGCCCAGGATAGGAGCGCCTGGGATCGTGATAATTCCAATATTCATGTATTCGGGGGATCCCGCGAGCGGAAAGAGTTTGATCACGAGGACCACCACGCCATTGACCAAGAAGAACCAGGAGACCGCTCCGAGGAGGATAGTCTCCAGCACCCGAAGCAGCCACCGCATATCCGAGGATGCTTGCATGGAATCCCTCCTGGGCCGCGCCGGACTAGCCCTTATACGAACACCGCCACTCTGCCTGTTGCGCGCGCTGCTGGGCAGCCGCACAGGGCGAACCTTGCCTACAAATTCCTGGCTCCTGCGAAAACTCCTGCTTGGTCGGCAAGCCTCTCCTCGCGATTTAGAGGACATGAGGAATTTAAATCTTGAGAGGCAGAATGCCAGGGACAGGGTGTTGTCCCTGGCTTTGTGTTATCATAAGAGTCCTGCCGTCGCAAGGGTGTGGCAGGGTTCAGCCTGCCTCACGGTCGCACCTGCGCAAAAAGGATTTTCCGCCTTTGGAAAACGCGCGGGAGTGTGCAACTTAACGGCAGCGCCATCTGTCAAGAATCAAGCGTGCCAACCACTCAGGTTCTAGAACCTCCTGTTCCCCGTGCAGGCAAGGAGACAGACAGCCATGCAGACGACGACGGAGAACGTCCAACAACGCTTTGCCGAGGCGCTCGAATCGTTTGTGGCGCGGGTCAAGCAAGACCCCTATGTGATCGCGGCCCTGCTCTTCGGCAGCCTGGCCTACGATCAGGTCTGGGAGAAGTCGGATATTGATATCATCCTCGTCGGCAAGGACGAGCGCAAGCCGGAGCGCTCCTACGCCCTGGTCGAGAACGGCATCAATATCCATATCATTATGCTCTCCCGCAGCAAGTTCAAGCAGGCCCTGGAAGGCTCCCTGCAAAGCTCCTTCTTCCACTCCTCCTTCTCCAAAAGCACCTTACTTTTTTCCAGAGACGAGTCCCTCCGAGAGTATTACGACAACGTGAAGCGCGTTGGAGCGCGCGACAGGGAGATGCAACTGCTGCGTACCAGCGGCGGCACGATCTACTCCCTGGCGAAGGCGGAGAAGTGGTTCTATGTCAAGCGCGACCTGGAGTACAGCTTCCTCTGGATTCTCTACACGGTGGACAGCCTGGCAAAGATCGAAGTACTGCTCCACAGCGAAGTGACCGGGCGCGAGGTCATTCAGCAGGCGCTCCAGATCAATCCCGACCTCTTCCATGCGCTCTATACCGACCTTATACACGGGCCGAAGACCGCGCAGGCCATTCAGGAGGCCCTGGATCGCATCAACGGCTACCTGGACGAGAAGGCGATGCTCCTGTTCCGGCCCATCCTGGACTATCTGGCCGAGTCGGGCGGCGCTCGCTCTGCCACCGAGATTGACGAGTACTTCAAGAAGAGGGCGCAAACCGAAACGCTGTCTTTTGTGTGTGAGTGGCTGGCGGACAAGGACATTATCCGCAAGGTGTCCGCTCCGCTCTTCCTGACCGAAAAGAGCCGTGTCGCCGTCGAAGAGGCGGCCTACTACTATGATGGAGGCGAGAGATAATGAGACAGACGATTGGTGTCAAGGGCGCACGTGAAAACAATCTCAAGAACCTGGATGTCGAAATTCCCCGCGATCAACTGGTCGTCGTCACGGGTCTGAGCGGTTCCGGGAAGTCCTCCCTGGCCTTTGAGACCATCTACGCCGAGGGACAGCGGCGCTTCCTGGAGTCCCTGTCCGCCTTTGCCAAGCGCTTTGTCTCCCAACTCAAGAAGCCCGCCGTAGATTTCGTCTATGGCCTCTCTCCCGTCATCTCCATCGAGCAGAAGACCGTCAGCAAGAACCCGCGCTCCACCGTCGGCACGATGACCGACATCTACGACTACATGCGGATGCTCTACGCGACCATCGGGGTCGCGCACTGTCCCTATTGCCGCCGCGAAGTGCCCATCAAGACGGCGGAGCAGATGACCGAGCATCTTCTCTCGCTGCCGGAGGGCACGGCGGTCGAGATCTGCGCGCCCGTGTTCAAAATCTACGGCGAGGACTACGCCTACCTCTTCGCCGAGATACGCAACAAGGGATATCGCCGTATGCGCGTTGATGAGGATCTAATAGACATCAGCGAGGACGTGGACCTCGATGAGACGCGCACCTATAAGATGGAGGCCGTCATTGACAAGTTCATCATCAAGCGCGAGTTCCATAAGCAACTGCGCGTCTCCATCGAGCACGGGCTGCGCGTCGGTGAGGGCTTCCTGCGCTTCCGTATCCTGACCCCGGAGAAGGCAGGCCGCCGTCTGGAGACCTTTTACAAGGACTTCGCCTGCCCGGAACATCACCTGACGATGGGGGAATTGCAAGCCTACTACTTCAGCTTCAACGAGTCCGACAGCGCGTGTGTGACCTGTATGGGCCTGGGCACCTACCTGAAAGTCCACCCTGATTTGATCGTGCCGGACAAGACGCGAAGCATTCTGGGCGGCGCGTTCATTCCCGAAGCGTTCCGGTACGACAAAGACACCTGGAACGGCAGGATCATGTATAGCCTGGCGCAGCACTACGGCTTTCGCCTGGATGTGCCCTTCCAGGACCTCTCCCCTGAAGCCGTGGACATCCTCCTCTACGGCACGAAGGGCGAGCGCTTTACCCTGTTGCTGCCGGAGGGCGCGACCAAAGGCGACCCGCACGTGGGCAAACCCTTCCGGTTCGACGGCATCATCAACAACATCGAGCGCCGATATCGCCACTATCGCAAGCAGCAGGTCGCCCACACCTGGATGGAAGAGTATCTGAAGAAGGTCATGGTCGAGCATACCTGCCCGGACTGCCAGGGGACCAAGCTCAAGCCGCAGCGCCTGCTGGTCACGCTCAACGGCAGGACCATCCACGAGCTGGGCGATCTGCCGCTCACCGACCTACGGGAGTTTCTGGGCAGCCTGCCGCCTGCCGCGCGCCAGCACGAGGCCGGGGAGTCGGTCAAGCAGGAGATACTGGGTCGGCTGGATCTGCTGCTGGGCATCGGCATGGACTATATCAGCCTGAACCGCAAGGCGGCGACGCTGGCGGGCGGCGAGTCGCAGCGCGTTCGCCTCTCTACGCAGATCGGCTCCGGCCTGATGGGGATGCTCTACGTCCTGGACGAGCCGAGCATCGGCCTGCACCCGCGCGACAATTTCAAGATGATCAACACCCTTAAGCGCCTGCGCGACATCGGCAACACGGTGATCGTCGTCGAGCACGACGAGGAGACGATCCGCGCCGCCGACCATATCCTGGAGATCGGCCCCGGCCCCGGCGTGCACGGCGGGCAGGTGGTGGCGCAGGGAACGCCGGAGGAGATCCTACAGAACCCGGCCTCACTGACCGGCCTGTACCTGAGCGGCGCGGCGCAGATCGAGACTCCGGCCCGGCGCAGAAAGCCGAAGGGCAAGGCGCTGATCGTGCGCGGGGCGCGCGAGAACAACCTGAAGAACATAGATGTGGAGTTCCCGCTCGGCGTCTTCCTCTGCATCACCGGCGTCTCCGGCTCCGGCAAAAGCACGCTGGTGAATGAGATTTTGTTCAAGAAGCTCTACTCGCTCTTCCACGACAGCCGGGTGCTCTCCGGCGCGCACGACGGCATCGAGGGCGTGGAGCATATCAGCGATGTCCTGGATATTGATCAGTCGCCCATCGGACGGATGCCGACCTCCAACCCGGCGACCTACACGGGCATCTACGACCATATTCGCAAGCTCTTTGCGGAGACGGCGGAGGCGAAGAAGCGCGGCTACACGGCATCCCGGTTCAGCTTCAATATCAAGGGTGGGCGCTGCGAGGAGTGCGGCGGGCAGGGCGTAGTGACGACCCAGCTTCATTTCATGCCCGATGTGGAGGTGGTCTGCGAGGTCTGCAAGGGCGCGCGCTACAACCAGGACACGCTGGAGGTGTTCTATCGCGGCAAGAACATTGCCGATGTGCTCGATATGTCCATCGAGGAGGCGGTCTGCTTCTTCGCCGACAAGCCCCTCATCGCGCACAAGCTTGGAGTTCTCAATCAGCTTGGCCTGGGCTACTTGAAGATAGGCCAGTCCGCAACGACCATCTCCGGCGGCGAGGCGCAACGGGTGAAGTTGGCGCACGAGCTGGGCAAGATCAAGCGGGGCGGGCGCAACTTCTACATTCTCGACGAGCCGACGACCGGACTCCATCTGGCCGACATTCAACGCCTGCTGGACAGCCTGAACCGCCTGGTGGACGCGGGCAACACGGTCCTGGTCATCGAGCACCACCTGGACGTTATCAAGACGGCGGACTGGATCATAGACCTGGGGCCGGAGGGCGGCAACGGCGGCGGGCGCGTTATCGCGCAGGGGACGCCGGAGGAGATCGCACAGTGTCCCGATTCTTATACCGGCCAGTTCTTGAAGACGAAGCTCCACTAAACATCGCTGCCCGACCAATCGTCGCAGGGGACGAGCCGCCAGCCATGCTTGTGTAGAGCAGTAAGGTTCTTCAGGCGGCTCACCCCTGAACTCGGTAGTTATGCAGCAGGGATTAAGTCAGCGAGAGGGGACATTTCCGATGAGCGATGACTTGCAGAGAGCCAGGAAGCAGAAGACCGCTATAGCCCCCATGCTCTCGGTGCGAAACGGGGCGCGTGCGGTCGAGTTCTACAAGGTGGCGTTCGGAGCCGAGGAGGTATTCCGCATCGAAAGCGAGGATGGGCACATGGTTGCTCGGTTGTCCGTGCGGGGAGCTGAATTCTGGCTTGCCGACGAGTCTCCGGAGTATTTCAACTTCAGCCCCGAGTCGCTCGGTGGCGGCTCTGTGCGGATGGTGATGACCGTGGAAGACCCGGATGCCTCTTTCGAACGGGCTGTCGCAGCAGGGGCTACCAAAGTTTGGCCCGTCAGCAATCAGCACGGTTGGCGCTTAGGACGTATCGTCGATCCGTTCGGACACCATTGGGAAATCGGCAAGCCCCTTTCAGAAGGCTAGTGAACGTCGGTTGCCTATAGCTCGTGGAGGGAACCGGTATGCTGCCAGGGAGAAAGTAATCTCCCTGGCAGTTTCTTATCTGCCCTCCGTTAGAAGAGGAACGCTTCCGCCTTGCTAAGCCCTCTGTCCGGCGATTGGCAGCCCGGTATAGAGCGTATATGGAGAGCATTTCAGCCCGTTACCATGCCTGGAACTAAAAATAAAAAGTTTGAGGAGGGCTTGACTCTGACATTACGTCACCCTGTACACTCCAGAGCAGAAAGGAGGAAAACTTGAATCGCCGTTTCTATCGCATAGGCCAGTTCGCCGACAAAGCCTCTGTCACCGTCCGCGCGCTGCGCTACTATGATCGGGTTGGGCTGCTGTCGCCCTCGCAGCATACTGAGTCGGGTTATCGTCTCTACACGGAACAAGACCTGCTTACCCTTCAGCAGATTCTATCGCTCAAGTTTCTGGGCTTCTCGCTGGAGGAGATTAAGCTCTGCCTGCACGCCGAACCGAAGCGGTTCCAGGAGGCCCTTGTTCAGCAAAAAGCCCTGCTGCGGGAGAAACGAAGCCAGTTGGATGCCATTCTTGGGGCCATTGAGGAGATAGAGTCGCGACTGGAGGCGGGCGATTGGGATTGGGAGTCCCTCGCCGGAGCGATTCAGGTGAAAAGGATCATGTCAACAGCAACAACCCTGAGTGAGGCTCTCAAGGGTCTCGAAAATCAGTTGGTACAGGACAACAGGCAGCAATTCGTTCCGTTGCTGGAAGAGCGGTCCGTGCAGGAGGCGATTCGCGTCGCGCAAGCCGCCTATGAACCGCTCACGCCAGGGAAGGGTGAACACTATTACCGGTCGGTTATTCAGCCGCTCTTGCAGCAAATCGTGGATCAGGGCGCATGGCCAGGGAACGCGGAGTTCGATGCTTTCTACGAGTTGCCGAAAGATAACGGCGTCACCTATCAGGGTTTGGGAGTGAGCCTCGAAATCTGGACGCCCGATGAGGCATTTAAAGGCTTCTCATTGCCGGTTTTGGATGTGTGGTATGGCCGCTGGGTCGAGTAGCAGTGAGCGGCAAGAGATATTCTTGCCTTTCCTCTTGCTGGCTGGTCCGTAATAACGGCAAAGTGTCTCGGTTCCTACTGATCCGCCCCTAGCTTTCTAAAGGCACTCTGCGTGCTTGACGCTGACTTTGAAGGCAAACTTTAGAGATTAATGCTCGAATCAGTAAACCGGCCTGCTCCTGAAAAGAAGGGAGTACTGAACAAAAAGTGTAGAATTCTTTCCGCTTTTGCTGCCAGGGACGGAGTGTTGTCTCTGGCAGTTTGTTATTATAGGGTATACCCTGGCGCGCTGCGCGCTACCGCTCCACAGGAGGCTACAGGTCATGATGCCAATGCTATTTGCCCACTGGAATCGTCTGTTCCACCGCGATAGACCGTCTGTATCATCCCATTCCGTCCGTCAACGGCGACCGCGCCGGTCCCTCGTCACGACCTTGTCAGACGAAAACAGCGTTCTCTTCATCTTCTACGCATACCTGCTCTGCTACCGTCCCTGGTGGCTATCCTAGCTGCCCACTATACACAGCCGACAACAATTTTGAAGGAGCACCGTAATGACACGCACCATTTCTGCGCCACGTTTCTTCTTCTCCGGCGAGACGGTTGAGCCTGGAGTCTATCGCGATGTCGAGTCTGGCGCGACCGTCACCGTCCTGGAACCGGATACGCTGCCTTTGGAAGTGCGGATTCTGCGCGTTACCCGATTTTTCTTGCGTATAGACCAGGAACCGAATGCCGCCGTCGCGAACTTGACCCTGCCTGTCTGTGAGAGTGGGACCGGGAGTTAGGCCGAAAGGAGAGAGGCACATGGCAGACTCAACGCAAGATCAAACGGGGCAGGGCGCGAGGGATACAGGACTTGACCCTTTCGCCTCCGCGACAGCGATGCTGCACGCGCTGCGCCAGCGGAAGATTTCCTCTGTGGAACTGCTTGACCTGCACCTGCGCCGGATCGCGCGCTATAACCCGGCCCTGAACGCCATCGTCACGCCGAACTATGAGAATGCGCGCCATGTTGCGGCAGAGGCGGACGAGGCGCGAGCGCGCGGGGAAGAGCGTCCGCTCTTGGGCCTGCCGCTGACCATCAAGGACTGCATCTACGTCAAGGGACTGCCGACGACGGGCGGGCTGAAAGAGCGCGCCGAGGCCATCTCCGAGGAGGATGCGCGCCTGGCGGCGCGGGTGCGGGCGGCGGGCGCGGTGCTACTGGGCAAGACCAACGTTCCGCCCTACGCCGCCGACTGGCAGTCGAGCAATCTGCTCTTCGGGCGCAGCAACAATCCCTGGGATAGGACGCGCACACCGGGCGGCAGCACGGGCGGCGGCGCGGCGGCGGTGGCGGCAGGGCTGACGCCGCTGGAGTTCGGGGGCGATTTCGCCGGCTCTATCCGCATCCCGGCGGCGTTCTGCGGCATCTACGGTCACAAATCCAGCGAGACGGCCCTGCCCCGCACCGGCCATTTCCCCGGTCCGCCGACTACGCCCAACGCCGCCTTTGCGATGGCCGTGCAAGGACCTCTGGCGCGCAGCGCCGAAGACCTGGAACTGGCCTTCGACGTGATCGCCGGGCCGGATGTGGGCGAGGACACGGCCTGGCAGCTTCACATGCCTCCCGCCCGGCACGAGCGCCTGTCGGACTACCGTGTGGCCGTGCTGCCGCCGATCTCCTGGCTGCCGGTAGATAACGAAATCCGCGAGGCGCTCGAAGGGCTGGCCGATACATTGCGAAAGGCGGGGGCGAAGGTTGCAGAGACACAGCCGGAGATGTTCGGCGACCTGCGCGACTACTATAAGCTCTACCGCTCTCTTTTAGCGGCTCTGAGCTATGTCGGCGTGCCGGAGGCGGAGCGCCGCCAGCAAGCCGAGGAGGCGCGCAAGGGGGCGGATGAGTTCGGTATCGCCTGGGCGGACGGCATTACGGCCAGCGCCTCGGACTATGTTATGTGGCATGGCCGGCGAGAAGGGTATCGCGCTTCCTACCGCGCCTTCTTCCGGGAATGGGATGTCTTGCTCGCTCCGGCAAACATCGTTCCTGCCTTCCCGCACACGGACGCTCCCTGGCCGGAACGCAGGCTCGACGTCAACGGCCAACAGGTGGATTATGGCCTACAATCGGCCTATCCGAGCCTCTGCAATATGACCGGCCAGCCGGGAACCGCCTTCCCGATAGGGCTGACGCGCGGCGGACTGCCCATCGGCATCCAGGCTATCGGTCCCTACCTGGAAGACCGCACCCCGATGCGCTTTGCCGCGCTCGTGGCACAGGAGTTCGGTGGCTTTCGCCGCCCGCCCGGCTACGAGGAGAGCTAGCGGAAGCGACGGCACAAAACACGCCGTTCCTTCGATAAGCAGCGAACGGAAGCTATTCGCTTTCCTCTCGCTGGCTAGGCCGTAACAACTGCTCGGACGCGCTCTCCCCCGCTCCCTGGGCAGGACGCAACAGGGTCTGCTCCGCCGCCTCCGGATTGTCCGCATAGGCCTCCAGATACCCGCAGACGCTACAGCGGTAGAGGGTGATCGGATACTGTACTTTGTCCTTCACGCGCACTCCGGTCCAGTAGTTAGGCTCCGGAAGGCCGGCCACCCAGGTCACCTGGTAGCGGACACCTCCTGAAGCGTGATCCACGAGAAAGCCCGGTTCCATGTGGCCCTGGCAATTAGGACATGAGAGCGTCTGAGGGGGCATCGGTTCTCCTTTCCCTCCGCGCCGTCGTACTGATCTAAGCGCCCGCGCAGAGTTATTTCGTATCGTTCCACTCTTAGAAAACTACACAGATACTCTGATCGGGCGCTCAGGCGCGTTTGTTCAGCCAGAGGTCTATGCGCGGGGCTTCCCAGTTATAAGGCTTGGCGCAGATGTCCGGGCGACCGTCTCCGTCCAGATCGCCCACCTTGCCCTCATGGATGCCGAATCCGGTGGCGATTACCATCTGCGTGAAATGGCCCTTGCCGTCGCCCAGGAAGAGCCACATATGGGCGTCCAGGTGATCCGGCTGCGGGGCCGACTCCGTCCACTTCGCCATCTCCCCACAGAAGATGTCCGGCGTGCCGTCCCCGGTAAAATCCACTATCGCCAGCGTGTGCCCGTGTATCACGTCGTGGCCGAGCAGGTCGTGGCCGACCCAGGCGGAAGTCTCTTTCGGGTCGCCCTTGCACTCGTACCACTTCAGACGGCCCACGCCGTCGCCGGGAACCATGACAACCTCCAGCCGGCCATCGCCGTTCAGGTCGCCGACGGCCATGCGCGGATGCGTCTGCACAGGGTCAATCCCATACGAGTCAAACTTCCCGCCACCCTGGTGCTTGAACCAGCGCCCGCCCGCCAGCAGTTCGATCTTCCCATCGCCGTCTATATCGCCTTGCGCCAGTCCTTCGCCCGCGCCAGAGAAAATCTCGGTATACGGCCAGGGCTGTACCGTCGGGTCGGCGGGGATGGGCGCGTGGAAGAGCTTGTTCGCGCCCTGGTTCCAGAAGACCAGTTCGGCTTTGCCGTCGCCGTCAAAATCGCCGCAGAGCATGTCGTGGTGCTGTGTCGCGCCGGAGTTTTTGATCTCGTAGCGTTTCCAGGGCGTGTTGGGGGCGTAGTGGGGATACGGATTCTTCCACCAGTAGACCTTGTTGCTCTGCCAATCGCCTCCGGCAAGGATGTCCAGGCTGCCGTCGCCGTCCACGTCAGAGAAGGTCATGCCGGCCTCGATGGTGATCATCGTGTCCTCAATGACGTAGACGGCCCAGCCTTTGGCGGCAGGCCGGTACCAGACCAGGGCGGGCGCTTTGCCCCGACAGGCGATCATGAACTCATTTCGGCCATCCTTATCGGCATCCAACACCAGGCACGCCGTCTGCTGATTGGAGCCGGGCGGCACAGGCAGGTCGCCGTTCTTGCTGGAGAGATGTACCCACTTGATGGGCGAATGGCCCTGTGTCGGTTCGGGCATTGCCGGCCTCCTATCGAAAACCAACAACCTCAACGGGATGAACAGGATTTAGCAGGATTTACAGGATTAAGACAAAGACACAAGCCTTGAACCTAAGAGGAAAAGTGCAATAGGTACTCGGTTGGTTGGGTGTTAGAAATCCTGTTTAATCCTGAATAATCCTGTTGAAAGGTTTTTCGGCGTCTTATGGCGTGCGGATCAGCCGCAGCGCCGTGTCCTCGGTGTAGGGCGGTGAGGCGAGGGTGAGATCGCCGCCGCTATGGGGGATGTCCTCCGTCTTCTCGGTTGCGCCCGTGCGTGGGTTGACCCATTCGGCGCAATAGTGTCCGGCAGGGAGTTCCAGCGTAAGAGTGGCCCGATTGCCGCCTTTGAGATAGAGGGCGTAGGCCCTGCCCGCCTCCGCCAGACACCGCACAGTCGCTCCCTCCGGCGCGCCGCCCTTGATGACGCCATTCTCCGGGCGCATCCGTAGAAAATCGAAACCGTTGAGGAAATCCTTCAGAATCTTGAGCTGGCGGCGTAGGGTCGGGCTACCCCCGCCCGGCTGCGTGGAGGGGAGCATGAAGGTTCCGTCCTCATGGCCGACGGTGAACGAATAGTCCAGATTGTTGTAGAGGCCGCCGCCCGCCAGCAGGAAGTCCCAGCCCTCCATGCGATAGGGCGTGTCGCCCGTCCCTTTAAAGCCCGTCTCGTCGAACCCGATGACCTTATCCAGGCCGTAGTTGACGGTCACAGCGTCCGGCGGGGCGGCATAGTGGAAGTTGAAGATGGAGACGCGCGGGTCGGGAGACTCAATCTTAGCGGAGCCGTTGGCGATGTTCTGCGCGATAAGATGCCGATGCGGGAACGCCGCTTCCGTCTCTGCGATGATCTGGCTGATATGGGCCTGCCATTCCAGAGTCACGCCGCCAAAGTACGCCTCGTTGCATATCTCATAGAAGACGTTATCAAAGTCCTTGAGCTCCTGGACGATCTTGCGCACCATCGCCTCCTGCGCGGCGACCAGGGAAGGATGCTTCAAGGTCAGCGCCTCCGTGCGGGGCACATCGCCGATGCCCTGAATGTTGTTGCTCGCCTTAAGGGGGCTGATCTCCCACATTGAATCCTGGTAGTACGGGCAGAACAGCGAGACCTCCACGACGATACCGCGCCGGCCTGCCTGCGTGCAGAAGTCCTTCAGGCGGTGGAAATAGGCGTCATCCCAGGTATTCAGGTCGAACTTGTTGCCGCCTCCGGCGTATCCGGGTGTGGAACTGCGCGCCCAGGGGCAGAGCAAGCGTCCGGGAGCCGGAGCCAGCGTATTGTTACGGATGTTGAACGCTGCCGGGTCCTCCATATAGACGCCGGTAAAGATGCGCGTGTAGTTCAACCCGTCGGCGTGCAGCGTCTCCAGGTAGCGGAGGTAATTGAAATCTTGATTGAGCACCGCGCCATAATGTTCCGCCGAGGTGATGAGGACGGTCGGTTTGCCCCGGAACAGAAAGTAGTGCGGGTTGTCGGGGTGCAGCGAGATCGGCGGCATCGGCTTGACGGCAGACGGCAGCACCGCCATTGCCACCAGGGGAGGGAATAGCATCTCTTCTTCTCCTAAAAGGGGGCGGTAAGGAGGCAGGCATAACTGCGCAAAAAGAGGCGTACCAGGTCTATGTTCCCTATCCTTGCTGATTGCGGGGATGATTGGGCTTAATCTTTCAGGATCTCAACTTTATTTTTCGCGTGCTCGGCCAGAATAGCGGCGCGCTGCTCTTCAATCGCCTTCTTGATGGCTTCGAAGCTATGCTCCTGGAGCTTAAGGAACGAAACGCAGAAATCCTCGAAGTCCTCGCGTCCCTCGTCATCATGAAAGGCGATGTAGCCGCCCAATCCTCCGACTGTGTGCTTGAACTCAATTTTCTGGATCTGCCCTAGCAGCAGATCGGTGGGTCGGTCCCGCTCATACAGGCTGGCGATCAGGCCCGGTCGCAGGATACGGATACGATCTGGGAATAATTGAAGGATGCCATTGAGGCCTTTGGCCTGCATTAGCGCGCGCTCTTGCATCTTCTCCTCCGCTTTCCGCTCTATCAGAAGAGACCTACCGGGGTAACACCTACGAATGCAGCTTGATGGGCAAGGCCCGCCCCATCAACTGCATTCTCTATTTCGTTGGACTGATGGCTGGGGCAGGATGTTTCGCCTAATTTGCGCTCTTTGCTTTATTTGTCGCAGTCACAGATCGCAAATGGCCCGTCTGCGGAGCGTGCCGCCGGTTTTCCCCTGCCACGGACAAAGGCGAGGGGATGAGGGGATAGGGTTCTAAGGGTTCTTAAGGTTCTAGGGTACTATGGTGCTAGGGTTCTAGGTTGCTAGGGCGAAAGCGAGGGGATAGGGGGATGCAGGACGGATCACCGCGTCTCCCCCTCATAGTAGACCCAGCGCGCCGAGGTCTTGAAGACGATGAAAGAGGCCAGGAGCGTGAGGATAAACAGCACCCAGGCCATCGCGCAGGCATAGCCCATGCGGAAGTACTGGAAGGCGTTCTGGTAGAGGTAGAGGGCGTAGAACAGCGTGGAGTTGGCCGGGCCGCCTACGCTGCCGGAGCCGCCCGCGCCCGTCATGATGAATGCCTGCGTGAAGTACTGGAACGTGCCGATGACGCCCAGGATGAGGTTGAAGAAGATGACCGGAGAGATGGCGGGCAGCGTGACGTGGCGCACCTTGTCCCACCAGGTCGCCCCGTCCAGGTCGGCAGCTTCGTAGAGGTGCTGCGGCACGCCTTGCAGCGCCGCCAGGTAGATGATCATACCGCCGCCGACGGCCCATAGGTCCATGACGATGAAGCCCGGCTTGGCCCAGGTGCGGTCGTTGAGCCAGGCGCTGACCGGTAGGTGCAGCCAGGCGAGGGTTTTATTGATCAGGCCGTAGTCCGGGTTGAGCAGCCACAGCCAGAGGATGGAGGTGGCCACCGTCGGCACGACGGAGGGGATATAGTAGAGCGTGCGGAAGAAGGCCATTCCGCGCAGATTCATGTTCAAGAGCAGCGCGATGGCCAGCGAGAGGATCAGGGCCAGCGGCAGCTCCAGAAACATGAAGGCCGTATTCAGGAGCGATTGCAGGAAGTACTCGCGGTCGGAGAAAAGCTCGACGTAGTTACGCACGCCGACCCAGTGCGGCGGGCTAAGCACGCGATACTCGCAGAAGCTATAGTAGAGCGAGGCCACAATCGGGTAGAGCGTGAAGATCAGGAATCCGACGATCCAGGGCGAGATGAAGGCCAGGCCGAGCCAGATCGCCTGGCGCGCACGCCGGCTTTCGGTGAGGCTGTTCTGGCGGCGGGTAAAGGCTATCATTGCTCGTCTAGCTCCTTCTGGACGCGCTGGCGCACGTCGGCCAGCGCCTGTGCGGGCGTCTTATCGCGATAGAGGATGCGATCCATGGCGTTTGCCATCTGGCTCATATAGAGATTGGTGACGGGCAGCGCGGGAAAGGCTTCAGCGTTGGGACTGTCGGCCAGGTCCAGGAAGATGGCATATTTGTAGCGGAACGGCGGGCCGGTGCGCAGCTCCCTGGCCTTTAAAACCTCGCGGGTGTTGGGGACGTTGTTCATGTCGTGGGCGAACATCACCTGCGCCTCCCGCGACTGCACCCAGACCAGAAAGTCCCACGCCTCTTTCGGGTGTTTGCTCTCCACCGGAATACAGAAGACGTTGCCGCCCAGCCAGGTGGAGCGGGCGCGGTCGGGGCGGGAAGCGGGCGGCGGCACGGGCGCAACCCCGTACTTCATGCCCGGCACGTAGCGCGAGATCCAGTAAGGGTTCCACTCGCCGTTGAACATCATGGCGACTTTACCGACGAAGAACGGGCTGCTGGCGGTCTGGTCGCGTCCAAACCCGGAGGCAAAGGCGTTGACCTGCTCGATGCCGCCCAGGCGGTCCACCAGGTTTTTATACCAGGTCAGGGCGGCGACATTGGCGGGGTCGTCGGCGGTGATGCGCCCGGTCACCGGGTCCACCAGCTTGCCGCCGAAGAGCGCGATGAGCATGTAGGGGTCGGTCAGGGGCCGAAGCCCCAGCCGTACGATCTGGCCGTTGGCGTCGCGCTTGGTGAGCTTGAGGGCGTAGTCGGCCAGCTCTTCCAGGGTGCGCGGCGGGCGGTCCGGGTCCAGGCCGGCCTCCTTGAAGGCGCCTTTGTCCCAGAGCAGCGCCGTGTCGTCAATCAGAAACGGCATACCGTAGAGGTGGCCCTGATATTTGCAGAGCCGCAGCGAGGCAGGCACGAAGTCCGACTCGCGTAGGCCGGAGGCGCGAAAGAGGGCGTCCATCGGGCGAATGGCGTGGTTGCGAGCGAGCGGACCGAGGTAGGAGGGGTCCCAGATCTGGAAAAAGTCGGGAGGAACGCCGGCGACCAGAGCGCGGATAGTCTTGGTATCGTCGCTGACGGCGCCGAGATTGCGGATGCGAATGTTGGGGTGAAGCTGCTCGTAGCGGCGCAGGACGCGCTCAAAGTTCTTCTCCTCCTGCCCGCTCCAGCCGGTCCACAGGCTCAGATGCACGACGCCAGGGCCGTCCGCCTCCGCGCGCCGGCAGCCGTGCGCGCCCAGCAGCAGGCCGCACAGCAACAGCCCCACTCCCCACCGCAGCCGCCGATTGTGCCTGATGAGTTCCATGTTTTATCCTAACACGAAGCGGGCCGGTCGGTCAAGAGAAATAGGCCGATGGAACTGTTCTGCTGCCTATTCGGTAGAGAGTACGGCGATGGAGAGCGCCGTTGGCCGGGCTGAGAAACGGCCCAACATTTGAGGAATAGGTGATGGAGCGGCGAGAGAATGAGATCTACCGGGCGCTGGCCAGGGCGATCTGGCTGGCGACGGGCGTGGCGGTGGCGCTATGGTTTTTGGATACTATCGCGCTGGTCGTGCTGCTGTTTGTGTTTGCCTTCGTGCTGGTGCTGGCCCTCAACGTGCCGGTGACCTGGCTGGAGGAGAGACGGGTGCCGCGTCCCTTCGGCACGCTGCTGGTAAGCCTGGCCGTGGTGATCGCTCTGTCGCTGCTGGGCTGGCTGGTGCTGCCGCGCATGGCGGAACAGGTCGTCAATCTATCGCACAGGCTGCCGAGGGACATTGTCAGCCTCTCCGCGCGCCTATCGGAATTGTTCAAGCATTATCCTATCGTCCAGCGCTGGCTCCAGCCCAACGCAGAAGCGCTGACGAGAACGCTTCCCTCCATGCCGACGCTGCTGATGCACGTAGGCAAAATCACGCTCACCGTCTTTGAGATACTGGTTTTCGCCATCGTGGTCGCCAGCACGGTCGTCTACACGCTGGCTCGGCCCCGTCCACTGCTGAAGAACTACCTGGCGATCATGCCGCCGCATCTTCAGGAGCGGGCGGAACGGGCATTCACGCGCGGCTCGCAGATGGTGGTGGGCTGGATCTACGCGCACTTGATGGTGGGGGCCATCGAGGCAGTCTGCGCCGGGCTGTTTCTGACCTTCCTTCGGGTGCCGGGCGGCTTTATCTGGGCCGCATTCACCTTCTTTGCCGAGCTAGTGCCCCGGATCGGCCCCTACTTGATGGCCGTGCCGCCGCTGTTGGAGGCGCTGGCCGTCTCCCCGATCAAGGCGCTCTGGGTCGCGCTTTTCTACACCTGCCTCAACGAGACGATGGGAACGTTCGTGCTGCCGTTTCTCTGGGGCAAGGAGATGGAATTGCATCCAGTTTCACTGCTGTTTGCCGTGATGGCTCTGGGCGGCGCCTTCGGTATTCTGGGCGCGCTACTGGCCGTCCCGATTACCGGCTTTGTGAAAGCCTTTTACGAGGAGTTCTATCTCCTGCGCCAGCCTAAAGACGAACATCGGGAGGAGCGGGCGGAGAACATCCTGCACCGTGAGATGGAGGAAATGGAGCACGTCGAAGCGCCGCCCGGATAGGCTGCGTTACGGGCGGCTGATGACCTTGGATTGTCTAAGGGGGCAGTTTTTCTAACTCCACTATCCGGTTAGATTGTCAAAGGTCATCAGCCGCAGCAACCAAGGCACAAAACCCCCCGGCCTTATAAGGGAAGGTTTTTCACGCGGCCCTCTGTTGTAGCGTTTTGGGAGGCGGTTGGGCCGCCGTTGCCCCCGCAACGGATTGGGGCCAGGGTTCGGGCAGAAACCGGCCC
>DASRGZ010000116.1:0-34371 GCA_035650735.1 Chthonomonadaceae bacterium
TGGGATGCACTTGGGTCCTCTTGAGGAGATAGGCCAGCCGCTCATTAGAGGCTTGGTGCTCGCTTTCTAGCGAGCACCAAGCGGTCATCAGCCTCCAAGTCCTCTCTCGAAGCAGGCAAAAAAGGGCATAACACCCTCTAACACAACTTGGCTGTAGGGCTCTCCCCTCACCCCGGCCCTCTCCCTGCAAGGCAGAGGGAGAACGAGCTTTGTTAGGTAACTCAAGTTGCTACCTTGCCTCTTCGAGAAGGCAAACGGTGATGCAAAAGCCGGTTTCCAGAGCGATTCTCTCTCAAACGTGTTCCTAGGTAGCAACTTGGGTTAGGTACTCTAAATAGGGAGCGTGTCGCATGGAGGCTCTGGAAGCGGCAAGAATGGTTGTGGAGCGGCGCTTCCCGGAGTGCTCGACGGCTTTCCTCGCGGGCAGCCTCGTTCGCGGAGAGGCAACCGCCACCTCGGATCTGGACATTGTCGTTATCACCAGGCGCGAGGAGGCCCCCTTCCGCGAGTCCCTGATGGAGGCGGACTGGCCGGCGGAGGTCTTTGTCCATACGCCGGAGTCTCTGCGTCAATTTATGGCAACGAACGCTCAGCGGCGTATCCCCACGCTGATGATGATGTGTGCGGAGGGCATTATCCTGCGCGATCGGGAAGGGCTGGCCGAAGACATCAAGCGGGAGGCCAGGCGGTGGCTGGCACAGGGGCCAGAACCCCTTACAGCGGCGCAGATGGATCATGCGCGCTACAGGGTGACCGATCTGCTGGACGATTTCCTGGGCTCGGAACGCTTCGAGGAGAGCCTTTTTATTGCCAATGACCTCGCAGCCCACGCCGCCGACCTGATCCTGGCGCAACGCCGCCAGTGGAGCGGGCAGGGCAAGTGGCTGTTGCGTGCCCTGCGCCGGTTTGATCCGCAGCGCGCCGATCAATTGACAGCCGCCTTGCAGCGTTTCTACCAGGCCGGCGACAAAACGGATCTGACGCGCTTTGCGGAAGCGGCGCTGGCTCCGGTCGGCGGCAGGCTCTTTGCGGGCTTCCGCGCCTCTGGAAAGCCCGGTGACGCGCAGCGATAACCCCTCGCACCAGAGTCCCGTTAGTGCCGTGTCACCAGATAAGCGGCCAGCGCTCGCAACTGCTGAGGCGGGAGGCTGGCAAAACTGGGCATACTAGAGCCGGGATGGACCTTGCTCGGATTCTTTAGATGCTCAATTTGCCAGGCGATGCTGGCATGACGTCGCGCCTCATGCGTGAGATCCGGGCCAGACGTGCCGCCCGTCCCGCCCATCTTATGGCACGACAGACAACGGCCCTGAAAGAGTTTTGCTCCTACCTGAACGGCCTGAACGGTGCGTGTGGCCGATCTTCCAGCCCTACGGGCCTGTCTCTTCCGTTTTGTCTCTGCCTGAACGGCGCGTGTGTTCATCACAGCGGCTTTGCCCTGGCCCCTGGGCGCGGATAGTACGTTCGTCCTCCGGGCCGACTCGCGCTCGGTATCTTCCACGCCAGCACTCTCCCCGCCCGGTGCAATGGTTTGCATTTTGCGCACGTCTTCCTTTGTCTTGCCGGGGATGCGCCCCTGGCCGGCTTCCCAGCCACCGTGGCACTCGCGGCAAGCGTAGCGGCCACTGCCGACCCCCAGGGCACAGGTACACCTGCCGAGGTTGAGCAGACACCAGGAGCAGGCGGGCGTGATGCAGCACGCATAATAGCCATTCTCCGCCGCCTTTGCCTTGCCAGCCTCCACTTGCTGCTGCAATTGCCTGGCCTCCTCGTTCTGCGAGGCTGGGTGCTCCTCCTGAACGCGGATCGCGCGCCCTCTGAAGTGACCTGGCTGGTCTGTCGCAGCCTGCGTGATACGTAAATGCCATCCCACCAGCCCCAAAGCCACCGCCATTGCCAGGATTGATGGAACTAATCGCCGATCCATTTCTGGCCTCCTGTCCGCCTGAAAGCAGAAGAGTCTGAACTCGTATTCCCCAGAGATCGAGGACGTGAGTCGCGTCCTGTTCCTCCTTAATAGGGAGTACAGGGCACCTTTCCGCGTGTCACGCAATCGGTCAAAACAATCAGGCAAACAGGTTCACGCAGGCTTTCTCAAATTCAGGAGAAGGGAGACGGGGAGGATGAGGCAGCCAGTGGAATGGTCCCGGAGGATAGTTTTCAATCACCGCGTTTCCAGAAAACTGAGCGGAGGTAGCGGCCAAACGTCAGGTTATGATATGTCTCCAATTCGCGATCAATTTCGGTGAGCTGCCAGTGCTGGCCGGGCAGGGCTTTGCGGGTCTGCTCGGCCTTCTCCTCCAATCGGCGGCGCGCATCCGAAGTCTCGGCATTGAGTTGTGCCAGCGCTTGCGTCGCCCGATCCTTCTCCTGGACGTAGCGCGCCTCGATCTCCTTGTCTTTCCGAGCAGCGCGGGACTGCGCGGCATCCTGCTCCGCATTCAGCGCCTGCTGCTGCTTCTGGACGCGCGCCTGGATCGCGTCCTCGGCGGCGGACAGGCGGGCCTGCTCTGCGTCTCTGCGACGTTCCAGGCGGCGTTTTCTCCAGCCATAGCGCGCCTCTATCCGGCTCATTTCCGCCGGGCGCAACGCCGTGGGCATCGCACTGCGCGCCTTTGTCTCCTGGGTGAGCCGCCAGGCGCGCAGCGCATTGGCCCGCCGCTCGCCAATGCCCCGGGCCCGCTGCAGGCGCTCCTCGGTAATATCGGCTGCCGAGCCGAGGCCGTTTGCCAGCAGGCGCAGCTTGAAGCCCCTGCCGATGCCGGAAATCGAGGACTTCCAGATCCGCTGCCGCCGCAGATGATCCGCAACAAACGCCTCCTGCCGGGACGCCAGCCTACGGCCTATCTCCTCCACCCTGGCCCGTTCCAGCGCCTCCAGGCGCGCATTCAGCGCCTCTATTTTCGGTTCAAAGCGCGCCCGCACCGCCTCCAGCGCCTCCGCTTCCTGCCTTTGCAGCTGCTTGCGGCGGGCCTGTAGCGAGTCGCGCGCCTGCTTGAGAGTCGCGAGGACGCGGGCCAGCTCGCGCTTCTCCTTCTCTTCCAGATCCAGCTTCAGGCCGAGCAGCGCATCACGCCGGTCGCTGGATTCGACGCGCAGCCTCTCCTGCTGCCGCTCGATCTCCTGGAGGGCGCGATCTATGGCTGCTATGGCGCGGCACACCGCCCGCCGTCGCGCCAGAAGCGTCCGCCGTCCGGCAATCGCCGGCTCCAGCTCATAGAAAAGATAGAGCGCCACCGTATTGAGAAGGAGGGCCAGGCCCAGGCTGCCCACAAGGGGAAACGCGTGGGGAAAGCAGAACGCTATCAGCACGCAGGCCGCCAGCGAGAGCGCGGCCAGTAGCCGGGGGACGTTTGGGGAAAGGCGAAACGCTTTGCGGATATCGGGCTGGGAGATGAAATCTGCAACCCAGGCCGGATTGGCGGCGGGCCCGGCGGCAGGCACGACGGATTGGGAGGATGCCGCCGGCAGGGAGCCTCCGGTCTGCGTTTGGTGGGCAGCGCCCTGCAGCCAGGCGAGCGCCGGAAAGCTCCTGCGCGCGGGTGGCCTCTGCGGGGTGGGCGGTCCCTCCAGCGGAGGAATATCTTCCGGGGGGATGCAGAGCAGAGATTGAAACTGCGCGGCCAGCGCCTGCAAGCGCGGGTCGCCTTGCCTGGTGAGCAGAGAGAAAATGGCAGATGCCTGGGGCCGCTCGAAATCCTCCTTGCGAAACAGCAGGTGCTCGTCTCCAGCGCCGACCTGCGCCCAGAGGCCCGGCTCGACGCTCAGGGCAACCAGCGAGAGGTAGATGACCCAGGCAGAGAAGTGATCCAGATAGGGGCCAAAGTCCGTTTCGTCGCGCTGCGGATGCTGGTAGTTGCGGTGGCCAACCTCATGACTAGCCTGTCCGGCGAGCGCGGGCACAAACATGCCATCGTAGTCTATGAGCTTGAGGCTGCCGTTGGCGACCAGAACGTTGCCGTGCTGCAAGTCCCCGTGCGCGATGCGCGCCTGCTGGAGCGCCTGCATCATGGCGGCCCAGCGATGCGCCAGATGGCTGAGCGCCGAGGGGTCGTTCAGATGCGTTTCGATGTAGGTGTTGAGCGGCTCGCCCTGCACCCACTCCATCTTGAGGATGGGATACCACTGGCCGCGAATCCGAATGCCTCTGGGCAGAAACTCAAACCCGACGGTGTAGGGAAGCTTGACGGCGGCTAAGTGCTGGCTGATGGCGGCGTAGCGTTTCTGCTGGTCGGCGTACTCGCGCAGGAAGCAGCGCACGGCCCAATCCCGCTGCCCGCACCGCATCCGATAGACGCTGGCAAAGCCGCCGGTGATGGGACGCGGCAGGCCCAGAGGCGTCAGTTCGGGCGTCCCGGCCTTAAGTTCCGGGTCGTCGAAGTTCGACTGCGGGTTCTGGATCGCCTCGTTGTAGTCTTGCGGGGTGGGCCAGGGCATCGTTGTCTCATAAGGCAATTTCCACGCGCATCAGGGTCACGTCGTCGTTGCGCAGGGCGGGCTTGCCTTCCGCGTCGCGCTGGCTGCGCTGCTCCTGTACAAAATCCGCGAACGCCTCCTGCGTCCGTATCTCCGCCAGGGCATCGAACGTCATGTCGGCGCAATCCTCGCAGGCCGCCTCTTGGTAGCGCAGGAACCAGCAGGCCAGCGCATCGGTCATCAGGTAGAACGTGTCTCCGGGCGCGCATTCGCCTCTGGCATGGATTACGTGCCCATGCAGGCGCTTATCGCCCAGCACATTCGTTCCCAGCAGGTAGGGACGGCTATTGAACTCCTCGGAGCGCTCCAGTGGGAAGGCGGTCAGCAGCCGGTGGGCGCGCAGATGGAACAGGCAGCTATCGCCCACAGCCACTACGTTCCAGGAGGCAAACTGGTTTTGCTCCGGTGTGGCCCGCTCGATAGTCAGGCCCAGCAGCGAGGAGAAGGCGCCGGAACGCACCTTCTCCTCGGCGTACCAGGGCAAGGGCTGCGCGGTGGCGTGCTCCAGCCACTCGCGCCGCAATCGTGGAAGCGTCTTGAAGAACCGGGGCAGGCTGGAGTGCCGACAATACTCCCGCACGAGTTGGTTGGCCCAGAGGGCAGAGAAAGAGGTCTCCGTCGCGCCGTCGGCGACCGCGCAGCGGAATCGTGCCCTCTCCGCGCCCTCTAGCGGCTCGTGGGGCCAGTAGGCGTCTTCATATTCCTCCAGGCGATTGCCGGCCTTAGGCAGCCAGAAGCTCTGTACCGAAATACGCATGAAGTCTCCCCGGCCTTACCGCAGATTGCTGGGGCGCGTGCCGATGTCGAGGAAGCGGATCACCGAGACCATGTCCGCATTGAAGACAAAGCCCCGCGTGTTCTCCGAGACCGCAAACCCCTCCTGCTGGGCGATGCCCCGCATATACTCCGGCAGCGGGCTCGACATGCGGAAGAGCAACTGGGCATACTTGTCCGGCAGGCCCGCCTCGCTGTCGGGAAACTCGATGGGCGCGGCCCGCTGCGAGGAGAGGTGCAGGTTGAACAGCAGCACGCCGCCGTCGTCGCTGGTCAGGCTCTTGATCTTGTCCGCCGCCGAAGACGGGTCGCCATCGGTGGACTCGCCATCGGTGATGTTGATGACAATCGGCGGGAAGCAGCCGGAGTGCTGGGTCAGCCAGTCGGTCAGGATAGCCTGGGCGCGATTGAGGGCTTCGCACATGGGCGTGCCGCCGTTGGCGATGGCGTCAAACCAGATAGGGAACTTGACCTTCTGTTCGACCAGGCCGCCCGCGCCGTCGTCCACTTTCTTGCTGCGCTCCTCCACGCGGGCGGGGCTGTTGGCGATCTCGCTGATGGGGACAAGCTCCTTGCCGGCCAGCGCACCGCCGAAAGCGGGCTTGACCGCGCCGCCGTAGCCCAGGACGCCGACATGGTAGTAATCTCGGACGCCCTCGGACTTGGCGCACTTGATGACCAGGTTTTGCAGCAGCCGATTGATGGCGTCGGCGACGCCCTCGGCTTTGGTGCGCGTCGGCCCGGAGGCGGACGGCCCCTCCGAGGCCGCCCCCGCGCTGGATGGGATCGGGTCTTCCATGGAGCCGGATTGGTCAATCAGGAAAAGGAAGCAGGACGGATTCGCCCGGCTGATTTCAGCGGTGTAGGGCATTAGCGCTCTCCTTTGCTAGGCTAAATACGACTTCCGAACCTTCCAGACCAAAATTCGCTAATCGGCGCCCCGAATCCTTTAAGATTCCCAAATCAGGACTTAACTTTTCTGACTCAGTCTCCCTGCCCTACGGCCCTTCTTGACCTAACCCCCCGGCCCCCTTCCCTAGGAGGGAAGGGAGGGACCCGGCTTGGGAGGGTTCAGGCTCCCACCCCCGTCCCTTCTCCCTGCAAGGGAGAAGGGGGAAGAGAAGCCGGGCCTCCCTCTTCCCCGCTGCCCTGCCTCAATTCCAGGGAGAAAAGAGTCCACGCCTGGTTGGCCGTTCCCCCTCTCCCGCAGCGTAGGAGAGGGGGCTAGGGGGTGAGGGCGATAAGACCGGTGATTTATGCGGGAACGGGAATGGGCGGAAGGAACGTCATTCTGGTATACTAGGGAGCGGCAAATAAAGGAGAAGTACCAGGCATGGATACAATAGAAATGAAGGAGCAGACGCTGGAAAATCCGGAGGAGATCGAGCAGGCCCCCGGATTTGTCGGGCTGGGCCTCAGCGAGCCAGTGATGCGCGCCATCATCGAGGCCGGATTTGAGGCGCCGACCCCCATCCAGGAGCGGGCCATTCCCATCCTACTGTCCGGGCAAGACCTCATCGGCCAGGCGCAAACCGGCACCGGCAAGACTGCCGCCTTTGCCCTGCCGATGGCCGAACGGCTCGATCCGACCCAGCATTTTCCACAGGCCATCGTTTTACTGCCCACGCGGGAGCTTTGCATTCAGGTTGCCCAAGAGATTCACAGCCTAAGCAAGTACCAGAATCTGCGCGTGGTGCCTATCTATGGCGGGCAGCCCATTGACCGGCAGTTTCGCGCCTTGCGCCAGGGGCCCCAGATCATCGTCGGCACGCCGGGCCGCGTGCTCGACCATCTGCGGCGCGGCACCCTGGATTTGAGCCAGGTGCATATGGTCGTGCTGGATGAGGCCGACGAGATGCTCAACATGGGCTTCCTGGAGGACGTGGAGGAGATTTTAAAGGCTGCGCCCGCCGAACGGCACACCGCCCTCTTCTCGGCTACCATGCCCCCGCGCATTGCCGCCCTGGCCCGCGACTATCTCAAGAACCCACAGCGGGTCGCCATCGAAGCCAAAAAGCGCACCGTCGCCCAGATCAAGCAGACCTATTATGAGGTCATGCCCTCGCAGAAGCTGGAGGCCCTGACGCGCATTCTGGACATGGAGACGCCCGGCAGCACCATTATCTTCTGCCACACGCGCCGAGAGGTAGACCAGTTGGGTGAGGCTTTGCAGGCGCGCGGCTACGAGGCCGAGACGCTGCACGGCGAGATGAACCAGGCCACCCGCGACCGGGTGATGGGCCGATTCCGCTCCGGCCAGGCCGACCTGCTCATCGCCACCGACGTCGCGGCGCGCGGCCTGGATATTGAGCAGGTCACCCATGTCATTAACTATGACATCCCGTGGGACGTAGAGAGTTATATCCACCGCATCGGGCGCACCGGGCGGGCCGGGCGCAGTGGGGAGGCCATCACGCTCATCACGCCGCGCGAGCGTTACCAGATGCGCATGATCGAGAAGTTCATCAACGCCTCGATCCGACCCATGCGCGTTCCCACTGCCGCCGACATTGCTATGCGCCGCCGCGAGATGTTCAAGGAAAATCTGCGCGCCGCGCTGGAGAGCGGCAACTACGACGGCCACCTGATGACCGTGGAGGAGATGGCCGCTGAAGGGGAGTACGACGCCTCTCAGATCGCCGCCGCCGCTCTGCAGTTGCTCTGGCAGGCGCAAAAGGGCGCTGCGGACTACGACGTGGCGGAGGCCGAGGCGGATGGCGAGCGCGCCGAGCCAGGCATGACTCGCCTGTTCCTGCAGATCGGGCGGCAGGATGGCGTCCGGCCCGGCGACATCGTGGGCGCGATTGCCAACGAAGCGGGAATACCGGGCAGCGTCATCGGCGCCATAGACATCATGGATCGCAGCGCCTTTGTCGAAGTGCCGGAGGCCGAGGCGCCGCGCGTCATTGAGGCGCTTTCGCGCACGAAACTGCGCGGCAAACGCATCTACGTGGATGTGGCCCGCCCGCGCTCCGAGGAGGGGAACGGTCATAACGTTCCGACCGGACGCGGTGCCTTTGCGCCCAGGGGACGTCCTGAAGCCGGGCGGGGCGGACGCGGCGGTTACGGTCGCGAGGAGCAGCGATACGGGCGCGGCCCGCGCTTTGCCGCCGGCAAGGCAGAGGCAGGAACCCGCGCAAGACGTCCCCGGCGAGGCGGATAGAACACCGTAAGAGTTCCGGGCACTGAAAGTACCCGTCTCTAGGGCGGCTACGCCGCCAAGCGTCCTTCGGATGCCCATTGCCCTCAAGCTTTGCCGTCCGGTAGGACGGTTGGCCGCAGGCCCTACAGACGGGTACTTTCAGTGCCCATCTATCAAGAGCGCGCCCGCGTAACGGACGTTACCCTGGCGCCAGGAGGCGAGGAAAAGGATGACGTCCATCCTGTTAGCCCTGTTTTTCGCGTTAGGAACGCAGGCTGCGCCGCATACTGCCGCCTGGCAGGCGACCGGCACCCTGCTGGAGTGCTGCACCTGCGCCGTGCCCTGCACCTGCAACTTCGGCCAGGGTCCCTCTCCCAACGCTTTCTGCCATACCATCTATGCCTATCGCCTCAAGGCCGCCCGCTACGCTGGCGTTACGCTCGATGGCCTGATCTTCGGTGGCGGCGAAGGCCCACAGGGTGCCTTTGGCTTCCTCGATTCGCGCGCCACAACCGCTCAGCGCCCGGCCCTGCAGAAGCTGGCGCTGGCCGTCTTCGCCAAAGGCGGCGCCTCCCCGGGAGAACGCCGCTTTGCCTGGACGCGTGTCACCGCCGAAGACAACGCGCGGCAGTTCCGTATTCAGTTTGAGGGCAGCGGCGGCTTCACGGCGGAGGTCCTCCTCGGCGGCGATGGCAAGAACCCGATCATCGTGGAGAACAACCTCACCTGGCCGGTGCATCGGTTCATCAAAGGCAAAACCACGCGCTTCGACTACAAAGACCCGCTCGGCAACCGCCTCCACTATGAGGGCACGAACGCCAACCTCGGCGAGTTCCATCTTTCCGGCATCGAAACCTCCCATGCGGGTCGGGTTCCCCGCACCGCAGAGGCAAGCTGCTGCTCCCTGAAGAGGTGATTCGGTCGCCCTGCTCTATAGCGGCCTGCCGGCATTGCGACGCAGAGGCATCCTCCTGCGCCAAACCAAGACAAGCCCCGCCGTGACGAGAACGCCACATTCGCGGGGCTTGCCAATCCAAACAAGACTCTCTTCGCTCTCAATTTCTTGGACGCACGCCTGGCTCCCACGCCTCAAGCCGGAATCACGACCTTCGCGAGAATATCGCGACCCGGCCAAACTGGTTGGGTCCCCTACACGTGCTCAGGAAAGACGGAACTCCGAAGCCGGAGGTTCCCGACTTTGCCGCTTTCGTGGGGAGGACGAGGCGCTCGCCCTGTCGGAGGTCGGCAGGGGCTTGCAAATGAAGGCGGGTTAAAGTATACTATTTTAGTCAGAAATATAAGGAAAGAGGCCGTATGGAAGGCACCGTGCGCTGACGAACTCTCCAGACGAGGCACCTACCGATGGGTTTTTTCAATTCAAAACTGCGCTATGCGCTTTGCGCCGCTATAGACCTGGCCCTGCAGCCGATGAACGAGGCCTGCCAGAGCCGGGAGATCGCGGCCCGGCAGAACATTCCTGGTCCCTACCTGGATCAGATATTGGCCTCGCTCAAGGGGGCGGGCATCGTCCGCAGCATTCGGGGCGCTGGCGGCGGCTACAACCTGGCCCGCGCGCCGGAACGGATCACGGTGGGCGATGTGGTGCGCGCGCTGATGCGCAGCGACCGCTTGTTTGCCAGTTGCAGCGAGGAGGAAGCGCGCGACATCCATGCGCCCGGCGTCACCTGGATTGTGCGTGAGTTTGAGGAGCAGGTCGAGGCCAATCTGACCCAGCAACTCGACTCCGTGACGCTGGCCGACCTCGCCCATCGCAAGGCGGCCCTCGACGACGCCCTGAGTTATATGCCCGGTATTTAATCTGGAAGCAGGCCCTCCACCGTCTTTGCGCAGCCATCCCTAAAGGGATGGGCTGTGTCGCTAGGCGGAGGGCTGTCGCAAGGCGAAGCGCCGATCCATTGCAGGCCCGACCCTTGCAGTGGGCAAGCCCCATCAATGGGGCTGCCAGAGGTTAGTCCGTCCCCTTCTAGGGCCACCAGAAGGGAGGTTAGCCCCCTTCAGGGGGCTTGCCGTCTACAGCCCGGTCCTTTAGGGTCGGGCGCAGCCGGGTTTCCATCTTAGAAAGAGAATCCCGTCCGCAAGCAGTAGCGCGCTGCCGCCCGGCGTTCCCTGGCGTGCAGGCGTCGGAAGGAGATAGGAATGCGAATTGCCAATAACGCTACCGAACTGATCGGCAATACTCCCCTGGTGCGCCTGAATCGCGTCACGGAGGGCGCCAAGGCCCAGGTTTTAGCGAAGCTGGAGTTTTTCAATCCGCTTGGCAGCGTCAAGGACCGTATCGGCGTGGCGATGATCGAGGCGGGAGAGCGCGCCGGGAAGATCAAGCCGGACACCATCATCCTGGAGCCGACCAGCGGCAATACCGGAATCGCCCTGGCGTTTACGTGCGCGGCCAAAGGCTATAAGTGCACGCTGGTCATGCCGGAGACCATGTCGGTGGAGCGGCGCATCCTGCTGCGCGCCCTCGGCGCGGAGTTGGTGCTGACGCCAGGGCCGGAAGGAATGCCGGGCGCCATCCGCAAAGCGGAAGAGATCGCCGCCTCCGCCCCGGGCCGCTACTTCATCCCGCAGCAGTTCCAGAACCCGGCCAACCCCGAAATCCATCGCCGCACGACCGCCGAAGAGATATGGCGGGACACGGAAGGACAGTGCGATATCCTGGTGGCCGGAGTCGGCACCGGCGGCACCATCACGGGCGTCGGCGAAGTCATCAAGGCGCGCAAGCCCAGCTTCCAATGCATCGCCGTTGAGCCGGCGGCCTCGGCGGTCCTGAGCGGCAAATCCAAAGGCTCGCATCCTATCCAGGGCATCGGCGCGGGCTTCATTCCCGACATTCTCAATACCAAGGTCATTGACGAGATCATCACCGTAGAGAACCAGGATGCCATGGAGATGACCCGCCGCCTGGCCAAAGAGGAAGGTATCTTCGCGGGCATCTCCTCCGGCGCCGCGGTCTGGGCGGCGGTTCAGGTGGCCAAGCGCCCGGAGAACGCGGGCAAGATGATCATCGTCATCATTCCCTCGACCGGCGAGCGCTATCTCTCTACGCCAACCTACTCCATCTACGCTGACCAGCCGTGATCGGGAAACCCGACATGCTGCCGCCATGTCGTTATGTTACCTCTCCTCATGCCGCTAGTCGAGAAACGGCACGAGAGTCGATAATACCCTGCCAGGGCACGACCACAGCATGAAATGGTCGCCGCCGGGGAAGAGAGCGAGCTGTGCGTTGGGGAGGAGCCGATACATCTCCACGGCGTGCTCGGGGCGGATTCCTTCGCGGTCGCCCATCATGATGAGCGTCTGCGCCTTAATCTCCTTGAGCTCCGCCGCCGAATATCCCTTGAAGTCGCGCCCCAGTTCCTTGATTTTTGTCACCAGGACAGGCCAGCGCGCCGGATCGGGCGCGGTCCTGTCGTAAGGCTCCTTTAGCACCGGCGGAGCGAAGTCGGCGGAAAGACTCTGATATTGCTGATAGGCTTCGGGCTCGTAGGCATCCCTGGGGCTGTCGGAGCAGGCGCCCAGGATCGCCAGTTTACCTACGAGTTCGGGATACCGGATGGCGACCGTCAGGGCGGCGGTGCCTCCCATGCTATAGCCGAAGACATCCGCACTCGGAATCAGCAACTGCTTCAATAGCTCGGCGATGTCGTCCGCCATTTGCTCAAACGACAGCGGCTGATCGCGGTCGGCGGTATGCCCGTGCCCTTGCAGCTCGACCACGATAACCTGATGAGTCTTTGCCAGCGTCGGAAGAACGGTGGCCCACCCTCCTGCGGTGCCGAACGAGCCATGAAGCAGCACGAGCGGCTTGCCCGAGCCGTGGACCTCATAGTACATCTTAAGACCGTTCACCTCCGCATAGCTGCCATCAGCGCCTTGACTCATTTCGTTTCCTCCGGGTTTTCCACGATCACAGGAACAAGGGGCAGTACGAAGAAGAGGGCCGTTTTCACCGCCCTCTCGCCTTCTACGTTTCGGGGTAATACGCGCCTCGCGACGGGCATTAGCCGTAGGTTGGCCTTTGCGGCCAGCCTGGCGGGGAGTCCTCGAAATCCTCCTGACGTCCGTAAGGGGTCATATCGAGGAGGCTGTAAGCATCGGTGACCCCTTCGACACCACGCGCATAGGTCGAGTAGGTATGGAAAATCTCGTCTCCCAGACGGAAGAAGACGCTCAGGCCATGCGCCTCCCCCTCCTGAAGATCCGGCCCGTGCCGCGCTTCCAGTTCTTCCTGGGTCTGAAAGTTGTATTCGATGGGAGCGATCTTGCGGTCATGCGTGACGTGGAAGTCGTAGTTAAAGCGGCTGCCGAGCGAAGAGTACCAGGGAAATTTCCATCCCTGTTTCGCTTTATAAGTCTCCAGCTTCGCCAGGGGCGCGCGGGAGATGAGCGCAAAGGTCGTGTCGCGGTCGTGGAGCATGGAGAGATCGCCAAGGGAATTTACGAACCACGTGCAACCCGAGCAGCCCTCGTCCCACTGGGGATCGAACATGAAATGGTAGACGATAAGCTGACGGCGACCCTCGAACAGGTCCTTTAGGCTGGCCTTGCCTTGCGGGCCGTCGAAAATGTACTGCGAGTCGATTTTGACCATAGGGAGCCTTCGCCGCTCGGCGTTGACCCGATCCCGATGTCTGGTGAGCTCTTTCTCCTGTTGGAGAAGCGTCTTGCGCTGGGCAAGCCATTCCTCATAGGAAACGATGGGTGGATGCGGCACCTGATCCTCTGCCATTCCCGTAACTCCTTTCTTGTTGGCGGGTCGCCTGCTGGCATGTTCTTATCCTCCCATGCAGAACCGGCGCCCTGCCACTAAATCCATAGCCCCTATCAACCAACGAAGGGTACGTGCCTTAACGAAGGGTACGTGCCTTCATTTTTCTCACTCTCAGACGATGGAACAGACCGGAAAGCGAGAGCGACAAAAAAAGCCCTGGCAGCGACGGGAGCCAGGGCAGAATAGGTGGCTTGTAAGGCTTATTTGGCCGCTGTGCGCGTGGGGGCAGGCGTCGGCTTATGGGCTAGGTGCTCACCATCGCGGGTGGTGGTGATGAAGGCGACGCACATCTCATCCGTCGTCTGCTCGCCCCAGCCTACCGTGCGCAGCTTGCCCTTGTTGGGTTGGCGCGGGTTGTTGTCCGTGTTATCGTAATAGGCCAGTAGGCTGACTTTCGAGCCTTTGGGCAGGGCCAGCGGCTCCTTGAGGTAGTAGGTTGCCTGCCAGTTGAAGTCCCAGTCCTTGATCCAGACCAGCGGCTTCTCTGTGCCGTCCGGCAGGGTCGCCCAGATCTTCATCTCCCGGCCCAGCAGGTGCATGTGCGGAGTGACCGCCAGAACATGGACGTCCTCCAGCACCGGCATCATGGCGCGCACCTCATAATGCGGATCGCCGGGCGGGATCTTGAAGGTGAAGTTCAAGAGCAGCGGGCTGTGGACCTGCTTGTCTATCGTCGTGCGGGCAAAGTGCAGGCCGATCTTGGTGCGGTCTGTCTCCGGCTTGCCGTCCTTGTGATAGTGGACCTGAATGACGACGCGCGCTCCTTTGGGCAGCAGCGTACCTACGCCGTCGGGCAGGAAACGAGGCTCATTGCCGGGCGCCCATCCGCCGATAAAGCCCGAGGGAATAAAGCCCGGCCCGCCAAAGCTGGTATATCCCGGCTCGCCATCCTTGTCCTTCCCTAAAAGCTTCTCGGAGGCGCCGTTGGGGTCAATGAAGTTTATTACATGATGCACGACGGCGCGGTTGCCGGGCCGCACCTCCACCGCGCTGACATAGCGATCCTCGGGGAAGTTGGTCTTGACCACGAAGTTGCGGTAGACGTCATCGCCGTCGGCGGCTAGGTGATAATCCCGGTCGGCCATCAGTACGACGTCCGGCTCGCCTAGCTGCCAGCCCTGCGCGAAATGGCGGGGCGGCGGCGCCTGCTTCGGATCGCCCAGCGGTGCGCCTGCATCGGCCCATTTGGCCAGCGTGGCGATCTCCTGCTCGGTCAGGGTACGCTCGTGCTCCTCCCGGAACGCGCCGTAACCGGGCGCGGGCTTCCAGGGCGGCATCTGGCGGGACTGCGTGTATTGCTTGATGGCTCCGGCCCAGGCGCGGGCCTGCGCGTAGGTTTGCAGCGAGAACGGCGCGACCTCGCCGGGCCGATGGCAGCCTTCGCACTTGGCCTGCAGGATCGGGGCTACGTCATGGGCATAGGTAGGAGCGCCCTTGATCGCGATCACCGGCGCGCTGGCGCCTGGAATAACGCAGCCAAATGCGGTCGTCTTCGGATGCGCAACCGGCTTGCCGGCCAGCACCGCCTCCAGGGCATCGTCGAGGTCGTGTGCGGTTACCCGCGTGGAGACGACGTTATCATCAATGCGCCCGGAGTACGCCACGACGCCGCGCGCGTCTACCACGACCGCCTGCGGGGTGATCTTAGCGCCGAATTTCTTAGCCAGGGTTCCCTGTGGATCACGGACTACGGGGAAGGTGAAGCCGTGCTCGCGCGCGTGCTTGCGGATGGCGGCCAGGCTCTCCTGGGGATCGGAGTAGACGGCAAAGACCTGCACGCCCCGCCTGGCATAGTCCGCCGCGAGGCGGTTGAGGCGTGGGGCATAGGCGTTCGAGACCGGACACTGGCTGGCAACGAACAGAAAGACGCTGGCCTTGTGCGCCGCGATGTCCTGCGCGCTATAGGCTTTGCCGTCCGTATCGCGAAAGGAGATCGTGCCGAAGCCGCCCGCTTTGCCGGTTACGGCCTTGCCCGGGGCCGAGCCGCTGCCGACCGGGGCCAGGCCCCAGGCAGCCAGGGCAACCGAAACCGCTATACCCATCAGACAGAGCGCGCCGCCCGCGCGCCGGATTGTACTTTTTTTCACGTTCATGGGCGTACCCTCACTTGCCACGGATCCCAACCTGGTTCTCTGGTTATTATAACCCCAGACGGCGTTCCGGCGCTAGGGTTTCAGGTGCCGCGCAAAAAAATCCTCGATCAGCGCATGGGCTTTCTGCTGGTTTTGCGGGCGCAGGAAGCCATGCCCGTCTTTTTCCATTGGCACGAACGTCGCCTCCACGCCCGCCCGCCGCAGCGCGTTATAGAGCCGCTGCGATTGATCAATGGGCACCAGCGTATCGGCGGTGCCGTGGAGGATCAGGAACGGGGCCGCGCGTCCGCTTACGTAGAGGATGGGCGAGCCGTCGCGATAGAGCGCGGGGGCTTGATCCTGGGTCTTGCCGAAGAAGAGGGTCAATATCTGGATCGCCTGTGGGTTAAGTACGCTGGAAGCGGGCAGCGTGAAATCCGTCGGGCCGTAGAGGTCTACGACGCACTGCACCCGGCTGCTGTAGCGGGCCAGCTCCGAGTCGGCGTTATCGCGGGTATCGCGCATGCCGAGGAAGGCGACCAGGTGACCGCCCGCCGAGTCGCCGAGCGCGCCGATGCGGTTCGGGTCGAGGTTATACTCGCCGGCATGGGCGCGAATCCAGCGCACCGCCCGCTGCACGTCATCTAGCTGCGTCGGGTAATGGTAGAGGGGAGCGAGCCGATAGTTGATGGCGAAGGCCACGTAGCCTTTCCGGGCGAGCTCCTGCCCGATGCCCTCATAGTAGCTCTTATCGCCGCCCATCCAGCCGCCGCCATGCACCAGCACGACGCCGGGACGCCTGCCCCTGGCTGCCTCCGGCTGATAGACATCCAGAAGCAGCTTCGTCCCATTCACTGTGCCGTAAACGACGTTTTTCTGGACGCGAATTTCGGACGCGCGGGCCAGACACGGCGCGAGGCCGAGGGCCATCAGCGCCCACCCCAGGCCGATAGTCCGCGCCAACACACGAGAAACCTGCGAAAAAGGATACACGGAAAGAATCCTCACGGTGAATTTGAGAAGGAGAGAGGAGGGCCTTCACCGCCCCGGCTGTTTTTGACCCAGCTTCCGCTCGATGACGGCACAGATACTCTCAACCACCTCTTCGACGGTGGCCTGATCCGTTCCTTGCGCCATCACCCGGATCAGCGGCTCCGTGCCGGAGGGCCGCACCGAAAGCCACTCCGGGCTGCCCAGGCGCTTCCGGCCTTCCTCGATGGCCCCCTGGATGTCCGGGTCTTCCCGCCAGCCCTGCTTGGTCCGCACTCGCACATTGCGCAGCAATTGCGGGCAGGTTTGCACGACGCTTGCCAGCTCCGAGAGCGGCTTGCCGGCCTCATGCATCACCGCCAGCACTTGCAGCGCCGTCACCAGCCCGTCGCCGGTCGGGGTCAGATGCGGCAGCAGAATATGCCCGCTCTGCTCGCCGCCGACCGCCGCGCCCAACTGATCCATCGCCTCGGCCACGTAGCGGTCGCCCACGTCGGTGCGGTGCAGCCGAAGGCCGTGTTCTCCCAGGGCCTGCTCCAGCCCCACGTTGCTCATAATGGTCGCCACGACCACGCCGCCGGGGAGCTTGCCCTGCGCGTGCAGGTGCAGCGCGATGATCGCCATCATGCGGTCGCCATCCACGATCTGGCCGCGTTCGTCGGCGAACATAACGCGGTCGGCGTCGCCGTCGAAGGCCAGACCGGCGTGCGCCCCGGCCTCGCGCGTCTTCGCGGCCATGTCTTGGGGCTTTGTGGACCCGCAATGCACGTTGATGTTGATGCCATCCGGCTCGGCATGGAGGACGATCAGCTCTGCGCCGAGGTCGCGGAATATCTGCGGGCCAAGCTGATAGGCGGCTCCGTTGGCGCAATCCATCACCAGGCGCAGGCCGCTCAGGGACTCCGCCCCCGCGCTGCGCAGCGTCGCCATTACCCGCTGACGGTACTCCGCAACCGGCGCGTCCGACTCCACGACGCGCCCGATGTCGCCGCCGATGGGCCGGGGAAGGGTCTCCAGCCGGGAGAGCAGCGCCTCGATCTCATCTTCCACGCGGTCGGGCAGCTTCTTGCCGTTGCAGCCAAAAAACTTGATGCCGTTGTCGTCAAAGGGATTGTGCGAGGCGGAGATGACCACGCCCGCCGCCGCACCATAGGCCAGCACGATCTGAGCAACAGCCGGCGTGGGAACGATGCCGACATTGATCACGTCCACGCCCACGGAGGCCAGCCCGGCAGCCAGCGCCGCCTCCAGCATATCCCCGGAGAGGCGCGTGTCGCGCCCGATGATGACAAAGGGCCGGTCGCCTTTCAGGCCCAGGGCCGCCAGGCGGTCGGCCTGGGCTGCGGGGGCCGTGGGACGGGGCGCGGCGGCGCGGAACCAGTGGCCTGCCGCCATGCCCAGGTGCAGGGCTAAGGGCGCGGTCAGGGTTTCGTTGGCGACGCCGCGCACGCCGTCCGTTCCGAAGAGGCGCTCCTTGCTCATCAGCCCTGGGATACCTTTACCAGCGCCGGGCGCAGCACCCTATCGTGCAGGACGTAGCCGCGCTGAACCTCCTCCGCGACCGTGTTGGCCGGATGCTCCTCCGACTCCGTATGCCCTAGCGCCTCATGATAGCGTGGATCGAACTCCTGGCCGACCGCTTCGATGGGCTTGACGCCCGCCTTCTCGAGGAAGGACTGTAGCTGCCGGAGCGTGGCGGTCACTCCGCCGACGAGCGCATCGAAGTTCTTGGTCTGTTCGGCGGCGGCGATGGCGCGCTCAAAGTTATCCAGGATCGGCAGCAGGGATTTGATAAGCTCGCTATTGGCGTACCGCTGCTGAGAGGCCATCTCCTCCTCCTTGCGGCGGCGGAAGTTCTGGAACTCGGCTTGCAGGTAGAGCAAGCGCTTTTCGGCCTCTTCGGCCTGCTGGCGGGCCTCTTCCAGATCGGCTTGCAGCGCGGTAATATAGGCGCTGGTAGCGTCGTCTACCGGTCGGGATTGGGCCGTGGCAGGCTCGCCTTGCGCCCGCTCCACCGGCGCGGCGCCGTTTCCGGCAGCCTCTTCCGGCTGATGAGCGACCATCGGATCGACCGGCTCAGGCGGGTTGACATGATCCCCGAACTCCGGGGCGTTGGCGTCCGGGGCCAGTTCCGGCGCGCCCTCCGCGTCCAGGGGTTCGTCCGTTGTAACCTCAATCTTACGTCGCATGAGATACAAGCTCCTTAATAAGCGGGTTAGGTCAAGAAGGGCCAGGGTGAGATCACCCGGCACTCCCTCACAACTTCGGCGACCGGGACGAGGCCCGCAGGCAGCCGCCTACTTCGCCCCGTGGAACGGTCGCCGAAGAGATATTTGTATAAAACAACACAACCCATCCCTAGCGTTGTGAACTCGGCACTGTCCTTCTGAGCGACGCTCAAAATTCGAATTCTCAGGGCCGGGTTTTCGCAGTTCTGTACGGGCTAGGCCAGGCTCAGGTTCGTCAGCACTTGCGACAGGTTCCGGGCCATCAGGCCGACGGCGGCGGCGGCGCGGTTATAGTCCATGCGCGTCGGGCCGAGCACAGCCAGAAAGCCGGCGGGCCGGGTATGAATATAATAAGACGACGTGACGAGGCTGCATTCCTGCATCGGCTCGTACTCGTTCTCGGAGCCAATGATGACGGTCACGTTGCGATTGAACAGCGCGCGGCTCAACACCTGATAGAGCGCGCTGCGCCGTTCCAGCGCGTTGAGCAGGTTCTCCAGGCGGCCTACGTCTTTGAATTCCGGCTGGCGCAAGATCTGATTGGTGCCCTCCAGGAAGATGCGCCGCTCGGAGAGCGCCTGCGCGGTCTGCTTCAGGGCGGCGAATATCTTCGCCAGAGACGCGGCGTAGGCGGCAAGTTCCGTGGGAACCTCCGGCAGGACCGCCGCGCGCCCGATCTCCTCTAAATCCCGGTCGGCAAGCCGCGCATTCAGGTAGTTTGCCAGCATCACCAGTGCGCTATCCGCTGGCGCCATCTCCATCTCTACCAGACGGTGCTCCACGTGGCCGGTAGACAGCAGCACGACCATCAGCGCGTGGCGCGGGCTGGCGTTGCTCAGATAGATGCGGCGTATCCTGGTCGCGGGGGTAGCCGGGTCCGTGACGAGCGACGGATAGGAGGTCAGGTTGGCGAGGATGCGGCAGGTCTGGACTACGATCTCCTCAATATCCTGCGGCGCCTGCTCATAGCTGGCCCGCGCGCGGGCGGCCTCTTCCTGAGTGAGCGCCGCTGGCGGGTTCATCCAGGCGTTGACGTAGTACCGATAGCCCCGATCCGTCGGGATGCGCCCGGCCGAGGTGTGCGGCTGCGCCAGGTAGCCTAGTTCCGCCATCTCCGCCATCTCGTTACGGATGGTGGCGGACTTGCACCCGAAATTGTGATGCGTGACCAACCATTCGGAACCGACCGGCTCTGCTGTCGTTATATAATCATCCACGATAGCTTGTAGAATACGGCCTTTACGAGTATCTAGCTGCGGCATAGGCATAGAGGTTCGCGCCTCCTGAACCCCGAAATCCTGCTTACGAGACCGTAGGCGAAATGCCTGGCTCAAGGCGCATACCTTAAACAAGGCGACGAGCAAACAACAGGGGTTGTTCCCTGAAAAACCGGTGTTTAGTTATTCTTCCAGCAATATATTATAAACGGTGGATAGCCCAATGTCAAGGCGGACCGAACGGGGAATCCACGCCAGCGACGTCCTCTCTCCGGGCCCCCTTCACGCAGGGTCCAACTTTTTGAAGTCCCTTTCCATCAGGCCAGAACGCCAAAGACATCGGCAGCGATTCAATATTCCCCTAATGGGGCCTGCCTTGACACCGACGTCTGCGAATGCTAGACTGTCTTGAATACACGCCTATCTCGCCTGGAGGATCGAAGATGCCCTCAACTTCCACAGTCACCGTGCAAGATATCGAAGTGTTTGCCGACGACCTGGATATACAGCGCGCCGCCGCCATCTATAAGGAGCACGGCTGCCTGGTCGTACGCGGACTGATGAAGCCCTATGTGCCGGAACTGCTGCGCGACATCGAGGCCACCGCCGCCCAATCCCTCGCGCTGCTGGATGAGGCCAGGCAAGTGCCGGAGGGCTGGGTCACCCCGAACGGTACGCTCTTCCTGCCCGCCCCGCCCGGCTTTCAGCGCGACAAGCAAATCATGGTGCTGGGCATCAGCTACTATACCAGCGCCGCCTTCTTCCGCTCCGCCTTTGACGAGAAGGCTGTGGACATTGTGGAGGCCATTCTCGGCCCTAACATCGAGCTCTTCATCAACGGGCAGTGCCTCTACAAGGAACCGGTCGGCGGGCATCCCAAGCACCTGCACCAAGATGCTGCCTACTTTGAGCATCGCTACGAGGGGCCGGTCGCTATCCTGAGCTACGCGGTGGATACCGACCTGGTTAACGGCGCGCTGCATGTGGTGCCGGGATCGCATAAGATGGGCGTCCTCAAGCATGTGGATACCTTCTCGCACCTGGGCCTGGACGCAGACGAGTGGCCCTGGGAGGCGGCCCTGCCCATCACAGGCAGCGCGGGCGACTCCATCTTCTTCCACGTCAAGACCATCCACGGCTCGCAGGAGAACCATTCGGATAAGCCGCGTCCCGCCTTCATTCACCGCTATCGCCGCGCGGATGATTACGTGGTTATCAGCGCCACGACCACCCAGAACCGCGCCGAGGCCGAAAAGCGTGCCGCCGAAGCCAAGAAGGAGAACCAGCGCGGGCTAATGGTGCGCGGCTTCCGTCCCTACTCCCCGCAGTAACCCGGAGGGCATGAAGGCAGCACAGGCATAAGGAGACGAGAGCCATGATATATACGATTGAGTTGACGCCACAGGAACTACAGCGTATTCAGAACGCGCAAGCAAAGGGCATAGATGTGACTGCCCTCTTCAAGGGCGTGATTGCGGGCCTGCCGCCCGTCGAAAAGGAACCGGTCGAGGATAGAACGCTCGAACTGTTCGCCCAATGGAAGGCTGAAGCGGAGGCGATGACCCCGGAAGAGATCGCCGCAGAAGACGCTGATTGGGATGAGATTATGGAAAACATCCAGAAAAACCGGCTCAGTCTGCCCGTACCTGATGTGTCCGACCATGATTAAGACTATTACTGGCTGCTGGCCGATGCGGTAGAGGAGGCAAAGGATGATGTGTCCGACCATGACTAAGACCATTATCCTGGACACTACCCCACTGGGTCTGGCGGTACAACGTCCAGGCAGGCCCACAGCCGATGCCTGTCAACTATGGATCGCAGACTGCGTTCGTGCTGATCACCGTATCCTTGTGCCAGAGGTCGCAGATTACGAAGTCAGGCGAGAATTGATACGTGCGCAAAAGGCGACAAGCATCGCCCGGTTGGATGCCTTCAATGCCGCCGTGACTGGCCGTTATCCGCCCATTACCACGACTGCCATGCGGCTTGCCGCCGATCTGTGGGCGCAGGCCCGTAATCAAGGAGTACCGACCGCCGACGTGCAGGCATTGGACAGTGATGTTATCCTGGCGGCGCAGGCGCTCTCGCTTGGGCTGCCGCCTGTGGAAATCGTGTCGCGACCGGCAATATACGTCACATCGCTCGCTTCGTGGCCACTGATCTATGGCACAATATTGTGCCCTGAGCGGCAACAGGAATTATCCGCTTGAAAGATGCACTTTCCGGCAGGCAGCGTTTTCGACAAGCGCCGTCTGCCTTAGCCTTTCTAGGCGGCGCGCTCGTGCTGGCGGCGGTCTGTCTGCTGGGCGCGGCGAGTGCGCGCAGCCGGACGCCTGGTCTCCCATTCCTGAAGGGAGGGGCAGGGCCGGATAGCGCCGCCATCCCCGGCGAACTGAACGCCCTGCTGTCCCGGGCCGTCGCCGCCGCCAACGACCGCAATCCGGAGGCGTTTGCGCCGCTGGCCGTTGCGGACGGCGCGCGTACCTTCGACTGGGTGCGCAGCCGGACGAGCGATTGGGAGGGCGAGGCGCTGGCCGTTCCGACCGCCGTGGGCGTTAAGGCAGCGGCAGCGCCCGTCTATCTGGCCGTCTTCCACGCCTGGCACACTTGCGAGAGCGACGGGGATCATATCCACACGCTCGTACAGACCGCGCAGGGCTGGCGGCTTGGGCCGGAGATTCCCGAAACCGAGACCGGCGGCTTCCGCGTGCGCGATCACGACCTGCGCGTTGCCCTGGATGTGCCCGCCAGGGCCGCGCGGATCGCCGATTGCGTCCGCGTGGAGCGCACGCAGCCGGACGTTCCTGCCTACGGGCTGCTGCGGCTCTCGCAGGATTTCCGCGTCAGCGCGATCACCCGCGACCATTTCGGCGGCGCTCCGGTCGCGTTTCGGCAGGCAGGGGGCGTGATCGCCTTCGCGCCGCCCGCCGAGAAGACCTTCACGCTCTGCCTGCAATATGCGGGCATCGTCGATCACCGGGGCAGCGATTACATTGCCGACGACGAGGCGACGCTGAACTCCTACTGGTATCCGCACAGCGCGCGCCTGCCCGCTACCGCCACAGTCACCATCACCGCACCGCCCGGCTGGGAGGCCATCGCGCCGGGCGAGCGCACCTATGAGCGGCGTGCCGCCGACGGTACGGTGACCGTTACCTACCGCAACGAGGTCCCGATCAGCTTCCTCACGCTTGATGCGGGCCGCTACACCGTCACCACGCGCCCCTACAAGGACCGCACCCTGGCCGTCTACCTCCGGATGCCCGACGATGCGCTCGCCAATCGCTGCCTGGATACGCTGGAGCGCACCCTGGCCTTCTATGAGGCGCGTTTCGGGCCGTATCCCTACACGCGCTACAGCGTCGTGGAGACGCAGGGGCCGTTTGGCGGAGCGCTGGAAGCCTATTCGTTCGCCACGTTCGGACGCGGGATGCTGCCCGGCTCGATCCCGCACGAGCTGGCCCATACCTGGTGGGGCGGCCTGGTCGCCTGCACCTATACCCGCTCGATGTGGAACGAGTCGTTTGCGGAGTACTCCAGCGGCCTGTTCTATCGTGAGACCGTCTCCTCCGTCGCGGGCGTGCCGCCGAGCCGCCCCCCCCGGGAGCGCCTCCTTTCCGCCGCAGCGTATCCCGTTCCGCTCACCCAGGCCCGCGATACCGGCGATAGCCGGGAGGCGGCGGTCGGTTATAGCAAGGGCGCGCGCGTGCTGCGTGTGCTGGAATCCGAGCTGGGCGAGGAGACGATGGGACGCTGCCTGGCGGCTTTTGTCGCCGCGCACCCACGCGGCCTCCCCGCCGAGTGGGCCGACTTTGAGGCCGTCGTTCGGCAGGTCACGGGCAAGGACTATCGCTGGTTCTTCTCCCAATGGACGGAACGGCCCGGCCTGCCCGCCCTCCAGCTTGCCAATGTACAAGCCCATCGGGCCGAGAACGGCGCCTTCCTGATCGCCGGGGACATCCTCCAGAGCGGCGAGCCGTATCGCCTATCGGTCCCGCTGCGGCTGGAGTTGCGCGACGGCTCGGCGATCACGCAGACGGTGCCGGTCGCGGAGGCGCGCACCCGGATTCAACTGCGCGCCCCCGCGCCCCCGCAGCGGCTTCTGCTGGACCCGGAGGGCATTGTGCCGCTGGCCCTGCCGTTCGGCACGCCCGACACCGCTGACCCAACGACCTACGAGTTTGCTGATCTTGGCCTGACCCTCCGGCCTCCTTCCCAGAGGGGGAAGGAGAAGAGGCCCCCACCCCCTTCCCACTGCAAGGGGGTGGGGGCGGCCCTACACCCTACACCCTATCCCCTACACCCTAACGAGGGGCCGGGGGTGAGGTCTGCTGGAGTGCGGGCCGCCAGTCTCAATGCCTTTCTGCGCCGTGCGGCCCACGTTATCAATCGCGGCGACCGGGCCGCGATTGCCTCCCTGTGCAGCCCGGAGAGCAACAACCCTGCAGACTGGTTCGGGCCGGAGAGCGCGCTTCCCGCCAGCGACCCGGCCAACGCGCGGCCCTGGCGCGCGCTGTCGCTGGCGCTGCCGGCGCAAGGAGACGAGCCGCCACAAACGCTGGCGGTCTTCAGCCGGTATCATCCTGCCGAAAGTCAGGGCGATCACGTTTTCGTGCTGGGGCAGCAGCGGGGACAGTGGCGGCTTGGGAGGGAGATCTCCGAGGCGGCAGCGCAGGGCGTCCGGCTGCGCTCCCATCGCGCCCAGATTACGCTGGAGCCGGGGACGGGTACGCTGCGCGCCGTTGACCGCTGCGCCCTCACGCCCGACCGGGATCAAACCCAACTGGCGGCGCGCGGCATCTTCCTGCTGCGCCTGGGAGCCGATTATACGGTGGACTCCCTGCGCTGGGCCAATCGCCCGGTCTGGTTTCGGCAGGCCGGCGGCGTCCTGGCCGTGCGTCTGCCCGATGGCGCGCGGACTGCCCCTGCCGGGAAGACCGCCGGGGCCAATGCGACGGCCACGCTGGAGATCGCCTATCATGGGCGCGCGGCGCAGAGCGGCGAGGACTTCATCACGCCCACAGAGGCGGCCCTCAGCGGCTACTGGCTGCCGCATACCGGACGCCAGCCGGCTACCTGCGAGATCGCGCTGACCGTGCCGCGCGGCTGGATGGCCTTTACCCAGGGTGTCGCGGTCGGCAAGGCGGTAACGGTGGGCGGACGTGCCGTGACCTTCACCTATCGCAACGCGCTCCCCGTCTGCTACCCTAGTCTGGCAGCCGGGCCGTTTCGCCTGCTATCCCGCCCGCCCGCAAAGGGCGACCCTTACGGCATCACGGTCGCCTATCTCCATGCCGGAGATCGGGACCTGGCACAACAGGCTTATCAGACCGCACAGGCGGCGCTGCATTTCTATCACACCCATTTCGCGCCCTTTCCCTATCCGCGTTTCACCGTCGTCATCAGCGCCCGTTACCGCATGGCCCTGGAAGGCTACTCCATGACCACTATTGCGCGCGGATACGTGCCCAATGTCCTGCCCCACGAGATCGCGCACACCTGGTGGGGCGGCTTCATCCCCAACACCTACCTGCAAGATATGTGGGACGAGGCGTTGGCGGAGTATTCCGACGGCCTCTACGCGCGCCGGACCGGACGCCGCGATAGCGCGCACGAGGAGGAGATTCGCCTGGTGCGCACGACGGGCATCCTGGCGCAGGCGCCGCGTCTCTCGCTGCTGCAAGCCCACGATCCGCTGGAGCTAAAGCAAGCCTTGATTGGCTATATGAAAGGCAGCCTGGTGCTGGAGACGTTGGAGGCGATGCTGGGGCGCGGGCGGATGCTGGCGTGTCTGCGGGCCTTTGTGGCGCGGCGCGTGCCCGGCGAAGCGGCCACCTGGCAGGATTTTGCGCGCGCCGTGACTGCCACTGCCGGCGCGGAATGGCAGGGATTTTTCGATGCCTGGCTGTCGGGGACGGGCCTGCCAGGACTGCGCCTGGAAAACGTGCATATTGAGCGCGAGGCGCAGGGAAACATACGCGCGGTAACCGCCGAGATCGCGCAGGAGGCAGGCACAGCGTACTGGCTGAACGTGCCGGTGGTATTGAGCCTCAAGGATGGATCGCTGCGGCGGCAGGTCGTTCCTATGAAGGCTGCGCGTGCCACCGTGCGCTTTGAGATCGCCGCCAGCGCCAAGCCGGACACGCTGGAGATAGACCCGCAGAGCACGCTCCTGCGCGCCCATGAGCCTTCCCAGGCCGCACCGACGCTCTACCGGTTTGAGCAGCGGGAGTAGCAGCCGGCCCGCGTCCTGCGCCCGACTTTCCCCTCCATTCCGGCGAGTCTGAGCTTGTCATAGAGGGCCTTGTTGCAGCCGATTTGCGCTCTATTCCCTACTTCCCCGTTCCCCCACCGGAACGGGCCTCTAGCGATTCCAGGGGCGCCTCGCCGACCGTGTAAAACGAGCCGGTGACAAGCACCATGTCCTGAGGCGTGGCGGCGGCGAGTGCGGCGCGCACGGCCTCCGGCACCGAAGGGATGACCTCCACGCACGGCACAAATCGGCGCGCGACGTGGGCGATCTCCCCGGCGGGCAGGGCGCGCTTCCAGTCCGGCTGGCAGGCATAGAGGACGTCGGCCTGCGGCGCTAGCGCCGCCAGAACTCCTTCCGGCTCGTGACCGCCGACCATCCCGACAACCAGTAGCATTCGCCGAATCTGATGCCGCTCTCGCAACTCCGCGACCGGTCCGGCCAGCGCCTCCGCCGCCAGCGCGTTATGCGCCCCATCCAGCACGACCAGCGGCCCGCCGGCAGGTCGCAGCACGCTCAGCCTGCCGGGCAGCGCAGTTGTCGCCAGCCCCTCGCGTACCGCCGCTTCGGAAAGCTCCACGCCGCGCGCCGAAAGCGCCCTCTCCACCGCCGCCACCGCGCAGGCCGCGTTCGCCCGCTGGTAGAGGCCGCCCATCCGCATCTCCATCTGCGGATACAGGCGCGTGGGCGTGGCAATATGGACGGGGGCGGTGTGCTGGCCCCCACCCCCCCGGCCCACCTCCCACCGCACCAGGGCCGGGTCGGCCGTCGGGGCGGACGCATCGCCCCGCCGCACCAGAGTCAGGGGAACGGCGCGCTCGGCGGCAATACGGGCGATGACCTCCAGGGCTTCGGGGTGGTCAGTGGCGGTGAAGCAGGGAACGCCGGGCTTGAGAATGCCCGCTTTCTCAGCGGCGATCTGAGCGTGGGTGTCGCCCAGAATGTTGGTATGGTCCAGGCCGATGTTGGTGATGACCGTCACGGTGGGCTTGACTACGTTCGTCGCGTCTAGCCGCCCGCCCAGGCCGACCTCGATGCAGGCAAAATCCACGTTCCGCTCGGCAAAGTAGAGGAAGCCGAGCAGGGTCTTGAGTTCAAACTCGGTGGTTTGACCCAGTTCTGTCTGCGCCAGCGCCTCGATGTGCGGACGAATCTGGGTGACCAGGCGGGCGAAGTCGGCGCGCGGTATCTTCTCGCCGTTGACCTGCACGCGCTCACAGACGTCGTAGACGTAGGGGGAGAAGTAAGCCCCAACGTTATAGACCGCCGCACGCAGGATGCCGGCGGCCAGCGCCGTCGTCGAGCCTTTGCCCTTCGTCCCGGCGACGTGGATAATCGCATACCGATCCTGGGGGTTGCCGAGTCGGGCGCACAGCGCCTCAAAGCGCTCGTTGCCCAGCTTCCAGCCGAAGCGCAGCAGCCCGCTCATGTAGCGCAGAGCTTCCTCAAAATCCATACCGCCGTCTTTTCACCTCCCAGAAGTCCACCGGTTAAGGTAGTCTGCTTATCCGCATTGATGCCGTAAGGCGTCCAATTCCGCGCGCAGACGGGCGATCTCCGCTTCGGCAGCCTGAGCGCGCTGTGCGTGTTCCTCGTGGCTCAACAGCCATACGCCGCGACGCGGATCATAGAAGCGCAGCTGTTCTCCCTCCATCACCAGGTCCAGTCCCAGCTGCTCGCTATGCAGCCGTCCCTCTACCAACTCAAGTGTTACATACCGATCGCCTACTAAGCGCCGGCCTTGCAAACGCGGCTTCAGGTAGTCCCCGGTCGGATCGAACTGAAAATACTCCGGCACACGCAGCACCTGCTCATAGAGAGGGACTTTCTTGGTCGTATCCTCTCTGCGGGTCTTGCGGGACGTGAACTCAAAGACGACAGAGGGAAGTTTGCCGCCCTCTTCCCATACTTTGTAGCTGTCCCGATTGCGCCTCTCGACGCCAAAAACCACGTAGCAATTCGGCGAGACGACCTTTTTGGGATTGCCTTTTTCGTAATAGAGAAAGTCGTTGCCGGATATCCACACATCGGGGCGGTCCGCAAGGTAGAGTTCCAGCGCGTCCAGGCAGTAGGTCATCTCTTTTCGGTGCTTTCTGGTTTTCGCCATCGGTTTCCCATCGCCGGTTAGGATAGAAGTCTTCGTCCTCCTCACGACGGCGCTTGCCCCCGGATCGCGTTGCGGTTGCCATTGTCTTTCCTCCTGTGTCCCTCACCGCAGACACATACGCAGTATACGCGCAAACCAGGGCGAACGTCAACGGCCCCAAATTGCCGTGACGATACCTCGTCTCTTAGTCTGCTACTGAGATATGGAGGCGTTTCTAAGAGCGGGTTTCCCGTCATTATCCCTATGGCGGACTACTCTTTCCTGACACGCCAAAGCGGAAGGGCGCAAGACGGGAACACGATGGTTCGGTCTTGCGCCCTTGTGTGCAGAGTCAGCAATGCGCCTGTTGTAGTCGAGCGTGAAGGTAAGCCCTTGCGTTGCGCCCTTGCATGCAGAGTTCAGAAAGGCAGAACTTACTCTCTAGCCCAGAACATCGCGCCGGGCTTCTCCTTGACGACGGCGGTCTGGAGCGTCTGGAGGGCTTTGGTCAGGCCCTCCTTGGTGCTCATCATGCCGTCCTCGTGCTCGATGGAGAGCACCCAATCGTAGCCGACCATCCGCAGGTTGGTAACGAAATCGTTCCACCAGAACTGATCATGGCCGTAGCCGACCGAGCGGAACACCCAACTGCGCTCGGCGATCTTGCCGTAGGACTTGGTATCCAGGTTTCCGTTGATGCCGCTGTTGATCGGATCAATGCGCGTGTCCTTGGCATGGACGTGGAAGATGGCGCCCTGCGGGCCGAGATAGCGCACGGCAGCCAGCGGGTCAATGCCCTGCCACCAGAAGTGGGAGGGATCGAAGTTAGCGCCGATGTTCTCGCCCGCCGCCTCGCGCAGCTTGATAATCGTCTCCGGATTGTAGACGACGAAGCCGGGATGCGCCTCGATGGCGAATCTGACGTTGTGCTCCTTCAGGAAGGCGTTCTGCTCCTTCCAGTAGGGAATGGCGACCTCGTTCCACTGATATTCCAGGATGTCACGGAACTCATCCGGCCAGGGGCAGGTCACCCAGTTCGGGTTCTTGCCGCCGGGCCCCGACGGGCATCCGCTGAACCCGTTGACCACGCCCACGCCCAGCTTTTCGGCCAGCAGCACCGCATTGCGGAACGCCTGATGATGATCGTTAGCGATCTCCTTGTTCGGGTGGAGGGGGTTGCCATGCACCGAGATCGCCGTGATCTCCAGGCCCCGGCTCTCGGTCATCTGCTGCAGCCGCTTGCGCGCGCCCTCGTCATTGATGAGCGTCTCCACGCCGCCCAGATCGTTGAGGTGCCGGTTGCCCGGATAGGCGCCGCCGCCGAACTCGACGGCCTGCAGGCCCACCTGGGCAATCGTATCCAGCGCCTGCTCGATAGGCATGTCATGGAACAGCGCGGTAAAAATGCCGATCTTCATTGCTCGTTTGCCTCCTCTATGACATGGACAGGGTTCCAAAGTCTGTAGACACTCCCAGCGTGACGCGGGAGAGGCAACGGCTTGCCCCTTTTGCGCGCCCGCTCATGGAGATCCGCTCTCAGTGTGGCGTGGCAGGGGCGGCCGGCCTGGCGGCGGGCGCCGGAGCCGGCGCGCTCGCTCTGGCTATCTGGGGCGGCGCCTCCTTGGCCAGGGCGGCCTCCGTATATTTGCAGCCCGCGTTCCACAACAGAAACTCCTTGATGCCCAACTCACGCGCCGCCTTGATCTCCGCCTTGACCTGGTTGGGGCCGTAGTGGACGCCGTAGAGCGAGAAATCCTGCAGCCAGGGGCGCAGCTTGCAGTTGGGCGCGACCTGCAGGCGCTTCTTGGCGTCGCCCAGCGACAGCTTGATGATCTTGTACGGCTCCTTGTTGGGGTTGGGAATGCCGTACTCGCCCAGGTGGTAGTGCGAAGGATAGACCATCGGGCATAGATAGTCCAATTGCCCAACCACTTTGACAAACTTCTGGCCGATGCCCTCATCATCCTTGACCAGACTCGTCAAGCCGAACACATCGGCGGAGAACCAGGCACCCTTGGCCTTGATCTTCTCGCGGGCGTACTTCAGAAAGGCGACGATCTGGTCTTCACGCTTGGAGTTGGGGGGCTTGCCGGGATAGTGCAGCGCCGAGAGGTTGCCCTCGCTGGGGAAGCGCACGTAGTCGAACTGGATCTCCTTAAAGCCGTGCTTTATCGCGTCGAGCGCCAGATCCACATTATAGTCCCAGCACGCCTTCTGGTAGGGGTTGAGCCAGGCATGGTGCGAACGGTCGTGCCAGACGTGGCCGCCGGCATCCTGCACGGCCAGGTCCGGGCGCGCTTCGGCCAGCGGCGTATCCCGGAAGCAGGCGATGCGGGCGATGGGAAAGATATGGTGGGCCTTGAGCACCGCCATCAGCTTATCTATCCGGTACATCTTCCGGCTTGCATGGGCCTTCTTGACCAGGGGCACGTCCGCGTCGTAGGCTACCTCGCCATCGTCCTTGACATCAATCACCATGGCGTTTAGCTCGGTGCGATCCACCAGGCTGACGAGGTTGGCAAAGTGCTTCTTCACGCCCGCCGTCCAGCCGGTCAGATAGATGCCTTTGACGCCTCCGGGCGGCAGAGGCTCCGGCTGGGGAGGCACAGCGGGCGCAGGAGCCGCACTCGCGCTCACCTTTGCCTGCGGGAGTGGGCTTGCCGTTGCAGGGGCCTGCCCTCCGTGCCGACATCCGGCGAGCGCCAGCAAAGCAAGGCAGAGGATAGCAGGCCAGACGTTACGTTGCATCCAGTTTCTTACGTACATAGTTCCCATCATCTTCGTGAAAATCGAGGCTAGACTTCCGATTAGACTTCGTGTCTGAGCCCTCACTAGAGAATTCCAATCCTAATCTCATCGAACCAACTTAGGCAGGAGGTCTATTAAATCCTTCTGCACCCTCGCAAGCTGGGTCGCTCCTTCCTGTGAGGGAAGGGAGGCGGGGGTTAGATCCGCTGGCTGTCTCTTGGGTCTGGCTATTCTAGCATACCGGAGCCCGCTTGTCCATCAGAATAGACCGCTTTTTCAGTGACTACTTGACCAAACGCGGGAAGAGTCTTATAATGGCGTTGCTGCTATTGTATTACAGCAGTGAATCGCGCTGAAAGTTCTCAGGCGAGGCGTCTGTTGCGTCAGGAGAATTGCCATGACCTCCGAAACCCTCTATTCCGCAAGCGCTGCCGCTCATCCTGCCGTTGCCGCCATTCGGGCCTGTCCGTTTGACCTGGTCGCTCGCGCCGAGCTCGCCCTGGACGGCTGCACCCGCCTGACCGACCCTCAGTTGGGCGGGCTGCCGTACTGTTACGCCGAATTCCATACCGACCCGCCCATCGCCCTCCATGCCGCCGGAGGCTATAGCGATACGACAGGCCGCCTGCTCGAAGCGCTGACGCTGGCCCATATAATGACCGGCACCCCTGCGGATGCGCGCGACGAAGCCTACGTGGCTCTGTTGCGCACCTATCAGCGCGAGAACGGACTGATGGAGCGGCCGGCCGCGCCCTGGACGCAAACGGCTCCTGTAGTCGAGATGGAATGGTCACAGCGCGCTCCCTTGCTGGCCTGGATGACCCGCTACCTGGCCCTGGATGATACCGACGCGCTCCAGCGGGCGCAGCGGCTTGTCCATGCCCTCTATAAACATGTGATCTGGGAAGGCGATACCTGCTGGCTGCCCGCCTCCTACCTGCCGGAGAAGGGCTGGGTCGACCGCTTCCCGCCCATCGGACGCATGACGGATGTGCTGATCGGCGGGCAGGTCGTCTTTCCGCTGGCTCGGTTTGCCGGCGTCACGGGCAACGAGGAAGCGCTCCATGTGGCCCGCGGACTGATCCGGTTTCTGATCGAGCGCTCCGGCGCCTTCGATTCGGAGTCCCGGTTCACCCGCAGAAGCGGCTACTCGTTCCACAGCAAAACCGCCTTCATCCTGGGCGTTCTCAAGTACGGCCTGGTCTCCGGCCATGACGAATATGTAGACTGGGCGTGCGCTGCCTATCATTATGCGCGCGAATGGGGCACCGAGTTCGGGTTCTTCCCGGATGTGCTGGTCGGGCACAACCGCTGGCAAGGGGATGCCAGCGCCACCGCCGACATGATCGAGATCGCCCTGCTGCTGGGCCTGCATAAAGATCCCTCCTACCTGAGTGAGGCGGAGCGCTATGGCCGTAACCACCTGCTGGAGAGCCAGATCCTGGATTTCAATTGGGTCGATCAGCGCCTGGAGGCGCCCTTCTGCCAGGAGGTCTGGTGCGCCCACCATCCGCCCGAGGGGGTGACGATAGACGACGTCTGCGGGCGCTCACTCGGCAGCTTTGCGAGCTGGAGCCGGCCCAACGATGCCTTCGACCCGACCAATCCGCGCCTGGCACGCCGCAGCACCGGCGCGGGCACGCGCGCCCTCTACGACCTCTGGCACTACGCCGTCACGCGCCCGGAGGGCGCGGTCATGGTCAACCTGCACTTCTCGCGGGATACGCGCTGGGCGACGGTGCGCTCCCTGGCCCCGCAAACCGGCGGCGTCGAGGTGATGGTCAAGACGCGCGGCGTGCTGGCCGTGCGCGTGCCGCCCCACGTCCACGACCCCCACGTGCTGGTCAATCATGTGCGCCCGCGCCATGAAGTGCTACGCCACGGTTACGCCTGGCTGGAGGCGCTGCAGGCTGGCGATGTCGTCTCGGTAACCTGGCCTCAGGACCGGCGCAGCTACACCTATACGCTGGAGGGAATCACCTACACGGCCACCTGGTGGGGCGATACGCTGCTGGAGATGGATCCGCCCGGCGAGCTGGCTCCACTCTATCGGCGCGTCTCCACCGTCCTGCCGGCAGAGCCCCGCAACGCCACCGGCCCGGTCAAGGAGGTGGACACGCTCTAGCATGGCGGCAGCAGACAGGCAGCCCGTGTGGATTGATGGCGCCTTCGGAGAGGGCGGCGGGCAGATCCTGCGCACCAGCGTCTCGCTGGCGGCCCTTACCGGACGCCCGGTGGAAATCGCCCATATCCGGGCCCGGCGCAGCAAGCCGGGCCTGCAAGCCCAACACCTGACGGCGGTGCGTGCTGCCGCCGCACTCTGCAGCGCCCGGCTGCAGGGTGATAGGCTCGGCTCCTCCTTCCTGCGGTTTGTCCCCGGCGCGCTCACCAGCCGGGATCATTTCCTCATTGATGTAGCCGAGGCGCGCGGCGGCGCCTCGGCGGGCGCGACGGGGTTGGTCGCGCAGACTCTGCTCGTGCCGATGGCCTTCCTGCCTGCCGCCGGCGCCGCCGCTACCCTCCGGGGCGGCACGCACGTTCCGATGGCTCCTCCCGCCGACTATATCGAGGCGGTCTACGTGCCGATGCTGCGCCGTATGGGCCTGGAAGCCGATCTCTCCTTGACGCGCGCCGGGTTCTACCCCCGAGGGGGCGGCGAAATCACTTTCCGTGTGTTGAGTGGCCGACCGGAGGTTCCGGTCGACTGCGTCGAACGGGGCAGGCTCAAACGTCTGCGCGTCTTCATCGTCACCTCCCAACTGCCCGAACACGTGGCGGCGCGCGGCAAAGAGACGGCCCTCAAGGGGCTGGCCGGCTACGGCGTAGAGGTGGAGGCAGAAGTTCGCGACCTTCCCAGCCACGGCCCGGGGGCGGCGGTCGTGGTGGTGGCCGAGTGCACCATCGGAAGCGGCGGATGGACGGGCCTGGGCGAGCGCGGCAAGCCTATGGAGCGCGTGGCCGAAGAGGCCGTGCGCGGCTTCAAGGAATGGTTCTCCACGGGCGCCGGCGTGGATGAGCACCTGGCTGACCAGTTGGTGCTGCCCTGCGCGCTGATCCCACAGGTAAGCCGCTGGACAACCCCACAGATCACCGAACATCTGCGCACGGCCCTGTGGGTGGCGCAGCAGTTCCTGCCCATCGAAACTACTCTGGAGACTCGCGCCGACGGCTCCGGCCTGGTCACCCTGCGCGGAGTTTCGCCGCCCGAATAAGCAAGGATGAAGGCGGAAGGATGAAGGATGAAAGGGGCCAGGGCTTTTCTTGGGAGTGTCGAATCCGTTGCAGGCAAGTTCTTGCCTTGACTGCACAGAACCGCACTCACCTGCAAGAGGTTAGCCACTCCCCTTTTCTTCATCCTGCATCCCTTCTCCGCAAGGATGAAGGCGAGAGGAGGAAAAAGCCAGGGCTTTTCTTCATCCTTCATCCTTCCGCCTTCATCCTTATCTAGGGCTTCACTGCCGTACACTTTTTGGAAGGAGGGCGTAGAGGTTGCCGCATTGGGTACTCTAGTGCTTACCACAGACACTGGAGAACCTAAAATGAGCGACAACCTCACCCGTTATTGTGCCATAAGAGATGCCTTAAAGCGC
>DASRGZ010000117.1:0-6407 GCA_035650735.1 Chthonomonadaceae bacterium
GCGCTTTAAGGCATCTCTTATGGCACAATAACGGGTGAGGTTGTCGCTCATTTTAGGTTCTCCAGTGTCTGTGGTAAGCACTAGAGTACCCAATGCGGCAACCTCTACGCCCTCCTTCCAAAAAGTGTACGGCAGTGAAGACGGGATTTATAGGATTAGACAAAGATAGGGAAGCAAAGCTTATCTGAGGGGTGGAAATCCGGTTAATTCCGTTAATCCCGTCTGAATCTGGTTTTTGAGGCAAAAAGAAGGCTCTGCTTCCTCAGGAGTAAGGAAGCAGAGCTGCAGGAAGGGTTGAGCCTTCCCAGGAGGAAGCTTACGAGGAGTCGCGGCCCGGCTGGAAGCCAGCGTTGCCGTTGTCGCTTGTGTCATGCGCCTGGACGCTGCAGTGGATGGTGATCGGCCCCTGGTTGTTGGTGCCGGTATCCACCGTATAGGTGCCGCCCTCCGGGCAGATAGGCAGCGCCTGCAGGTCTTTGTCCGGCCCGACCAGCGGGCCGCCCGCGCTGAGATCGGCGGTATAGCCGCCGGGATTGCGGATCAGGTATGCCTGCTCCGCGTGGGCAATAGACTGCATATTGGCGCGACAGGTGCGGCGGCGCGACTCCTTAACGGCTGCCAGGTAAGCCGGAATCGCCACGGCCATCAAGATCGCCAGGATCAGAACTACGACCAGCAGTTCGACCAGCGTAAAGCCTTTGCGACGCTTTCGCGAAAGAATATGGTGCAAGCGAGTTGCCTCCTTTTCGTCGAATGTGAGCGAGCGGCTTTCCCCGAAACCGGAGCGGGCCGTCTCATTCACGTTATGCCATGTTCCGCGCCGCGATAACCTGACAGGAACGCCGGATTCTGGCGGTATGCGTCAAGGAGTTTCGGTCACAGGCGCCGATGCGACGGGCGGCTCGGCGGCTGGCGCAACGGTGGGCGGGGCCGGCGTCTCCTGGCCCGCTTTGGCAGGCGGCCAGGCGTGGCCCACTTCCAGGGTAATCCGGCGCGTGCCGGCCTTCAAGACAACGCCCGTCTCGGCAATATGCTCCACCAGCCATCCGTTGGGCAGCCGCTCCTTCTCTTTTTTGTCGAAGATCTGCCCATCCAGGCGGAGAACAGCGATGGTCGGCTGGCCGAGCACCACGCCTTTCAACTCAATAACCGGCTGCTCGGGCGGCGTCGGGGATGTCGTCGGCGCCGCAGCGGGGACGGGCGGGGCAATCGCCGCCAGTTTGGGCCGCGTGTCGCGCGGCAGAACGCTGGGACCGGGCGGTGCGGGCCGCCTGGGAGCCAGGTGTGGAGCGGCCAGGAATCTGTTTACCGGACGCGCAGCCACAGGCGGCTCGAAGGGGTCGCGCTCCGCCGGAGGCGGTACGCTCAAGTCCTGAGCGACAGCCGTTTTATCGGGCGTAGGCTGTGCAGTGCCCGGTACTCCGACGGCAGCCTGTGCGCCCGGCAGGCTGGCCGGCACGATGGTCGGTGCCGCCGGCCTGGGTGTCCCATGCGACGAGCCAACCGCGCGCGGAATAATAAAGACAACTCCATATCCCAAGACAAGGACAATCGCGGCGCCAAGGCCGATTAGGCGCTTACGATCTTCTGGTCGGTATGTCATCCATGAACCTCCTCATACTGGAGCCATTCAGCTCTCTCCAGGCGGTAAAACCGCAGTACTAAAAGCACAAAGTCGCCCTACGGCGACTGTCCACTCCCTGTTAAAGCCTTCACCCCCTTCCCCTCCCCCACGCTGCGGGAGAGGGGAAGGAGGTGAGGGCCGCTGGTCGGGGTCCAGGCGTCCTACTTGACGATATGCGGCGTGATAAAGACCAGAATATCGCTGTGCCGTCGGTCGGTGGAGCGCTTGCGGAAAAGCTCTCCGATCAGCGGGATCTTGGAGAGGATAGGCACCTCCTGAACGGTCTTGCTGATCTCGTCGCGAATCAGGCCCCCGATCACCACCGTCTCGCCATCCTGCACCATGACCGTCGTCTCCGCCTCACGCGAGCTGGTCTGCGGGATGTTGTTGGCGCTGAGGCCCGTGACGGTGCTCACGACCGGGTGAACGCGCATGGTGATCCGGCCATCGCTGTTGATGTGCGGGCGCACCAGCAAGATAATCCCGACCGGGAACTCCAGCACCTGTAACGTCGTGCCGGCCAGGCTTGACTGCGAGACCTGCGTGCGAATGGTCTCCCCGATGAAGATGTTGGCGTCCTGGTTATCCACCACCTGAATACGTGGGTCGGCCAGGATCTTGGCCTCCTTGCGGACGGTCATCGCGCTCAACACCGACTGGAACGACCAGGGAACGCGGCTGATGGCGCCGAAGCCCAGCGGGCGCGTGGCCTTGTCGAAGTCTGAGGCGGTCGTGCCCGGATGCGCCTCCAGGAAAGTGAAGGGCGTCCAGCTCCACGTCAGGCCCAGCTCCTCGGCCCGCTCCGGCGAGGTATCCACTACCTTGACCTCGACCATGACCTGCTGGGGCGGCACATCCACCTGCGCCAGCAGCCCGAACGCCTTATCCAGTTGCTCCGGCGTGCCGTTGAGTACCAGGAAGCGGGCGTGACTGCCGTCCTCGGGTTTGGACTGAGACGTACCGTTCTCTCCTGTGCCCGCCGCTGTGCCGCCACCATTGCCGTTATTGCCGCCTGCCATCGCGCCGCCGTTGTTGGTGCCGATTGTAGCGCCGGAGAGCGGGCGGAAGCCGGGCGCGGACGGCGCGTAGTTCTCCGGCCCAATGAGCACGGAGACATCCAGGCCGGACTTCTCCAGGAAGTCGCGCAACACCGGCGCGCTGCTGTAGCGGATGGGATAGACGCGGTACTCGTGGTCGGAGTCGCGCGGAGCGTTGGGCGCATCTATGGTATGGAGCGCCTCTTTGGCGCCCTCCACCGCGGATTTCGGCCCGGCCAGGCCCAGCGCGCCACCGGGCTTGTCCGCCGCGCCTACTGCCTGCGCCTTCAGGTCCGGATACATCGTCTTCAAGAGCGTGGCGACCTGCGCCGCCGGCACATAGCGCAAAGCGACCACATCCGTCGTCGCCGGATCGTTGGGCTTGGCCTTGTCCTGCGCGGCCAGGATCGTGCGCGCCTGCTCAATATCCTCCGTGCCGCCAATAGCAAGCACCTGATTGCCCGCCTGGCGAACGGTGAGGTAAGGCAGCGCGCCCTCCAGCAGTTTCACGGCGTCCGCAGGCGCCAGCGTATTGAGCGGCAGGAACGTTTTCGCCCCGAACGGCTCCAGCGCCCGGCGCAGGTCGCCCGGCGCGGCCACGACGTAGGTGCGCCCGATCTGGCGGAAGGCCAGCCCGGAGGCCGCCGTGATAAAGCTCAGCGCCTGGTCGGTCGTGTCCGCTGCGACGTCTACCGAGATGGACTTGCGCAGCCCCGTCGGGTAGACGATGTTGGCGTGCGTCTGCAGGGTGAGCGCCTGGATTACATCCGAGAAATCGGTATTGGCAAACCGCAGGCGAATGCGCGCTCGGGGTCGTATCGGATTAGCCGGGCGCGGGTTGCCGGCCGGCGTCTCCGCGGGCGCCGGGAGCGCGCTGAGCAGGAAAAGCCCTGCTGCGAGTAAATGGAAGCGTTTCATAGGTCAATCTCCACCCTCCTTAGAGCTTCCCGGGCGCTGCGGCGGATACGACAGGTGTGCCGGGCGGGTTGCTGATCGGCGTGGCCGCATACGGGCCAGATGTTCCCGGCGACACGGGATGCTGCGACTGGGCCAGAGTCAGCGCCTGCAGGTCCGAGTCGCGCAGTGCCGCCTTGCCGGGAGGCGCGACGTAGCGCGTCAATGTGAACGTCACGTGGGTCTGCGGCCAGGTGTCATCGCGCATCCATTTGATGTCCGTCAGGTTCAGCAGGCGCGGCGAGCGCAGGATACTATACAGAAAATCCCGTATCCCCAGATAGTGGCCGGCGATCTCGACCTGGCTGACAATCGCCGTCACGTCGGGCGGCAGGGATTTGCCCTGCGCCTCTTTGTTATCGGAGCCGGAGGCCGACGCGACGCTTGCGTTGTTGGCCGTATTGGCGCTGTTGTTGGACCAATGGACGAACCGCACGTGCGCTCCGTCGGCATAGGCGCGCAGCACGTTCAGGAAGTTGGGCTGTTCCTGCGACGACTGCTCGGCGGTTGGAAAGCGGGCCGGGCGCGGCTTGGAGCCTGATGTGGTGATCAGGGTATCCAGCGCGGCAATCTGCTTGCCTGCCAGCTCCCATTCGCTTTCGAGATGCTGGGCGCGGCGGGCATGGTAGAAGGCCAACCCGCCCGCCAGAAAGAAGGATAGCACCGGCAGGCCAATGGCCAGTGAGTTATGAAGACGTAAGTTGTTCACGGTATATCCTCAACGCGTGCCGGGGGCTGCGGCCTGGGGGCGCTCCTGGCTGACATAGTGCAAGGAGATCTGGAAGCGCACCACCGGCGGGCGGCCCGTCACGTTCCCTTTGGTATCGAACGTATCCAGCGACGTATTCTCAAAGCTCGGGCTGCTTTTAAGCCCTTCGAGTGTCCTGATAACGGCCTTTTCGTTGGCGGCTTCGCCGGTCACGAGCACCTGGCCGCTCATGTCCAGGCTAACGCCGGTCAGGCCAACGTCCGGGGCAATCGCATGGGAAACCGCATCCATAATGCGGGGAAATGGAAAGCCCTTGGGTTGGAGCGTTTGCAACTGTTCTGTCTGGGCCTGGAGCTGATCCAGGTATTCCTGCTTGAGCTTCTGTTTGGTGCTAAGCTCCGCCTGCCGTTGCTGCAGTGAGATCGCCACCATGCCGGCTTTGCGATTCATGGCAAAGGCCACGATTCCGCCGATGAGCAGGCAGAGAACGGAGAGCGCCAGCGAGACGGCCAGGCTGCGCTTCCCTAGCTGGATGACCCGGGGGGCGCGCACTCCCCTCAAGAGGTTGAAGCGCGGCACCGCCACCGGCTGACCGGCCAGCCCATGCATAGCCAGACCGATGGCGCCCAGATAGCGCAGGCCCTCCGGTCCTTGAAGCTGAGCGGCGGCCTCGGGTGCGGCCTCTGCGGCGCCAGACAGCTCGGCGACCGTCGTTTCGATGGAGAGCGCCTGGGAAAGCCAGTTGGCAAGCGGCGTCAGGGCCGGATCGTTGGTGACCATCACGGCGCGGCTGACGGCGCTGGATTGCGGATACTGGCTGCTGTAGTAATCTAGAGAGCGCTGTATCTCGATGACCAGGCTGCTGGCCGAGGCGACGTTGATCTGCCGGGCCGTTTCCGTCGGGCGGCCCTCGGATTCCGGCCCGGCCTCTTCTATCTCCTCGCCCAGCAGGCTGCGGGCGGCAGGCTTGTTCTCCGTCCGGGCGCCGCGCTGCCCCGCCTGCGGCTCGACGATCAGGCTGCTGCGGCCCATGTCCACGCGCCGGTAGAGCCGGATCTGGCCGTGGCTGACCACGGTGATCTCGACCTCGCCGTTGTTGATGGCCAGGCATAGGGCGGCCGGCTCGGCCTGCACTTTGGCAAACGCGACGCGATACATTGCCAGCAGCACCGGCTCCAGCGCCAGCAGGCGGACCTGCGCCTGTTCGGCGACGGCGCGGTAGCCGCCGACGATCATCTCCTCTGCCGCCATGACCAGCACCTGTGGGCTGGCGTCGGCCAGCTCCTCGGGCCGCTGCAGCCGCATAAAGTCGAAGGCGCCGGTGTTGTCGCGCAAAATCTGGTAGTGGGCCAGCTCGCCCTGGATGACCGCTCCCATCTCGTTGTCGGGCATGCTGGGCACATCGAGCACGCGCGTGATCACGCCGCGCCCGGCAATGCCGAGCACAGCCTCGTGCGGACCTACGCCCATGCGCTCCAGCAACCGCTTTAACGTCTCAGCGACTGCCGCCGAGTTGACGATGTTGCCGCCCTCCAGCGCGCCGGCAGGCATAGGGGCAGAGCCGGCGCAGACCACCTGGGCGTTGGTCCAGTTGCCGCGCATCCCGACGGCATAGATTTCCGAAACATTCAAGTCCACGCCGATTAGCAGGCGTCCTTTTGCAGCCATAGTTACAATCCCTCGGTTCATACTGCGATTGGCGGGCCATCACAGGGCTCGCCAATCCGCGCGCCTCCTGCGCGCCGATTTCCAGGCCGTAAGGTTTACCAGCAAAACAGCAGTAGGAATCGGGTCGCCCCTCAGCGGGTGGAAGAAATCCCGCCGGAGGGCAGCCTCGCGGCATCTGGCCTTTGTGTCAGGTTGATTATTGCCGCATTCCTCGGTAAGCCATAGAGCAAACGAAGTTAAATTGACTCCCCGGTTCGCCTCAAGCGGCAGGCTGAACCCTGCCGCTCGGGGGCGCAAAGCGCCCGTCGCCCACCTACGTGGGCGAAAAAGGTGTTTTGCCCGCGTAGGTGTCGCTAGGCAGAGCCGTGTCGCAAGGTGTCGCAAGGCGGAGGCAAGGGCCGTAACCTTGCCGACC
>DASRGZ010000118.1:0-50745 GCA_035650735.1 Chthonomonadaceae bacterium
ATGTCAAGTAGACGCACGTATTATGGTAACTGTTTTTCTTCCATTTTTATGCTGAATAATTAAATACTGATGAGGCAGGAGAGATATTGCAGGAATAACGAGGTTCGATGCGCCCAGCCCTAAAGGACAGGGCTGCCAGCAGGTATCATAGAGGCTCTAAGAGCTTCTCCCAATGGCAGGCTTGCGAGATGGCAACAGTGCCCTGATGGGAGAGGCTCCAGGCAAGGGGACAGGCCCGCTCAGACGTGCTCCAGCGTCTTGTCCTGCGCGCTGGGCATGACAGTGAAGCTAAGGGTATCTTCGCTTATTTCCCAAGCCGCGCCTTGTTCTAGGGTGCGCTCGTTCTGCGCTGTTGTATCTCTGCGGCCAATGCCTGCACATCGCCCTGTGGCAGCCAGTTATGCCGCTCTCTCGAATAATCACCGGCTCCCATCTCAAATTGCTGTAGGAAGCGGATCAGGCCGACTGGCCCTAGCGCACGCGCAAGAGCCTCAAGTCCCGTCTGACGAATTTGATCCAATGTCAGAGCTTGTGTACTTATCATGGCCTCTTCTTACACCGCTCCTGCTGTCTGACGGTCGGCAGTGCTGGGCGTGACGCGGTCTATGAGCTTATTCAGGGCGTGCATGTAGGCTTTGGCGCTGGCGACGACAATATCGGTGTGCGCGCCGCGCCCCGTATAGATGTCGTTGCCGCGTCGGATGCGGATGGTCACATCGGCCAGGGCGTCAATGCCTTCCGTCACCGCCTGAATGCTGAACTCGATTAGATCGTTCTCGACGTTGACGATCCGGTTGATGGCCCGGTAGACCGCATCCACCGGCCCCGTCCCGTGGCACGAGTCAATCAATTCCCGCCCCTGCGCGTCGCGGATGCCGACGGTCGCCGTCGGGATGAGCTTGTCGCCGCAGGACACCTGGACGTGCAGCAGCTCATAGGTCTGCTTGACCGCGCTCGTCTCGTCGGCGACGATGATCTCCAGGTCTTCGTCGTAGACCTGCTTCTTGCGGTCGGCCACATCCAGGAAGCGGGCGTAGATTTTATCTATCTGCTCCTCGCTGAAATTGAAGCCCAATTCATGCAGGCGGTGCTGCAAGGCGTGCCGCCCGGAGCGCGCCGTCAGGATGATCTTGCTCTCCAGGATGCCCACGTCCTTCGGGTCTATAATCTCGTAGGTCGTGCGCTCCTTGAGCACCCCGTCCTGATGGATGCCGCTGGAGTGGGCGAAGGCGTTGGCGCCGACGATGGCCTTGTTCGGCTGCACCAGGATGCCCGTCGCCGTGCTGACCATGCGGCTGGTCTTGTAGAGTTCCTGGGTGACGATGCCGGTCTCGCATTCGAAGAGGTCTTTGCGCACCTTCATCGCCATTACGACCTCTTCCAGCGACGTGTTGCCCGCGCGCTCCCCGATGCCGTTGATGGTGCACTCAACCTGCCGCGCGCCGTGGCGCACGCCCGCCAGGGAGTTGGCGACGGCCAGGCCCAGGTCGTCATGGCAGTGAACGCTGACGACGGCCTTCTCTATGTTGGGCACATGCTCCATGACGTAGCCGATCAGCGCGCCGTACTCTTCGGGCGTGGAGTAGCCGGTGGTGTCGGGGATATTGATCACGGTCGCGCCGGCCTTGATGACCTCTTCAATGACCTTGCAGAGATAATCTTTATCCGCCCGCCCGGAGTCCTCCAGGAAATACTCGACGTCATCCACGAACTTGCGCGCGTATTTGACCGCCTCGACGCCGCGCTCCATCGCCTGCTCGCGGGTCAGTTTGAGCTTGTACTGCAAATGGTTGTCGGAGACGCCCAGGCCGGTATGGATGCGGGGGCGCACGGCGTCTTTGAGCGCCTCACCCGCGACCTCGATATCTTTCCTGACGGCGCGCGTCAGGCCGCAGACCGTGCAGTTTTTGATCACGCGGCTGATGGACTGCACGGCCTGGAAGTCGCCGGGGGAAGAGATGGGGAAACCCGCCTCGATCACGTCCACGCCAAGCCGCTCCAACTGGCGGGCGATCTCCAGCTTCTCCTCGACGTTGAGGGAGGCCCCCGGCGACTGCTCCCCATCGCGCAGGGTAGTGTCGAAAATGTAGATGCGGGTTGCCATGCTTCGTGTTCTCCTCACCTTGAATGCCTTGTGGGCATTATGTTTTTACGCCGACCCTCTCTTTTTGAGAAAGAGTCAGCCACTCAAGCCGTGCAGCAGCTTCTCAGCAATGCGCTGCACTTCCGCCATCGAAATACCCTGCCGCTGCTGTACGGCCAGAGGGTGTTCCGTCACGCTGCCTGTGATGCAGCGAGGGCGCTATCCAGGTCGGCCTTTAAGTCCTCGATATGCTCCAGGCCGACGCTGAGACGCAGGAAGTTATCTGCGATGCCGATGGAGGCGCGCACCTCCGGATCTACCGGCGAATGGGTGGTCGAAGCTGGATGAATGATGAGCGATTTGCAGTCGCCCATGTTGGCGGCATGGCTGAAGAGCCGGGTGCGCGTCACCATGTTCTTGGCCACCTCGTAGCCGCCGTTGACATAGAGGCCGAGCATCCCGCCGCTCCGCTTGAGATAGCATTTCGCATTGTGCGCGGTCGGATGGTCGGCCCGGCCCGGATAGAGAACGCGCTCCACGCCGGGATGCCGCGCCAGCCAGCTAGCCAGGGCGGCGGCGTTGGCGCAGTGGCGCTCCATGCGAAGCGGCAGCGTCTCCAATCCCTGCACCAGATTCCAGGCCGTCATCGGAGCCATGCACGCGCCCACGTCGCGCAGCCAGTGCGCCCGCATCTTGGTCAGATAGGCCAGCGGCCCGAACTGTTGGGCGAACACCATGCCGTTATAGAGGGCGTCCGGCGCGGTGAACTGCGGGAAGCGGCCCGCGCCCCAATCGAACTTGCCGCTGTCGATCACGACGCCGCCGATGGTCGTGCCGTGCCCGCCCAGGTACTTGGTCGCGCTGTAGACCACGACATCGGCCCCGTAGTCGAAAGGACGACACAGGCAGGGCGTCGCCAGGGTGTTATCTATAATCAGCGGGATGCCGCGCCGGTGCGCCAGTTCCGCCAGCGTCTCCAGGTTCGGCGTATCCAGCAGCGGGTTGCCGATGGTCTCCGCGTAGAGGCAGGTCGTGCGCTCGCTTATGGCGGCTTCCCACGCGGCCAGGTCATCCACCGGCACGAACGTCGCGCCGATGCCGAAGCGCGAGAGCACGTTCTTCAGGAGCGAGTAGATGCCGCCGTAGAGCGAGCTCGACGCGACGATGTTCTCTCCCGCGTCTGTGAGCGTAGCGACCGCATAGAAGGTCGCCGCCTGCCCGCTCGCCGTCGCCAGCGCCCCGACGCCGCCCTCCAGCGCCGCCACCCGCCGCTCAAACGCCTCTATCGTCGGGTTGCCGATCCGGGTATAGACCGCCCCCTCTTCTTCCAGGGCGAACCGCGCTGCCGCCTCTTCCGCCGTCGGGAAATCAAACGCGGCGGTCTGATAGATCGGCAGGGCCTGCGCGCCCGCCACCGGACCGAGCGCCGGGTCGCCATGCAGGGCCAGCGTCTCCAGCCGCCACTGCGGGGACTTATCGCGAGGGTTCATTACTTCATTCCTTCCAGGCATTCGGAGAGCGCGCCAGCACAGCGCATAGCGCCTCCCTATCAGCGAACTTTCCCTACTTATCGGTAGATTCCGCTCTCTGCCCAATAAGTAATACGGGAAAATCTCTCTCGAATGCCTGCTATCCCTCGCGGGTTGGCCCGCCTCTATTGGCCCACCCCGGAAGCGGCAGGCTAAACCCTGCCGCGTCTCACGACTTCTCGCGCCACTCCACGCGCGCCACGCGCTCGTTAGGCTGGGTGGCCGTTTCGGTGGTCACGGCCTGCGCCGTCTGCTGGGCGACGTTGCTCTTGACCCAGCTCATCATGGCGCGCAACTCGCGGCCCACCTTCTCGATAACGTGGTTGCGGTCGCGCTGATCCAGGGCGCGGAACACCGGACGCCCGGCGCGGTTCTCCAGAATCCACTCCTTAGCGAACTGGCCGCTCTGAATCTCTTGCAGCATCTCCTTCATCGTCTGGCGCACATGCTCATCAATGACCCTCGGCCCGCGCGTCATATCGCCGTACTGGGCCGTATCGGAGATGGAGTAGCGCATCCCGGCGATGCCCGCCTCATACATCAAGTCCACGATGAGCTTGAGCTCGTGCAGGCATTCGAAGTAGGCGATCTCCGGCTGATAGCCCGCCTCCACCAGCGTCTCGAACGCCGCCTTGACCAGCGCCGTCGTGCCGCCGCAGAGCACGGCCTGCTCGCCGAACAGGTCGGTCTCGGTCTCCTCCTGGAAGGTCGTCTCCAGCACGCCCGCGCGCGTGCCGCCGATGCCCTTCGCGTAGGCCAGCGCAATGTTCCTGGCGTCGCCCGTGTGATTTTGATGGATGGCGATCAGGCACGGAACGCCTTTGCCCTCCGTGTAGACGCGGCGCACCAGATGGCCCGGCCCCTTCGGCGCGACCATGAACACGTCCACGTTCTCCGGCGGCATGATCTGGCCGAAATGGATATTGAAGCCGTGCCCGAATGCAATGGCGTTGCCCGGCTTGAGGTTCGGCTCGATCTGCTCCTTATAGAGCGCCGCCTGGTACTCGTCGTTGACCAGGATCATGATGATGTCGGCCTGCTGCGCGGCATCGGCCACCGTCAGTACCGTATGCCCGTCGTTCTCGGCGGCGGCCCAGGACTTGCCCGGCCTCAGCCCTACGACGACATCCATTCCCGAATCTTTGAGGTTGAGCGCGTGGGCATGGCCCTGGCTCCCGTACCCGATGATGGCGATCCTCTTGCCGCGCAGGGCAGCCAGGTCGGCATCGGCGTCATAATATATCTTCGCTGGCATATTGGCAGTGCTCCCCTTTTGGAAAATCTTCAACAGGATGAACAGGATGAGACAGGATTTACAGGATTAAGACAAAGACAAAGATACAGGGCTTGTATGGGTTGTAGAGACAGAAACAGGAATGGGGTTGGTTTTAGAAATCCTGTTTAATCCTGTCTTATCCTGTTCATCCTGTTGGAATTGGTTTTTCGGTTTGTATCCGGCCAGAACGGCAAGCTCGTAGTATTTCCAGTAGCAATCCACGTCGGTGTAGCCGATGGCGCGCAGCCATTCCAGTTGCGTCTCCACCGGCGTAAGGCGGTTGGCGGACTTATCCAGCCGGTTGACGATCTCGTCCAGAACTTCCTCGAATGTCGCCTCCTGGCCCTGAGCGCGGCGCGAGCGGGCCAGGTTCAGGGCGTAGGCGCGCTCAAAGAGGGCCGCGCCAAGCGGCGAGGCGCTGGCGACATGCTCCACGTTGATGAAGACGCCGCCGGGCCGCAGCAGATCAAAAAGCTGCGCATAGAGGGCGCGCTTGCGGTCGTCCTCGCTATGATGGATGGCGAACCCAGACACGATGGCATCGAAGGAGAGATACGGCAGCTTCTCCACCCACTGCGGCGCGTTAAAGTCGGCTAGGACATAGGAGACGGCGGCGCCGAAGGCAGCCAGCCGTTCCGCCGCGCGCTTGAGCATCAGAACGGAGCCGTCCAGCGCGACGCCCTGTGCATCGGGCCACCGTTGCAGGACTGTCTCCAGCAGGATGCCGTCGCCGCAGCCCAGGTCGAGCACTCGCGCCGTCGCGCCGCCGGTAGGAAGCGCCGGAAGAAGCTGGCACAGCACCTCCAACTGCTCCACGCCGCCCAGGATACCGCTGCGTCGATCTCCGGCGAACTTCGCCACGACCTCCGCGTCCTGCCAGACCGTCCAGTCCGTCGCCGGGGCCGAGCGCCCATTCCGGCGTCCCTCTGCCTGCGGTTCTCTCGCTTGGCCGTCCTGTGTCTCCATCGCCTTTCCTGAACAAGAGTGAAAACCAGGCGCACAGCGGACTACGCGGGCGGTTCCGGCTGCGACTGCTCTTCCGATGCCTGCGCGGCCTCCCGCCGCAGCGCCCATCCGACCCCAACGCCGATGACCGCGCCGACCACGATAAACAGCCCCAGATTGATAAACAGGTTGCGCACCGTATCCAGGCCGTTCCGGTCGGTCAGGGCATTATAGACGCGCCAGAGCAGCCAGTTCAGTGGGCCGAACAACCCTATCAAAAACCCCAACAGCGTGCCGCGCCGCACGTTCTGCCGCCGCACTCCCACCGCCGCGCCGATCAGCGCGCCCGCAATCGGCCCGATCAGCGCCAGCAGCGCGAACAGCCGGTCTACCGCCGCTACCTCCACGATCTCGCGCAACTCGCCCATCCACCACTCCAAAAGGCGATTCCAACAGGATTAAGACAAGAGATAGAAGCCCAAAGTTAAGAGAAATAAGCACTCGGTTGGTTGGGTTTTAGAAATCCTGTTTAATCCTGTCTCATCCTGTTCATCCTGTTGAAATTTTTTTACTCTACGCTCTCGCGTCCGGTGCGGCTGGCGGTCTTGGCGCCGCGCGCCATCGCGATAATGCCTGTGCGCACCAGTTCCCGGATGCCGTAGGACGAGAGCAGGTCGGTAATCTTGTCGAGCTTGTCCGTGCTGCCGGTCACCTCGACGATGAACGTCTTCTCGCTCATATCAATGATGCGGCCCCGGAAGATTTCGACGATCTGCATGATCTCGCCCCGGTCTTTCGGCTCGGCATTGACCTTGATCAGGGCCAGTTCCCGCTCAACTGCCGCCGTCTCGGTATAGTCCACCACCTTGATCACTTCGACCAGCTTGTTAAGCTGCTTGGTGATCTGCTCCAGAACGCGGTGGTCGCCGCCGACCACGATGGTCATGCGGGAGACGTCGGGCTTGTCGGTGACCGAGACCGCCAGCGACTCGATATTGAACCCGCGCCGCGCGAACAGCCCGGCGACCCGCGCCAGCACGCCGGGGTGGTTCTCGACCAGAACTGTAATCGTATGCTGCTGTTGTAGCTGTGCCATAATCGCATTGCTCATCGAAACTGCCATCCTCTTCCCATCCTCCAGAGTCAGAGTGCTACTTGAATACAGTCATCAGAGCGGGCCGGATCGCCGCCAGGGAGGGAATCGCCTGTACCACGCGCAGCCGCTCCCGCACGAACGCCTTCGCCTCCGCGCGCCGTCCCGCCGAAACCAGAGCTTCGGCCAGTTCCAGCCAGGCATCGCACTGGAACGGCGACTCGGCTAGGCTGGCCCGATAGGCATTTATCGCCTCACCTCTATTCCCAAGCCGGGCCGCGATGCGCGCCAGTCGCAACTGCGCCTCCGCCTCCATCGGCCAGGCGCGCACCGCCGCCTCCGCCTGCCGGTACGCCTCTGCCTGCCGCCCGTTCGCCAGCAGCAGATCGCTCACCAGCGAGCGGCAGCGCCAGGCGATGGCGGCGCGCATCTCGCGTGCCCAGCGTTCCTCCTCCATCCGGTGCTGCATCCAGAGACGCCCGATGTGTGCGTCCCACAGGTCACTCCGGCGCGGGTAGCCGAAGCCATCCACCTCCGCCGTTCCCGCTTCGCATTGTTCTGCGGCGACCACGAGATGAGCCGCTGCCTCGGAAATATCGTTCGGCGCAGTCGGAGGCGCCCCGCCGGTCGCCTCGGCGCGATCCAGCAGCAGAAAGCCCAATCCCATGCGCGCCAGAGCATTCTCCGGCAGCCGCTCTACCGCCTGCCGTGCCTGCCGGATGGCTCCGGTGAAGTACTTTGCTTTGTGTTCTGGCGGCAGGCAATAGGCCATCCAGCCGTAGAGGGCCGCACGCGCCTCTGCCAGCCGACCGGGATCGTATCCGCTCCGTTCCGCCTCGTTGAGCAGCAGCAGCGCCGTCATCGCCGCCCCTGGCTCCGCACTGCCGTAGATCTGAAACGCCTTGCGAATCTGACGCTCGGTGGGAGGCAACTGGGCGCTCGGACGGTAGCCCGCTTTGTCAAGGTTGGCCTCGATCAGGGCAAACAAGGCGGCGTTATGCTGCTCGTGCGTATGCTCGCCGACGGCCCTCTGCCGTCCCGCCTCGGCAATGCGCGCGCGCTCCTCCGCGTGGGCCAGGTAATAATCCAGCAGCGCCTCGAAGTTATCGGCGCTGTAATAGACGCAATGGACGCGGTCGACGAATATCTCCTGAGCCTCGGCGTTCTCGACCTCGTTAAAGACCAGCGCACCGCAGGCCGCCGCCTCATACGCCCGCTGGTTGGTTTCGCCCCGATTGCTGCGGTTGAAGACGATTTTGGCGCGGTTGAGCAGGCGGACGTAATCCTCGCCGTGATGCCCGGACGCGATCACGATCCAGTACTTATCCGACAGCCGGGCCAGTCTATCCAGCCAACGGTTGCGCTCCCCCCACACTCCCGGGTTGAGCGCGCCAACGAACAGAACGTCAATATCCTTCTGCACGTCGGGTAGAACGCGGTGGAGGTCGGCGCCCACGCCCCAGAAACGGGCAAACAGCGCGTTCTCGTGGCCGGCAGCCTGCAATAGCGCGCAGGCGTTCTGTTCGGAGACGATGAGATCAAAAAAACCCGCGCCATTCCAGATCGCCCTGCCGCCCCGATCCCAATCGGAGACGCCCGCCACCGTCAGCCCATCAAAGGTTTCGATGTCGGTCGGGATGGGGAAATAGCCCAGGCTTGCATGGTAATAGACATCGGGCTTCCATCCGGGCGGACACAGCGCCTGCATTTCGGCAATGGTGGTCGGCGGCCCGCCGTTGCGGCCATAGCGCACGCAGCAGACCTCGTAGCGCGCCGCGTCCAGACCGGCGGGAACGGCGTCCTGGAACCCCATAAGCACACGCATGTACAACTCCTTGCCCTCACCCCGGCCCTTCTCTCGGCAGGCTAAACCCTGCCGCTATGGGGCCTGCGGCCCGCTGCCCACCTACGTGGGCAGAGGCAAACCCCGACTTCTGCTCTCCCCTCTCCTTCGCAAGGAGAGGGGCCGGGGGTGAGGTTTATGGGGGCTATTAAGCCGGGAAGAGTCAGGCTAACGCCGCTGTGAGCGCCGGGCGGATCGCCGCAAAGGAGGGGATGGCCCGCACCACACGCAGCCGCTCCTGCACAAACGCCTCCGCTTCCGCGCGCCGCCCCAGCGCCACCAGGACGGTCGCCAACTCCGGCCAGGCCTCATAGGCCAGGGGCATCACCGCCAGTCCTTCGCGATAGCAGAGGACGGCCTCCTCCAGACGGCCCGTCATCGCCGTGCAGCGCGCCAGCCGCAGCAACGCCTCGCCGTTCTGCGGCAAATCTTGCGCGGCGGCGAGAGCCTGCCGATACGCTTCCTCGCGCTGATCGTTGGCCAGAGCCAGATCGCTCAGCATGGAACGGCAGCGCCAGGCGATCCCTGCCCGCTTTCCCCGCGCCCACTCCTCCGTATCCACCCCGCGCGCCAAATAGACCCCCTCGATATAGCTGTCAAAGCTATCGCTCCAGCGCGGATAGCCGAACCCCTCGATAGCCGTAAAGGAGGCCGTTCCGCCCTCCTGCGCCAACGATTTCTCGCAGCGCTCCGCAGCCGCTACCAGCGCTAGCGCCGCCTCCGCGATGTCGTTTCTGCCGACCGGGGGCTTGCCCTGCGCGGCCTCGGCCCGCTCCAGGAGCAGAAAGGCCAGCGTCATCTGCGCCACCGCGTTGTCCGGCGCGGCCTGCACCGCCTGCCGCGCATGGCGCAGCGCCTCGGTAAACATAGGGATTTTCTGCCCGGCGGGAAGGTAGTGCGCCACCCATCCGCAGAGCGCCGCGCGCGCCTCCTCCAGCCGCGCCCGGTCGTAGCCCTCCCGCTCCGCCTCCTCCAACAGCGCCAGCGCGGAGGAAGCCGACGCCGGCAGCGCGCAGGAGAACATCTGCAGCGCCTTGCGGACATGGCGCTCGGCGCGCGGCAGGCGGGCGCTCGGACGGTAGCCCGCTTTGTCAAGGTTGGCCTCGATCAGGGCGAACAGGGAGTTGGCGTGCGCCTCCTCCGTATGCTGCGCCAGAATACGCTCTCGCGCCGCCTCCACGATGCGCCGCCGCTCCTCCTCGTGAGTCAGGTAATACTCTAGCAGCGCCTCGAAGTTGTCGGCGTTGTAGTAGACGCAGTGAACGCGGTCCTCAAAAATCTCCCGCGTCTCCTCGCCCTCTTCCTCGTTAAACACCAGCGCCCCACAGGCCGAGCCATCGTAGGCGCGCTGGTTAGTGCAGCCGTTGACGCTGCGGTTGAAGACGATTTTGGCCCGGTTGGTCAGGCGGACGTAGTCCTCGCCGTAGTGCCCCATGGCGACAACGACCCGGTACTTGTCCGACAGCCGCGCCAGCCGGTCCACCCACCGGTTGCGCTCGCCCCATACCGCCGCGTTGAGCGAGCCGATGAAGAGGACATCAATATCCTTCTCTACCTCCGGCAGAATACGATGTAGCTGCGGGTTGGCGCCCCAGAACCGGGCAAACTTCGCGTTGGCGTAGCCGCTAGCCTCCAGCAGCGCGCAGGCGTTGCGCTCGGTGGTGATGAGGTCGAAGAAGCCGGCGCCCGCCCAGACCGCACGCCCGCCGCGATGCCAGTCCTGGATATTGGTGGCCGTCAGCCCCTCAAACTCCTTGATGTCGGTTGGGATGGGAAAGTGGACGAGGCTGGCGTGGTAATAGACATCCGGCTTCCATCCCGGCGGGCACTGCTCCAGCATCTCGGCGATGGTGGCGGGAGGTCCCTGTCCGTCCTTGCGGTAGCGCACGACGCGCACATCATACCGGCGTGTGTCGTAGGCGGAAAGCTCGTAATCTTGGTGTCCGACGAGAATACGCATGACGCTCCTGCCTAGAGGTCAAAGGGGGGAGTGGGATCTTCCTCCTCGTCCTCTTCTCCCTCTTCCTCCAACTCCTCCTCCAGGTCGGCGTATTCCTCGGCAACCCCCGGGGGTTCCCCTGCGCCCCCAATATCCACGGCGATGAAAAGCGCGTGGCTGATGTTCGGCCCCGGCCATTCCAGGACAGGCGCCACCGTGGGCGTCAGGCCCTCGCTCTGCGCTTCGGCGTAGCCCAGACAGATGGCATAATCCAGATGCAGCAGATCGCGCGGCGTCAGCGGGCAGGCTTCCATCTGTTCGCCAAAGCTCGCCGGCAGGTCGCCGTCGCCGTGGTTGGCGCGGGCATACTCCACCAGCAGCGGGAGGGCACGACGGAAATAGACATGCGAGAGCGCCGGACGCAGCACCTGTCGGAAATACCGGCCGCTGCGCACCAGGCAATTATAGCCGCGTTGATAGTAACGCCAGAGCAGATCGGGTTCCAGTTCTTCTAAATGCATTGCCATTCTATGCTCGCCCTCACCCCGGAAGACCCCACCCCCGGCCCACTGCCAGGGTCGGGCCTGAAGCGGCAGGCTAAACCCTGCCGCTCGGGGGCGCAAAGCGCCCGTCGCCCACCTACGTGGGCGAGACTTTCTGCCTGCGTAGGCAGCGCCCATAGAGAGGGATGGCGACGAGCCTGGTATCTCACCGGCTCTTCTGCCCACGCAGGTGGGCAAGGCTCTCTGCCTGCGTAGGCAGGCAGCGGGCCGTAGGCTCCACAGCGGCAGGGTTTAGCCTGCCGCCAGGGGATTAGGTCCAGACGGGCCAGGCTAAGACAGGGGTTCGGCTTCCTTGGCCGTCGCCACCTCAACGTACTGAGCCAGCACCTTCTCCTCGTCGGCAAACGACCATGCCTCGCCGTCCTCATGAATGCTGGCCTTAAGCTCTTCCAGATCCTTGCGGATCATCATCTCCTGGATGGACTGGCCGGACGGGATCATCGGATAGACGTTCTCCTCGGTCGGGATCACGCAGTCAATCACGACTGGGCGATCCGTGACGGCTTTCGCCTTCTCCAGCACCGCGCGCAGCTCCTGCGGGTTCTGGACGCGGAACCCGACGCCGCCATATGCCTCGGCCAGCTTAACAAAGTCCGGCGAGGCTTGCAGGTCCACCGAGCTGTAGCGCTCCTTGAAGAACATCTCCTGCCACTGGCGCACCATGCCCAGCGACTTGTTGTTGATGATCACCGTGACGACGGGCAGGCCGTAGACGGTTGCGGTCATCAGCTCCTGGGTCATCATCTGGAAAGAGCCGTCGCCGGAGAGGCAGATTACGCGCTTATCGGGATGGGCGAATTGGGCGCCAATGGCGGCGGGCAGGCCGTAGCCCATTGTGCCCAGGCCCCCGGAGGTGATCCACTGGCGCGGGCGGCGGCACTTGAAGTACTGCGCGGCCCACATCTGATGCTGTCCCACATCGGTGGTCATGATGCAATCGTGGTCAAAGATCTCGCTCACCTGCTCGATGGCATACTCGGCGTAGAGCTTGCCATCCTTGGGATAGACCAGCGGGAAGCGGCGCTTCCACTCCATAATCTGCTCGTTCCAGGCCGACCAGGGACGCGGCGGAACGTGCTTGAGCAGTTCCGTCAGGATGACCTTCACATCCCCGACAATCGGCACCTCCGGCGCGCGGACCTTGCCGATCTCCGCCGGATCAATGTCAATGTGGATGACTCTGGCGCCGACAGCAAACTTGTCCGGGTTGCCGGTCACGCGGTCGTCGAAGCGGGCGCCGACGGCGATGAGCAGGTCGGCCTGATTGACGGCGTGGTTGGCGTAGGCGGTGCCGTGCATCCCTAACATGCCGATGCTGAGCGGGTGCGTCTCGTCAATCGCGCCCTTGCCCAACAGCGTCGTCGTCACCAGGATATTGGTCTTCTCGGCCAGGGCGGTCACCTCCGCCTGCGCGTCGGAGAGGATGGCCCCGCCGCCCACGTAGAGGACGGGCCGCTCCGCCTCGGCGATAAGCTGCGCCGCCTTGCGGATCTGCAAGTCGGGAATGCGTCCCTGCGGCCCCGCAGGCCGGTAGGAAGGAATGGCGACCTGTTTCGGATAGTCCGTCTCCGCGTTGAACTCGATCTTATTGTCGCCCACGTCGCGTGGGATGTCCACCAGCACCGGGCCGGGACGGCCTGTGCGGGCGATATAGAACGCCTCGGCTATCGTCTCGGCCAGGTCTTCCACGCGCTTGACCAGGAAGTTGTGCTTGGTGATGGGCATGGTGATGCCGGTGATGTCGGCTTCCTGGAACGCATCCTTGCCGATGGCGGCGGTTTTGACCTGCCCGGTGATGGCGACGATGGGAATGGAGTCCATATAGGCGGTGGCGATGCCGGTGACCAGGTTGGTCGCGCCCGGCCCGCTGGTAGCCAGGCAGACGCCGACCTTGCCGGTGGCGCGGGCGAACCCATCGGCCATGTGCGCCGCGCCCTGCTCATGCCGGACGAGGATATGCTTGATGTCGTGGCAGTCGAACAGGGCGTCGTAGATAGGAAGGACCGCCCCGCCGGGATAGCCGAAGATATGGGTGACTCCCTCTTGCCGCAAACACTCCAGCAGAATTTGCGCTCCAGATAATTTCATCCGTCCCTAGCCTCCTGGGAAAATCTCAACAGGATTAAGCCAAAACCCTTTTAGACAGGATTAACGGGATGAGCCGGATTTCCACCCCACCACCACACAGTAACACAGGGCTTCTCTGTCTTTGTCTAATCCTGTAAATCCTGTCTCATTCTGTTCATCCTGTTGGAAAAATCAAACAGCCTCTCATCCGCAAGGGACGAGAGGCTGTTGCTCACGTGGTACCACCCTTGTAATCGGCGCGCGTTAACGCAACGCGAACGACGGCTGCCATCCGGCAGCCCGCCGACCACTCCTGGCGCGATATCGGGCGCCAACCGGGGAACCTAATAGAAGACAAGCCTCCCGAACACCGGAGTCCTGCTTCGTTCAGCATCCTGCTCCGAGGGGAGATTCGGCGCCGTTCCTTGCCGCCTCGCACCCCACGGCGGCTCTCTGGAAAGGAGGCCAGCGCCTACTAGCCTCATCACAGCGTTGCCAAAATTGTTGTGCCCAGTATTATAGCACGGATGGCGCACGCCTGTCAATGCGCCGGGCGATTTTTCTCCTCTCGGAAGCGGTAGGCGGCGGCTTAACGCGCCTCCTGGAATATCTCCACGGCGCCCTTGGGCGGCGCAAAGACAAAGGCCGTATCGACAATGGGGGCGTTGAGCACCGTGCCGCGATGCGTCTCTTCCAGCACATACCCGGTTCGGAACACCTGCGCGCGCGTCTTGCCGCGCCCCGGAATCGTCGCCCGCCAGACCAATACCGCTTTGACTTTCACCAGCAAGTTCGTTCTGGGATCAATAAAGAAGGTGACTTCGCTTTTATCGGGCCTGAGATACGCAGCGGGCGCCGCTTTTTGCATCAGGTCCGGGGTGGCCCGGCCGATGACCTTGTAGGTCTTGCGCCCGTCCACGACGGCCATGCCGCTATAGCGGAACGATTGTGCCTCCACCGGCATTCCTTTTGCCAGCAGAAAGCTCAACGGAGTGAATATCTGAAGAATCGGCACCCGCACCTCCGCCGAAGTCTTCTCGATGAGGGGTATCAGCCTGGCATAGCTTTTCGGCGCCGTGCGCTTGGTAAAAATATTCTGCTTGCCGCTGTAGACGGTGAGCGTCCGGGTATTAGCATAGCAGACAATCGAGCCCGTGACAGGATCCGAGGTCTCCAAAACCAGCAGGTTAGGCCGCTTGTATTTGATGGAGCTGGTCTGTAGATACTCGCCGCGTTCCGGCGTGCGGATGACGGCCTCGGCAGTCTCCTGGATGGTGCTGGCCGCATGATAAGCCGCCACCATCTTGCGCACGAGCGCGTTGGCATCCGGGCCTGAGGCGGAACCGGCCCCGGAGCGCACGGGCGCAAGCAGCGACAGCGCGCCAATCAGCAGCGCGCCGCCCACACAGCGTCTACGTCTCTCTGCCCTCTCTATGCCGCGCGGACGATCCGCAGACAGCGCGAGCCCGGTGGACTCGCTTCTCTCGATCCCTGCCCTTCGGCTCTGGGCGCAAGCCAACGGCGCGCGGAATAGGATATATCTCTCAGCCTGCACAGGCGCTGCTCCTTCCTTAGACCTCACATCTTCCCTGAAATTATCGGCGCAAACGGCGCACGGGCATAGCCCCATAAGCCGTCGGCTGCCAGATGGACACGCTAGCGATCCTCATCTCGCCGGAGCGAACTGCCGGCAATTTTAGTGATTTAGCCTGCCATATCCTCCTTAAGTCAAGGGCTTCCAGGGCCTTTCGTCGTTGGCTGCAGACAGTTATACCCCGGTTGGTCCGCTTTTCCGCGTTGTATCCTGTTGAAACTTCTTGACACAACTTTGGATTTATGCGAAAATGGGGCCGAGGAGGGGCAAACGTTATGAACCGAGCGGCCCAGCAGCGCGCCGCCATTCGCCGTCTCACGGAAGCGCTCGCCACACCGCTGCCGGCCGGCACCGTGCAGCAGATCGTCGTCGAAGAGGCCCGCCGCCTGACCAATGCCGCCAGCGCTGCGCTCTGCCTGCTGGCGGGCGGTCGGGAGTACCTGGATTTTGTCGCCGCCGCCGGCGAAAACGCCGAGGAGATCGTGGGCCTGCGCATCCGAGTCGCCGATTCGCTTTCCGAGTCGGTGGTTGCCACCGGCCAGCCGGCCCTGCTGGATGGGCGCACGCCCATCGAAACCGGCGACTTGTTTGCAGCCGTAGACGCAGAGGGCACGCCGCCCGCCATGACGCCCCCCACGCCGGCGGCCCTCTCCCCTGCCGAGCGCCTGGCCGGAGCGCGTTCCGCCGCCATCGTCCCGGTGCGCAGAGAGGGACGTCTGATCGGCACGCTCTCCGCCCTCAACAAAGAGGGCGATGCCTCCGAGGAAGCCCCGGTTCCCGCCTTCGACGCCGACGACCTGGACACTCTGGCGATGCTGGCCGAGTTCGCCGCGCTGGCCCAGACCGTCGAGCGCACCGCCTGCACCGCCCACGAACAGGCCCGCGAACTGGCCGTCCTCTACGATGCCGCCCGCACCGTCGCCGGCAGCCTAAACGTGCAGGAGGTCATGGATAGCGTCCTCAACGCCATCTGCACGCACCTGGAGTACCATACCGCCATCCTCTTCCTCCTCAACGACGAGCGCACGCATCTGTTTATCGCCGCCGAGCGTGGGCTGACCGAGGAGGAGCGGGAGGTTCAGCTTTCGGTGGAGACGGGCATCCCCGCGCGCGTGCTCGATAGCGGCATCCCGCGCCTGATCGCCGACACCGACCAGGAGCCCGAGTTTGAGGATATTTCCGAGCGGGCGCGCGCCCTCTCAGCCCTGATCGCGCCTATCCGCAGCCGCGACGAGACCCACGGTATTATCCTGGTCACCAGCTTGCAGCGGCACGCCTACCGTGAGGACGATCTGAAGCTGCTGGCCGCCGTCGCCCTGCAGGCCGGCATCGCCATCGAGAACGCCTGGCTCTACGAGGATGCCCAGCGGCAGGCGGAAGAGGCCGCCGCCCTCTACGACCTCTCCCAGCACGTCAACGCCACCCTCCACCTCGACCGCGTGCTCAATTTCGTGGCCGATAGCGTGCTCAATCTGCTCAAGGTAGATAAGTTTGCGCTGATGCTCTACGACAGCCGCGAGGATCGGCTGGTGACGCGCCTGGCCCGCAACGTGGACCCGGAGGTGTTCGGAGCCGTCAAGCCGCGCATGGGCCAGGGGATTGCGGGCTGGGTCTATGAGTGGCAGACGCCGCAGGCCGTCTCTGATGTCGCCGCCGACGCCCGCAACCGCAGCGCGCCCATTGACCAGGCCGGAGTCGCCTCCACGCTCTGCGTGCCCATGCACGTCGGCGAGGACGTCATCGGCGTCATTCACGCCATGAGCAGCAAGCGCCGCCTGTTCACGGTGGCCGAGATGGAACTGCTCTATACGATTGCCAATCAGGCCGCCGTCGCCATCGTCAATGCTATGCTCTACCGGGACGCACGCTCCAAGTCGCACGAGATGCGCCGCTACTTCCGCCGCATCGCCCACGCGCTCGGCTCGGCGCTGGACGAACAGGACATGCCGCGCCTGCTGGCCGATCTGGCCGTGGAAATCATGCGCGCGGACCGCTGCGCCGTCTATCGCGTCGAAGGAGAGGAGTTGCGCCTACAGGCGGCCAGCCACTTCCGCGCCGCCGTCCCGCCCGACCCCTCCGTTCCTATCGGCCAGGGGCTGTGCGGCTGGGTCGCCAAGCGCGGCCAATCGCTGGCCCTGCCCAGCTTGGAGGCGGACCCGCGCAGCCGCGCCCATGCCTGGCTCAATCGAGACCGACTGGCCTCCTACCTAGCCGTGCCGCTCAAGGCCGGGCGGCGCACCGTCGGCGTCGTCGAAATCTACACGCAGGAGCCGCGCGAGTTTAGCCAGGAGGAAGTCCAACTGCTCTCCACCTTCGCCCGCCGCGCCCGCGTCGCCGAAAAGATCGCCCTCGAAGCCGTCTGATCTCTATCGGTCTCTCATTCCCTCCTCTACTGGTCTTTCCCCCACTTATAGGTTCCAGGGATCAGGTTTTACTCTTATTCCCTCATCTATTGGACCTACCCTTCTTGCCGCCTTTTGATGGCCTTACAAGCGACAGGGACTACACCCTACGCCCTATACCCTACACCCTCGCCCTTACTTGCTGCCTTCTGATGGCTTGACAAGCGGCGTGCGAAACCGCTACACTTAACCATTCCCTGTGTTTCGGCTCCTGCCGGGAAGGACACGCGCCCGCCATGCCCAGGATGCAAACGCTATTGACCGGATTTGGCCCGTTCGGGAACGTGGTCAGCAATCCGACCGAGCGGCTGATCGCCCACTTCGCGCAGGCCGAAGTCGCCGACCACGACCTGACGACCTGCCTGCTGCCCGTCTCGTTTGCCCGCGTCCCGGCGCTGCTGCGTGCGGCGCTGGAGGCTGGCGGGCGCGGCGGCAGGCCATTTGAGAACGTGCTGATGCTGGGCGTGGCGACCGGCAGCAAGGTCTGGCGCGTGGAGCGGTTTGGCCGCAACTGGTTCGGCGACACGCTGCCGGATAGCGATGGTTTCCAGACCTCTCTCTGTAAGATCGAGGTGGACGGCCCGGAGATGCTGTCCTCCACGCTGCCGGTGGAGGCCCTGGTCGCAGCGCTGGAGCGCGCCGGTTTCCCCGTCATCGGCTCGGATTCGGCGGGCGCCTTTCTGTGCAATCTGGGACTGTTCGTGACGCTGCGCCATCTGGAGCGGACGGGCCACCCGGCACGGGCTGGATTTCTGCACGTTCCCGCCGACGATCAGACATTTAAGCCCGGCCTAGCCAGCGCGCCGATGTTCCCCTTCCCTCAGCATGTGGAGGCCGTGCGCGTCGTCCTTTCCGCTCTGGCGGGATAGCCGTTGGCCGAACCGACCTTCGCCCCGGCCCAACCTCTCGGAGACCAAGTTGACTTTTGACCTGAGCGCCTATCTGAATGAGAAACGCCAGCGCATCGAGGCTGCGCTGGATCACTATCTGCCTCCCACCGATGCCGTCCCGCAGACGCTGCACGAATCCATCCGCTACAGCATGCTGGCTCCAGGCAAGCGCCTGCGCCCTACGCTGGTGATCGCGGCGGCGGAGGCGGTCGGCGGCAGTGCGGAAGCGGTGATGCCCACCGCCTGCGCGCTGGAGTGCATCCACGTCTTCAGCCTGATCCACGACGACCTGCCCTGCATGGATAACGACGACTACCGGCGCGGACGCCTGACCAACCACAAGGTCTACGGCGAGGCGATGGCGCTGCTGGCAGGCGATGCGCTGTTGGCGCTGGCCTTTCAACTGATCGCCGACAACGCCGCCCCCGCCCCCGCCGACCGCGTGCTGCAGACGCTGCGGCTGATCGCGGAAGCCTCCGGGACGTGGGGCATGGTCGGCGGGCAGGTGGTGGATATGCAATCGCAGGGGCAGGCGGTGACTCCGGAAACGCTGCGCTATATCCACGCCCATAAGACCGGCGCGCTGCTGACGGCCTCCGTCCTAGCGGGCGCGCTGCTGGCGGAGGCGAGCGCGGCCCAGATCGAAGCCCTCCGCGCCTATGGAGAGCACATCGGCCTGGCGTTCCAGATCGCCGACGACATCCTGGACGTGGCCGGCGACGAGGCCAAGATCGGCAAGCCGGTTGGCAGCGACCAGAAGCAGGACAAGGCGACTTATGTGAAGCTGTTCGGCCTGGAGGAGTCGCGGCGGCGCGCGCACGCCGAAGTGGAGGCCGCCCTGCAGGCGCTGGCTCCCTTCGACGCGAAGGCCGACCCGCTGCGTGGCATCGCGCGCTACATCGTGGAACGCGAGCTTTAGTCCCTCGCCTTCCTCTCCCGAACTGTGAGGAGGCAAGAAAGGAAGTTATCGTGCGTGTTGTAATCGTCGGGGCAGGGGGCGTGGGAGCGATGGCGGCCTGGCGTCTGGCAAAGGCCGGGCACGAGGTCATCGCGCTGGAGCAGTTCCGGCTCGACCATGACAAAGGCAGTTCCTATGGCGATAGCCGTATCGTGCGGCGCGTCTATCCTGATGCGCTCTACACGGCCCTGATGGCCGACGCCTACCCGCTCTGGGATGAGCTGCAGGCGCAGTTTCCGGGAGAGGAGCTTTGTGTTCGCTCCGGCGGCCTCTTCTTCGGCCCGGAGACGCACCCATTGGTGCAGTCGGCGGCGCAGGCCCTGGCGGAGAACGACGTAGACCATGAGATACTGAGCGCGGAGGCTTGCGCCCGTCGCTTTCCCGCCTTCGCGCTGCGCCCGGAGGAGATCGCCCTCTACGAGCCGAGCATGGGCTATGCCCGCGCCTCCCGCTGCGTGCGCGCCGCCGCTCAACTTGCCCGCCAGCACGGCGCGCAGATTCTGGAGGAGCGCCGAGTCGAGAGCATCGAAGCCGCGCCGGAGGGGCTGCGCGTGAGGACGCAGGCCGGCGAAACCTTCACCACCGACCGCCTGCTGCTGACCGCCGGGCCGTGGACAGGCCCGCAACTGGCAAAGCTAGGCGTGCAGGCGCCGCTCGTTGTCACCCGCCAGCCGTATATCCACCTTCAGCCGGCCCGCAACGCCGCCGACTTCGAGCCGGAACGGTTCCCACCCTGGATTGATGCAACGGCGCCCATCACCTACGGCCTCCCGCGCCTGGGCGATCTGCCAGGGGTCAAGATCGGCCTCCACGACGGGGGCCAGATCACCACGCCCGAAACCGTGGACCGCCGGGTTCGCGAGGAAGACCGCGCCGCCGTCCGCCGCTACGCTGCCGCCCGCTTCCCCTGGCTCAGCCCGGAGGTCGTCTATGAGAAGGTCTGCCTGTATACCAATACGCCCGATGAGGATTTCATCGTAGATGCCGTGCCCGGCCTGCCGGGCGCGTTCGTCATCAGCGGCTGTTCCGGGCACGGGTTCAAGTTCACGCCGCTGCTGGGCCAGATAGCCGCCGACCTGGCCACCGGAACGCCCGTTCCTTATGAGCTCTCGCGTTTCCGCCTGGCCCGTTTCGATAGCGGCGCATAGGCAGGGCGTGAGATTGCCTTCCTATTGATCCTGCCCATGTCTGTCTGCTCTATTTCTCGTTGCCTCGGCGCGGCTATCGTGCTGCTGTCTTGTATAATCTTGTCGGAGCGCGCAAGCGGTCAGGCTGCGCGCGCGCCGACGGATGCTGCGCCGCGCCTGCCGGCCTCCTGCCTGCCCGATTTCACCGCGACACTGGAAGCGCCGGCGGGCAAGCACGGCTTTCTGACGGTCGGTAAGGATGGGCGCTTTCGCTGGCCCGACGGCGCGCGTGCCCGCTTCTGGGGCATCAACGTCTCCAGCACGCGCCTCGATATTCCCCATGAGCAGATCGAGCAGGTCGTCCAGGGCTTCGCCCGCGCTGGGCTGAATCTCGTGCGCCTGGAGGCCATTGACAACCGCAACTGCCTCCTCGGCAGTACGGACGCCCCCGACTCGCGCCACTTCGACCCGGAATATCTGGATCGCCTCGACTACTGGATGGATGCGCTCCGGCGCCACGGCCTCTACTACTATCTTGATCTGCTGGACTTCCGCACCTTCAAGGATGGCGATGGCGTGCTCAACGCCGACAAACTGGATCGCGGCGCCCGCCCTTATGCCCTCTTTGATCGCTACCTGATTGCGCTGCAGAAGGAATATGCCACCCAACTGCTGACGCATCAGAATCCCTACTCCGGGCTGCGCCCGGTGGACGACCCGGCCCTGGCGCTGGTCGAAATATGCAACGAGCACGGCTTCTTTCTCTACCCGGAGAAGCTGGAGAGTCTGGCCGAGCCGTACCGCAGCGACCTGCGCGCCCGCTGGAACGCCTGGCTGCGTGGCCGCTACGGCACGCGCGAGAGCCTGGCGGCGGCCTGGGGAACGATCGGGACGTTTTCCATGCTGCGCCCGGACGAAGACCCGGCCCAGCAGTCGGTGGACCTGCCGCTGCTGACGCCCGCCTCCATCCCTAACAGCCCGGCCCAGGGCGACGTGCGCCGCGCTCCGGCGCGCTTGCGAGACGGCGTGGAGTTCCTGGTCGGGTTGCAGCGGGCCTATTTTCGGGAGATGCGCGCCCATCTGCGCGCCCTCGGCCTACGCGTGCCCGTCGCCGCCGTCGTCTCCAACGACATCCTCCCGGATGTGGCCGCGGCGGCGCAGGAGGGTGACTTCACCGCCGAAAACTGGTATGGCGAAGGCATTGACGGCGATCCGCGCTGGCCCGATCTGCATTTCTACTCCAACCGCAACAGCCTGCGCGGGGACGGACGGGGCGGGTTCGCGCCCTATACCGCCGCGCTGCGCTGGAACCACAAGCCCGTCGTCGTGCGGGAGTGGGCGATCACCTGGCCCAACCGCTTCCGCGCCGCCTCCGTGCCGGAAGCGCTGGCCTATTCCGCGCTGCAAGATTACGACGCGGTGCTGCTGTTCGGCTACCAGACCAACCGCGCCCCCAACGGCGCCGAAGCCGACGCCCTCAACGATTTCGCCTTCCAGTGCGACCCGACGGTGTGGGGCCTCTACGCGCTGGCCGGCCAGGCGTTCCTGCGCGGCGCCATCCGGCCCGCCGAGCGCACGGTCACGCTGACCTACCCGGATTCCCGCCTCTTTACCTGGCCGAATCTTACCGGCGACCTGTACCGCGCGGCCTGGTGCGTGCGCCTGCAAAGCCTCACCGAAGATGTTCCCCCACAGGATTCCGATGGCTTCCAATACACGCCAAACGGCAATGGGCGCGACCTGAGCGCCCTGCGCGCTCTGCTCGGCGACCTCATGCCCCCAAATGGGGACGTCCCGCAGCGTGGGAAAGGCAACAGGCGAAGGAGATCGGGGGCAGCGGGCGGGGTATGGCGCAGCGATACCGGCCAGATTGTGCGCTACAGCCGCGAGGGACGCCTGGAGGTGCGGACGCCGACGCTGCGCCTGCTGGCCGGAGAGCTCACGCCGGGCCATGTCTATTTCCTCGGCGCAGGAGTTCGCTTCGCCACGCCCACCACTTATGGGGCGCTGCTCGCCTTTGCGCTGGATGGCCGGCCCCTGGAGCGCAGCCGCCATCTGGTCGTCAAAATGGTCTCGCTGGCGGAGAACACGGGCCAGGTTTTCGAGAAAGCGCCCAGCGGTGCGCCGGAAGCCTGGGCGCTGCGGGCGCGCGGGGCCGCTCCGGTGGTGACGCTGGGTCGGCCTTCGGCGCAGCCCACCCGCCTCTGGCTGACCTCCACCGCCGCATCCTCTCCTGCGCTCGCCCTGTGGATGGTCAACGGCACCTGGGAGCTGGAAATTCAGGACGGATGCGCCAGATTGGCCTGCGACACTCCCGGCATTCAAAGCCGGCTGAGCCTGCCCGGAGGCGAGCTCGTCTCCCCTAGCAGGAGGCCGGCAGCGGAGAGCCGCCGCCCCTAAATGGCACCTCAGGCCCATTCCCTGCCTTTTCATGGCGGCGCCTTTTCCGCCCACGCAGGTGGGCGGAAGGTTCTGCCCGCGCAGGCGGGCATCAGGCCGTCGGCCCCACAGCGGCAGGGTTCTAGCCTGCCGCCAAAAGGACGACGGGCTTGCCGGAGGCGGCACTAGAAACGCAAATAAAAGTTTACCGACGCCTGCAATTGCAAAAAATGCTTGTTTGTGCTACTCTATACAACCTGTGGACACTTGGGAAAACCACCAATCTGCTGTTGGGTTGTGATACCACCTATGGGTTCAAAAGAGGGCCAAACAATTTCGCAGTTCCGCTTTGCCAAGATGCAGGGCGTCGGCAACGATTTCGTCGTAATAGATGGACGCAAGAACGGCGATTTCGACTGGTCGGGCCTGGCGATAGAGATCTGCGACCGCCACAGCGGCGTGGGCGCGGACGGTCTGCTGGTGCTGGACGATACCCGCCTGGCCGACGTGATGATGCGCATGTATAACCCGGACGGCACGCCGGATGTCTGCGGGAACGGTCTGCGCTGCGTGGCGCGCTATGCGGTCGAGCGGGGCCTCGTGGCGGGGGATACGCTGCGCGTGGGCACGCTGGCGGGCGTGCGCCCCGCGCAGGTACATCGCGACGGCTGCGGGCGGATCGTGGCAGTGACGGTCGGCATGGGGCTGCCGCGCTTTGACCCGCCGAGCATCCCCATGCGCGCCCCGGGGCCGCGCGTCATAGACTATCCTCTGAAGGTTAATGTCAATACGATTCTGCCCATTACCGTCCTCTCCACCGGCTCCACGCACGCCATCACCTTTGTAGAGGAGCTGCCGGAGGATGCCCGCTTCTTCTCCCTCAGTCCACAGGTGGAACACCACCCGCTGTTTCCCGACCGCACTAGCCTCATGTGGTGCCAGGTGGAAGGGCCGTCGCGGCTGCGGATGCGTATCTGGGAGCGGGGCGCAGGCGAGACGTGGGGCTGTGGCACGGGCGCCTGTGCAGCGGCAGTGGCGGCCATTCTCCACGGCTACGCGGCAGAGGGCGAGCCGGTGGCGGTTTCCAGTCGCGGCGGCGAGCTCGTTATCCGGTGGCGGGAGGGCGAGCCTATCGAGATGACCGGCCCCGCCGAATTCGTCTTTGATGGCATCTACCGGCTCGATCCCTCCCGCCCGATTGGCACCCAACTCCTCCACGACTCTTACTGATCCGAACGTTGATTTCTAAAGGCAACCCGCCTCCTGGAAGCAGGTTCGGCGCGCACACTGTAGATTCTAAGGCTCGGGATCAGTAAATGCTTCGTTCCTCACGGGAGATGAGGGCTATTGCAGGCCAACCCTGGCAGCAACGGGATGGGGGCGAGGGCTGCTTTCCATCCCATTGCGCGCAACGGACGGCGCAGCCTCCTTGCGATGGCTGTCATGCACCAGGCCGAAGTGGATCATCACCAGCAGCGCGATGCCGAGCAGGATGCGATAGACGATAAAGATGCCCGTGTTGTGCTCCTTCATATAGCCCAGGAACCAGCGCACGACCACGTAGGCGAACAGCCCCGCCACAAGCGCGCCCAGCAGATACGGCCCGGCTTCCGGCCCCAGGTGCGTCTTGTGCAGCACCTTGAACAGCTTGTAGAATCCCGCCGCCGTAATGAACGGGATGCTCAGGAGGAAGCTAAACCGCGCTGCGCTCTCCCGATCTAACCCCTCAAACAGGCCGGCAGTAATCGTCACTCCAGACCGTGAGGTGCCGGGAATCAGCGAGAGCACTTGCGCCCACCCGATGGCCTGGCTCTGCGGAAACGTCATCTGGCGGAGGGAGCGGGTGCGCTTGCCTATCTTCTCGGCCAGCCAGAGCACTAGGGCCAGCGCGATCAGGCTGAACGCGATCACATCCAGCCGACGGAACTCGTTATCAATCCTGCGCTCCAACAGCAGGCCAAATACGGCGCCCGGAATGGTGGCGAGCAGCGTATACCAGCCGAGCCGCGCGTCCACATCGCCGGGGCGGAGGTTAGCGGGCGTGCGCGTGCGCAGGATGCCCTGCACGTAACGCGCCAGGTCGTTGCGGAAATAGGCGACAATGGCGATGATGGGCCCCAACTGCACCACCGCCGAGAAGGCTGCGCCCGGATCCTCCAGGCCAAAAAGAAGCTGCGGCGCAATCGCCATGTGCGCCGTGCTGCTGACCGGCAAGAACTCGGTCAGCCCCTGCAACAGACCCAATAAAACGGCCTGTAACCAACTGATGTGAACGACATCGCCAGCCACTGTTTACCCTCTTTCTCCTTGTATAGCGCGCTTGCAGCACTTGCCTGCAAGAAGTATACCGCGTTTGCGGGCGAACGCAGTATTATCGCGGGAAATCGGTCAGAATTGTGGGATTGCAAGCAAAGCGGGGAAAAATGGGGAACATGCGAGCGATTCGTACCTTCCACTATACACTAGGATACGTCGGCAGATTGCTCTCCCGTCAAGCAGTCCGCCGCGCCTCTATCTCAAGCTTCCAGGGCGTTGTGGCGCCAGGCGTCGCGCTTCGGAGGAACGCACAGAGACGGCGGGCGGCTCGGTGGCAGGTTTTTTGGCTAACCAATTGACACCGGCCTTGCATTTCTGTATACTTTAGCAGGTCTTTTGGAATGTAATCCAGCGCTGCGCTTACTTATTGGCAGCCACTGACGAAACCGGAGCAGGAAGGGTGGCACGCTTTTGGACAAAATCTCTATTCGAGGCGGATTGCCATTACAGGGTACCGTCGCCATCGGAGGCAGCAAAAACGACTCCGTAGCGATCATGGCAGGCGCGCTCCTGGTGCCAGGCAAAACCGTATTGCACCGGGTACCGCGCATCCGTGACGTATTCACTCTCTTAGAAATTTTCGGTCATCTGGGCGTCGTTTCCCGCTTTCGAGACGACGATGCATTAGAAATTGATGCCACGCATCTAACCACATCCGAAACGCCCCACGACCTGGTGCGGCAGATGCGCGCTTCCTTCAACGTCCTCGGCGCACTGCTCTCACGGTTCGGCCATGCCTCGGTCGCCATGCCCGGCGGCTGTGACATCGGGGCCCGTCCCGTCAATTTCCACGTCAAGGGACTGGAACAGCTCGGCTGCAAACTGCGCCTGGAGCATGGCATCTATACCGGCAAGGTCAAGCGGTTTGTCGGCGCTAACCTCTACCTGGAGTTTCCCAGCGCCGGCGCCACCCAGCATCTGATGATCGCCGCCTGCCGTGCCAGAGGACGTACCATCATCGGAAACTGCGCCGCCGAACCCGAAATCGTCAACCTGGCGGACTTCCTCAACGCCTGCGGCGCCAGAATTCAGGGAGCCGGCACCACTACCATTACCATTGATGGCGTGGAGGAACTCCATCCCACCGAGTTCTCCGTCATTCCCGATCGCCTGCAGGCCGGCACCTACGCGCTGGCCGCGGCCATCACCGGCGGCGACGTGGTCATCCAGAATGCCGTGATGGATCACTGCCGTCCCGTCATCTCCAAGCTGACGGAAGTGGGTGTTGAGGTCACGCCCACGCCGGACGGCTTCCGTGTGCGGCGCGTCGGCACAATCTACCCGACCGACATCAAAACCATGCCGCATCCCGGCTTCCCCACCGATATGCAGCAGCCGTTCGCGGCCCTGCTCACCCTGGCGGACGGCGTCTCGGTCATCACCGAAACCGTCTACGAGAGCCGCTTCCGCTATACGACAGAACTGGTACGGATGGGCGCCAATATCCATGTCGAGGGGCGGAACGCCATCATCACGGGCGTGGAGCGCTTAACCGGCGCTCCCGTGACCTGCACCGATCTGCGCGGCGGAGCGGCGCTGGTCGTGGCGGGATTGGCCGCCGAAGGCGAAACCGAGATCGCAGGATTGGAGCATCTGGACCGGGGCTACGAGGATATCGTCCCGAAATTGCGCGCGCTCGGCGCGCACGTAACACGCAGCAACGAGACAGCCGCGTCAGGAGGAGTGCAAGTGTGTTCAGCCTAGTGCCGGAACTGGGCGTGGATCTAGGAACGGCTAATATACTCGTCTATATGCGCGGCAAGGGCATCGTCTTGCGGGAGCCCTCGGTCGTGGCCATCTCCAGCCAGACGAAGGCGATCAAGGCCGTCGGCGAAGAGGCGCGCTTGATGCTGGGGCGCACGCCCGGCAATATCATCGCCATTCGCCCGATGAGCGATGGCGTCATCGCCGACTACACCACCACCCAGAAGATGTTGGAGTATCTGTTCAGCAAGGTGGTGGGCCGGAAGCGACTTTTCAAGCCGCGCGTGCTCGTCTGTGTGCCCTCCCAGGTCACCAGCGTAGAGCGGCGTGCCGTCCTGCAGGCGGCCCAGGAGGCGGGCGCGGGCGAAGCCTACACTATCGAGGAGCCGATGGCCGCTGCCATCGGCGCGGGCCTGCCCATCTCCACGCCGGGCGGCAACATGGTCGTGGACATCGGCGGCGGCACCACCGATATCGCCGTCATCTCGCTGGGCGGCATCGTCAACAGCGAAAGCCTGCGCGTGGCGGGCAACCGCATGGACGAGGTCATCATCCGGCACGTTAAATCGGTCTATAACCTGATGATCGGCGACCGAACCGCCGAAGAGATCAAGATGAAAATCGGCTCCGCCTATCCGCTGGAGCAGGAGCTGGTCATGCCGGTGCGCGGGCGCGACCTGGTGGCCGGGCTGCCCAAGACGGTGGAGGTGACCTCCGTGGAGATACGCGAGGCGCTTTCCGAGCCGGTGATGGCCATTGTCGAGAAGGTCAAGCGCGTGCTGGAGCAGACCCCGCCGGAACTGGCCGCCGATATTATCGAGCGCGGAATCGTACTAACCGGTGGCGGCGCTCTGCTGCGGGGCTTTGATAGGCTGCTTTCAGCGGCGACGAGCATTCCGGTCTATGTGGCCGAAGACCCGCTCTCCTGTGTCGCCATCGGCACCGGCCGCGCCCTGGAGGAGCTGCCCGCCATCCGCGAAAGCGCAATTGTGGCACGCTGAAATGCAAAGGAAGGAAGGATGAAAGAAACGAGGGCTCTTCATCCTTCACCCTTGCGAAGGATATCTCGTATGCGAAAGCCTGTCATCATAGCCTGGCTTGGCATGGGGCTGTTCGGAGGAATGGTGGGCCTGCCGGCAGGCGCTCCGGCGCGGCCCGCTCCGCCTGCGCCGCTCCCGGCTGGGAACCGCAGAGCGGCCCCGCAGCCGGTGGATGTGCCTCCCAATCACTGGGCACGCCAGGCGGTGCTGCAAGTCCTGCAAGACGGCGTGATGGCCCTGCCCGACGGACGCGCCTTTCATGGCGAGGCGAAGGTGACGCATACGCAGGCGGTGATCGCGCTGGCAAAGCTGGCGCAGGCATTGGAGGCGGGCACATGGCGTGCCGTATCGAGCCGACCCGTTCCGGACAGGCTCATGGCCGGTTCCCACGCCACATCCTGGCAGCAGCAGCCGGTGACGCGCTATGTGCTGGCCGAGACGCTGGCGCGTCTTGGCAACTATATCGCCAACGGCCTGCCCCGCCCCGGCAAAGACAGCAAAGATCTCGGCCAGTCTGTCGTCCTTCCCGGCGGCGCGGCCATCGGCGTCCCCCGCACTCACCCGGCTTATGCGTCTCTGGCCTACCTGACGCACAACCGGATGATCTGGCCCCACTCGCCGCTGCTCAAGCCGGATAACAAGCCGATCCTGGGCGCAGAACTGAGTACCGCTCTGGCTCAGATGACGGCCGGCCTCACCGACCGTCTGACCAGCCTGGGCCATGACGCCAACGGCGATACGATTGATATTAACTCTCCCGGCATAAAAAAGCCGCGCCGCTGAGTCCGAGCTCCTCCCTTCTTGAGAATGAGAGAGTTTGGTGGTGAGGTCTGGCCCCTCTCCTTTTAGCGGCAAAACGAACTACAGGAAGCGACGCACTCCCATGTCCTCTACGCCTCTTCGCTGTCAGTGCCGCCGCCAGGCCCCGACCCATCTGCGCTGCGCCCGCTGCGATGTTCCTATCTGCCCGGACTGCTCCGTTTCCACGCCCACCGGAATGATCTGCCGCGAGTGCGGCAGTCCCAAACGACATGCGCTCTTCCAGGTCAGTGCCGGCAGCCTGGCCCTGGCCGTTCTGGTAAGCCTGGCTGTGGCCGTTCTTGGCGGCTGGCTGCTGATCAGCGTCGGACTGGGCTTCGGGTTCTTCGCCCTCTGGGGCGCGTTGCTTTACGGGGGCGCTGTGGCGGAGGTGGCGCTGCGGGTGACAGGGCGCAAGCGCGGCACGGCGATGGAGGTCGTGGCCGGTGTCTGTGCGGCCCTGGGCCTTCTCGTCGGATGGTTTCTTGCCGCTTCGAGCCGGGGGGCCGGGCTCGCATTCGCCGTGCCGCATTCGCCCCGGCTGTACCTGGTGGCGATCCTAGGCGTAGCAGCGGCCATCAGCCGCATCCGCTATGTATGAGGGCTCTCTGCCCAAGAGGCAAGGAGACTTATTGGGGAGCCGTCATAGGATAACCAGCGCCAGGGCGCGCACCTCGCCGAATTCGTGGCGGCACTTCTCCCAGGTCGCGCCGCCGTCTTCGCTGCGGTAAAGATAGCCGCTGACAGAGGCGGCAAAGATCAGGTCGGGCGCGGCGGGGTTGGTTGCGAACGTCCAGATCGTGCTGTTGGGCGGCACAGGCAGGGCGGCTTGCTGCCAGGTGAGGCCGCCGTCATGGGAGATCTGAATGGCCCCGGCGGTGCCGGGAGGCCCGTTGCCGTTGCCCAGAAACAGCGTGCGCGGATCGTCCGCTTTCTGGGCGATCCCCCGGCAGTAGGCCCAGGGAAAGGTTGCCTTCACGTTCTGCGGCTGCCAGGTCGCCCCGTTATCCACGCTGCGGTTGAGGTCGTTGTTAGTCGCGGCCAGCAGCGTTTTCGGGCTGCCGGGCACGACCGCCAGCGCATGGATGTCCAGGGAGCTCAGGCCCTGGTCGCACCGCTGCCAGGTCTGGCCGCCGTCGGCGCTGCGGCGCACGCCATCTATCTCGACCCCGGCCCAGAGGGTGTCTGCGTCGGTGGGATCGGCCAGCAGGCAGGTGACCCGCGAATAGCGGATCGGCCCGCACTCCGGGACCAACTCCACGTTCAGCTTCTCCCAGGTCGCGCCCTCATCCTCCGAGCGGTAGATGGCGGAGGGGCAGGCGCCGACCAAAAGCGTCCCCGGCTTCTGCGGAGGGATGAGCAGTGACCAGATCACCGTGCCGGCCTGCCAGCCCTGGCCGGGATCGAACGGCGCCTCCAGCCGCTGCCAGCGCTCGCCGCCGTCCTGCGTGCGATAAAGCCCGGCATCCGTGCCCGCATAGAGCGTGCCTGGGTTCTGTGGATGGACGGCCAGCGCGCGCACCTCCGCTTCCATGAACATGCCCGCGCACGCCCGCGCAAAGGTCTCCCCGCCATCGTCGCTGCGCCAGACCCCCTGACCGACGGTGCCGGCATAGAGAACATAGTTCGGTGTCATTGTTCGGTTCTCCGAAAGGCGACAGGATTGCGCCTGCCGTAACCATCAAAGCAGCTTTAGATACTTAGCACCCTAGCACCATAGCAACTTAACGCGATAGGATTCCGCGTGCTGCCACCGCCACAGCCGCTACCCCTGCCCGATCCACTCCGGCCCGGCGACGGCGTTCCACCGCACGCGGATAGCCTCGTACTGCTCTTGTGGCAGCGGGCCTTGCGCCACGATGGCCGCGTTGCGCTGCCAGCGATCCGGCTTGGTCGTGCCGACGATAGCCGTGCCAACGCCCGGCACGCTCAAGGTAAAGCGCAGCGCGATTGCGGCCCCTTGCTCGATGTCTCCCTTCAGGAAATCGTAATCGAGCGTCTGGAGCCGCTCCCAATAGGTTTGAACGTAGGTGTTATCCGGCTTGCGGTCGCCGGTGCGCCAGGCGACGTTGGCAATGGGACGCTTGGCGATGACGCCGACGCCGCGCCGAACGGCCTCCGGCAGCGTCAGCGCGATGGCCTCCTGGTCGGCGATGCTAACCGAGGTCTGGAGCGTGTCGAAGGCCCCGCACTGCACGGCGTAGAGCGCTGCCGTGTGGTCGCCACTATAGCCGATATAGCGCGTCTTCCCTGCAGCGCGCGCCTTCTGGAGAACGGCGATCACGTCGCCTTGCCGCAGCATCTGCTCCGGGCAGGTATGCAGCTGCACCAGGTCCAGGTAGTCGGTGCGCAGCCGCCGGAGGCTGCGATCAAGGCTCTGCTCCAGCAGGCGCGGGTCCCAGTCCGGCAGGTCAATTCCGGCAGCGTGGCCGCATTTGGTGAACAGATAGTAATCGCCGCGTCGTTGGGAGACGGCCTTGCCGATCAGCTCCTCGCTGGCACCATAACACTCCCCCGTATCAATCACGTTCAGGCCGGCGTCGAGGGCGCTGTTGAGCAGCCGCGCGACCGTCTCTTCGGCAACGCCTTCATAGCCGATCTCGGACCCGCCAAATCCAAGCGCAGAAACCTGCATATCCGTCTTGCCTAAGGTTCGCTTTTCCATGCTATCTCTCCGAATAGAGGCCGGTTCGCCGGCAGCGCATTTTACTCAGGCCAGCCCTTGCGCGCAGCGCTCGCAGATCAGGGCGGCGCGCTGATGGGTCTCGGTGGGAATAAGCGTCTGGGTGTCAAAGTCCACAGGAACATCGGTGGCGCCGCAAAAATCGCACTTGCCGCGCTGCTTGACAACCGAGCGTCCTGCCAGCCAGTCGGAAGCCGTGTTGGTGCCTGGCAGGGGGCCAATCGCCTTGCGGAAAACCCACTCGGCGAACTTGCGCACTTTCGGATCGGTCTCGGCCAGGAGAATACGCTCCAGCGCGGCCACCGCCTCCGGGTCTTTGGGCTTGCCGCCGTCCTCCAGCGTATGCCAGGCCGCCCGGCGCACGCGCGCATCGGCGTCTTCCATCATGCGGAACAGGGCCTCCCAGACCGCCGGAATGCGCGTGCGAACGTGGCAGGGACAGAGGTACTGCGCCGCCACCAGCCGCTCCTCCGGGTCCGCGCTGCACGACATCGCCAGCAGCTCCTCGACTTGCTCCCTGCCGACGTGCCGCTCGCCGGCTTTATGCGCCGCTTTCTGGTGCTTGTTCATGCCAAATGTCTTGCGCATGGCTCAGGTCTCCTCGGTTAAGCTACCTCCTATGACCTGCTGGGTGGCGGAAAGGTTGCGGCCTGGCTTATCCGGCAGGCTGCGCCCTGCCGCTGTGTGGCCTCCGGCCCAGAAGCCCAACCCTACTCCCTATACCCTATACCCTACACCCTGATTTACGGCGTGCAGCAATCTATGGCGGAGCGGAGGGCAGGCAGCAATTCCGGGAGGTCATCCGGCGCCGGCGCCTCCTGGCCATAGGCGCGCTCCAATAGGGGCCACCAGTTATACTCGTCGAGATAGGATAGGTCGAAAATCATCCAGCCCTGCGCCTGCCGTCCTCCGGATTTGAGGGCGCGCAGGAAGCGCTCGGGGTCGTCGGCATAGTCGGGCACATAGACGCCGGCGTAGACAAAGGCGCCGCTGGCGACGGCCATGTTGGAGAGCTCGGCGGCGTACTCCACTGTGCCCTTCTCACTCGCGCCCTCGCGACGGGCCTCCTCGCGCGTCGCTGTCGGATAGTAGCAACCCGTGGCGATCCAATCGAAGAATTCGGCATAGCCGGTGAGCGGGTAGTTCGGCGTGAACCAGGGATAGCGCAGGTGCGTCTTGTCGCTGCCCCAGTTGACGCCGACCTCGTAGTAATTGGGATACCAGGAGCCGACGTAGGTTCCGAGCTTGATTCCGGGCCGCGCGCTGCGGGCCGTCTGGGCGACATCGCTCACAAAGTCCCGGATGACCTGAGCGCGAAACTCCAGCCACAAGTTGAAGAGCGGGCCGCGAATCGGCTTCCCGCCCGGCGTCGGGGAGAAGGCAAAGACATCCTCCGGCCAGCGGGCGACGGGATGGCCGAGCCAGCGCTCAAAGGCGGCGCGCGTGCGGTCGCTAAAGTCGTTGTTGATATTGGCGTAGCGGCAGCGGTCGAGGACAAGGCCGTCTATGGCGTAGTTGGAGGCCAGCTCCCGCACCATATCCAGCTCATGGCGGCGCGCGTCGGGATGGAGCGGGTTGACGAAGCAGGAGACCTTCTCGCTGGGGGCCTGCGTGACGGGGAGGCGCTCGGTGCGCAGATCAAAGCGTATGTAGCCGCCGGGCCGCACATGCTGGGTGATCCAGGCGCGGTCGGCGTCGCGGGTGGCCGTGAGGATATGCCCATCCTCGGGCGCGATCAGCGGGTCATCGCCCAGGAGCGCGCTGTCCACCACGCCGATAGCGCGGTTGTTTGCGTCCAGCACCAGGTTCAGCTGCTGTCCCAACTTCGTGTTGCCGCTGCTGTTGACGAGGCCGTTGGCGCTCTCCGTGCTCTCCAGCCCGACCATGCCGCTGGTCGGTTCTCCGCCCAGCACCACGTCTTCATCCATCAGCAGGGCCGGCTTGGTCGGATCGTCTGGCTCGCCGGGAACGCGCACGGACAACCGCGCCCCGTCCGCCGCCACCATCCCACGATTGACCGTGTAGACTACGCTCTGCCAGTCGGGATGCTCATAGGCCGGCCCGACGCTGTAGTATTTGTGGCCTTCGCTGAGCACATTGATGCAGGCATCCACCTGCAAGCCGGCCTTATGGCCCTCCTCCACGAACGCGGCGAGCACGTCGAAGTCGGGCAGGGGATGGCCCTTCCACTCCCGCATCCGGGGCGCGACCTTGCTCTTGTAGAGCACCTGCCCGCTCAGCGGCTTGACATCCACGACCAGGGTGTTGATGTGGGCGGCCTTACAGCGGCGCACGATCTCGGCGACGCCGGCGCGCGTGGTCGTGTAGTCTACCAGCGTCGTGCCGTTCTTATCCTTGCGGGCGCGCGTGAGGTTGGCCGTGCCGTCTATCCAGAGCAGGCGGCCCTGCGCGCCCAGCATGGCGCTCATGCTGCGGGCCAGGTCCGGCGGGCGCTGCGCCTGCGCAGGCAGCCCGCTAACGGCGCAGAGGAGCAGGCTCAGAACAGGCAGCAGCCCCCCGGCCCACTCTCTCCCCGAGAGAGAGGAAGCAGGGGCCTTGCGTCTTCTTTTGAAGGCAAAAAGAAATCTCATCGAATGATTACCGTCGCGGGATAGGTCGAGCCGCCGAGCGGCACGGTCTGAATGGTGACGATGCGCGTCTCGTGCGGACGCAGCGTAAAGTGGGCCAATGGGCGCTGTTCGGGCGGGCGCACCTCGTTGACCTCCAGGTAGCGGCCTGCGATGGCAAACACCGCCATGACCGGGCCGCCGCCCGCCCCGAACGCTACCTCTACCGTCTGCGGCGTGGGCAGCGGATTCTGGAGGGTGACTTTAATATTGTAGAGGACGCCATAGTCGCCGGCATTGTTCCGGTCCTCTTCGGCGCTGGCAGGCGCGGCGTGCGCGTCGGGCCGTCCGACGGGCACAAAGGCCCAGTGCTGCCCGCAGATATACTCCGTCTCGACGCGGCGCAGGGCGCCGTAGAGAGGGAACGGATCGGCGGGGCCGTCCAGGGCGGCCAGTTCGGCGGCGGTCAGGGGGCGCGGTGGGGCATAGCGCCAGGCGTCCAATCGGCGCAGTATCGAGCTGGGAAAGCCGGTGGCCCCCATCGGCTCCGCAGAGACCCGTAACACGCATCGGGCCGCCTCATCAGAAGAATCCACCAGGGCGACCTGCGCAATGCCGCTGGCGGTCTGGTGGCGCTCCAACCGCTGGACCAGAAGCGGCAGCACGCTGCCGGGGGGCACCGTGCAGATTTCGCCGCGCGCCTTGAGCCAGTTGCGCAGGAACACCTTTCCGGCACGATACCCGACGCTGCCCGGGTCACGGCCAGGCGGCACAAAGCCGGGGATGAGATGCACGCGCACGGCATGGCGGGTCGGATTAGCCAGGGTGACGGCCAGCGCGATGGGGCGGCGCATCTGGTTGTCGTGGTGGAACATCAGGCGGGCGGGCGCATCGGCGGACAGGGGCCCGGCGGTGAGCGTCTGGTAACTGCGGATGTGTTCGGGGTTGTTGCTATAGACCAGACGGGCGGCGGGGTGGAGGGGCAGCGCGCGGTTGAAGACGCGCACGCGGGCCGTGCCGGTAACGGGCAGGTAGTCCGGCCCCGCGAGCCGCACGCGCGCCGTAACGGTCTGGCTCTGGCCGGGTCGCGGGCTGCGCCGGACGCGCAACGGCTCCAGGAACCGCAGGAACGCGCCAGGTTCGCAGGGAATGCGGCGCAGGGCGGCGGCAGCGGCGTTGATCACCAGGTCGGTCGGCGCGCTCGGCGTTGCCGTGATTTCGGCGCTCAGATCAGTGGGCACACGCCCGGCCCATCGCCTGACCAGGATGACGCAGGTGGCGGCATCGGCTCCACTGTGCACCCTCACGACCGCTTTGCCTGGCCTCTCTCCCCGCACGATAAGACGCCGCCCCGGGCTGTCGCAATCGATGGTAACGCAGCCCTCGCCCTGCGGCGTGTGCGTGACGAAAGGAGCCTCGGCATAGCCGCCGATGGCCAGCGTGCGCGTTTCCCCGACCGGCACGACGATGCGGCCCGGCTTTAGGAGAAGGGCTGGCTGTGCTACTGCCTCTCGGAGCAGCTTGACCCAGCGGAGCGCCAGCGCTTTGGGTGTGGTATGGCCGGCGCGGGCCTCGGCGCGGGTAGCAACTGCCAGCAGGCCGCGCCCGGCGATCACGAGCCGCCATTCCTGTCCCGCCGGTCGGGCCTGTATCGCTGAAGGCGAGAGGCCGAGGAGGGCGTGTTCCCGCAGGCGCTCTGCGACGACGCGCGCCCGCTGACTCGGCGGGCCTCCGCCCGGGAGGGCCTGGAAACGCAGGGCCGCGCGCTTATTGACGAGAACGGCATTGCCTTGCGCCTCGACGCGCGGGTGAAGCTTTCCCGGCGCCGCATGCGCCGACAGCGCCAAGAGGACGCACAAAACAAACCAAAATCCACGCAATGGGCGAAAAAAGTGAGATGAAGGTAGGTGGAACGCTAAAACAGGCCGAAGGTGGGGCATGATGTCGGCTCCCTTGTGAGTGACGATAGATTCTACCGAAATCGTCGGGAACCTGTCAATGATACTGGAGGCGAATTTCACCTAACCCCCCGGCCCCCTTCCCTGATACGTTCGCTCCGCTCACAGGGAAGGGGGTAACCCGGCTTCTCGGTTCCCCCTCTCCCGCAGCGCCGGAAGAGGGGTCGGGGGTAAGGGCCATTAAGACTAGACCTAAGAGCCTGGCCAGGCAAAAACACGTTCCGGTAGGGCCGGAATAGGTTGATTAAAATCTAGGCCGGAGATCTGCTGAGCCTGATCTTTAAACCAGCGGTCGAACGGATCCTGGGAACGCGCCCAGCCCTCAAAAGTCTGGCGCGGATCATCGGATTCCAGAGTTACCAGAACCATATCGCCTTGCGGGCTCGTCTGCAGGAACCACTCTTCGCGGCGAACGCCCAGACGGGCAAACGATTCGGCTGCCTCACTGGAACGGGCCTGTACCTGGTGGGCAAACTGCCGTGCTTGCTCCATTTTGCCGGGCAGGATAGGAAAGGCAATTGTCATTGTAGCCATGCTAGGTATCCTCCATCATGCTTTGCTCTGACCTCACTGGGTCAGGCCATCTATAGCATAAGCGACCCAGGTTACAGGAAGATAACAGCCAAGTGAAGCCAGGATTAAAATTTCACGGTATGTCTTGTGCGCCGGAGTAGAAGGTTCCGGCTGCTTTTGCGCGGTGCACTGATGCAATGTCCTTGCGGGCCGCGCGGCGGAAGCCCCGCCGTTCAGCGTGGAACGCCGTCATGGGGTCAGCGCCTCCGCCAGACGCTCCAGCACAATCGTTTCCTCGCCGGGCTCCAGCGTCATCGGGTTAAGATAGAGCGCCTCTGCGCCGGCAGAGGCGACGGCGATGCTCGGGCTGTCGGCGGCTAACCGGGCCACAACCTGATCGCGGCTCACGCCGGCGACGGCGGCATCAATGACGACCAGGCTCCGGGGGAGCGGCTGTCCCGCTTCGTTGGGGTAATCGCGCCGGGCCGAGACGCCCGGCAGGCGGTTCAACGCGGCGTTCCATTCCACCACGACCTGCTCGCAGTACCGGGCGCGCGCCTCGTGATCCAGACGTAGATAGCGCCGGACAGCCGCCAGCAGGCCGACCATCTCTTCTTTGCCTACCTTCATGGGACGTCCGATGCTGTGGTTGGGATTGCCGTTGCGCGCGCAGGCCTCGATCAGAGCGCGCCGCCCCAAGATCAGGCCGCTCGACTGTGGGCCGCGCAGGTCTTTGCCGCCGCTAAAGATAGCCAGGTCGGCTCCCATCTCGGTGAAGCGCCATAAGTTCTCCACCGGCGGCAGCTGCGCCGCCGCGTCCACGATGACCGGCACGCCGTGCGCTCTGGCGACCTCGATCACAGCCGGCAGGGGCAGGTCGCCCCGGCCCGTCATCGCCCCCTGGAACCAGAAGATCGCCGCCGTCCGCGCAGAGAGCGCGCTTTCCAGCTCCCAGTGTGCCGTGCCGGTGCTGTAGCCAATCTCCACCACCCGCACGCCGACCTGCCGCACTGCATGGTCGTAGCCGTTCCGGTGGGCGCGGTGAATGATGACCTCGTCCTTCAAGCCGGTCAGGTCGGGCAACTGGCGGATGGCGGCGGGGTCCGTGCCGGCGATGCAGGCGGCGGTGGCCAGCACCAGCCCGGCGGCAGCCCCGGCGCAGACATAGGCGGCCTCATTATGGGTGAGCTCTGCGATGCGCTCTCCCACCCGCCGCTGCAATTCCTCCAGGTCCACAAAGGAGCGGCTGGCCTCGGCCATGGCAGCCACCACTTCGGGCGGCATGCGCGAGCCGCCCAGCCGGGTGAGAGTGGCAAAGGCGTTAATAACCGGGCGTACCCCCAGTTCCTCGTAAATATCCATGGCTCGTCCTTATCGCAGCGTCCAGTATTCGGGAGGCGCCTCGGCCCATTCCGGCACGCTCAGCCCACCCGGATCGTAGACGACCTTGCCTGCCCGCAGGGTCAGGGCGCACTCCAGCTTGCGGCTGCCTGTCAGCCTGGCCCGTCCGCAATCTACAAAGCCAAAGCGTCCCTCCCGAAGCTGCAAAACCGCCACGTCGGCCTCGGCTCCTACAGTCAGTGTTCCCAGTTCTGGCCTGCCGATCTCGCGCGCCGGGGTGACAGTGGATCGGAAAACGACCTCTTGCAGCGGCATCCCCAGGTTGAGCAGCTTGGACATTGTGGTTAGCATGTCCACCACAGGCCCGTTGACGTTGCCGTTGTGGAGGTCCGTGCTGATGGAGTCCGGGGCGAAGCCGTGTTCCATCGCCGGCGCCGCCTGTCGGAACCAGAAACTGGCCGCGCCGTGGCCGACATCAAAGACGATGCCGCGCTCGCGCGCTTCCCACAGAAACGCTTGCGGCCTGTTCCGCTCGTCCAGGAGGGGAAACTGCTGGGCGTAAACGTGGGTGTGGATGTCGCCGGGCCGCATCTTTTTGAGCAGCAGATCTGGGTAGGTCCGCTCCGGGCGCGGCCAGAAGTCCACCATGACCGGCTTGCCGCAGATCTCCCCGGCGGCGACCGCCCGCTCCACGGCAGCCCAGGGAGGGTGCTGTTCATCCCAGGGCTTATGAGTCCAGTAGTGGGCGGTCTTGATGCCCACGCAAACCTCCGGGTAAGCCAGCACAATGGAGGCGGCCAGTTCTGGGTCCATCTCGCTGATTTCCTGCTCAAACGGGCCCTGCATCCCGGATTTGACGATATTGATGAAGGCCAGCACGCGCGTCTTAGCCCGATCTATCACCGTCCGCTTGAAATGCAGGAAGTGCTTGGCTCCCGCCGTGCCGGTATATACGACGGTCGTCACCCCCGACCGGAAGGAATGATGGTCGGCCACAACGCTTAGCCCCTCCGGCTCGCGGGTATGGTAGGCGTGCATGTGAATATCAATCAGGCCGGGGGTCACATAATGGCCGGTCACGTTTGCCACGACCGCCGCCGCGTGGGAAGGAAGATCGCGAGCCACCTGCGCGATCTTGCCGTCCAGGATGGCGACATCTGCCGGGCCGTGAATGTCATTGGCAGGGTCAACCACCTGCCCGCCTTTGAGCAGCAGATCGTAACGGGGTTGAGTTTCCATGCTTTGCTCCTTCGGCCAGAAATCGGCCCATGATTGCCTTACTCTGCGCTAAAGTTCGGGTAATCCCTCCCAACGGTGTGGACGTATCTCCTCAGCAGCAGGCTGCGTGAGATTGATCCACACGGCTGGGAGTGTCTACCAAAGTTCGATAGGGCCGCAGAAATACCTGCTGTGCCCGGCCCATGCAGGCGGCGAAATCGAGCAGGAATAACCGCGCTCAGGCGGTAATTGGCCTGCATCTAAGTCCCCATTGCAATCCCGCATAGTTCTTCGAGATGAGCACTCTACGCAATCACTCTGCGCGGGCGCTTGGGTGGGTGGCAGCAGATAGAGGAGGGAGAGCGCGATGGCGTTTAACGTGAAGAAGCGCGGCAAGCTAACCTATTACTATTCCGGTGAACGTCCGGTTCTGTCGTGCCTGGTAACGGAAGAGTTGCCCGATGGCGACCTCAAGATCTACTTTGCCGGCCTAACGGGCGGGCACTCGGCTACAGGCGTCCTGGGGCTGGACACGGTGACGCGCATGGACCCGGAGCGCGAGATCCCTCTGGTCTTCGCTTCCTGGGAGAGGTGGCTGCAAGAGGCCGGCATCTGCCAATCCCTCCAGGAGATAGATTTCCTGGAGATGCACGCCTTTGGCTGCCAGCCCAAATCCCCCAGCCCGATAACCGATCCGGTGGGCTACGCGGAGGAGATCAAGCGCTTGCGGGAAGCCTATGCGCGCGGATACAGCGCCTATTTTGCCGAGCATCTGCCCGATCACGGCCTTCCGGCGCGGTTCACCGTCCACGTCGTAGATGTTCCGGACCAGGCCGCCTCTTATGAGTTTTACAGCGTGGGCTTGCTGCAAAGGCGCTAGCCTGACGCCCGACCTAACCCCCCGTAAAGGGGGTGACCCGGCTTCTGCCTGCAAAGGTATCGCTAGGCGGTGGCCCGACCCTCTCGCGGCAGGGTTTAGCCTGCCGGAACAGGATCAGGCTTAGCCGCCCGTATAGAAAAAGGCTCCTGGAAAGGAATACAGATGCACCGCACGCTTTTTGCTTTCGCTCTTCTGTGCCTGTTACTTCTCTCGGCGAGTAGCGGCTACGGCGCGACCGTGGCGACCGAAGACGGCCTGGTGCTTGCGTTCCGCGATTCCGATGCCGCCATAACCGAAGTGGGGGTGGATGGCAGGCCCGTGAAGCTCAACGGCTCGCCAGGCGGCTTCTACGTCGTAGATATGGTGGCCGAGAAGCGGCTGGGCCAGATGGACTACCGGAGCGCCGCCTATCCCGGCACACGCCTGCAAGCGACGGCGCGGCCCTCGCCGACGGGCGTGGTCATCCAGGGAAAAGCCAACGACCTCTGGGTGCGGGCGCGCGTGGAGAGCCGGGGCGACTACTTGGCCGTGACGGGCGACCTGGTCAATCTGCGCCCGCAGGAGGATCGCGCGGTCATCCTCTATTTCCGCCTGCCGGTGGAGGGTAGCGGCGCGCGCTGGGGCCGGAACCTGGGCGTGGAGGAGCCCATCCAGCCCGGACAGCGCTACCTGAACGCAACGGAATTTCACCAGGCCTACCGGCCCGCGATGTCCCGCCTGCCTATTGCCACGCTCTCGGGCGCGGGGTGGGGCCTCTCCCTGGCGCAGCCGATGGACGTGCCCCGCTTCTTCCGCATCGCCTATCAGGAGCCTTACGGCTTGCAGATGGAGTATGAGTTCGGTCTCTCGGCCATCACCTGGAAGTTCCGCAACCGCGCGCCCTTCCGATTCCTCCTCTATCGCCACGATCCAGCCTGGGGCCTGCGGTCCGCCTTCGAGCGCTACTACCGGTTTTTCCCCGAGCTGTTCCGCAAGATCGTCCGCGATGGCATGTGGATTGACGATTGGGAAGGCAAGCGTGCCCAACTGGGCGATCCCACCGATTACGGCATCGTCTTCAACGAGACGGGCAACTGGGCCGATGAGGAGCAGCGGTCGCAGGATGTGCTTTCCATGATGTACATCGAGCCCTGGTGCGACCATATCGAGGGCACGCCCGACCAGATCCCGGCCATGGCCAAGGATACGCCGGAGAACCGGCAGGAGGCGCGCTTCGGGCGAGGGGCCGACCTGCGCACCAACGCCCTGCAACTGCTCAACTCGGCCGTCTACGGCCCGGATGGCAAGATCCTGGACCCGCGCACGGCCGCCGTCGGGGGATTCTATGTGGAAGGCACGCCCGACAATCCCTACTACCGCTACCTCACCAATCCCGATCCCGAGCTGCCCACCCCCTTCGGCGGCTACAACCGGGCGCAGAAGATCATCCGCTACGACCTCTACACCTCCTGGGGACGGCAGACCGATCAGCCCCAGTACGAGAAGGACGGCATCTATTACGACTCCATCGGGGCCGCATGGGCCGGCAGCCACCTCCAGAACTTCCGGCGCGACCACATGCCCTACGTGGATTTCCCGCTCACCTTCGACCACAAGACCGGCAGGGTGACGATCACGCACGGCTTCTCGGCCATCGAGTTCCTGCGCTGGTGTACGACCCAGGCCCACAATGACGGCAGGCCCACGATGGGCAACGCCAGCCCCGGCTATTTCCTGCCCTTCGTGGCTCCTTACCTCGATATGGGCGGCGCCAACGAGAACTACGAATACGAGGCCGACTTCGCCGGCCTCAAGGAAGAGCGCGCGCTGATGTACCAGAAGCCGCTCTCCTACCTCAACAACCGGGAGCTTGCCGATCCGGCCAGAGCCGAGGCCGTCCTGGATCGCCTGCTGCTCTACGCCTGCTATCCCGGCGCCGACAGCGTCCAGCAGATGGTGGCGCAGCGCGCGCTCTACCGCGCCTACATCCCCCTCTACAACGCGCTAGGCGCTGCCGGGTGGGAGCCGGTTCCCTATGCGCGCGTCTCGCCGCCCGATGCCTGGTGCGAGCGGTTCGGCAACGCCAAACGCGGCTACTTCTTCGCCCTCCGCAATCCCGGCAAGGCCCGTGAGCTAACCCTGACATTGGACCGAAAAGCGCTGGGGATAGAGAGGGCTGCGTTCCAGGCCGTCGCCGGCTGCCAGATCCAGAGCGCTGGTGCCGACAGCGTGCGGCTGGCCGTGCCGGCGCAATGGACCGCGATCATCGCCGTGAACCGTCCCGATGCCGGTGCGCTGGCGGCTCTACATCGGCGTGAGCGGATACGATTTAGAGCCCTAACAAAACTTGGCCGTCAGGCTCTCCCCTCACCCCGGCCCTCTCCCTGCAAGGCAGAGGGAGAACGGGTTTTGTTTGGCACTCTTAAGCTGTCCCCATAAATTGGTCCAATTTTGTTGCGACCTTAATCCGAAGGGATTGGACATCCCCGGCCGTCAACGACCGGGGGTTATTCTTTGGCTCCAACAGGTAAGGAAGTCATAGCCTGGCTGCTCTACTCACTGTGGCACATTTCATAGTTAGCGTGTGCTGCCCTTAATAGCGCGCCATGCGACGGCAGTTTACAATAACGACAGCCTGTACGCAACACACTCCCGCGCCTCGCCAAGCTCTTACGGTTCTCAAAAGCCGGGCGCACATCTTCTGCGCAATGGACTCTTGCCGGTCTCGGCGTGAGCATCCAGGAAGGAGCCAAGAAATGACCAATCCAGAGGGGCCCATCTATGTGGCCACCGCCTTTCCCGTCCGGATTGACGACGGGAAAAACGTCTACAACCTTGTCTATTTCCCGGACAAGAACAACCAGCAGCTACAGCGTGAAGGCCAATCCCCCCACTACTACTATCTGCCCCACGATATTCGCATCGCCAAAGACATGAGCACGGGCGACTACAAGTTTCACCTGCTCCACTTTGAGGGCGTGCGCTCCGGGGATACCAATGTCGGGGTGACCGGCACGCAGGAGATCGCGGGCGGACTGCTGACCCTCTCGGCGACCTGCGCTATTCCCGGCGAGGTGCTTCTGGCGGCCCACGACCAGTTCCTGGGCAACTGGCGCGGCAACGACGACGCCTTCTTCGGCTGGCGCAACGGAGTGCAGCCAAAGTTCGGTCCCGTTCCCATCCGGTCGAACATGGTCTCGATCTCCAACATCTCCCCAACGCAAAACCGCAGCGTGCCCACGATGGAGGACAGCGGCACCGCAGGTCGCGGTCCCGGAAGCCGCAACCGGCCGCCCGTGATCACCACCTCCACGCGCCCGCGCATCGCCCCCTCGCCGCGCTCCATTCCGGTGCAGATGGCCTTCCGCGATGGCGGGAACCTGGACCTATGGTACGCTAACCTGACCGGGCAGGGGCCGGGCGCGATTGATCTGCAGGCCGAAAACGCCCTGGCCGGGCTGCTGGGCAGCATGCCGACGCTGCTACTCTGGAGTTCTTTCCACGGCGCGGAGGGCGGCATCGTCATGTCCCAGGCGCTGCAAATACCCATGTGGACGCCCTCCGGCCACCTGAGCATTCACGGCCATTGGGACCGCATCTTCGAGCATTTCTCCGCTGCCGGCCACTATGGCGGTTTCTTCTGGTCGGCCGATATACAGGCGGAGTTCAACAACCTGGTCATCAACGGCGACATCCAGGTGGATCTCTCGATAGACGATACGCTGCCCGGCTCAGACAAGATCCGCGAGATGCTGCAGAAGCAGAGCGACCTCGTCTACCAGTCGTTCCTCGATGAGGCCAAAAAGGTCATCTTCGACCCGGCCCCGCCCAACGTGCAGCCGGCGCAGGCCTCCGGCGGCTTCCTGGGGCTGGGGGGCGGCTTCGCCCTCAAGGCCCGCGTGGACAGCCAGAGCCTCGACCTCAAGTTCGAGGAGACCCTCAACACCCGTTACTTGCAGACAGACGTCATCAGCAGCCCGCTCACCGGCTTCTACGAGGAGATCAAGAAAGACCCGAACGCCGAGAAGAAGTACTTTACGACCGCCTATGTCGGCGACTGGGAGCGCAAGGTCGCGCGCTTTGTCAAGCCGGTCGTCAACTGGCCCGATCCCTCCAAGAAGTGGATCGGCGAACCGGTCGCTTTCCTCTCAGCCCAGATCGGCTACCCGAACACAGCCGGCGAGATCCAGTGGGTCGGCCACGTCTTCCAGAGCACGGACGCCCCCGATACTACCTGGCCGCCCGCCATGGAGATGAAGGCCGCCGCCGACGTCGTCAACCCGCCCGCCGGGTGGACCCCGGATAAGACCTTTATCAAGCGGCAGGTCCACTTCACCGAGCCGCCCGACGAGACGCTCTATCCGTTCTCCCGCGTCTTCATCGAGAAGAACATCGTAGACCTCGATCCGGGCGATAACGGCACGCTCACCAACGACACCACCATCGAAGTCCGCGCCGACAGCGCCGGAAAGCTGGATGTCGGCCCCATTTCGCTTAACATAGACCTGGACAACGCCAAGCAGGAGGTGGAAGTCGCCTTCCAGTGCGAGGGGAAGACCGCCGACGGCCAGGACCGCCCGATCACCAAGTTCCTCTGGAAATATGAGGACCAGGGGGAAGACCGTTACTGGGCCATCTATACCGGGCAGCTGGACTTTGTGCCCCGGTATAAGTACCAGGTGCGCGTCATCGTCAAGGGCAGCCTGTTCACCAAAGGCATGGAGTGGACAGGCCCCTGGGTCGAAGCGGCGGGCAACGGGCCGCTGATCGTCACGGTGCCCCAGTCCGATGATCCGGGCGTGCAATCGCGCAGCCTGATCCCGGGAGCGGCTCCGATGGCAGCGACGCCGGCCCATCCGATGCCGCCGCCGCCCATAACCGGGGTTACCGCTCCGGCGTCCGGAGGAGCCGCCCGACGGCCCACCGGCCCGCCGCCGACCACGCGCACGACGCCGCCCGCTACCGCCGTCACCTCCACCCGGCCGCCTAGCACGCGCCGTGGGATGCCTGCCGAGGCGAACGGCGAGAATGGCGCGGGCGATGAGGGCCTGGTGCTGGTCCCCTGGAGCGCCACGCCGCCAACCACCGCCGAGCGCAGCCAGCCGATGGTCGGCACAAGGGCGGATCGCAGCATGGAGGAGAGCGGCGCCTACAAGGGGACCGATGTGAGCGGCTACCGCCTGAAAGGGTAGCTGGGAGTCTGCCATGCGTTACCCGAATCCCGCCGGACCCTCCGGCCAACAAAGCTGGCAGACACGAGAGGTCGGGGTCGGAGACATCCGACCCCGAACCCTTCAGATGCTCCCGGATGCCGCCCACACGGGGCAGCCGGACGTCGGCCAGATCGTTTACTATCTTCCCGTTGCCCCGCAGCTGGGGCGCACGGAGAATGGGGAGCCGGCCTTCTCCCTGACGCTCATCCTCCGCCGCCAGCCCACGCCGGAAGAGGAAACCCTCGATGGGCTGATACAGCAAGGGCGGCTAACCCTGGGCCTGACCCTGGATGTGCCGTCGGAGGCCGTGGAGGCGCTGGGAACCTCCCCTGACATCGCCTACCGCCCGCTCTTTGCGCGGCAGGTACGTTTCGCGCTCGCAAAAGACGGCCAGGCGCTTGAGGGCGGCGAAGCCGTCGCCACCGGCGCGAACGCGCATGCCGGACTCAGCCTGGACCTGGATCGGGAGAACACGCTGGCCGTTCTGGACGCGCTGGAGCGCGTGCCGTCTGCGATCACTGTTTGCGCCGAGGTCGCCTACCGCACCGTGATGCAAGCCCAGAAACTTCACTGGAAGGGCAACTGGGCCGATATCTACGACTTCCTGAAGCCCTCCTTCGGCGCGGACAACACGATCCCGTATCCGGCGCTCCAGCAGCAGTTCCTCGATCTGTTCCAGGCAGACCTGCTTGCTGCCGGCTATGTCTCCGCTTCCGGGCAGGAGACGCCGGTGGCCGAGACGGAGCGCGCCGGGCTGTTTAGCGCGTTTCTCCGGCTGGCCAACCGGCAGATTTTGCAGGCCAACACGCGCCTGCTGCTCGACGATCCCGGCCAGACCTACGCGCTCCTGGACCGGCCCAGCCCCTATTACGCGCTGGATGTTTCGCAGACGTCTGCCGGTTTGGCTGCCGGCGAGCAGACCCTTATGCTCACGGCGCCTCTGGAACAACTGATCGGCGGCTTGCTGGATGGACGGGACGCCAACGCCTATATCCATCCCGTCTGCCCGGACCCCGCCGGCAGCGGCGCGCTGGTTCCCGTGCCGCCGCGGGTCACGACGCCCTCCTCCAGCCGACAAAGCCGCGACGTGAGCGCCGCACCTATGTGCCTGGCGGCGACGGGCGGCCCGGTCAAGTCCATGGCGCTGGCCATGCGGCCGGATACCTCCCAGCCGGTTCCCGCTAAGGCGCTGGCCGCGAGCGACCTGGCGCGTCCCATTCTCACCGACGGCGGCAAACACCGGTGGATCTACGACGACCTGATCCTGGATCGCCCGGACATCCCGATTCTGTTGAGCCTGCCGGTGATTAACGACGCTCAGCCCTCCGTCGTCTGGCGCGACCGGGCCACGCCCTCGAAATACTGGTATGCGCCGGCCTTTGAGGTCGTTCAGCCCACGCCCAACCAGACGGCGGACGCCAGCCCGTTCCTGTTTACCTACAAGTCCTCGGGCGCGACCGCGGACGGACAGCCCGGCCTGGAGGCGACGATCCGGTTTACGCTGCGCCCGATCATGGCCCAGGAGGTCCAGGCCGCCCTGCAGGCGCTCGGCAACCCGGAGGCGCATCCGGTGCCCACCAATAACCTGGCCGTCGCGCTCTCGCTGCCCTATCTGGATCAGAACCACGCGACCCAGACGCAGCGGCTTGCCGCCACCGTGGAGCCGACGGGAGACACGCTGCTGGTCACGGTGTCGCTGTTAGATGCCACCGTGCGCATCTGTTACGGCGCGCTGGCCTATCCCAACTTCCAGAGCATTCCGGCCAAGCTGATCGTCACCTACGCCTTCAGGGCCTACGTTCCCATCCCGGATGACGATAGACTGCAACTGGTCTACGGCGGTAAGATCGCGGTGACGCCAGTAGTGCGCCCGGAAGTTATGGAAAAGCCCATCGCGAGTAGGGCCTATCTGGACGCATCGGAACTGGCCTACAAGATGCCCATCGGCGAGATGCGCTTTCAGCGCGAGGCCCCGCAAGCGGCGAGTTATGCGGCCGTGGTACGGGACTATGCGCCGAACGCGGCGCTCGCGCCGTCGCCATCCGCGAGCATGGGGCGGGGTGGGGCCGTCGCGTTGATGGAGCGTGCGGCAGCAAGCGCGGTGGCGCTCGCTCCCGCTCCGGCAGCCACGGCGACCGCTGTTGTCACCACGCGGCCTGCCGCCGCCGCCATCGCTCCCGCCGCACAGGCTGTCGCCCTGAAACCGGGGGTCGTCGTGCGGCCCGATATCGAGGTCGCCGGCATCCTCGACAAGCTGCGCCTGCAGGTCCACTTCGCGATCCAGACCCAGTTTCACCAGGAGGAGCCCGTCGCGCTCTTCCCCTGCGCGACGCTGGGCGCGTTCTACCTACGGGAGGCGGATGGGGAGAAGGCGCCCATCGGCTGCCAGGATACCTTCCAGCTTGGCCAGATGGTTTTGAAGCTCTATGAGGAGATTCCAGAGCTCAAGAACGAGAGCTTCTACCGCGTCTTTCGGTCGCTTCAGCAGCCGGGCCGCTTCCTAGTGCTGCCTAACGTCTACCGGATCACCCGCTACGCGGCCACGGAGGGCAGCCAGGCCTACCATCCCGTGATCGTCGTCCACTCTGCCCACGACGCGACGACCGCCTCCAATAACCGCTATTTCTTCGAGGCGACGCTGGAGCCGGACCTGCCCCCCTATGTCCGCAGGGAACTCCAGAGCAGACTGAAAGCCTATGCCGCCTCCCCGGTCGTCGAGTACCCGACCGAGATTGAAAGCGATACGGCCTATGCCTGGGTTCTCGGCGTGACGGACACGCAGCATATCGAGCTCAAGGCGGGCAACGCCTTCTGGGTCAGTTTCGGCACCGACGCGGCCAATGCGCTGATCCTGGAGTCCCTGCTGAAAAACTCCGGCATCAGCGGGGTCGCCACCTTCACCCTGCCGGATGGGATGGCGCTGCAATCCCAGCTAGAACTCAACCTGAGCCGCATCGTCGGCCCCTGGAGCAGCGGCCCGCTTGCCGTGCAGGTCCAACCTGGCAGCGCCACCCTGACCAACCGCATCGAGACCCCCGTCAACGTGACGCAGCTACGGCTCTACGACGCCACCGGCGCGATGCAGGCGGTTCCGGCGGAGCGCACGCTGGCTCCCGGCGAGTCGCAGCAGGTAACGCTGCCGGGGCCTGCTGGGGAGGTGCAGGCGGTCTACCAGGTGCCGCCGGGCAGCCCGGCCAGCATAGAAGAGATCGCGACCTATCTGGAGGACATCCGTACCAACGTGATCTTCGTCAACCTGGTCAACTACGCCAACCACGATCTGACGCAACTGGCCGTGCAGGCCCGCATCAAAGACGTGGATCAGACCTATAATCTGGCCTTTTCGGAAGACCAGCGCATCAGCGATGTGGCGATCCAGTTGCCGCTGACGACCTATCTGGACAAGCACATTCTCCAGTTTCAGGTTACCAAGACGCTTAGCGCGGGCCAATCGGTCGCTACATCCTGGCTGGAATGGGACCTGGCGGCCCAGGGCAACGTCATCAGCGTGACCTGGGACATGATCCAATAGAACGGGAGGGGCACTCAGTTTGCTCATGCGGCCCTCAGCCTGGCAGACCTCACCCCCTAACCCCCTCTCCTTTGTAAGAAGAGGGGGAACGGTGAAGCCAGGTTCTACCCTCATCCCCGGCCCTTCTCCCTGATAGGGAGAAGGGAGACGAGAAGCCAGGTTCTCCCCTCTCTCGCAGCGTGGATCGCTAGGCGGAGGGCTGTCGCGAGGTGTCGCAAGGCGGAGCCGGAGGCCGTAACTCCGGCGACCCTTGCAGTGGGCCGCACCATGGTAGGCCCGACCCTGGCAGTAGGGGCTAGAGGTGAGGGCTTCTGCTCCCCCCTCCTTGAGAAGGAGAGGGGCCGGGGGTGAGGTCTATTGAGGATAGGTGCGAGAACTGAATGACCCTGAGGAAGCGGAAGAGCAGACAAGGAGCGGTGGCAATGAGCGATCAAAAATCCCGCTCACCGCTGCTCACGACCCACTGTCTACAATAAGGAGTTGTGACAATGAGCGATGAGACCACAAACCAGGGCAGCTACTACTACGCCAACGGCCAGCGGATTCCGCTGGTTCAGGAGCCGGGCGTCTATGCGGTGCGGTTCAAGACCGGCGAGCGCGCCGACTCCCCGGGGCTGTCTCTGATGGCCCGCCGCATACTCCGAGATCAATCGGAGAGCGTCAACTTTATCCCCAACTATGGGCTGCAAGTCTATCGGACCAATACCGCCGTGGACACGCCCATCCAGGTCTTAAATCGGGAAGAGAGCGTAGAGTTCGCCACGCCCGCGTACCGGCGGCGGATTGAGGGCCAGACAAGCGATGTCCTCTACGTCACCAACCAGATCCTGGTGCAGTTCAAGCCCGACGTAGACCGCCAGACGATAGACGCGCTCAACCAGAAATACCAGACGCGCATCGTCGAGCCCCTCAAATACGCGCCCAACGGCTACCTGCTGGAGCTGGAGAGCGGGCCGAACGCCAATCGCGCCGTCGAAATCGCCAACGCCTACTACGAGTCGGGGCGGGTGATCTTCGCGATGCCTAACCTGATCAAGAAGCGCTATATCCGCTCCACTGCGGCCGTCGAGCCAATGATGGCGACCGCCGTGGCGACCGCTCGGCGGGATGTTTCCGAGGGCGGGGAGTATCTGGAGCAGCAGTGGCATCTAAGAACGGCTAAGGTGGTGGACGCCTGGGAGCTTCCGGGCCTGATGTGCCCGCAGGGAGACCCCAACATCACCATCGCCATTCTCGATGACGGCGTAGATGTGGCCCACCCGGAGTTTAACAAGACGCTCTCCAATGGCAGCGCGAAAGTGGCCATACAGCACGATTTCGCCGCCAACTCCGACGACGGCTCTCCCAAAGGCGCCGACGATAACCACGGCACGTCATGCGCGGGCGTGGTGACGGCGGGCGGCGTCAAAGCCTATGGGGCCGCGCCCAACTGCCGCCTGATGGTCGGCATCACCCCGCTCTATCTCGGCGCGGTCGAAGAAGGCCAGATGTTCCAGTGGGCAGCGGACAATGGGGCCGACATCATCAGCTGTAGCTGGGGCGGGCGCGACGGCATCGGCCTGGTCGAGCCGCTCGCTGACAGCACCCGCACGGCCATCCATTACTGCGTGACCCAGGGCCGCGGCGGCAAGGGCATCCCGATCTTCTGGGCGGCGGGCAACGGCAACGAGTCGCTCGACCTGCCCGGCAAGCCCTGGCAGGCACGCGACGGCTACGCCGCCAACTATCCCGATGTCATGGCTATCGCCGCCTCCACCAGCAACGAGACCCGCGCCTACTATAGCGATTTCGGGCCGGAGGTCTGCGTCTGCGCGCCCTCCAGCGGCAACCTGGCCGCCGGCGAGAAGGGCATCTTTACCACCGACCGGGCCGGCGCGGACGGCTATAATCCGGGCACAACGGCCAAAGGCGACGCCGAAGGCAACTACACCAACAGCTTCGGCGGGACCTCCTCCGCTGCACCGCTCGTCGCCGGGATCGCCGCCCTGATGCTCTCGGCCAATCCTGACCTCAAGCCCAGCGATGTGCGCGATATTCTGGGCAAGACGGCGGACAAGATCGGCAGTGCCTCGGAGTACGATTCCAACGGGCACAGCGAGAACTACGGGTACGGGCGCGTGAACGCCAAAGCCGCCGTCCAGATGGCCAGCAGCTACCGCGGCAGCCCGGCGCCTGCCTCCGGCAAGCCGACGATCCAGGGGCCTGGGAGCATCTCACGCTCCAGCAATGACCCGCCCGAGTTCCAGGTGGACCCCAGCCCGAACCCTTACTACATCGTGGAGGTCGCCACCCAGGCTCAGCTCTTCGACACGACC
>DASRGZ010000119.1:0-70891 GCA_035650735.1 Chthonomonadaceae bacterium
CATTCCTCTGGCTCTGGAACTGGCCGCTGCCCGCGTGCGCGCCCTGCCGGTGGAACAGATTGAGGCCCGCTTGCAGGATCGGTTCCGGCTGCTGACCGGAGGCAGCCGCACGGCCTTGCCGCGCCAGCAGACTCTGCGGGCGCTGATAGATTGGAGCTACGATCTGCTGTCTGAGACGGAGCGCACTCTTCTGCGTCGCCTGTCCGTCTTTATGGGAGGCTGGACGCTGGAAGCCGCGGAAGCCATCTGTGCCGGGGAGGGCATTGAGGAGTGGGAAGTGCTGGATTTGCTTACCAGCCTGGTGGATAAGAGCCTGGTTGTGTATGAAGGGCCAGAGCCTTCGACCCGCTACCGGCTCCTGGAGACCATTCGGCAATACGCCCGTGACCGCCTCTACGAAGCAGGCGATGGCGCCCTCTACCGCGACCGGCACCGTGACTGGTTCCTGAGCCTGGCAGAGCAGGCGGAACCGCAGCTGCAAGGCCCGGAGCAGGCGCTATGGCTGGAACGGCTGGAAACCGAACACGACAACCTGCGCGCCGCCCTCGAATGGTCTCTGGCAGCCGACGGGAGCGCCGAAGCGGGCTTGCGGCTGGTGGGAGCGCTCTGGCGGTTCTGGGAGATGCGCGGCTACTTGACCGAAGGGCGCGCTCACCTGGCCGATGCGCTCTCCCATGCCCAGACCCAGGAACGCACGCAGGAACGGGCGAGGGCGCTGACGGGAGCGGGGAACCTGGCCTGGCATCAGAGCGATTACGAGGCTGCGCGCACCCTGCACGAGCAGAGCCTGGCGATCTATCAGGCGCTCGGAAATACAAAGGGCTAGGCGGCAGCCCTGGGCAATCTGGGACTGGTTGCTTTTGAACAGGGCGACTATTCGCAGGCCCGTGCCCGTTTTGAGCAGAGCCTGGCGACCTTGACGGAGTTGGGGGATAGGCGCGGCATGGCCGCCATCCTGAGCAACCTGGGCATGATCGCCGACCACCAGGGCGATTACCCAGAGGCACGCCGACTCTATGAGGAGAGCCTGGCGATCAAACGGGCGCTAGGCGACAAGCATGGGGTCGCCGGGACGCTGGACAACCTGGGCCAGGTCATCGATCAGCAGGGCGCTTATGAGGAAGCTCGTCGGCTGCTGGAAGAAGGTCTGGCGCTGCGCCAGGAGCTTGGGGACAGATGGGGCGTGGCCGCCTCCTTAACCAATCTGGGCGTAAATGCCAAGCGACAGGGCGATTATGTGCGGGCGCACAGGCTCTATGCCGAGAGCCAGGCCCTCTTTGGCGAGTTGGGAGATACCCGCGGGGTCGCCGCCTCGCTGCTGAACCTGGGAGCCGTAGCAAGGAGCCAGGGAAACTTAGGGGAGGCGCAGACCTCCTTTGAGGAGAGCCTGGCACGCTTTCGGGCGATAGGAAACCCGTATGGGATCGCACTGGCGCTCCACAATCTGGGGCAGGTGTCTGCCGAGCAAGGGGATTATGCGCGGGCGCGGGAACGCCAGGTGGAGAGCCTGGAACTCTGGCAAGAAGCAGGAGATCGGTCGGGCCTTGCGGGGTGCTTGGAAGGCTTTGCCGGTCTTGCCGCCTTGCGGGGACAGGCGGAGCGGGCGGCTCGGCTGCTGGGCGTGTCGGCGGGACTGCGCCAGTCCATCGGCGTGCCCATCCCTCTGGATGAGCAGGCCCAATACGAGAGCCTGGTAGCTGGGGTGCGCGCGGCATTGGGCGAGGACACCTTTGCAGTCTCCTGGGAGGAGGGGCAGGCCATGATGCTGGAGCAGGCCGTCGCGTATGCTCTGGAGGGACAGGCCGAATAGCTGCTTCTATTCTCCGTTTAAGCCGCCTTGCTCTCCGCTTTGTTGTATAGCTTCGCCACGGCAATGCGGTGCTTGCAGTCGCCGTGATGCTTGCTGGCCGCACAGGAACAGGTATCGGCAAGTATATCCACCTGGTAGGTTTCTCCTTTCGGACTGGTCACGATGCCTCTTTCGGTATCGTAGGTATAGCCGTCCTCCCAAAGACGTTCCGCACGGGCACTGATGTTGGCTTGCGTGAGCGCTTCACGGGCATTCTGGGGCTCAGGAAAACGATGGGCTTGCACGGTATTCTCTCCTTCTTATCTCTATCAATCTTTATCTAATAATACTCAGAGAAGGAGCGCAAAATCGGCAAGAAGAGTAGAAATTATTCTGCTTATCTTATTCGTTCCCTGCGTCGGAGCCAGTCCTTGCCCGGGGAATGGTCACACCCAGCGGTTGCGTCTACTCTGGTTCGATTGCGCCGACAATTACCCTTCCCAGCGCCATCGCCTGCACGAGCGCGGCCCCTGCTTCATAGAGCATCTCCCGACAGGCCATCAGCGACGCCCCGCTCTTGGCAATGTCGTCCAGCAACAGCACACGCTTCCCCTCTACTAGATGCGGGTTCTCTACCCGGATGGTCTGCCGATGCAGGGCTTTGGTGCTGGGGCCGCCGAAGGTGATACGCCGGATGGTCGTATGCCGCACCAGGCAGGAGGTCGCGTCTACGCGTCCATTGGCTGCCAGTTGCCTGGCGAGCGTGCGCATCGGCCAAAAGGCTTGATAGGCCATATGTGTTGGTACGACGGCAATGGCGATGTCCGGCTCCAGTATGGGATCGAGGAGCGCAAAGAGGCGCTTGAGCGGCCACTGACGTTCGGCGTTCAAGGCATTGATAAGCTGTGTCCAGCCCAGGTTTTGACGCACCGCTCTCTCCTCAGTAGGAGCCTCAGTACGATAGACGCCTCTGGGTTCGCGCACCAGATTGTTCGCCGCTCCTATCTGGCTCTGGGGATAGTAGTGGCCGAGAGTGACGATAGAGGTGGGCTTGTTGTACTGAGGCCAGGCCGGAAGGAAGAGAGTCTGGCGGCCTGACTCTGGTTGTGCGGGCGGGACTTCTGATTCTTGCATGGCTTTACATCAGTGTCATAAATGCCGGACACGTCTAATTTCGTCTTAGAACTCTGCGATTCATCCTGCGCCAAAATAGGCTGGAAACTTGCCTGGGCAAGACGCTGGTGAGAGACGACTTTACGGGAGCAGACGGATGTTCATAGGGCATTATGGGGTGGCGCTGGCGGGCAAATCGGCTGCCCCACGCGCCTCGTTGGGTACGTGGGTGCTGGCCGCCCAGTGGGTGGATTTGCTCTGGCCGATCTTCCTGCTGTTGGGCTGGGAGCACATGCGGGTCATTCCCGGCAGCACAGGGTTCGCCACCCTCGACTTCTACGACTACCCGATCTCTCACAGCCTCCTCGCCGACGTCGGCTGGGCCGTGGCATTCGGCGTAGTCTCTTTCCTGGTCTATCGCCACGTCAGGATGGCCCTGCTGCTCGGCGCAGGCGTGTTAAGCCACTGGATTCTCGATCTGATCGTCCACCGGCCTGACCTGCCGATCACGCCAGGGCAGAGCGAACGCGTGGGGTTAGGGCTGTGGAACTCTCCGGCAGCCACGATGCTTGTAGAGATCCCCCTCTATGCGTTGGGCATCGCGCTTTACGTACGCACGACCCGCGCCTGCGATGGCATCGGTCGTTATGGTCTGGGGGCAGGCTTAGCTCTGCTGTTGGCGCTCTACTTGACGAACCTGGGGCCGCCTCCGCCCAACGCGAAGGTCGTGGCCTACATGGGGCTGGCGGGCTGGCTGGTGGTGGCCTGGGCCTACTGGGTGGATCGGCACCGAGAACCTGTGGGAGAGGAGAAGCGCCACGGCGCTCCAACTACGCAAAATGGCGCTTAGAGTGCAGCACTCTAAGCGCCGTTTGCTGATGGCAACTCACAACAACGGGACCGTGCCAACTCTGCTGCCGGGTCATTTACGGACACGGCGGCGCAGGAGCAGGCCGGTTCCAGTTAGGCCACTGGTCAACAGGAGGGCGAGCGCACCGGGCTCGGGGACGGCGGCATCGCTGATGAAATGGTAGGTCACGGCGAAGCCGGGCACGAACCCGGGCTGATTGGCAGTGGGGGTGTAGAACGCCCCGTTATTGTCTTCCGGGCCAACCTCCGGAATGGAGACCTGATTGGAGTAGAAGGCGCCGGGTGGGGAGTCTGTGTCGGCCAGGCTGTCGAAGCCTTCTATATCGTCGGAGTAGAACAGCAAGGAGGCCGGGTAGTTCGGGTCGCCGCCTGTGCCTGCTGGGTTGAAGCGGATCACGTCCAGAACGTTCGCCGAGATGCCTTCATCGAACAACAACACATCTCCGGCCACCAGATCCGGCGGGCCAAGCAGGTCGTAGGTGAGCACTGAGTCCAGACCGCCAGGGCCGGGGTCGGGAGCCAGGAAGGCGGGAAAGAAGGTAAAGCCGAGTTGGGGGGATATGCCAGTCCCAGTCCCGTTCTCATCTACCGTGATCAACACGGTAGGGGGCGTTTGGGCAGAAGCGGTTCCGGCCCAGAGGAGCAGTCCGGCGGCAAGCGCCAACAGAGAAGGCCATTTCATAGCACCAGTCTCCTTTCCAGGGGAGGAAGTCAGGCCGGAGACGGCAAGCCTGTGGCAGAGAAGCTTGCAAGAAACGTGCCAACGGAGCAGTTCAGGTGACGATGAGCTATTTTGTGGGGACGCGGGCGGCGACAGTCGGCGCTCCAACCATGCAAAATGGCGCTTAGGGAGCAGCACCCTAAGCGCCACTAACTGTTAATAACTTTCAATAACGGGGCTGACGGGACTTGAACCCGCGGCCTCCGGCGTGACAGGCCGGCACTCTAACCACTGAGCTACAACCCCATATTCCACTCTTTTTCGAGGCTCATTATACCTCGCTTTGAGGGCGCTGTCAAGGGGAAGCGCTCTCAAAGCCAGGGCAAACGCATTGAAAACTGGAACAACTGCCAGGTCTGGCTTTGGGGTGTCGTATCCCGTCTGAGCGCAAACCTTGCGGTAAGAACGGCCTGCGAAAGACGCCTGGCAACCCCGCCACCGTGCAGGCGGGTACTTGCCGGGCAAGGCAAAGCCTGGTTAGGTAAGAAACCAAAAAAAAGTTATTGACTCTTGCGGAAAAGCTTGTTATATTTGGATACTTTTGGAGAAGTATGGACTCCGAGGAACGAGCGTGCCTAAATATCATCCTGCGGTCCAACGTATTGCGGAAGAACTGGAAAGGCGGATCGAGCAAGGTGACTATGATACCGGCTCATGGTTGCCTACCCAGCGCGATCTCGCCCAGGAATTTGCCGTAGATCGCTCTATCGTTCGCCTGGCTTTGAACCACCTTGCAGAGAGAGGATTGATCATCTGCACTCCCAAGCACCGGCCCTGGGTGAACAAACCAAAAACAACCAAACGTCTCTCCTCTGCGCACAAAGCCTCCGCTCTGACGCTGGCCGCCATTCTGCCGGAACATTCCATCTATTATTCTTCCCTATCCATTTTGCGCGGCATAAACCGGGCGCTACAGTTGACAGAACTGCCTTACCGTCTGATGATCTTTGACAACTACGGACGCACCGGCCCGGTAGACATCACCCACATTAATCAGGAGTTATGCGCGCTCCAGAGTGTAGAGCAACAGCATATCTCCGGGGTTATCCTCTGGCAAATGGGCGGACAGCAAACGCTGCCGGCTTGCTGGGATCTGCGCGAGCGTGGGGTTCCCATTGTCTTCGTGGATCGGTATCCGCCGGAGGGAGACTGTGATTTCGTCGGGGTGGATAATCGTCATGCGGCCCAGGAAGCGGTAGATTATCTTTTCAGCCTGGGGCACACGCGCATCGGTCACGTCACCAACCCGGATGACCTGTCCTCGGTGCAAGAACGGTTAACGGGATATCGCGAATCCCTCTTACTGCATGGCATAGTGCCCGCGCCGGAGCTGGTTTATACCGTTCCCTTCGGCCATCTACCCATAACGGGGGCAGCGGAGCATTTCCTGTCTTTGCCCGATCCACCCACCGCCGTATTTGCCATGAACGACACCCTGGCGCATGGGCTTATTAACGATCTGGAGCGCACCGGTCGCCGCGTGCCCGAAGACATGAGCGTTATCGGTTTTGACGATGTAGACCGGTTCTCCCCGCGTCCGGCGATTCTGACGACGATGCAGCAGCCCTTCGAGATGATGGGGCTGCGGGCCGCCGAGCTGCTTCTGCGTCGCCTAGCCTCAGAGAAGGATACGGGGATGCCCTATCAACATATTCTCTTGCCAACCCCCTTAATCGTGCGATCCACATGCCAGGCACGAAAGTAAGGTTGAAAATGAAACGTAAGCTTCTTGTAAAAGCGACGCCGCGGGCATGGTTTGGCGCTATCCTGCTGGTTCTGGGCGCTTTGGCTGCCGTCCTGAATCTGCGCTATTGGCAGAATAAGCCCGTCAACGATCACCTGCTTCAGGGCAGCACGTGGGCCAGGGCCGGTAAACTGGCCGATGCGGAGCAGGAATGGCGCACGGCATTACGGCTTGATCCGACGCGGCAAGAGCCGTATCAACTGCTATCCAATTTATATCTGAATACCGATCACCCGGACCTTGCCATCCCGCTCTTAACGCACCTGCGCCAGATCGCGCCACGATCCAGGCATACGCTCTGTAATCTTACCGAAGCCTATATTCGCATCGAGGATAAGCAGGCGGCCCTCCAGACCGCGCGCCAGGCCGTCACCCTGGAGCCGGATTGTCCTCGCGCGCATGCCCTGTTAGGTATCCTGCTGGGCGATCAAGAGGATACCCGCGGCGCGGTTGCGGAGTTAACCAGGGCTACCGAGCTCGCGCCCGCGGACGATAAGATCGCTCTCTCTCTAGCGCAGGCGCTTCTGGATGGCAACGATCTGGTGGGGGCCGAGCGGATTGCGCGGCAGGTCATCGCGCGCAATCCCAGCTATCCGACTGCCTACTATACTCTCGGGCGGGCCTATTCCCGCCGCACGCCCACCCCGGAAAATCTACGGGAAGCCATCGCCGCGTTTCAAAAGGCCACCGAACTCAGGCCGACCTGGGGCGATGCCTATTCGGAACTGGGACGGCTGCGGCTGCAAGCCGGCGACAATGCCGGGGCAATTGCTGCCCTGGAGTATCTCTGGAAGCGCGGCGTGCGTACGGAAGAGGCCGCCTATAACCTGGCCAGCGCCTATCGCAAGGTTGGCAACCAGGCCCGCGCCGATCAGATGAACCAGGAATTCAAGCGCATTAGCGACTACAACCGCAAGTATGAGGTGCTGCGTAAGCATCTCTCTGTAGAGCCAAACAACGCGGAGGTCGCGCTGCAGCTGGCGCAGCTAGAGATCAAGGGAGGAAGCCTGGTGGAAGCCAGAGACTTGCTCGAAGGCGTGCTCAAGCTCCGCCCGCGCGATCCGCGCGCCCTGCAAGCGGCGATTCAGCTCTATGACAAGGGCGGTGATAAGAAGCTGGCCAGCGCCTATCGAGAGCGGCTGGCCAATGTGGAGCGCGAGACAAAAGAGGCCAAAAGATGAACAAACAGATCCATCCGGGCATCGCCGTTCTGGCCGTGCTGGGAGTTATCGGCCTGGCCGTGGCCGTCATGTTCCAGTTCGCCGATAGGAAGCCGCCGCGACTGCCGACCGGCCCGCCCTCCCAGATGGGGGCGGCAAAGGCGGCTCCCGCGAAAACGGGGGGGCAGATGCAAAATCCGCGCGCTATCGCGTGGCTGGCCAAGCATAGAAAGCAGGCAAAGCCTTCGCCGTCTCCCCAGCACCAGGCGGGCGCTGCCAACGCAAAGGATAAGAGTACGGAATAGCCCGGAAACTAGAGTTCAGGCGGAAGGGCTTTCGCTCATCGCACCGGCAAAGGTTTTCCTTTCTACTTTTTAAGGAAAGGGGGTGATGAAGGGAATGAAGAAAATACCGTTGCCCGTTATCGTCGCTGTCGTCATTGTTGCCGTGCTGCTTGCCTACTACAGCATCCATCGTAGCATGTCAGGCGGCCTGCCCTCGCCTCCGTCCATACCGACCGGGCCCCCGGCTGAGGCCATGAAACAGATGCAACAATCCGGCGCACAAACGCATGGTGGCCCGGCGGGCGGCGCTCCGCAAGCCGCTTCTCAGACGAAGTAGGGCGGCAGATGCCCGCTAGGCTGGCATAGGGCAACCTGATCTCTTGGTAGTGATCCGGCTCTCTAATAGCAGATTGAGGGTATGCAGGGCACAATCAGCATACCGTTGGCTTATTCCCATGGGAGGATCCAACCGATGTCCAATAAACGGACCGCTGGCTTTACCCTGATTGAATTGCTCGTGGTTATCGCCATCATAGCGATCCTCGCGGCGATTCTGTTCCCCGTCTTTGCCCAAGCGCGTGAATCGGCGCGCATGACCTCCTGCCTCAGCAACATGAAGCAGGTGGGCCTCTCCTGGCTAATGTATGCCCAGGACTACGACGAGACGTTCCCGCTCAGCCGCGCTTTCTCGCTCAACGAGCCGCCCGAATTGGGCGGCGCCAATGGCGGTGGCTGCGACTGCGACTCCAACTGCACTACCAATATCACCTGGCGCGAAGAGACGCTGCCGTATGTGAAGAACTACGGTGTCTATCGCTGCCCTTCCAACCCCAACAACGATCAAGCGACGGAGGATCGCGATAAAGGCTTCAAGATTTCTTACGGCACCAACGGCGTGGTAATGTGGGGTTGGGACCCGCTCAAGGAAGCCTCGCTGAACCGTCCCGCCGAAACCGTCATGCTCCTGGAGTCGACCTGGGCCTGCGCGGACCTGGGCGACTGGGTGGCGCGCGGCAATACCCCGACAGCCTGCGTGTGGGGCCAGGGCTTCAACATGCATCGCGGCAGAGGCGGCATGATGAACTGGGCCTTCTTCGACGGCCATTCCAAAACCTACAACCTGGTGAAGGTCTTTTCGCGCAGCGGACCGCGCGGCGCTGTCGGAACGACCTATAACCTGATAGGCCGCGAGGAAGACGGTAATTTCAGTTGTTCGACAGAGAACTGCAGTGGCAGCGTTGCCCTAGACCAGGATCAATCGAGCAATATCTGCGACTTCTACGGCGGCGGCTTCAAGACCCAATAGCACCTGGCTGCCGTGCTAGCACTTCGTAATCCCGCAGAGGCCACCGCGTTTTCGAGCCGCGTTGTTTCTCGAAAGCGCGGCGGCCTTCTTACCGGCTTATTCCCAGTTCTGGCCCTCACCCCCAACCGACCTCGCCCCCGGCCCCTCTCCTTACTATAAGAAGAGGGGAGGCCCCCACCCCCTTACCCACTGCCAGGGTCGGGGCTGCAATGGACTGCCAGGGTCGGCAGGGTTACGGCCCCTGCCTCCGCCTTGCCACAGCCCTCCGCCTAGCGATCCCCAAGAACCGGGGAGGGGAGAGCAGGAGCCGGGTCACCCCCTTCCCTCGTAGGGTCGCAAGGCAGAGCCGCGAACCGTTGAGCGGCGTCCCTTGCAGTGGGGGCCGGGGGGTTAGGTGATACACGAGGGAGAGGAGAAGCCGGGGCACCCCTTCCCTCGCAGGGAAGAGGGGTTAGGTGAATCGGTGTAGAATAACCATAGAACCCTAGCACCTATGGAAGTGAGTGGAAGACCTCCATGTGGCAACCGCGTAATTCGTTCCGCCTTAGCATCCTGGTTATCGTAGGGGGCGTGGGCCTGACAGCCCTCCTGCTTTTCTGGAAAACGCGCCCCTCTCCCGCTGCCGCCGCCTACAACCGTGGCAAGACCCTGGAGGCCGTGCATCTGATCGGGGATGCCCAGGCCACGTATCACCAGGCCATCCAACTAGACCCGCGTTTCGCGCCGCCGTACCGGGCGTTGGCGGAGCTGGCGGCGGCCAATTCCGATTTCGCCCCCTCCATAGGCTATTGGAAAGCCTACCTGGCGCGCGCGCCGAAGGCGCAACATGCCTGGTGCCAGCTCGCCTATGCGGAACTCATGGCCGGCCTGGAAGTCCCCGCCCTCCACGATGCGGAACGGGAATTGCAGCAGGATCCCAACTGCGGACGGGCTCATCTCATCGCGGGCGTGCTCTATGCGCGCAAGTCGGAACCCCGGCAGGCGCTGGAGCACCTGGCGCCTGCCGCGCAAGCCTATCCCGATAACCCGCGCGTGCAGCTTGTCTATGGCCGTGTGCTGGCGCTCTCGGGAGAGTATGATCGGGCGGAGCCGGTCTTTCAAGGCATTATTTCCAAAGATAAGGCCCATGCAGAGCCTTATTACTGGCTCGGCTATATCTATGCGCGGCGCCCTTCCACGCCCCAGAATATCCAGCAGGCCCAGAAGCATTTCCTGGCCGCGCTTGAGCTGCTGCCCGAGTATCCAGAGGCTAACTTTGAGCTTGGGCATCTGTATTTTGGCCGGGGAAAAGTAAAAGAAGCGCTGCCCTTTGTCGAAAAGGCGGTTGCCAACCAGAAGCACTATCCGGCGGCCCTCTATCTGCTCGCGCAAACCTATGAGGCCCTGGGGCGAAAGTCGGAGGCCGCACGCACGCAGGAACGATTCCGCCGCGAAAGCCAGCTTGCCGCACGCGAGAAAGCGTTACTGCGGCTGTATGCCGTTGACCCGAATAATCTGGAAACGGCGCTGGCTCTGGGACAGCAGGAACTCGCGCTGGAGAAGCCGGAATCGGCCCTGCTGTTCCTGCGGGATGCGGCCCAACGCGCTCCTGCGGATGAACGGATACAGATGGCGCTCAAGCGCGCCCAGCAGCTCCTGGCTCCGGCGCAGCCTGCGATGCAAGCGGCTGATCCCTCGCAAGCCCCGTCCTCGGCCTCGCTCCCGCGCGAGCTCACGACGGCTGGAGGCGCTTCCTCGCCTTAGAGTGTGTACGGTACTTCTGGCAGCCACCCCTCAAGGGGTGGACTGCGGACGGCAAGCCCCGTGAACGGGGCTCTCCCTTCTGGTAGCCCCGGAAGGGGACGAACCCACCCCTGGCAGCCCGCTTGAGCGGGCTTGTCGTCCACAGCCCGGTCCTTTAGGGCCGGGCACAGCTTCTCTGTTCGTATTTCAGGTGACAAGCTTCAGGATAACTCTGTGACAGGGCTAGCACATCCTCGGTATGGGTCGCTCCTATTAATGGGCCTGGCGGTCGCTCTGCTTTGCGGCTGCCGCAGCACGACGGCGCTTCCTATCGCCGGCCTCTCTCCCTCCGCGACGGCTCCGCCCGTGCTGCGCGATGTCGCCGGGGAAGTCGGCCTGCATTTTCGTTGGGGGCATGGGGGCAGGTCGCCGCTCACCATTCTGGAGACAGCAGGCGGAGGCGCCGGTTTCTTAGACTATGACGGAGATGGCCGGCTGGATATTCTGCTGGTAGGCGACCGGGTTGCGCTCTATCATAATGAGGGCAACGGCCATTTTCGCGATGTCAGCGCCCGCTCCGGCCTGACGGCGCAGGGGCCGCTGATGGGGTGCGCGGTCGGCGACTTCGATAACGATGGCCGCCCGGATATCTTTCTTACCGGTTACGGCATCGCCCGGCTCTACCGCAATCGGACGGGGCAGCCGTCTGCGTCCGGCATGCTCTTTGAGGACGTGACGGCGCGCGCCGGCGTTGGGGCGCGCGGGCCGCTGGATTGGGCGACGAGCGCCGGATTTGCGGACCTCGATGGGGACGGGTTCCTTGACCTCGTCGTCTGCCATTATGTGCAGTTCAGGCCGCAGTCCCGCCCCTATTGCGATTATCCGGTGGCCCCAGGCGGCGGTAAGGTGCTGGCCGCCTGCCCTCCCTTCTACTATCCGCCCCAGAGGATGACCGTCTACCGTAACCGGGGCAACGGAACGTTCGAGGACGTTACGGCGCGGTTTCCCCGAGGGCACGGTAATAGCCTGGGATTAGCGTTTGCCGATTACGACGACGACGGGCGCATGGATTTCTATGTCGCCAATGACGGCCTGCCCGGCGATCTCTACCATAACCAGGGTGGCTGGCGGTTTGAGAATGTGGGGACCGCCAGCACAACGGCTTATAACGAGAACGGCAAGGAACAGGCTGGAATGGGCGTGGATTGGGCCGATTACGATGGCGATGGTCGCCTGGACCTGATCGTGGCGACCTTCCAGAATGAGCCGCGCAGCCTGTACCATAACGAGGGGCACGGCCTGTTTTCCTATGCCAGTTATACGGCGGGCGTTGGCGATGCGACCCGCGCGCGCCTGGCGTTTGGCGTCGGCTTCCTGGATTATGATAACGACGGCTTCCCGGACCTGCTTCTCGCCAACGGCCACGTACAGGACACCATAGAGAAGATCCACCCGCCCGCGACGTATGCCCAGCCGATGCAGCTTTTTCATAATCGCGGGGACGGCACCTTTGCCGAGGCGGCGCGGGAGGGCGGCCCGGCCTTTGCCCGGCCCATCGTCGGGCGCGCTCTCGCCCTGGGCGACTTGGATAACGATGGGAAGGTGGATGCCCTGGTCGTGGATCTGGAGGGCGCGCCGCTGCTGTTGCATAACGAGAGCCGGGACGGCAATCACTGGCTTGGCCTCCGCCTGGTGGACCGGCACGGCAGGCGGGACGCGATTGGGGCGAAGGTGACGCTGGAGACGGCGGCAGGGAAGCGCCTGGCCGAGTCGCAGACCTGCCGCAGCTACCTGGCGGCCTGCGACCCGCGTGTGCATTTTGGGCTGGGCGCCGAGCGGTCCGTTCTGCGGCTGATCGTGCGCTGGCCGGATGGCAAAACAACGGTGGTCCAGAATCCGCCCGTGGATAGATACCTTTCGGTTGAGGAGCGATAGCCGCGCCTGAAACTGTGGTTTGAGATTGAGCCTTCGAGAGGCAGCCACGCTTTAGCGGGGCGCTGCCTGAGGAGTAGCCAGACCTTGAAATACGCCCTGTGGACAGAGAGAAAGACAGGCAAAGCAATCTGCCGCTTGCGCTGGCGCCGCTGCCTGCCGGCGCTATCCGCGCTTCCTGCGATCCTATCGCTTGCCGGCTGCACGCCAAAAGTGCGGCAGGAGCTTGGAGCGTCCACGCCCGCTGCCGCCGCTGTGCGCCCCTCCCGAAAGCCCGGCGCCTTTGTGGATGTAACCGAGAAAGCGGGCATTCGGTTCGCCTATTCCAACGGCGCTGCCGGTAAATATCTGATGGTGGAGACGACGCCGGGCGGCTGCGCTTTCCTGGACTACAATCAGGATGGGTTCCAGGATATCTTTCTCGTGCAGACCGGGCCGACCCCGGACAGCCCTGCCAACACGCCGCGCCCGCCCTGCCAGCTTTTCAAAAATAACGGGGACGGCACGTTCCGCGATGTCACGCACGAGGCCGGCCTGGATAAGCTAAACCAGGGCTACGCCCAATGTGTTGCCGTAGGCGACTACGATAACGATGGCTACCCGGATCTCTATATCACGGCCTATGGCGGCAACCATCTGCTGCATAACGAGCTAGGCAAGAGGGAACAAGAGACAGGGAAAGGGGAAGATGCCCTACACCCTACACCCTACACCCTACACCCTCTCTTCAAGGACGTTACCCGGCAGGCGGGCGTAGGCGATGCCGATCAGGGCGTCCGCTGGGCGACGAGCGCGGCCTGGGGCGACTATGATCGCGACGGCAAGCTCGACCTGCTCGTGCTGCACTATGCCCCCTGGAACCTGGGCATGAACCGAAAGTGCATCAACGGCAAGGGGCACCTGACCTATTGCTCCCCCGAGGTCTATACCGATGACAGGCCCCGTCTGTATCATAACGACGGCAACGGCCACTTCACCGATGTGAGCGCGCAGATGGGGCTCAATAAGGTGCATGGGCGCGGCCTCGGGGTCGTCTGGCTCGACTACGATCAGGACGGCTGGCCGGATCTGTACGTGGCCTGCGACATAACCCCCAACCTGTTGCTGCATAGCCGGCAGGGCAAGCGGTTCGAGGAGGTTGGCCTCTCGGCGGGCGTCGCTTATGGAACCAATGGCTCCCTGTTTTCGGGCATGGGCATTGCGGCAGGCGATTTCGATAACAAGGGTTGGGAAAGCCTGGTCGTTACCAACTACAGCGGCCAGCCCAACTCGGTTTACCGCGCGGTCGGCGGGGGACGGTTCGAGGACGCGACGTTCCCCTGCGGCATCGGAGAGGCCAGCCTCAACTTCCTGGCCTGGGGAGTCGAGGGCCTGGATTATGACAACGACGGCTGGCTGGATCTGGTGGTGGGCAACGGGCACGTAGACCCTTACATCGCCGACGTCGCGCAGAACGTCACCTATCCGGAGCGCAAGCTGCTGTTCCGGAATCTCGGGAATGGGATGTTCCGCGATCAGGTAGAGGACCTGGGCGACCTAGCCGAAGAGCGCATCACGCGCGGCCTGGCCGTGGGCGATTTCGATAACGATGGGCGCGTGGATATTCTGGATAACAGCCATGAGATGCCCGCGCGCCTCTATCGTAACGTAACCAAAGGCGGCAATTTTGCCACGTTCCGGCTGGAGGGCGTCCAGAGCAACCGCGATGCCGCTGGCGCCCTGGTATGGGTCACGGCAGGAGGGCGGCGTCGGTTGGCGGAAGTGCGCGATGGCTCCAGCTACGGCTCCACAAGCGACCGCAGGCTGCACTACGGCCTGGGAAACGCCGCCCGCATAGATAAGGTGGAAGTGCGCTGGCCGAGCGGACGGCGGCAGACGTTTGCGAATCTGGCCCCGAATAAGTTCTACTATCTGCGTGAGGGCGGCTCTCTCCAGCCCGATCCCCAGGTCAAATGAGAGCGATGGCGCGTCCAGTTCTGGCTGTTGTCGGCCTGGCTGCGGTGGTTTTGCTGGTGTGGCTGTACGGCACGTCGCGCGGGCGGGAGTGGCGTCTGGAGCGTACCGGCACCGCCGACCTGCTGGCGGAAACGCTCTCGCACCCGGAGGATGCGCTGGCACAGCGCATTCTGGGGCGGCGGCTTCTGGCGGAGGGAAAGGCGGAGGAGGCGGCATCGGCCTTTGCCAGGGAAGCCGCAGCGCAGCCGGGAGCGATAGATCCGCTGGTGGCGCAGGGCCGCGCGCTCCTACAGGCGGGCCGACCCGTGGAGGCCCTAACGCCTCTGGAGGCGGCGCTGCCACAGGCCCCGAAGTCGGCGGAAGCGCTGGCCGCGCTCGGAGAGGTCCACTATGCGCTGGGCAACTCCGCGCAGGCGGAGCAGGCGTTCCGGACGGCGATCCAGGCAAGTCCCTCTTCTGCGGCAGCCTATGCAGGGCTTGCCTTTGTGCTTGCGGATAGGTACAACTATGAGGCCGCGCGTCAGGCCGCGACAAAAGCCGTGCAGCTTGCGCCCGGTTCCGGCCAGGCGTATCTGGCCCGAGGCTATGTCGAAGATCAAGCCGGAAACAGCGCCGGGGCCGTGCAGGCTTATACGCGCGCCCTCCAGTTGGAACCGGACGATGGCCGCGCCTGGGAATTGATGGCCGGAGTGCGCACGCGCATCGCTCGCCAGCCGCAGGAGTTTGCCCGGGCGGAAGAGGCGCTGGCGCGGGCAGAGCGGCTGCGTCCGCAATCGCCGCTCATCCCCTACTATCGCGGCTTGCTGCTGTCCAACCAGCATAAATACAGCCAGGCCATTCCCGAATTTCGCCGCGCTCTGGATCGCAGTCCGGAATTGACCGATGCCCTGTATCACCTGAGCGTCGCGCTCGCCTTTGCCGGGCAGCCCGCCGAGAGCGCCAGGGCACGGGCGCGCTTTGAGCGCCTGCGCAATTACCACCGCGAAATGGAGACTCTTCAGATACTTCTCGGTCGCGACCCGAATAGCGTCGCACTCTGGCGCAAAATGGAGCAGTTGGCTCTGGCTCAGGGGGACGAGGCCCATCTTCGCCTTGCCCGGCAGAAACTTCAGGCGTTGGCTACGAAATAACCGCTAATGAGGTCTGGCCCCACCCCTTTCTCCCCTCCCCTGTTCTTGGGGGAGGGGAGAATCTCTCACTCCTAGGTTCTTCGGTTCTCTTTTATCTCCCCTCCTCCCCGGCCCTTCTCCCTGCAAGGCAGAAGGGGAGCAGAAGCCAACTCTGTCTCTCCCCTCCCCTGTTCTTGGGGGAGGGGATGGGGGTGGGGGCCTCTCCCCTCTCCCGCAGCGTGGGAGAGGGGACAGGGGGTGCGGGCTATAGGGACGGGGATTAGGTGCGGCCTGCGGCTTTACGGTAGGAGGGCAGCGGCGCTCTCGCTGTTGCCCTCGCGATGCACGCGAATGAAGTGATCCGCGACCCGCCGTGGCGAGCCGGGGAAGACCGGCTCACTGCGCTTGGGCATGTGGCATCCTACACAGTGGCGGGTAGGGTTCACCGGGCAGACTTTGGCGTTCACCAGGCGTGCCGACTTGCCGCTCTCCGGCGCAGAGTGGCACCGCAAGCACGCCGCCGTATATTTGTTTTCGTCTGTAGCGACATCGGTATGCGGATCGTGGCAGGTCAGGCAGGTAAGCCGATCCTGGCTCTCCCGGAAACACCGGCTCTGCTCCAGGCCGTAAGCCTGGAAAAGATCCGTATGCTCCAGCGAGAGGTTCTTGTCCAGCACCTCCCGCTCGGTGCGATGACAGCGTCCGCAGAGCTCGTTAATACGTTTACCGCCCCAGGCGCCGAGCCTCTCCATAGACACGTGGGCCGTATCCCCGGCGCGCATAGCCGCAATGTGCGCTCCCCCCGGCCCGTGGCAGGCCTCGCAACCCACCCCCATGAACTTTTGTTCCGGCATCAGGCCGTGTTCGGGCAGGGTCACGGTGTGACACCCCAGGCACTGCCGGGCGTGCTCTCCCTGGGTGATATTGCCCAGAGAGCGAGGGGGCAGATCCTGCTGGCCCGGCGTAATGAACCACTTCCTCTGGGGCGGGAAGTAGCTGATGCGCACCTCGGCCAGAACATCCTCCGTCAGGACGGCTGCAAACGCCATACCGCTCTTTCCAGAGCCGAAGGCAAGCTGGATGGGGTTGGCCTGCTCACCCACGCGCCCAAAGCGGAACCCGTCCCCCTGCGCTGTCATAACATAATCGGTATTCGGGATATGCCCTGTCGGAGGGGCCTGCCCGCCCAGGCTCCTGCGATCCATGGGGCGTAACGCGAGGGCGTGGTGGCTGTGAAGGTGGGCCTGGAACTCCGCAGGATGGCACTGCGCGCACGCGGCGTTTCCCACGAATTGGGCCGGGATAATGGCTTGTTGGGCAATGCGCTTCGGCTGCTGTTCAGGCCTCTGGCCGCAAGCGGCTAAGAACAGAATGACCGCTGGAGTGACCAGGAAGGCGAGGAGGATCCCCTGACGCTTAAGGGCGCCGAAGTTGCCTTTAGGGGTTCCTTGATCCGTGCCAGGATACTTGATTTCCATACAGAGGCTCGCTTCTCCGGTTAGATTGGGAAGAAGATGACGGCCCGTTCAGCACGAGACGCCGCGCCCTTCCCCTCCAAAGACGGCCAGGCGTTCTTCCTCGGTGGCAGCGACGACGCTGGCCGGTCTATAATGGAACTGCAAGGCGCGTCGCCGCAATGCGGAGTGGTTATGCGGCGTGCCGTGGGGCAGCAGTCCATCGAAGAACAGACAGCCTCCCGGCTTGAGCGGCACGGCCACGCTGCGCTTGCCTAGCATCTCGGAGTCGCATATCTGCCAGTCGCGCCGTTGGAAGTGGGGGAGAGGGCCGTTGCGGTGTCCACCGGCCAGCACATGCATACAGCCGTTCTCCAGGGTGGCCTCATCCAGCGCGATCCAGACCCCAATAATTCTGGTGCCCAGCGGTAGGTCGAAGTAGGCATGATCCTGATGCCAGGGCTTCTCCCGGCCCAGCCTGGGCGGCTTGATCAGGGCCATATCCTGAAAGCGTTCCGGCTTCTCGCCTATCAGGCGCGCGATGACCGCCACCAACTGCGGATGCTCGGCAATCGCTTTGAGGCGATCATCAAAGCGGGTAAAATCCATCAGCTTGCGGATGGCATTCTGCCGATCCTCCCCGGTGAGAGCGGGCAGTTGTTCGCGGCCCAGAGGCTCGATATCGAAATTATCAAACGCCGGGTTTCGGCCTGCAATCAGATCCAGGAGACCCTGGCGCGCGGCCTCGACTTCTGCCTGGGTGAAGGCGCCATCCACGACGAGATACCCCTGTTCCTGATACCAGGCGATATGTTCCTCACCGACTGCCCCAAAGCCCTCTACGCCTTCGGCAATCGCCCCGTGGGTATAGAGCTCCGGTGCGTGCATCGCAAAGCCCTCTTCAGGAAGAGGGGACGTCTCTCGCTTCGCCATAAATAGCCTCCTTTCTAGCCCCCACCCCTTCCTCCCCTCCCCCAAGAACAGGGGAGGGGAGACTTGGCTTCCCAGTTCCCCCTCTCCCGCAGCGTGGATCGCAAGGCGGAGGGCTGTCGCAAGGCAGAGCCGTGTCGCGAGGCGGAGGCAGGGGCCGTAACCCTGCCGACCCTTGCAGTCCGTTGAGCGGCGTCCCTTGCAGTCCGTTGAGCCCCGACCCTTGCAGTAGGGGGACAGGGGGTGAGGGCCGCATAACCTTCTTGTTACCCTTGGGAACGGCGGCACAGGGGCCACTACTGCCAGGGTGAGGGCCGCATAACCTTCTTGTTACCCTCCAAACGCGATCACTTCGGTATTCCAGGAGAGGCGCCGCGCCTGCGCCGAAGCGATAAGCCGATCACTCTCTATCTGCCCGAACGACCAGCGATCTCCTCCGGGAAGGTCTGCCGCCGTCTGCGGGGGCTTCCAGCCCCACCAGGTCAGCACGGGCGCGCCAGGGCGCTCTGCCTTTCCCACGGTCCACTGCACGGTCACATCCAGCACGGGTTCGTCTTCCGGGCGGTCGCGCTCGATGCCTCTAGCCCATTGCGTTGCGGCCTCCGACGCCGGGAAAAGAGCGGCATAGCGTACCGGGCGGCTGACGCGCAGAAACGCCATGCAGTAGGCGGCCACGCCGCTATTGGAGTGGACGGGCGCCTCCACAGGCGTGATCTGGGCCAGCCGGTCGGGGGCCTCATTGCGCAGGAGGGAGCGCAGGCGCACCATCGAGGGCAGAATGTGCGGGTCGTCCTTCGTGCCCTCACGCTGCGTGGTGAAGCGTCCGGAGGCGAGCAGGCCATCCAGTTCCGCCCTGTCCAGGTCTTGCAGGTGGTCGCGATGGAAGCGGGCCACGTCCGGGTCGCCGAAGCGCACCCAGCGGTTTGTGTACTGGCGCTCGCCGGTCTGCCTGGGATAGGTCGGACCATCTATCTGCCAGCCGGCAATGTCGCCCCAGAGATTGGTCAGGTAGACATTGGGCGGCATCTTCTCCGCGCTGTGGATCGGCTGGCGCGCCACAAAGTAGCCGGCCCCGGTGTGCTTGACGACGTGATGTGCCAGCTCGCGGGCAAAGAGATAGGCGGCGTAGCCGAAGGTCTCCTTATCGCCGACAAACCAGGCCAGCCGCGCCATCGCCAGGGCCGGCGCGGCCTCGTCGCCCATCTCGGCGATGGCGTCACGCCCGAACCCGCGCCAGGTACACTCGCGCGGCGTGATGAAAAGCTGCTTGATAAGCGGCCAGCGTGCCTTGATCAGCGCCCAATCGCCGGTATAGCGGGCGTAGGTCCAGAGCGTCAGGATCGTGTTGGAGCTGAACTTGCCCGCATCGTCGTAGCCGCCCCAGGTGCCGATACCCGGCCCGACCAACAGCAGTTTGCCCCGGAACGGTTTGTAGCGCGCTGGCTGCAAAACCCAATCGGCGAAGTAGCGATGCAGGCGCGGTCTGGCCTTTGCGACCAGATCGGCGGGCAGATAGGGTAGGGCGCGGCAGTAGTACTGCGCGCTCATCAAGGCCCAGCAGGTGTTACCGCCGTCCGATTTCTGGGGCGGCGGGTCGGCAAAGCCGGGCGGGTCGCCGAAGTCCTGATGAAACAGGCCGTCGGGACTGCTGAACGTCTCCGTCATCGCCTTCTGCAGCCGCGCCAGCGCCGCCGCGACCGTCGGGTTGGAGGTATCCGGCGCTGGCTCCTGCTCCGTCTGCGTGATGTAGTGCAGGATGGGGAAGCGCACCTCGTAGGCGTCCGCGTTCTCTACGCCCATATAAGGCCCGTAGGCGGTGAACAGGCCGGGGTCTACGAGGGGAGCGGCCTGAGACGCAGAGAGCGCCATCGGCATACGCTTCCCTTGATAGGCCAGCGCCAGCGTAGGGGAAAGGGGAGCCAGCTTCAGCGGCGGCGTGTTCCAATCGTCGCGCGTAGTCAGCCAGCGGAATCGAGCGCGCAGTACGACGGAATCGGTTTTTGGATCAATGCGGAACGCCTCGTCGCAGGCGAGAGGATAGTTCCGCAGGGCGCGCGCCCAGAACCGGCAGCGGTGAATAACCTCCGCCGGCAGTGTCTTGCCCTCCCAGGCGCGCGTATCAGGCTTGTACAGGCCGTAGAGCGGCAGGAGCGCGACGTAGCCGAGGGCCGAGGAGGCGGAAGCGTGCAGGCCGCTCGCGTCCAGCGTGACCGTATCCGGGCGGCGCTGCCACACCACCAGCCAGGGCGAGTCCCAGTGAGTCCAGCCCTTTGCGCCCTGAAACCAGACGAGCATCCAGGGCGCGGCCAGGCTGCGCCCGGAGAAGGTCAGGCTGCCGCCCGGAGCGACGTGGATAGTCTCCGCGCCCTTCGGCGTCATGCGTGCCAGGTGGCTGGGCGCTCCCAGGCCCCAGCGCTCCAGGCTGCCGAACAGGGTCAGCCGGTTGCGCGTGGTATGCGCCATAACGGCGGGCGATAGCTCGCTGGTGATAACGGCCAGCGCTTGCGTCTGCCAGGCGGGCGTCTGCGCGCTCGCTGCCACTCCCGCCAGCACTATCCCCAGAAAGAGCGCCCGGAAGAGAGAACGCATCGTATCGGCTCAACCCTCCTTTAGAGCCTATTCCGACAGGGAGGTATTCCCATCCCGGCAAAGCGCTAAGGGAAGAAGCTCTTAGCTGCGATTGGGGACGCGCCAGTTGGCGTGCCAGCGGGATTCGGGAGGCGGCCCCTCGCGTCCCTGCCAGTCGTTCTGCATGGTGAGGAAAGTTGGCAGAGCGGGTCGGACGAGGGTGTCCCACAGCCGCTCTACATCCTCAAAAGTACGCAGCGTGTGGCGCGGCTGTTCACGGTCGTAGGCCGCCAGCAGTTCCCGCGCCTTCTCGCCAAGAGAGCGCACTTCGTCAGCAACCATGCGCTCTCCCACCTTCCGATTGGACTCGCGGGCGTTAGGTCCCATCGCAAAATGCGGGCCGGGCGCATCGGGCGGCGGGATGCGCGAGACATCCACGCACTCCGGACGCACGGCCCAGAGCAGGGAGGTCTCTACCTTGCCCGCATGGTCGCCGCCGCTCTTGTTGTCGTTATCGAAGCCGGGCTGGTTGGCCTCAAAGTCGGGCAGGCCGTAGAGGCGCGTGCCGACATGGGGCTGAATCATCTCCAGCAACGTCTTGAGGTCCTGCCAGTTGGGGCCGTAGTGCCCGGTGAGGAAGATCGCGGCATGAAAGCCAAGCACGTCGGCCATACGGACATGGTAGCAGACGTTCTTGAAGTGCTGCCAGGGCGGCATACAGGTCAGCCACGTCCGCTCTACCTGCCCCACCGTCTGCTCGGCCCAGATGGCGTAACCGCCTAATTCGTGGATGTGCCAGTAGTCGGGGGGCGCTACAATGCCGCCGTGCGCCTGTGCGGCCTGGCAGGCGATGGCATGGGCTTTGAGCGCATCCAGCCCCACGGCGTTCTGCGGGCCGTGCGGTTCGCACAGGCCATAGGGAAAGTAGACCAGCGGGCATTCGGCAAACGCCTGCTCCAATTCGTCCGGGAACATCTGCTCCCAGCAGACTTTGCGCATCGGCTTACTCCTTACCTACGCCGTATCGAGATGGTGACAACGCAAGACGTTCGGAGTTGTTACGTCTTCTGGTCACGGGCCACTAGCAGCTCATCGTATCAAGATGGTGGACAACGCGAGGCGCTCGGTGTCGTTTCGGTAGAGATGTGGTCAGGTTCGCGCTTGTCGGGGTGTTTTCCTCCTGTCAATGCGTGTTGGTATGCAGGCGGGAATAGAGACGACGGAAGGCGAGGGGGGTGACGCCTTCCTGACGCTTGAACAGCCGCCGAAAATAGCCTGCTTCGCTGAATCCGCACACGCGCGCGATCTCATCCACGTTGCGGTCGTCGTCCAGTAGGAGTTGGCGCGCGAAATGAAGGCGGCGGCGCTGGATAGCTTCCGTCAGCGTCTGTCCATAGACCTCTCGGAAAATCCGGCTGAGGTAATTTGCATTGCACCCCAGGCTCTCTGCCACGCCCGAGGGGGTGATCGGCTCGTGAAAATGGGTGCGGATATAGGCGTCTGCGCGCCCGGCGAGACGGGTCGAAGCGCTCTCCCTGACGTCGCCGGCAGAGCGGGAACGCGCTACCTCGCACAGCATCAGCATCACAAGCAGACTGGCGGAGTTCGCATCCAATGCGCCGGACTCTTGATCGTCCAGGAACCGGCGGAAAAGCTCGGTCATGTGATCCGGACGGCTGAGGGCCACATGCTGAGAGACCGTCAGGTCCGGCGGGCTGGCATGGGAGGGTACGCCCTGAAGCGTGAAATGGACCCAATAGAAGGCCAGATCAGGAGGAAACGGAGCGGTTCCCCAGTGACGGCGCTTCGGCCACAGCAGCAACGACTGGCCGGCGCTGACCTCAAAGCGACGCTCTTCTTCCTGGATGGCTAGTATTCCCTTTCGCACGAAGATCAACTCGTGCGAAGCGATCCGCCGATCCGGATGGCGGCCCTGGCCTCGCGACACAAAGAGGCCGCCATTCTGCGCCTTGAGCGCCAATCCCATCCTGACCATCAACACATCGCGTTCCACCGGAGGCTCCTAATCTCTTGTGCGACTTCTGTGCCCACGTAAAAGTGTAAATTGTCCCGTTTTTCTATGGGTTTCTCATCTTGCGACGACGATAGAGCCGTGTTAATATGTATCACACACGCGACCGGAGAGGAGGGAGATTTGGCAGGCCAAGGTCGCGCTTTACCCCGGTTTGAGCCAGCGTTGACTCACTCTCGTCATCTGGGGGTAGCTTTACCCGACGTATCTGTTATTCATGACGTACTGGCTTTTTCCTCTCCCAAAACTTCCGGAGTGACGTCCGGAGTTGATGCGAAAGGGGGTATCTGCTATGTACCGGTGGAAGACCGAACGGGCCGGTTTCACGCTGATCGAATTGCTTGTCGTGATCGCCATAATCGCGATCCTTGCCGCCATTCTCTTCCCTGTCTTTGCCCAGGCGCGCGAGAAAGCGCGCCAGACAACCTGCCTGTCCAATCTCAAGCAGATCGGCATGGGCAGTATGATGTACGTACAGGACTACGACGAAACCTACTTTTGCGGGTGGAATTGGGGAGCGCCCATCGAGGCGACCGGAACCCAGATCTGGCGCGTGACGATTCTGCCCTATGTGAAGATGGGCGGGAAGGTACCGATGACGACGGACGACGTCTACGATGCCAAAATCCCGACCGTGCCGCTCTTCTCCTGCCCGGACACGAGCAACCTGGCAAAGACGAGCTACGGCTACAACCTCAACGAGTTCACGACCGGATGGAATTCTCCTCCCTTCTTCGCAGGCAAGTCCATGGCCTCCATCAATTCCCCGGCCCAACTGGTGCTGTTTGCCGATGCCGCCTCCGTATCGGATTCGATGTCTCGCGATCCCTACTTCCACGACGGCGATGGACAATGCGATCTGAACAATCCGAACCAGGTTGCCTGCGGCCCCTACCGGTATAACCCGGTCATCTGGAAGCCCAACACCGGCCCAGACTCAGGCACCTGGGGTAGCTGCGACTCCAATCTGTCTGTGCCGGGCGATGAGCTGCCGGGAGGCGGCGGCAGCGACTGGGAGATAAACGGCGCGCGTCGCCCGATCTTCATCCACAACGAGCATACCGACGCCGCCTTTGCAGACGGACACGTCAAATCGCTCTCGGTGGGTACGTTTAAAGTGCCGTACGGCGCTCCGGACGATCTGTGGCACAACGCACGCCGGCAGTAAGCCTTCTCGGCGGTTAGATGTTAGATAATGAAACGCTTCTCCTGGCGAGGAAGAACGTCGAGGCGGCGACCGATGGTCGCTGCCGCCGTGCTGCTCACGACCGCCGCCGTGCTGCTGGCGGCGCGGTCGCTGACGTATGCCGGGTGGTACCAGAACTGGCTATATGCCCGGATGCCTCTCGAACGACTGGCGGCGGAGGCGCGAAAGCAGCCGGGCAACCCCGTCCTGCTCTACCATTACGGGAAGGCGCTCAACGCAAAGGGGCGGTTTGCGGAGGCCCTTGTCCCGCTGGAACAGGCCGCAGGGCTGGACCCCGACGACCCGCGCATACGGGGCGAATGGTCCCTGGCACAGCTGGCCGGAGGCTACATCACAGGGGCGTTCGGGCAGTTGACCCAATTTGTCCATACGCATCCCGACTCCGCCCTGGGACATATGCTGCTGGGGCGATTCTACGTAGCGCAAAAGTCCTACATCCGCGCTATCGAGGAGCTGGAACGGGCGGTGCGCCTCGATCCCCATCGGGGCGAGGCATGGTCGCTGCTGGCGGGCGCGCGCTTGCAGATGGGCGGCTTCGTGTCGGCGCGGGATGCGGCCCGCCAGGCCGTGGCGCTTCGCCCGGACAGCGCCGTAGACCACATGCTGCTGGCCTCCTTGCTCCAGGCGACCAACGATTGGACGGGGGCGCGGCAGGAGTATGCCAGAGCCGCCGCGCTCTCCCCGAACGATCCGGGCTATCTGCGCGAGTACGCCCATTTCTTGCTGAAAGGCAGCGCTCCGAAAGATATGGCGCTGGCCGAGCAGTTGACGCGCCGCGCGGTCGCCCTGGACCCGTACACGCCTGCCGCGTACTACGATCTGGGGCGGGCGCTGGTGCGGGCAGGCAAAATCGCTGAGGCCATCGGCCCGCTGGAGACCGCCGCCTCCCTGCTGCCGCTCGGAACGCCGCGCTCCACCCTCGCCGCCAACGCGCCGGAGCTGTTTCTGGACCCGGTGCCGGCCCGGGAGCTGGCGCGCGCATACCGGCGGCTGGGCCGGATAAAAGAGGCCGAATCCTGGCAGCGTATGTATCTCCGACGTCAACAGTTGGTGGACGAGGAGCGGCGCCTGAATGACGCCATTGTGATCCATCCGGAAGAGCGGGAACTGCGGCGTCGGATGGCCCTTCTCCTGGCCCGCCGGGGAGACGTCGAGGGGACCGCAAAGAACTTCGCCGAGACGCTGAAGAGCGCGCCGGACTCGCCGAAGGTGCTGGTCGCGACCGCAGACGCGCTCTCTACGGCGGGATACGGCTCACTGGCCGTGCCGCTCGCCCGGCGTGCCGTCACCTTCAGCCCGTCCAGCCCGGCGGCCTACGAAGCCTGGGGCAACGGACTTTTGGCGATGGGCCGGGCGCACGAAGCCGCGCTCAAGTACGCCAAAGCGGCGGGCTGGTCGTCGCAGAAGATTCCGCTTTACCGGCGCAAGATCGCCGCGTATTACCGGCAGCGTCGGCAGCACCCGACCGAGGCGGAGAGGCTCTATCAGCAAGCGCTCGATCTGGATCGCGTCCGGATGGGGCTGCCCTACAACATTGATGAGGTCAAGGCGCGGCTGCTGCGCGCCGTGGCCCTGGAGCCGGAAAATACCGACTATCGCCGTCATCTGCTGCGGGTGCTCGTGCGCCGGCACGAGCTTCCGGAGGCCGAGCAGGCCGCTCGCGCGCTGCTGGCTCTCTCGCCGGAGGACGGGCTGGGCCATGCCATGCTGGCGGTGATCCGGCTGGAGAAGGCCAATTCGGAAGCGGACCTGCGGGAAATCCAGGCGCATCTCAAGGCGGCGGCGGAGGACGCTTCCGTGCTGCCGACCGTCCACTACGCGCAGGGTGTCCTGGCGCTGCGTCGGCAGCAAGCGCAGGAGGCGGTGCGCCTGCTGTGCCGCTCCGCGGCGGAAGAACCGGCGGACCGGACCTATTATCTGTTGGCGCAGGCGGAGCGCATGGCCGGGCACACGGCGGAGGCCGCGCGGATCATGACGCAGCTCTCCGCCCGTCTGGAGCGCGACAAGCAGGCCATCGAGCTCATGAAGCGCATTGCGGCGCGGCCTGAGGACCGACGGCGCTATGCGGAGGCGATTCGGTTTTATGCTCAACACGGTATGAAGGCACAGGCCGCCGCCGTCGAGACGGCGATGCGCGAACGCACCGTCCAGGCGGAAGAGGAGAAAGGGCGCAGAGAGAAGAAAAGGAGCAGACAATGAAGCGGAATGCCAGTCCGGTCTTCATCGTGGTGGCCGCGGTAGTGCTGGTCGGGTTTCTGGTCGTTTTGTATCGGCATTTCTTCCCGCCGCTGCCGCCAGCCGACACCGAGAACCCCCAGAAGATGCCGGGCTATGCCAAGCAAGCCATGGAGTTTATCAAGAACCACAAGCCGGGCGAGCCGCTTCCCCCCGGGATGCCGGGGCAGGCTGCGCCATCCCCGCAGGGAGCGCCAGGGCGGTAGGCCCCATAGCAGCAGGGTTGAGCCTGATGCCAAAATAAAGAGAGCTTCTCGAGGAAAGGGGTAGACACTCCCAGCCGTGTGGATCAATCTTATGCAGCCTGCTGCTGAGGAGATACGTCAACACCGTTGGGAGGGATTACCAGGAAAGGAGCGTTCATGGCAGAAATCCGCCGACGTCTGCTTGCGTTGGAACTTTTGCTCGTCGGGCTGGCGCCTTCGGCGGCCTGCTCTCAGGGCACGGCAGCCGATTACGAGCGCGCCGACACCCTCGCGCAGCGGGTTGGGGGAAAGGTCTACCGCGCGGCAGTCAAGCCCAACTGGATCGATGGCGAACGCTTCTGGTATCGGAACGACCTGCCCGGCGGTCGGCGCGAGTTCGTTCTGGTGGATCCGGCCTCGGCTTCCAAAAAGCCAGCGTTCGACCACGCCCGGCTGGCAGAGGCCCTCTCGAAGGCGCTCGGCAGGAAGATAGAAGCGGAGCGGCTGCCGGTGGAGCGGATCGCCTTTCCTGCCGGCAGGACCGAGATGCTGGCGCAAGTCGGCGACAAGACGTACGCGGTGGATCTCCCGTCCTATGCGGTGCATGAGGCGGCGGAGGTTCTTGGCCAGGCAAAACCGCTCGCGCCTGGGGAGGCGCCGGACGCCTCGCGTAGCGGCGGCGCCGAGACGCGCCTAACGTTCGTGAACCGAACGGCCACCGAATTGTCTCTCTACTGGATTGATACCGACGGCCACAGAGCGCCGTACGGCACCCTGCCCGCAGGCGGTCGCCGCGAGCAGCACACCTACGCCGGCCACGTATGGCTGGTGACCGAGCGCGACGGCGCGCCTCTAGTCGCCTTCGTGGCGGAAGAATCGCCGACCGTAGCCGTCATCGAGTCGCTCTCGCCGCCAGGCGACTCTCGCCCGCAGCGCCCTTCGACCGCATCGCCGGATGGGCGCTGGGGAGTCGTCGTGCGCGACTATAACGTCTTTCTCAAGGATCTGGCGAGCGGCCAGGAGACCGGCCTTACCTCCGACGGCTCCGCCGCCGACCGCTACGAGGGCGAGCCTGTCTGGTCGCCGGACTCGCGCAAGTTCGTCCTCCTGAAGACGATCCCGGCGCAGGAGCACAAACTCTATCTGGTCGAGTCGTCGCCCAAGGACCAGCTCCAGCCGAAGCTGCACACGGTGGACTACCTCAAGCCCGGCGACCGCATCGCCCATCCGCGCCCGCACCTCTTCGACATTGCCGCCCGCAAGGATATCCCGATCGCGGACAGCCTCTTCCCCAATCCCTGGGAGATTACCGATATTCACTGGGAGCCGGACTCCTCCCGCTTCACCTTCCTCTATAACCAGCGCGGCCATCAGGTGATGCGCTTGATTGCGGTGGATGCCCAAACCGGTGAGGCGAAGACGGTCATCGAGGAGCGGGCGAAGACCTTCATTGACTGGACGAACAAGGTCTACCTCCACCGGCTGGACAAGAGTCACGAGGCCCTCTGGATGTCCGAGCGGGATGGCTGGTGCCATCTCTACCTCTACGACACGCGGACGGGTCAGGTGAAGAACCAGATTACGCAGGGCGAATGGGTCGTGCGCGGCGTTGACCGCGTGGATGCGGAGAAGCGGCAGGTCTGGTTCCGGGCGGGCGGCATCCGGCCAGGGCAGGACCCCTACTATCTCCACTTCTGCCGGGTCAACTTCGACGGGACGGGCCTGACCGTGCTGACGGAGGGCGACGGCACGCACGCCACCGAGACCTCGCCCGACGGGAAGTACCTGGTAGATACCTACTCCCGCGTGGACCAGCCGCCGGTCAGCGAGCTTCGCTACGCCGACACGGGCGCGAAGGTGCTGGATCTGGAGCGCGCCGATGCCACCGCGCTGCTGAAGACCGGCTGGAAGTATCCGGAGCGGTTCACGGCCAAAGGGCGGGACGGCAAGACCGACATCTACGGGGTCATCTGGCGTCCGATGCACCTCGATCCGGCGCGCAAGTACCCGGTGATCGAGCAGATCTATGCCGGACCGCAGGGCGCCTTTGTCCCGAAAGCGTTTGCCTCGTTCTACCCCGCCCAATCGCTGGCCGAGCTGGGCTTCATCGTCGTTCAGATTGACGGCATGGGGACGAACTACCGCTCCAAGGCGTTCCAGGATGTCTGCTGGAAGAATCTGGCCGACGCCGGTTTTCCCGACCGCATTCTCTGGATCAAGGCCGCGGCGGCGAAGTACCCGTACATGGACCTCTCCCGCGTCGGCATCTACGGCACGTCAGCGGGCGGCCAGAGCGCGCTCGGCGGGCTGCTGCTGCACGGCGACTTCTACAAGGCTGGCGTCGCCGACTGCGGCTGCCACGACAATCGCATGGACAAGATCTGGTGGAACGAACAGTGGATGGGCTGGCCGGTGGGGCCGGAATACGCGGCGAACTCGAACGTGGCCCTGGCGTCGAAGCTCACCGGCAAGCTCCTGCTCATGGTCGGAGAGATGGACCAGAACGTAGACCCTTCCAGCACGATGCAGGTGGTCAACGCGCTTATCAACGCCGGCAAGGATTTCGAACTGCTGGTCATGCCCGGAAAAGGACATGGCGTGGCTGGCACGCCCTACGGACGCCGCCGTTTGCAGGACTTCTTTGTGCGTCACCTGCTCGGCGTCGAGCCGCCGGATCGGAACGCGGGGCAGCCTTCGGCCTCCGCCGGTCTCCGCCCAGACGGAAAGCAGGAACGCTCGCCTTCCTCGGCGAAACCGGTCCACGGAATGAAATAGCCCTCGGTCTCCGCCCAGGAGGAAAGCAGCAATCCCTATGAAGGTAAGTGTACTCATGGCATGGATATTTTGTGCCGCGACGGTCGCAGCGGGCCAGGCGGCCTGTTCTGACATGGTGGAGAAAGTCAAGCCCGTGATACCCATCAAGGCGCAGCCCTTCAGCCTGCGCGACGTTCGGCTCCTGGACGGGCCGTTCAAGCACGCCCAGGAGCTAGATCGCCGCTATCTTTTGAGCCTCGACCCGGAGCGGCTTCTGCACAACTTCCGCGTCAACGCCGGGCTGCCCTCCTCCGCCCGACCCCTGGGCGGCTGGGAAGCGCCAGACTGCGAGCTGCGCGGCCACTTCGTGGGCCACTACCTCTCCGCCTGCGCCCGCATGTATGCCAGCACGGGCGATGCGAAGCTCAAGAAGAACGCCGAGTACGTGGTCGCGGAATTGGCGAAGTGCCAGCAGGCGCTCGGCAGCGGATATCTGAGCGCCTTTCCGGAGACGTTTCTCGACCGCGTGGAGGCCCGCCAGCGCGTCTGGGCGCCCTGGTACACCCTGCACAAGATCCTGGCCGGGCTGCTGGACGTGTATCTCTACTGCGGCGACAAACAGGCGCTGGAGGTCGCCGAGCGGTTTGCGCAGTGGGCGAAGCGGCGCACGGATCGGCTGAGCGACGAGCAGATGCAGGCCATGCTGGGCACGGAGCATGGCGGCATGAACGAGGCGCTGGCCAACCTCTACGCCCTCACCGGAAAGCAGGACTACCTGGCGCTGGCGCAGCGGTTCAACCACCATGCCGTCCTCGATCCGCTCGCTCGCGGCGAGGATCATCTGACGGGCCTGCACGCCAATACCCAGATTCCCAAGGTGATCGGCGCGGCGCGCGAGTACGAACTGACCGGCGATCCCGCAATGCACGCCATCGCCGACTTTTTCTGGAACGTCGTCACGAAAGAGCGCTCGTATGTCATCGGCGGGCACAGCGACGGCGAGAGTTTTTCCCCGAAGGAGCATCTTTCTCAGTATCTCAGCGCGCACACCACCGAGACCTGCAACACCTACAACATGCTCAAGCTGACCCGCCATCTCTTTCTGTGGGACCCGAAGGCGGAGTACGCCGACTATTACGAGCGTGCGCTCTACAACCACATCCTGGCCTCGCAGAATCCCAAGGACGGGATGATGTGCTACTACGTGCCGCTGCGCTCCGGCTCCCACAAGGTCTTCAGCACGCCCGACGACTCCTTCTGGTGCTGCACGGGCACGGGCGTGGAGAACCACGCCCAGTACGGCGACAGCCTCTACTTCCATGATGATACGAGCCTCTACGTCAATCTCTTTATCGCTTCGGAACTGACCTGGAAGGAGAAGGGAGTCCTCCTGCGGCAGGAGACGCGCTTCCCGGAGGAGGAGACGACCCGCCTCGTCTTCACCTGCGAGAAGCCGGTGGAGATGGCGCTGCGCATCCGGCATCCGTTCTGGGCCGGCTCCGGCTTCCGCGTGCGGGTGAACGGCACGCCGGAGGCGGTCGAGAGCGCGCCCGGCAGCTACGCGGTCATCGCCCGGCATTGGAGGAGCGGCGATACGGTCGAAGTCTCCCTGCCGATGTCCCTGCGCACCGAGGCGTTCCGCGACAATCCCCATCGGTTGGCCTTTCTCTACGGGCCGATCGTGCTTTGCGGCGAGGTAGACGCGAAACGGCCGGCCCCGGCCATCGTCAGCGACAACGGCCGAATACTGGCCGACCTGAAACCGGAGGCCGGCACGCCGCTCCGTTTCACCGGTTCGCCGCGCCTCTTCCATGTTCCCGGCGCGTCAGAAGGCCAACCGATGCTTCTGGGGCCGTTCTATCGAATGGCGGACAAGAGCTACGCCGTCTACTTCGACGTGTTGACCCCGGAGCAGTGGCAGGAGAAACGGAAGGAATACGAGGCCGAGCAGGCGCGGCTGCGGGAGATCGCGGCCCGCCGGGTGGATTCGGTCGAGCCGGGAGAGCCAGAAAGCGAGCGGGAACACAAGTTTGCGGGGGAAACGACCTATGCGGGCGACTTCGGGGATCGGCATTGGCGGGACGCCCGACTCGGCGGCTGGTTCGCCTACGAGCTGAAGGTGCTGCCCGATACGCCGCAGGAACTGGTCTGCACCTACTGGGGCAGCGACGCCGGGCGAGAGTTCGACGTGCTGGTGGATGGCATGAAGATCGCGATGGTGCGGCTGACCAACGCGCATCCGGGCCACTTCTACGACGAAATCTACCCACTCCCGCCGGACCTGCTGCGCGGCAAGGAGACGATCACCGTCCGCTTCCAGGGCCATCCGGGCCGCTCGGCGGGCGGCGTGTTCGGATGTATGATCCTACGGCAGCGCTCCACCGCGGCGCCACCGCCTGCAATCTCTGGAACCGCCCGATGACCGCCTACAACCACTAGTTAGGCGACGCGGGCAAGATCAGGAACAACGGTAAGGAGGGCAGCTTTCTTGCCACAGCGGTCGGTTGGGGTGCAAAGCGGAGCATGTCCGTGAAACCCGTTCAGGCTCTGTTCTTTGACTTGGACGAAACACTGCTCGATGGCAGCGGCCTCCAGGATTCGATCCTACGTACTTGCGGGAAGATTGCTACGAGTCAGCCCGGGCTGGATGCGACTCGGCTGGTAGAGGCAAACAGTGAGGTCTGGCGAGGCTACTGGCCGGAGGTAGAGGACAATTGGACGCTTGGGACGCTGGACGGCGCATCCGTGAGCCTCGAAGCATGGCGTCGCACGCTTCGAGCCTGCGGTTGCCATGACGAGTCCCTGGCGTGGTTCGCGTCGCAGACTCATGGGCTGTTTGGGCGCGAGGCATATCGTCTGTTCGACGACGTACGAGAGCTATTCACCTCAGTGAAGGAGGCTCGCATTCCACTTGCACTCATCACGAATGGGGCTTCCGATACGCAGCGCGACAAGCTACGCGCTCTAGACTTAGAGCACTGGTTTGATGTCGTCGTTATCTCCGGCGAAGCTGGCCTCGCGAAACCCGATCCAATCGCCTTTGGCTTAGCCCTCGATAAGCTCGCTGTTGAGCCGAAGAACGTGTGGCACGTTGGCGACAGCCTCACAACCGACGTTGCCGGGGCGAAAATGGCCGGCCTTACTGCAATCTGGCTGAATCGACGTCGACTACCTCGTAGGGAAGGCGACCCAGAGCCAGACGTCGAGATTTACTCGTTATTAGATCTCACAGCCTTGCTGCTAGAGTGAGCCAGCGTGCCCCTGGAGCCACAATTGAGATGTCTGCGTAATGAGCGTTTGCAGCGCGCAGATCCAGGCACTCCATGCCAGCCCCTACGACCAGCACAAGGCGATCGGATTTGGTGGGATGATGAGGAAAGCGGCCGGGAAGCTCAAAGCCGTCCTGTTAAGCAGCCTGACGTGCACTATCCTGGTGTTGCTGCCGTCGGTGAGTGGCGCGGGGGGCGCGCGAACGAACATGGAATCTGCGGTGGTGCAGCGTCGGCAGAACCGCGCGGGACCGCCGACGCTCGGATTGGAGCAGGGAACCATTGCTCTGGAAACGCCGGATTTCACGCTCAAGCTGGTCCGCGCGTCGCAGACGGTGGCAGCCTTGCAGCCCAAAGGCGCCGGGGGCTTCGACTTCACTCCCGCCGACCAGCTCCCGAACCGCGCGAGCAACGGCTACCACCATCTCGGCGATCTAGTGTTTCGTGTCCGCCGCGGCAGTTCTGGCGCGTGGCAGGACTTTGATACGGCGCGCGCACGCCGGCCCGTGCGGACGCTGCCGGTTTCCGGCAGCACGCTCGCCGCCGCCGATCTCGCGCCCACGCTTCCCTCCGACTGTCCGCTCCGCGTAAGGCGAAGCTGGAGAGTCGAATCGGACCGGCTCGTGCTTCGGTTCACTCTCGTGAACAAAACGGAGGGTGCGATCCAGATCGGGGCGCTTGGTATCCCTGTAATCTTCAACAACATCCTGACCGGCCGCTCGCTAAAGCAGGCGCACGAGACCTGTTCGTTCTTTGATCCCTACATCGGCCAGGATGCGGGCTACTTGCAGGTGACGCGGCTCAACGGTCACGGGCCGGCCCTCGTCATCGTGCCCGAGGGCGCCACCTCGTTCGAAGCCTATCAGCCTCTCACCGAGCCGACGCGGCCCAGTCAGACCTTCGAGGGCGCCTTCGCCTGGATGGTCCATAGCCGGGCTTACGCGGAGAACGAGTGGCGCGGCGCCGACCCGTGGAACCCGCCGACCCTGACCACGCTCGCGCCAGGAGCCTCGATTACCTATGGGCTCCGGTTCCTCCTCTCCGATTCGATTCGCGATATCGAGAAGACCCTGGCCGCCAACCACCGGCCTGTCGCGGTCGGGATTCCCGGCTACGTCCTGCCGATGGACCTCGACGGCAAGTTGTTCCTCCACTATCCGAGCCGGGTCGCCGACCTGGAAGTCACTCCGAAGGACGCCATCGCCGTCCACGGGGAGAAGCCCACGCGCGGCGGCTGGCGGGCCTACACGCTGCGAGGCAGGACGTGGGGCCGGGCACGCCTCACCGTCCTGTACGCGGATGGGACCCGGCAGTCGCTCCACTACTATGTCATCAAGCCCGCGGCGCAGGCCGTCGCTGACCTCGGCCGCTTCCTGGCGACCCGGCAGTGGTTCGCGGACCCGCAGGACCCCTTTCACCGCAGTCCCTCTGTCATGAGCTATGACCGCGAAGCGGATCGGATCGTTACCCAGGACAGCCGCGTCTGGATCGCGGGACTGGGCGATGAGGCCGGCTCTGGCTCCTGGCTCGCCGCCGCCATGAAGGAGTTCGCGCAGCCCAACGCGCAGGAACTGGCCCGCTATGAGCAGTTTGTGGATCGGGTGCTCTGGGGCGGCATCCAGTACAAGGACGGCCCGAATCGCTACGGCGTCCGCAAGAGCCTGTTCTATTACGATCCCGCCGCGATGCCCGGCTATCCCTACGATCCCTCCCTCAACTGGCGCACCTGGACAAGCTGGAACAAAGCGGCCTCCGAGGACATCGGGCGCGGCTACAACTACCCGCACGTTGTCGCTGCCTACTGGGCACTGTACCGTATCGCCCGCAACGCCCCGGGTCTGGTCAAGAAGCACCCGTGGGACTGGTATCTCAACCAGGCGTACGAGACGACCCGGTTCGCGTTCAGCCGGGATGCGCAGGGGAATCGCCGCATCGGCTATGTGGAGCTTGGGCTGATGGAGGGCGACATCTTTCTGGCGCTGCTCGAAGACCTGAAGCGCGAGGGCTGGTCGGCGAAGGCCGCCGCTATCGAAGCGCTGATGAAGGAGCGTGCCGAGCGCTGGAACCGGGAAGAGTATCCGTTCGGCAGCGAGATGGCGTGGGACTCGACCGGCCAGGAAGAGGTCTATGCGTGGTGCAGGTATTTCGGCTACGAAGAGAAAGCGCAGGTCACGCTCGATGCGATCCTCGGCTACATGCCGACCGTGCCGCACTGGGGCTATAACGGGAACGCCCGCCGTTACTGGGATTTCCTCTACGGCGGCAAGCTGACCCGCATCGAGCGGCAGCTTCACCACTACGGCTCGGGCCTGAACGCGATACCCGTCCTCGCCGAATACCGTCGGCACCCGGATGACTTCTATCTCCTGCGCGTCGGCTACGGTGGCCTTATGGGCGCGCTGACCAACATAGACCGGGAAGGCTTCGCCTCCGCCGCCTTCCACTCCTTTCCCTCGACGCTCAAGTGGGACGCCTACTCCGGCGATTATGGGCCCAACTTCTTCGGGCACGTCTACAATACGGCCACCTACATCCTCGACCATCCGGAGTTCGGCTGGCAGGCGTTCGGCGGCAACGTGGCAACGGAGGGCGAGTGGGTGAAGGTGCGAACGCTCGACTCGCTGCGCAGGCGTGTCTATGTGGCCCCGCTCGGTCTGTGGCTAACGCTCGATTCCGGCCGTTTCGAGGGGATCGAGATCAACAAGCGGACGGCAGCCGTGCGCCTCGGCCTTGCCGGCGCGACGCCCTTTGAATCGCGGGCGCTCCTGCGTGTCGAGCAGCCAGCGAAAGGGAACCAGTTCACATCCTACGTTCCAGAGGGAAGGCTGGCGTCGGAGCGGGGCGCCTACGTGGTGCCGCTCGGAGCCGAAACGACCTGGGTCACGCTCACCCGCGTGCGGCCCGCCATGCAAGACTCACGTTAAGCCCGTGACCGGTGTGCAGGGTGCCTTTGGCCTGCCATTCACCCGTTCTGATTGGCTCATAGTTGTAGCATAATATATAGCTATAGCATCGGACGCTTGAAGGTGTTCAATATTTTCTCCGAACGCTTCCGACGATTTCGGTAGCGTTTCGGCTTACATTTCAACCTCATCGCCGTCATCTGCAACCTAGAACGCGGCGAGTAGACTTATGTAGGATATTAATAGAATTCCATGGCAGGCAATTTCACAATCATATACGAGCCGGGGGAGAATGGGTGGTGGATCGCCACTATCCCGGAGGTGCCTGGCGCTTTTTCGCAGGGCCGGACGAAGGAGGAGGCTCGGACAATGGCGCTGGACGCTCTTCAGGAGCTAATGGCGGCGAGACGTGATCTGGCGTTGCGCAACCGTAGCTCGGAATCAGAAGTTGAGCCACTGCTACTCTCTGGCTGACGTCCTGCCCTTAGAACGGCGAGGGAATCCCGAGGTCCTTGCAGATCTTGAGGACGAGGAATCGGTCGATTTGCGTGTGGCGGGGCACCGCTACTGTCGTGTTGTTGGCGGGCCTGTGTCATTATCAAGGTGATTCGCGACAGCATGGGGGTACCGGTACTGTCGTGTTGTTGGCGGGATTGATGTAGATCGAGTGATTGCCGCCCTGACGTAATAAGACGCAGCCGTTGGCGTGCAGGTGTGCGATCAACTTCCGGCGCTTCATTCCGCCTCCTCCTCATGGTCTAATAGGTCTATTTCCAGGTGTCGGAAAGGCCGCTTGAGCTCACGCGATGAGATATCCTTTGGAATGCGTAGCTCGGCCAAACGACCCCGTTCCAAGAAGTAACGGAGCACGAGCAGGTTCCCGCTAGGATCGGAGGCCGGCTGCGAAGAATCCGATCCACCCTCCTGCTGTTTACGTGTTTGCGTTCCTGAGTCGTCCTTTGGTGAAGCAGGTCGCGTCCGCCTGCTATTGGATCGAGGTACTAAAGCCTATCTGACAAATCGAGTGTGAAAACCGTATTATCCTGACGGAGGTACGTTTTTCATGGCTCGTGGTGATTTGACTGACGCTCAATGGGAGCGTCTTCGGCCCTTGTTGCCTCCTGAACCTTCGGGGAAGCGGGGCCATCCCTATGCAGACACGGGCTACAGCACCTCTGGCTGTCGAACGCTTCTGGGCCAGAGGGGGATCAAACATCTGAATCCCGGAACGTGACGACCAGATTAAGAACCGTCGCAAGAGAGGACGCGCAGGCGGACGCCCGGTGGTCTTTGTCAAAGAGCGATATGCCACGCGCAACGTGGTAGAACGCTGCATCTTACGGCTCAACCAGTGGCGCAGAGTGGCGACCCGCTACGACAAACGAGCCGACAACTACTTGGCCTTTGACCTTGGCGGCGATAATCCTCTGGTTACGATGAGATTTGTCAGATAGGCTTTAGTTCCCTCCGCCGGGACGGACAACGCGCTCTATCGGCTCGGCGAGGACATGGTCGTGCGATTGCCCCGCATCCACTGGGCCACCGAGCAGGCCGAGAAGGAGCACCTGTGGCTGCCGAGACTTGCCCCGCACCTGCCGCTTTCCATCCCGATCCCCCTCGCGAAGGGGACACCTGCCGAGGGCTACCCCTGGTATTGGTCCATCTATCGGTGGCTCGAAGGCGAGAACGCGACCCTTGAGCGCCTCGCCGATCCAGGCCAAGCAGCGACGGACCTGGCACGATTCGTCGCCGCCCTGCACCGGATCGATCCGACGGGCGGGCCTCCTCCCGGAGCGCAACTCCTTTCGCGGGGTGCCGCTGGCAAGCCGAGACGCGCCTACCCGCGCCGCAATCGCAAGCCTGGACGGCATGCTCGATACCGCCGCCGTGACTGCCGCGTGGGAAGCCGCCCTCCAGGCGCCGGCGTGGGATGGCCCGCCCGTCTGGATCCACGGAGACCTGTCCTCTGGGAACCTGCTGGTCGTACAGGGCAGGCTCAGCGCCGTCATAGACTTCGGCTGTCTCGGGGTGGGCGATCCCGCCTGCGACTTGATGATCGCCTGGACGCTTTTCTCCGGCGAAAGCCGGGATGTGTTCCGCGCCGCGCTGTCGGTGGAGGAAGCGACCTGGGCGCGCGGTCGTGGCTGGGCCTTGTCCTGGGCGCTGATCTTCATCCCGTACTACCTGGACACCAACCCTGTAGGCATCGGCGAGGCGCGACGCACTATCGCTGAAGTCCTCGCCGATCATAAGCGTGCCGCATGACACAGCCGGTCGCCCGTTGGCTGCCGGGTCGCGCCCGGATGCGAGCGAGTGGGGCCGGAATGAGGAGCAGACAAGATGGATGAAGGGGTTACCCGCCGCGATTTCCTGCGCGCGACCGGCGGCATCGCGATGTTCGCGCGGATGCAGCCCCGCGGCGCAGCGGCCCAACGTCACGAGATAGACACTCTGCTGGAGCCAATTCGCCGCAAGCACGATCTGCCTGCCCTGGCCGGAGCCGTCGTCTATGAGGGCAGGACCGCCGCCGTCGGAGCGGTCGGATTCCGTAAGGACGGCGACCCGACGCGCGTCACCGAAAGCGATCAGTTCCACCTCGGCTCGAACACCAAATCCATGACCGCCACGGTTGCCGCGATGCTCGTGGAGCAGGGAAAACTCCGCTGGGAGACCACCATCGCCCAGGTCTTTCCGGAGCTTAAGGAGGCGATGCGGCCTGAATATCGCGCCGTCACCCTGGAGATGCTGCTCTCGCATTACAGCGGGTTCCCCAATAACAGCGCGCCGCCCGGCAAAACGCTGCTCGATGTCCACCGTCTACCCGGCACGCCCCGCGAGCAGCGCCGCGCCTATGTCGAAATGTATCTGAAGGAGCCGCCCGAAGCCGAGCCTGGCACGAAATACATCTACTCCAACGCCGGCTACGCGATGGCCGGCGCGATGATGGAGAAGGTCACCGATGCGCCCTGGGAGCAGTTGATGCAGCGCCGCCTGTTCCGGCCCCTGGGCATGACGACGGCCGGTTACGGCGCGATGGGCACGCCCGGCAAAGTAGATCAGCCCTGGCAGCATCGGGTGGAGGGCAAGAGGCGCATTCCTATCGGCCCCGGCCCCCTGAGCGACAACCCGGTCGCTATCGCCCCGGCGGGCTTAGTTCACTGCTCAATGGGCGACTGGGCGAAGTACATCACGGCCCATGTGCGCGGCGAGAAGGAGGGCGGGTTGGTGACGCCAGAGACCTTCCGGCGGCTGCACACGCCTCCGTTCGGCGGCGACTATGCGCTGGGCTGGCTTGTCACGGAGCGCGACTGGGGAGGCGGCAGGGTGCTGACCCATGCGGGCAGCAATACACAGAACTTCGCCGTCGTCTGGCTGGCCCCGCTGCGTAACTTCGCAGTCCTCGCCGCCACGAACCAGGGCGGCCAGGAGGCCGAGCAGGCGTGCGATGAGGTCTGCGCCGCGCTGATCGGCCAGTTTCTAAGGTGAGGTCGTCTGCATCCTGGCGCGACAGAAGAGGATAGCATGAACTCAGAACCGTACGTTGCGGCGCCCTCGGAGGGCCGGACCGCGCCCGGCGTCCTCGTCCTCCATGCGTGGTGGGGTCTCAACGACACGTTCCGCGGCGTCTGCGACCGACTCGCCGCGGAAGGGTTCGTCGCGCTCGCGCCGGATATCTACGGCGATGGCGTCATCGCTACGACGGTCGAGGATGCCGAGGCGCACATGAGGGCCGCTTCGGATAGCGCAATGCGCGAACGGGTCGAATGGGCGCTCGATGCATTGCTCGCGCATCCGGCTGTCGTGGGGCGTTCGGTCGGCGTCATTGGCTTCTCGTTGGGCGCCGCGTTCGCCCTCTGGCTGAGCCGGCGCCGCCCGGAGGTCGGCGCCGTCGTCACATTCTATGGCACAGACGGCGGTTCCGGCGACTATGCGCCCTCGCACGCGGCCTATCTCGGGCACTACGCGCCCGGCGACGAATGGGAGCCGGATGAGGCGGTCACCGCGACCGAGGAGGTGATCCGGGCCGGCGGCCGCTCCGTGGCGATCCACCGTTACGCGGGAACCCGGCACTGGTTCTTTGAGCTGGACCGCCCGGAGTTCGATCCGGACGTGGCCGATCTGGCGTGGAAGCGGACGATTGCGTTCCTGCGCGAGAACCTCGGCCCGCGCGGGGCCTGACAACCGCGGGGGTGGGCGGCTGGGATGGTTCCAGTCGTCACGAATCAGGCGAGCAGGAAGAGAATCGTGTCTATTCCCCGCACCCGCTTCCACCTTTACGCCAACGGCCAATAGCAGTTCCCAAGAAAGGTGCAACCAGAAAAAATGCAGAACGAGCTGGATCCCTCCGTGGAAGCGCTCCTACTATCCCACTTTCCGGTGGGTACGCGGGTTATCGCGGCTCAATCCTATCGCCCGGATTACCTGCCTTATCCCATGCGCGTGCATCTGCAAACGCCCTCCGATGGCCTCCACCGCTGCGCCATCAAGATCGGTCGGCGCGACCTCATCGAGCGAGAAATCCAGGCATTACGTATCCTGGCACGCCTAAATCTACCCGTACCGGAGGCGCTTTCCGAACCCATTGCCTTGCCCTCCGAAGAGCGCGCTATGGTGGTTTTGAGTGAGTTGCCGGGACATTCTCTGCCCTGGTGCGGCACGACGTCATTGGCGGAGGCCGATTTGACTTGTCGCTTGGTGCTGGAAGGAATTGCGCGTTTGCATCAACTCACCGACAGCATTTTGGAGTGGGGTGCAGCCACGGCCTTTCCCCAACACACGCTGCTTGAAGAACACGCGGCCCTCATCGCAGAAGCAGGCGAATGGATGGGCGTGAGCCTGTTCCGGCGCGCTGTAGAGAGGGTGGGGGAAGCGCTTTCCGAGGTAGACGCTCCGTTGGTTTTCTCCAATGGAGACTATAACCCTCTTAACTTCCTCTACGATGGACACGCCCTCTGCGGCTTTGTGGACTTTGAAGGCGCCTGCTTTGAGAACCCGCATATTGGCTTTGCCAAGTTCCTGATCTGGAGCACGGATGAGTATGGATGGGGAACCGGGAAAAAGGTGGGTCTGGTGGAACGCTATCTGTATACGCGGAATGTGTCGCGTCGTGAGTTCGCTCCCATTCTGGTGTTACGTTGTCTGTCCCATCTGATCCGAGAAGTCTCTCTGGAAGACGACAAAGACGCACGGGATCGAGAGCATAGGCTGCAACTTATTGAAGAGGGCTTGCAGACCCTCCAGAGCAGGTGAGCAGGGACATTCTGCTCAGTCGGAACAACGTGATTTCGCCAACGGTTTCCCGAGCGAAGCGTAAGCGTCTGTTACATTAACATAAATGGGTGAGATTACTATGGCCTTCAGCTTCGACCTTTGGGAGGACGCTGCGTCGTCTACAGACCGGATGCCCGCGGTGCTGGCCCGCTACCAGGCCGACCGGGAGAGCCTGGATCGCCTCTACGCGGCTCCCTACTCGCCGCGCCGCCGCGAACGATATCGCACCTTCTTTGCCGCTTGGCAGGAGATACTAAACGCGCTCCCCTTCGACGAGCTCTCCCGCAGTGACCGCGCGGACTGGCTCCTCTTCCGTAATCTGCTGGAACGGGAGCGGCGGCGCCTGGATCGGCAGGCACGGCAGTTTGCCGAGATAGAGCCGCTGTTGCCCTTCGCCCTGGACCTCATCGCGCTGGAAGAGGAGCGGCGGCGGATGGAGGACGCGCAGGCCGACGCCATCGCCGAGCGGCTGCACCGCGCCCAGGAGAAGGTTCGGGCGATGCGCGCGGCTTTGGAAGCCCAACGTAACAAGGACGAGCCGGACACGTCGCAACGGCCGACGGTCGCCAACCGCGCGGCGGAGACTCTTGACCGCCTTCGCAAGATGCTGGAGGAGTGGTTCGGCTTCTACAATGGGTACGATCCCTTGTTTACCTGGTGGGTGGAAAAGCCCTATCAGGCGCTAATGCAGTCCTTACAGGAGTACGCCGGTTTTCTGCGCAAAGAGCTGGCCGGAGCCGAGGACGAAGACGCCATTATCGGCGACCCAATAGGCCGGGAGGCGCTGCTGGAAGAGCTGGAACACGCGCTCATTCCCTACACGCCGGAGGAGCTGATTGCCCTGGCCGGGCGGGAGCAGGATTGGTGCCTGGCGGAGTTGCGCCGGGCGGCGGAGGAGATGGGGCATGGCGAGGACTGGCGCGCGGCGCTGGAGCAGGTCAAGGCCGATCACGTCGCGCCGGGCGCGCAGCCTGCGCTCGTGCGGGACCTGGCCCGCGAAGCCATCGCCTTTGTCACCGCGCAGGACCTGGTGACGGTCCCGCCGCTGGCCGAGGAATGCTGGCGTATGGAGATGATGGCCCCGGAGAAGCAGAAGGTGAACCCCTTCTTCCTGGGCGGCGAGACGATCACCGTCTCCTTCCCAACGAACGTGATGGAGCACCCGCAGAAGCGCATGAGCCTGCGCGGCAACAACCGGCACTTCGCGCGAGCGACCGTCCAGCACGAGCTGATCCCCGGCCACTACATGCAGCAGTTCTCTCAGGAGCGCTGGCGTCCCTACCGCCGCATCTTCTTTACGCCGTTCTGGACCGAGGGCTGGACGCTGCACTGGGAGATGCTGCTCTGGGACCTGGGCTTTCCCCGCACGCCGCAGGAGCGGATCGGGATGCTGTTCTGGCGGCTGCACCGCTGCGCGCGGGTTGTGTTCTCGCTGGGCTTCCACCTGGGCCAGGTGTCGCCGCAAGAGTGCGTGGAGATGCTGGTCAATGAGGTAGGGCACGAGCGCGAGAATGCCGTTGCGGAGGTGCGCCGCTCCTTCGGCGGCGACTACGACCCGCTCTATCAGTGCGCCTACCTGATCGGGGGCTTGCAGGTGCGCGCGCTCTATCGCGAACTGGTCGGTTCGGGGCAGAGGACGCCGCGGGCGTTCCACGATGCCTTCCTGCGGGAGAACTGTATGCCCATCGCCGTGCTGCGCGCGCTGCTGGCCGATCTCCCGCTGGAGCGCGATTTCCGGGGCGATTGGCGCTTCGCTTGAGGTTCGCCTTTGACGACCAACGGGACGGAATTTAGAGCACCTAACACAAGCGCTCTCCCTCTGCCTTGCAGGGAGAGGGCTGGGGTGAGGGGAGAGCTTCACAGCCAGGGGTTGTTAGGAACTCTAAGCCTGGAAGCCAAGCCAGACGGTGAAATGCAACAGGCCGGAACGCATCCTGTGCGTTCCGGCCTGGTTGGAGGTTACAACGAGAGCGAAAGCTTACCAGCGACCGCCGCTGTTGTTGCCGCCGAAGCTGAAGCCGCCGCGTTCGTCACGCTCACGGCGTCCGCCGCTATAGCCGCCGTTGTTGCGCTGCGGACGCGCCTCGCGCGGCTTGGCCTCGTTGACCGTCAGCGTACGCCCGCCGTACTTGGTGCCGTTGAGGGCGCTGATGGCCGCATCGGCCTCCTCATCGTTCTCCATCTCCACAAAGCCAAAGCCTTTGGCCTGGCCGGTGAAGCGGTCGGTGATGATCACCGCGTCCTTGACGGCGCCCTGCGCGGAGAACAGGTTCTCTAGGTCCTCCTCGGTGGCCGAGTAGGGCAGTCCTCCCACGTAGATCCGTTTTGCCATTGTTTCCGTACTCCTTGACAGATGCAATCCAAAACGCGAGGCCCACTTGCCTCGCCGATTCGATTCACGTCTTTATCGAAGCGGAGCGGAAACACGCCAAACACGGGGGAGGGGTCCGACCAAACCGGCACAACCATCGACTCGCGCGCGCACCATTTCGCCCGTTCTTCAATCCGTGAAACCGATGCCTCAGTATACAGGTACTCGGTATAGCTGTCAAGGAGCAAATCTCGTTTTTGGAACAAAAATTTGGGTTTTTGTTGCCACAAGCCTTTTGCTTGCGCCTGGCAGGACTATCGGCGCTTGTTTCAGCCTGCGAAACCGTATGATATACTATGATCAAGCCCTCCCGCAGGCTGGGAGTCAAGTTGTTATAAAAGTGAATGCCGCGCCTGCGGTTCAGCGGTTCAGTAGTATGAAGGAGCCTTCGGATGCCATCTTACCCGGACGAACCGGTTATCATTATCTCGGACGAGAACGTCGAGCCGCCGCGCCCGCCGCGCCTGGGCCGCTGGACGGTTGCCGCCGCGCTGCTCTTTCTCGCCTTTCTCCTGATCCATAACGGCGTGCCGCTCTATACGGACTGGCTCTGGTTCGGCGAGGTCGGGTACCGCAACGTCTTCACCACGACCGTTCTGGCCAAAACCCTGCTCTTTTGCGTCTTCGGCGCGCTGTTCTTCGCTCTGTTCTATCTCAACATCCGCTACGCCCGCCGCCTGGCGCCCGCCGAGGCCGACCGCTTCCTGATGCAGAGCTTCGGGCCGCAGTGGGGGCCGTCCATCGGGCGGGGCATCGGCTGGATCCTGGCCGCCGTTGGCGTTTTCTTCAGCCTCTGGGCCGGGCGGATGGCCGCCGAGTACTGGATGCACTGGCTCCAGTTCCTTCACTGGACGCCCTTCCACGTCGCCGACCCCGTCTTCGGCAAGGACGTCGGCTTCTACGTCTTCCGGCTGCCGTTTATCAACTTCGTCTGGCAGTTCGTCTTCTATACGCTGCTCCTCACCACCCTCGCCGTCGTCGTCATTCACTGGGCCGACCGCGCCATCGACTCGTTTGCGGGCCTGCCCAACGTCGCGCCGGGCGTGCGCGCGCAGCTGCTCTTGCTGGGCGCGGCACTGACGGCGGTCGGGGCGGTCGGCTGCCGCCTGAGCGCCTACGACCTGCTGACCGCAAGCAACGGCATCTTCACCGGCGCCGGCTATACCGACCTGCACTACCGCCTCTTCGCCCTCAACGCGCAGGCCCTCCTGCTCGGCCTGACGGCGGTGGCCTGCCTGGTCGCCATCCGAAAGGGGAGCAGCTTGCGCTGGCCGCTACTCGGAGTGGGGGCCTGGTTTGCAGCGCTCGTGATCCTGGGCGGCATCGTGCCGGCCATCGTCGAAAAGGTCTACGTCGAGCCCAACCAGTTCACGGCGGAGCAGCCCTATATCGCGCGCAACATCCAGTACACGCGCCAGGGCTTCGGTCTCGACAGCGTGCGCGTGGCTACCTTCCCCGCCGACGAGAGCCTCAACGGGGCCGGCCTCAGCGCCAACCGCGACACCCTGGAGAACGTGCGCCTCTGGGACTATCCCTTCCTGAGCACCATCTACTCCCAGCTCCAGACCGTTCAGAACTACTACAAGTTCCAGCAGGACACCCTCGACGGCGGCACGGCCCACAACATAGATATTGACCGCTACGCCCTCGGAGGACGGCCCCGGCAGGTGATGCTGGCCGCGCGCGAGCTCGACCCGCACGGCCTCTCGCCTGCCGCGCAGACCTGGCAGAACCTCCGCCTGGCCTACACGCACGGCTACGGCCTGGTGATGAGTCCCGTCAACAAGGTCGTGGAGGGCGGCCCGGACTACTTTATCCAGGGCATTCCGCCGGTCATCGCTCCAGAAGCGAGCGGCCTGAAACTCGCCCAGCCCGACATCTACTACGGCCAGCTTGCCAACGAATACGCCTTTGTGGATACGGAGGTCAAGGAGTTCGACTATCCCTCCACGAGCGGCAACGGTCAGGGCGACGGGCAGGGCCGCTATACCCATTACCAGGGGCGCGGCGGCATTCGCATCGGCGATGCTCCGCTGGCCAAGCTGGCCTTCAGCCTGCGCCTGGGCGATACCAACGTGCTGCTGGCGCGCGGGTTCAAGCCGAGCACGCGCGTGCTGTTCCGCCGCGACATCCGTGAGCGCGTCCAGACCGTCGCGCCCTTCCTGCAGCAGGACGGCGATCCCTATCTGGTGGTCAATCCCGACGATGGGCGATTGGTCTGGATCATAGACGGCTACACGCTCTCCGACCGCTATCCCTACTCTACGCCGGTTACGATGGAGATCAACCCGGTCGTCTCCGAGTCGCCCAACTATATCCGCAACAGCATCAAGGCGACGGTGGACGCCTACGATGGTACCGTCAACCTCTATCTCGCCGATCCGCGCGATCCCCTGGCGCAGACCTACGCCAAGATCTTCCCCGGTCTGATCAAGCCGCTCTCCGCGATGCCCTCAGGATTGCACGCCCACCTCCGCTACCCGGAAGACCTATTCCGCATCCAGCGCTCGATTTATGCGACCTACCACGTGGACGACCCGCGCGTGTTCTATCTGCGGGAAGATGCCTGGGCCATTCCGGTAGAACCGAACACAGAGCGGGAGGCGGCTGCCCCTGGCGGCGCATCACGCGGCGCGCAGATGGAGCCTTACTACGTCATTATGCGGCTGCCGGAAGGCACGGACGGGCCGGGAACCGGCGACCTGAAGGAAGAGTTTCTGCTCATGAGTCCGCTTGCCCCGATCAACCGGGAGAGCCAGAACATCCTCGGCTGGATGGCCGCCCGCTGTGACGGCGACCACTACGGCCAGTTAGTGCTCTATCGCTTCCCGCAGACGGCCTCGGTCAACGGGCCGTCCCAGGTCGTCGCCCTCATCAACAGCGATCCGGTTATCTCCTCGCAGCTCTCGCTGCTGCGCTCCGGAGGCTCGGCGGCCACCTTCGGCAATCTGCTGGTCATTCCCATAGATCGCTCTCTGCTCTACGTGGCGCCCCTCTACGTCGAAGCCACCAACGCCGCCAGCAAATTGCCCCAACTCCAAAAGGTCGTGGTCGCCTTCGGACAGCGGGTGGCGATGGCTAACTCGCTGGACGAGGCCCTGGCCGCCCTCTTCCCCGACTACAAGGTCGCCAACGCCCCGACCGCCCCGCCACAGCCGCAGCCGGGCACGCCGCCCAAACCCGCGCCGTCTGGTCCGCCGTCCGCCATGCCGCCTGCCGTCCGCGCCCTCATCGAACGGGCTGCCGCGCAGTACGACGCCGCCCAACAAAAACTAAAGGCGGGCGACTTTGCCGGCTATGGGGCCGCAACGCAGCAGCTTAAGGCCACGCTTGACCAACTGCGCCGCGAAGCGGGAGGCAGGTAGCCGGAGATGTTCTAAAATACCCTGAGCCACCTCCGTATTCTTGCCGATAATCACCAGAGAAGCTCTATTTCTGGCAGTAAAGCACCCATGCGCTGTAAGTTCGTAGTTCTCCCAGAGGGGGAATCTACGCAGCGGCTCTGAGCGCTTGCTTAACTACACTGCCCTGTATCCAGTCGCGCTCTTCCGGTTAGTTCCACCCCTTGCGATAAAAGACGGCGCGCAGCACACCATTTCCATTTGGCGGAGGCTCAGGCACGATGCAAATCAAAGAGTACGAGGCGTTCACCCTGAAGGACTGCTTGCAGCAGGTACGCAGCGACCTGGGACCGGAAGCGGTTATCCTGGAGACGCGCAAGTTCCGCAAGGGCGGCTTGCTGGGGTGGGGAGCCCGCGACGCCGTTTGCATCGTGGCGGCTACCGGAATCACCGTCCAGAACGATCTGCCCAGCGGGCGCTCCGGGCAGGCAGCGCAGCCGACGGCGGACACGCCCGCGCGGGCTTCGGATGCTAAGCGGCCAGCCAGCGCGCCGAAAACGGCAGCGACCGCCTCGCAGGCCGCTGCGGTGGCGGCGGCGCGCGCGGCCTTCTCGCGTTCTGCGGCTGGCAACACTTCTCACCGGATTGAGCGGCCTGCCGCCGCTGCACCTGCTGCTAGGAGCGCGGCGAAGGAAGATAGCCAGGCGAGCGCCGTTCCCGGTCCTGCCCCCAAAAATGCCGTTGTCGCGCCGGGGCGCACAGAGAGCGGAGGAGAGGCCGAGCGCTTCGCGCATCTGGAGCGCTATATGCGCGAGATCAAGGAGAGCTTGACCGCGCTTCAACGGGAGCAGCGGGAGGGGCAGGAGCGCACCGTCACGGCGGTCGTCTCCGCCGTCGCCCCGGCAGTTTCGGCGGCCACCAGCCGCACAAGCCTCCTGGATGCAGAAGAGATTGCCGAGGCTCGTTTCCCTGAGCTGTACCAACGGCTGGTAGAGGCCGGCGTCTCCGAGGCGCTGGCAAGCGACCTGCTGGATTCGCTGCCCGACTTCTCCGCCTGGAGCCCGCAGGCCCAGCAGCCGATGGCCGAGTCGGCCCTGCGCGACCTCATCGCCCATCGCGTCGCCAGCGCCGGCCCCATCGCCCTGACGCCGGGGCAGCTCAAGGCGGTCGCGCTCATCGGGCCGACGGGCGTGGGCAAGACAACCACCATCGCCAAGCTCGCCGCCCACTTTTCGCTGGTGGAGCGCAAGCGCGTCGCCCTGCTGACGGTGGATACCTACCGCATCGCCGCCGTCGAGCAGCTTAAGACCTACAGCCAGATCATTGATATTCCTATCTCCGTCGCCTACAGCCAGGCGGAGGTGCTGCCGGCGGTGGCCCAGTACGCCGACCACGACCTGCTGCTGATTGATACGGCGGGCCGCAGCCAGCGCAATATGATGCAGGTAGGCGAATTGAAGACGCTGCTGGAGGCGGTCAACTGCGAGACGCATCTGGTGCTCTCGGCCCCGGTCAAGGAGCGGGACATGCTGGACGCCGCCCAGCGGTTCTCGGCGGCGCGCGTGGATCGGCTGCTGTTCAGCAAATTGGACGAGACCAGCACCTACGGCACGCTGCTGAATGTCGCCGACCGCACGGGTATCCCGCTCTCCTACCTGACGACCGGCCAGAAGGTGCCGGAGGATATCGAGATCGCCGACGGCAGCAAGCTGGCGAGCCTGCTGCTCAACGGAGCATAAACGAGGGCGGGCGCTGCCTGGAATGGGATAATTCCTCCTGAGGTGTAGATTCGTCTCCAATCGGCCTTGCAGAAGAGAGGCATCCACACCCCTTGAGCAGGACGACAGCCCGTTTTGGCCCCCGTGCGAAAATCCAGGCATTTTTGCGCCCCGTAACCCCTTGACAGATCGATCCAAGCGGATTATACTCTAGACACAAAGAACTTTGTTATACAAAGCGCTTTGTGTCTTGCGTTTTTATTCGGTACACAACATCTTGACTTGCCCTGGGAAAGTTTATCAGGAGAGAAAGCCGTGAAAGACGCTCCAACTACGCCGCCAACCGGCGGGAGCACGCCGCCAGAAGAGCCGCGCGCATCCGAAGAGTCAGAAGAGATAGCACTAGAAGACGCTGCAACGGCGGGAACGCCGCGCTCCAAACGCCGTATCGTCTTGGCCGAGGTGGCCGGGTTCTGCTTCGGGGTAAAGCGGGCTGTGGAGTTGACGGAGACGGCACGGCGGGAGCGCTCCGGCAAATTAACGACGCTGGGCCCTCTCGTCCACAACGAGCAGGTTATCGCCAAAATGCAGGCCGAAGGGATTGAGACCGTTCCCTCGCTGGATCGGATCGCCGAGGGCACGGTGGTGCTATCGGCGCACGGCGTGGCCCCGACTGTCACGGCACAGGCGAAGGCGCAAGGGCTGTATGTGGTGGATGTCACCTGCCCGTTCGTAACCAAAGTGCATCGCATGGCCAGACAACTCCACGAGCAGGGCTATCAGGTATTGATCGTCGGCGATGAGGGCCATACGGAGGTCAAGGGAACGCTCGGCGTCGTGGAGGCGCTTGGCGGGACAGCGACCGTCGTATCGTCGCCGGAGACGGTGGGCGAGCTGAAGCTGAGCAAGAAGGTGGGCGTCGTTTCGCAGACGACGCAGCGCGCTGCCAACTTCGTCGCCGTCGTGGCCGAGGTCTGCAAGGTCGCGACGGATGTGCGGGCCATCAATACCATCTGTTACGCCACCGATGAGCTACAGGAGGCTGCCGTGCGGCTGGCCCATCAGGTGCAGGTGGTGATCGTCATCGGCGGCAAGAAGAGTGCCAATACCCGCCGCCTGCGCCAACTCTGCGAGGAGCAGGGCGTTCCGGCCTACCATATCGAGACGGCGGCCGAGATCGAGGAGGCATGGCTGGAGGGCAAGGAGGTCATCGGCCTCACCGCCGGAGCCTCCACGCCGGACTGGATCATTGAGGAGGTAGCCTGTCATCTTAACGGCGGCCATCTCCCGGAGGACTGGCGGCTGCATCACCCAGAGGTATAAGGTGCCTGCCTCACCCCTCAGATCTGAATCTGTCCCTTTCAGACGCAAGGCCGCATGCCCACACGGGCGGATGTCGGCAGGCATCCGCCATTCTCCCTCCACAAAAATAGCTTCGAGAATAGAACAGCGGGAACCATACGCAACTTCCTTCGTAGCAACACTGGATTGCACCTGCGGTGGGCAGATAGCAGTCGCGTATCTGAAATCTACGGAGGGACAGATGCAATACGTCAATCTGGGGCGTACGGCCCTCAAAGTCAGCCGACTCTGCCTGGGCACAATGAATTTTGGCCCGCAGACGAGCGAGCAAGATAGCTATACCATCATGGATCGCGCCCTGGAACTGGGCATCAACTTCTTCGACACGGCCAACGTCTACGGCTGGAAGAAGGGCGAGGGCGTCACCGAGCAGATCGTTGGGCGCTGGTTTGCTCAGGGCGGCGGACGCCGCGAGAAGGTCGTCATTGCCACGAAAGTCTACGGCGATATGGGCGACTGGCCCAACACCGCGCGCTTGTCGAAGCTGCACATGCGCCGCGCCCTGGACGATAGCCTCCGCCGCCTGAAGACCGACTTCATTGACCTGTACCAATTTCACCATGTCTGGCGGGAGGCGACCTGGGACGAAATCTGGGAGTTCTGCGAGTGGGCGGAGCAGCAGGGCAAAGTGCTCTACTTCGGTTCATCCAACTTCGCCGCCTGGCATATCGTTCAGGCCAACGAAGCGGCCCGTCGTCGTAACTTCCTGGGCCTGATCTCCGAGCAATCCATCTATCACCTGCTCAACCGCAACATCGAGCTGGAGGTGATTCCGGCCTGCCAGGCGTATGGCGTGGGCATCCTCCCCTGGAGCCCGCTGGCGGGCGGGCTGCTTGGCGGCGTGCTGCAAAAGATCAGTGCAGGGCGGCGCGCTTCCGAGGGCGTCCAGAAGCAGCTGGAGCAGCACCGCGCCAAGATCGAAGCCTGGGAAAACCTCTGCCGTGAGCTAGGCGAACAGCCCGCCGACGTGGCGCTGGCCTGGATGCTGCAAAACCCGGCCATCACCGCGCCCATCATCGGCCCGCGCACGATAGAGCAGTTGGAAGGCGCGCTGCGCGCTCTGGAGATCAAGCTGTCGGACGAGACCAACCAGAGGCTCAACGAAATCTTCCCAGGCCGCAAGACGGCCCCGGAAGACTACGCCTGGTAAATCATTTAAACCACCCGCTGCGCTAGAGGCACGGAGACACGGAGGACACACGGAGAAAAACAGGAGAGAAAGACCAGGAGACAAAGACAAAAGCCTTTGGACAGGATGAACGGGATGAACCGGATTTCCACCACACAGACAAGCCTGGCTTCTCTGCCTTTGTCTAATCCTGTAAATCTTGTTCATCCTGTCTAAAATCTTGTCTTATTTCTGTCTTTGTCTTTCTCCGTGCCTCCTCCGTGTCTCCGTGCCTCTAGCGCAGCGGGTGGTTTCATCGGTTTTATTCGAGGGTGAAGGAGAGGGCGAACAGCGCCGAGACGACCACCAGCAGGGGATTGATCTCCCGCCAGCGGCCCCGCGCCAGCAGCAACAGCAGGTAGGCAATGAAGCCGTAGCCGATGCCCCGCGCAATAGAGTAGGTGAGAGGAATAGAGATCAGGGTGATGAAGGCGGGCAGACTCTCTTCGAGGCGCTCAAAGGGGATCTCGCGGACATGGGCGAGCATCAGGAAACCGACCACGATGAGCGCGGGCGCGGTGGCCTGGGCCGGAACGACGCTCACTAGCGGCGCGAAGAAGAGCGCGACCAAAAATAGCACGCCGACCACCGCTGAAGTCAGCCCGGTGCGCCCGCCTTCCCCGACGCCGCTGGCGCTCTCGATATAGGTGGTCGTGCTGGACGCGCCGCAGATCCCGCCCCACATCGCCGCCAGGCCGTCCACAAAGAGGATGTCGCGTAGGCGCGGCAGCCGCCCCTCTTTATCCACCAGCCCGGCCTGCCGCCCCACCCCGATAATCGTTCCCATCGCGTCGAAAAAGTCGCTCATGATGAACGCGAGGATGGTAGCCCAGAGCGCCGGGTTCAGCGCGGCCAGCACATTAGCCTTGCCGAAAGTTGAGAAGTCCGGCTGAGTGAGGAGCGTTTTGGGAGGCACGGCCACGCGCGCCGCCAGGGCGATCAGCGTGGTCAGGATAATTCCAAGTAGCAGCGCCGACCGCCAGCGCAGGGTGAATAGAATCAGCGTGATCGCCAGCCCTGCCGTCGCCACCAGCACCGCCTTGTCGTGGAAGGAGCCATAGGTGAGCGGCGCCGCCGGGCTGTTCATCTTAACGAGGCCCGCGTTGACCATGCCCAGCAGCGTGATAAACAGCCCGATGCCCACCGAGATCGCCTGCTTCAACGAGAGCGGAATGGCGTTCATGATGGCCTCGCGCGTGCGCGTGAGCACCAGCAAGGCGATGATAAGGCCCTCGACGACCACGATTCCCATCGCCGTCGGCCAGGGCACCCCGTTTTTCAGACAGACGCCGAAAGCCAGCACCCCGTTAAGGCCCATGCCCGGCGCCAGCGCATAGGGCGTGTTCGTCCAGAGGCCCATCAGAAGCGTCGGAACGGCGGCGGCCAGGCAGGTCCCGGCGGCCAGCGCAGGAACGCTGTGCTTTAAGCCGGGGATATTGCTCAGGATTAGCGGGTTGACAAAGATGATGTAGGCCATCGTCATGAAGGTCGTCAACCCGGCGGTCAACTCTGTGCGCACGTCGGTGCCGCGCTGTCTGAGCCTGAAGTATCTCTCCAGCATGGGACGCGACCATCCTCCTTAACGCAGCCACTCGTCTCGATGCACCGCCACAAAGGCGTCGTCGCTCAGTTCCGGGTAGGCGCGCAGCACGCGGTCTATCTGTTCCTGCTGCCCTGGCGACAGTCCTTCGTGCGGGTCGAGGCACCAGATACCCCGCATCAATCCCTGGCGGCGCAGCACCTCATGGATGCCCGCGATGCAGCCCGCAAAGCCGTTGGCCGCGTCGAAAAAGGCCGCATTGGCATCCGTGACCGCTATCGCCTGCGTCAGCCACTCCGATTCCATCTGCGGGCGGTTGCGGGCGCGCTTGATGTCCTCCAGCATCTCCACCGCCTTCTGCGTCCAGACGGCCCAATGCCCGAGTAGCCCGCCCGCGATCTGGCGCTCCACCCGCCTTCCTGCGACCGGGAGGACGTACCGGGTCAGCAGGTCTACCACAATGTTATCGTCATTGCCGGTATAAAGGGCGATGTCGTCCCGGCCCGACTCGGCGACGGCGCGCACCACGTCGAGCGTCTGGTAGCGGTTAAAGGGGGCGATTTTGATGGCGGCCACGTTCTCGATCTCGGTGAAGCGCCGCCAGAAGGCATAGGAAAACACCCGTCCCCCGACCGCCGGCTGCAAATAGAAGCCGAAAATCGGCAGGACTTCGGCCACCGTGCGGCAGTGGCGTAGCACCGCGTCGTCGTCGGCTTCTTTCCAGGCGCTCAGGCTCAGCAGCCCCACGTGGTAGCCGAGCGCGCGCGCCAGCTCCGCCTCCGCCACCGCCTGCGCCGTCTGCCCGCAGATTCCCGCCACCTTCACAAAGGCGCGCGCCCGCCCGGCCAACGCCGCGTCCACCGTTTCCGAGGCCAGTTCCAGCACCGGCTTGAGCAGGCCATACTGCGGCTCGCGAATGGCAAACTGCGTGGTGTGTACCCCAACGGCCATGCCGCCCGCGCCCGCCGCCACGTAGTAGCGCGTTAGCGCCCGCTGATAGCGCTCGTCCAGCTTGCGCTCCGGCGTCAGCGCCAGCGGGTGCGCCGGAATCACCTTCCCCGCCAGCAAATGGTCCCGCAGTTCCACGCTCGATCCTTTCTTCAAACCACCTGCTGCTAAAGATTCCAACAGGATTAAACAGGATTTCTCAGGATTTACAGGATTAAGGCAAGAGAGAAAAGTCTTCCAGTCAACTTGTAATCCAGAGGAACAGAAATTCGGTTGGTTGGGTGGGTTTTAGAAATCCTGTTTAATCCTGCCTAATCCTGTTAATCCTGTTGAAAGGTTTGTTGCGGGTGGTTAAAATTTGCCGTCCCGCGCCTCGAAGTGAGTCGGCTTATTGAGGGTGGGGCCACCCTGCTGCACCCATTGCGCGACCCACTCGGTCATCTGCTCCAGCGTCACCGTCGGGTAGCCGAAGAGGCGGTGCGCCTGGCCGGCGTTGCTCAGGAGGGCCGTCTCCGCCTCCTCGCCCACAAAGGCCGGCGCACGCCCCAGCAGTTCGCCAAAGCGCGCCGCCAGCGTCCGAATAGAGACCGTTTCCGGGCCGGTGATGTTGAGGGCGACGGGCGGGCAAGCCGCGTGCTCCAGGCATTGAATGGCCCAGGCGCTCGCGTCGCCCTGCCAGATCACGTTAACGTGTCCCATCGTCAGGTCTACCGGCTCGCCCTGCGCGACCTTCTGCGCCACGTCCAGCAGGACGCCGTAGCGCAGGTCAATCGCATAGTTCAGGCGGAAAAGCAGCGTCGGCGTGCCGTGCAGCCTGGAGAAGTATTCAAACACGCGCTCGCGCCCGATACAGGAGTTGGCGTACTCGCCCAGCGGCTCCAGCGGGTCGCCCTCGCGGGAGCCGCCTCGCGCGATGGGCGAATTGGGATAGACGCAGCCGGTGGAGAAGACGACCGTGCGCGCGCCAGCGTACCGCTCCGCCACCAGCGCCGGAACGAGCGTGTTCAGCACCCAGGTGCGCTCCGGCGCCTCCGTCGTGCCGAACTTCTGTCCCGCCATGAAAATGACGTTGGGCGCGTCGGGCAGGCCTTGCACGTCCGCGCGGTTAAGTAGGTCGCAGCGCAGCGGCTCCACGCCATGCGCTTTCAGTTCTTCGGCCACCGCCGGATTAGAAAAGCGGGCCACTCCATAGACGCGCTGCGTCCTGCCTAGCGTATCCCAAGCGCGTCGGATCATGCGCGCCAGCGTCGGCCCCATCTTGCCGCCGACGCCCAGCACGGCGATATCGCCCTCCAGTTCCTCTAATGCCTCCAGCACCTCCGCCGTCGGGCGCGAGAGCAGTTCCTCCAACTCTGCCTCATCCTTGGGCGCAGGCTGGTCCGGCGGTATCACTCGACTTACTGCATGCATGGGTTTTTCCTTCTACCTAACCCCCCGGCCCCCACTGCTAGGGTCGGCCCTGCAACGGTTCGGGCCTCCGCCTAGCGATCCTACGAGGGAAGGGAGGGACCCGGCTTCTCGGTTCCCCCTCTCCCGCAGCGTGGGAGAGGGGGTTAGGGGGTGGGGGCCATTAGGGCCGGGAGTTAGGTTTGTATCGGATAGCCGCCCCGGATGGTATCCACCAACTCCATTGTCTGCACGGCATCAGCGAAGTGGCTGGAGGGCTGGCGGCCATCCAAAATGCAATCCACGAAATGCCGGGCCTGCTGGTAGAAGCCGTTGAGCTTGCGCGCATCCGAAGCGTCCGCGCCGAGCACCTCCGCCGCCGTGCGGTGACGCCGCTGGCTGCCCTCAAGAATCAACTCGTCCATAGCGGTAAGCTGCTCCACGTAGGCCGAGTAGCCCGGACTGTGTACCTCAAAGCAATGCATGCGCCCTCCGACGTTCCAGTTGCTTTGCAGGACGCCGGTAACGCCGTTGTCGAAGGCGACCAGGGCGTTCCAGGCGTTGGGGACCGGCGAGTCGTACTGCCCGACGACCGAGGCAACATGGACAACATTGCCGCCGGCCAGATATCTTAGCGTGTCTACCGCGTGAATGGCGTCACAGCCGATCACATCCACCGCACCATCGTAGTAGATGGCGGAGGCGCCCTTGAAGAACGTGGCCTGCGCCTGAAGGATATTTCCGCGCTGCTTCGCCTCATCCAGCGCCAGGTTGAGCAGCGGGTCGTGCCGGCGATTGAAGCCGACCTGCGTGAGGCAGCCGTTTTCCGCCGCCAGGCGGGCCATCGCCTGCGTCTGGAACGTCGTGACGGCGGGCGGCTTCTCGATAAAGACATGCAGGCCGCGCTTGAGGCAGGTAACGACGATGTCAAAGAGTTGGTGGGGCGGCATGAAGACGCAGACGGCCTGCGGCTCTATCGCATCCAGCATCTCCCGGTAGTCGGCAAAGTGGCGTGGGATGTCCAGCTTTTCCGCCAGCGCCGCGCGCTTCTCTGCGACCAGATCGCACAGGCCCGCCAGTTCCACTTCCCGAAACTCGGCCAGGGAAGGATAGTGGAATGTGCTCGCCATCCCGCCAGCGCCGATCAGGCCAAACTTGATTTTGGACATAGCTTCCGCTCCCTTGAGTGCCCGGTAGAACTGCGCCGAGGGCTAGGGCTATTGTAGGCATTGGAACCGAATTCGTCAAGAGGTCAAGCACCTTCGACGCCAATGAACTCCCTGCGGCGACTGCCCTCACCCCCTGCCCCCTACTGCCAGGGTCGGCCCTGCAATGGTTCGGGCCTCCGCCTGGCGATCCCCAAGAACAGGGGAGGGGAGAGGGGAAGCCTTGTTCTACCCTCATCCCCGGCCCTTCTCCCTAGCAGGGAGAAGGGAGAAGAGAAGCCGGGTCCCCCCCTTCCCTGTGAGCGGAGCAAAGGTTCCTTAGTCCCTTAGAACCTTAGAACCCTAGCACCCTCAGAACCCTAGCACCTTGTGAGCGTAGCGAACGTATTAGGGAAGGGGGACGGGGGTAGGTCAAGAAGGGCCGAAGGAGGACGCAGGAATCTCCCCTTCAGACCGCGAATGGGAATGCCATCGTAGCCAGGCAGGGAACCCAGGAGGCAGGTAGAGGTGGGCTTGACAGGACAAAGGCTAAAGCCGGTAATCCGGGAGCGGAGAACGCAGGGCTTCTCCGCTCCCGCCGCACTACTGCTCGTCCTCCTGCTGCTGGCGTGGGCGGCGCTGCCGGGCTGCGGCAGGCTGCGGGCGGCGGAGAAGAACACGATTACCATCCGATCCTCCTTCTGGGGAGCGGCGCAGGACGCCAAAGTCTGGCAGGAGCTGGCGCGGGAATTTGAACGACAGCATCCGAACATCCGGATCCAACTCGAACATATCGCCGGGCAGGACTATCACGCCAAGCTGTTTGCCATGGCGGTCGGGCGCTGCCTGCCCGATGTGATGGCTACCGACGATGAGCCGTTTCGCTTCCTCTCCGACAACGGCGTCTACGAAGACCTCACGCCCTACCTGGCCCATGAGCCGCAGCTGGCCCGCAACCAGTTTTATACCGCCGCCTACGATACATTCCACGTAGGCAAGAGGCAATACGCCCTGCCCTACATCGCCCATTGCCTGCTCATCTACTACAACCGCGACCACCGCCGCGCCGCCGGATTGCCCCCCGATCCCAAGCCCAACTGGACCTGGGAGGACTTCAACCACGATGCCATTGCCCTGACCCGCGACCTGGACGGCGACGGGCGCATAGACCAGTTCGGCGCCAACCGCCTCTCCTGGTTCTATTGCCTGCAATGGATATGGGGCGCGGGCGGCACGGACATGGACCCGCAGATGACCCGCTACGTCTTCGATACGCCGCAGGCCAAGCGCGGCTTCCAGTTCCACTACGACCAGATGCACAAGTACCACATCTGCCCGATGGAAAGCGACCTGCCCAACATGACCTGGGAATCCATGTTCCTGACGGGCAAGGTCTCGATGTTCATGACCGGCTCCTGGTGGCTGGAGCAGTGCCGCCAGGCTAAGAACATAGACTGGGACGTGGCTCCCATGCCGCGCGGCCCGGTCTGCCAGGCCACGCGCGCCACCACCGAGGGCCTGGCGATCTCGCCGCAATCCCCGCATAAACAAGAGGCATGGGAGTGGATCAAGTTCGTCCTGAGCGATGCGGGGCAAGCCGTCTTTGCGCGCTACGGGCGCGGCATTCCCAGCATTCGGCGCGTGGCGCAGCAGGTCTTTCCCGACCCGAAGACGCCACAGCATGAGGAGCGCTTCCTCTATGCCCTCGACCGCTACGCCCACATCACCAGCATTCACGCCCACTGGCTACAGACGGCCCGCGTCTTCGACCGGGAGTGGGACCGCGTCATGATGGGCAAAATTAATATTGACCAGTTCGTGCGGATCTCCCTGCCGGAAGTCAACGCCATTGTGCGAGGAGAGGACGAGTGAACGTGCAGCCTCCACCCGAGATACCCGTTTCCCTCTCGCGCCGGGATACAGGCGACGCGGCGGGATATGGCCCCTCCCACGCCGGGCGAGACGGCCGCAGGCCGGTGCGGGCCGGCAGCGCGACGCGGCGCCGGAGATATTGGGGGCAAACGCTGGAGGGCTACCTCTTCGTCGCTCCCTGGATCGTGGGGTTCGTCACCTTCACCGTGGGGGCCATGCTCTACGCGGTCTGGATGTCGTTCCAGCGCTGGAACCTGCTTGCGCCGCCGCAGTTCGTTGGGCTGGCAAACTATCAGAAAGCCTTCTGCCGTGACCCGCTGTTCTGGCAAGCGCTCGCCAACACGGCCTACTACGCCTTTGTCAGCGTGCCGCTGCGCATCCTGGCCGCCCTGCTGCTGGCCGTGCTGCTCAATCAATCGGTGCGCGGGCTGCCCATTTTCCGCACGATCTTCTACCTGCCCTCCGTGGTGACGGGCGTGGCGACCTCCATGCTCTGGATGCTGCTGCTCAACCCGGACGTGGGCGGCATCAACTTCGTGCTGCGCCGCCTGGGCGTGGCGCACCCGCCCGGCTGGCTGACGGATGAGCACTGGGCCATGCCCGCCCTCATCCTGATGAGCCTCTGGAGCGTCGGCGGGATGATGTTGATCTTTCTGGCCGGACTGCAGAGCGTCCCCGACGAGCTACTGGACGCGGCGCACGTAGACGGCGCGGGCGCCTGGCACCGCTTCCGCCACATCACCGTGCCCATGCTCACGCCTGCCATCCTGTTCAATCTGGTCATCTCGGTTATCGCGGGCTTTCAGGTCTTCACGCAGACCTACATCATGACCGGCGGCGGCCCCGCCAACGCCACGCTGACCTACGTGCTCTATCTCTATCGCAACGCCTTCGAGTACTTCCGCATCGGCTATGCCTCCGCGCTGGCCTGGATTCTCTTTTTTATCATCCTGGGGCTGACTCTGCTGATCTTGCGCTCCTCTGCCTTCTGGGTTCACTACGAGGGCGAGCGGCATTAAAGGCCGGCCATGAAACCCGTTGACTCTTCGAGGGCTTCGACGGCTCACTCGATTCGTTCCAGATTAAAAGCAGACCATGAAACTCGTTGACTTCAGACCGGAACCCATGAGCCCCTCTGTCCGTGGACGGATGAAGCAGCACCTCTGCCGCTACAGCGTACAGAACGGCCTTCGGCGTGCCCTGACGTATGCCGCCCTCCTGCTCGGCGCGGCGGTCTACCTGCTGCCTTTCCTCTGGATGGTCTCCAGCTCGTTTAAGGATCTGGAGACCGTTTTCGAGTACCCGCCCACGCTGCTGCCGATGGAGACGCTGACCGCGGAGCGGGGGGGCAAGCGCTACAAGCTGGCCGACTACACGCCGCCGGGCGGCCAGCCCGTTCGGTCGGTCCTGATCGCCGATCAGCGTCCCGGGCAGTACCGGGTCGAGCCGGTCGGCGCCGGGGGGCCGCAGGCGCGGGAGTGGGTGGCCGCGAGTGCGGTCGAGGTGCGGCGGCGCATCCATTTCCGCGTCGAAAACTATCGCGCCGCCTGGACTGCCGCGCCGTTTACCCAGTTCCTGATGAACACCTTGATCATCACCGGCCTGGGCATCCTCGGGCAGGTGCTCTCGGCGAGCTTAGTGGCCTTTGGCTTTGCGCGCCTGCGCTGGCCGGGCCGTAATCTGCTGTTCCTGGTCGTGCTGGCTACCATGATGCTGCCGGGCGAGGTGACGATGATCCCCACCTACCTCATCTTCCGGCGTCTGGGCTGGATAGATACCTTCCTGCCGCTGATCGTGCCCTCGTTTCTGGGCGGCGGCGCCTTCTCCATCTTCCTCTTCCGCCAGTTCTTCATGACGCTGCCGCGCGAGCTGGACGAGGCCGCGCGCGTAGACGGCTGCTCCTCCTTTGCCATCTACTGGCACATACTGATGCCCCTCTGCAAGCCGATCCTGGCCACCCTGGCCGTCTTCTCCTTCGTGGCCAACTGGAACGACTTCCTGACCCCCCTGATCTACCTCAACAGCGCCGACAAATTCACCCTGGCCGTGGGCCTACGCTTCTTCCAGGGCGTCTACAATACCGAGATGCAGCTTCTGATGGCTGCCTCAACCCTCGTGCTGCTGCCGGTCCTGCTCGTCTTCTTCCTCGGACAAAGATACTTCGTCAAAAGCATCGTCCTGACGGGCATCAAGGGCTGATGTCTCCATCCCTTCTGGCATGCGGCCTCCCTGCACTGGGCTCAGGGCAAGCGCTCAGGGAAGCATCGCCTAACCGCCGCGCGCCAGAGCTACTACGCAAACTCTGGCTGCTCCCGCCTCTTTGAGGACTCGCGCCGCTTCTCTGACCGTCGCCATCGTCGTCAGCACGTCGTCCACGAGCAGCACGGACTGGTTAGCGAAGTGGAACGGCGTCCTGGCTACGAACGCTCCCTGCACGTTGGCGGCGCGGTCGGCAGGGGCAAGCGAGGTCTGCGAGCGGGTAGGGCGAATGCGGCGCAGGCCCCCGGAATCCAACGTCCAGTTGCGCTCCTGGGCCAGGACGTAGGCAATGCGTTCGGCCTGGTTAAAGCCTCGCTGACACAGGCGCGTGGGATGCAGCGGCACCGGCACGACCACATCGAAGGCGGGATGGTCGGCAGGATGAGAAGGAGGCAGCAGGAGCGTGGGCGGGTTGTCCAATGAGGCGGCAAGCAACCGGCCCAGCGGCAGCGCGAGCGCGGTCTTGCCGTCGTATTTGAGGCGGTGGATGGCGCGGCGCAGCGGGCCGTGATAAGCGCCCAGCGCCTGCGACCAGGCAAAAGGCGGCTCCGGACCGACCGCGCACGCCGCGCACACTATCTCCCCGGCGGGAACGGGCACGCCGCAGCGGTCACAAAACGGCGGCGGGATCGGCGCGATGGCCCCCCGGCAGAGGGCGCACAGCGCCTCCTCCTGCCGGACGCCGCACACCAGGCAGCGCGGTGGGTAGATCACATCCAGCAGCCCGTTCCAGATCAGCGCGCACTGTTCCCGCATGCGTTCGTTCTCGTGATATACCTGATTTATCCTGATTGGCGCCCGTGAAGGACGGGTATCAGGAGGGCGGCACGACGGCCCCGGAACGGGCTCCCTCCCAGATGGCCTTCGGCGCATAGGCATGGCACCACGCGCAGTCCGGGGCGTGCTGCGCGCAGATGCCCCTCCAGGCATCTATATCCGTTAGCGGCGGCAGGTTGTCCGGCTCGTGTACCTTACGCTTGCAGGAGGGGCACTCCCACTGCCCCTCATTCGTCTCACGATGCGTTTTGCGGTGCATAGTAGGGCTCCTTTCGGAATGGCGTTTCCGCATACCGGTCAAGACGGTAGCTTCCAAAACCATAGCCGAGACGGCGCCCTTCCATCCTCGGTTCCCTCGATTGAAACGTTCCCTTAGCACCTTCAGAAACTTCAGAACCCTCAGAACCGGCGCCCTTCCATCCTCGGTTCTCCCTATTGAAACAGCGTAACCAGGACCAAAGCGGCATGAGAGATGTTGTCTCGCCGTGCTTCCACTGTCACTTATTGAAAAAGCTTAACCCGGCGCCTGCGGCAGGACGGCTTCGGGCATCCGGTGCAGGGCGTAATGGTTGCGGTCGCGCTCCAGTTTGCGGCACTCCTTCGTATAGAGCGGCTGCCCGCAGGTCGGGCACGGGCTCAGCGACGAGAGCTTGTCCAGGTACTTGATGACGCAGGTGACGAAGCTGGCGTGGCTCCAGGTCAACGGCGAGACGGAGAGCGGATCGTCGTTATACGGGTTGACCTGCTCGGCCAGCACGCCGGAGGGCAGCGCATGTTGCACACACCACTCCAGGAACGGCAGCGCCTCCTCCAACTCCGTCACCGAGCGCGCCTGCGCGATCTCGTATTGGGCCAGCCAGAGGGTGCTCAGAAACCAGGGATTGCCGGGAACGTTGGCCAGGTCGTGGCTGACCTGGTGGTAATAGTCGTTCTCGTAGCGGGCCAGGCCGCCCACGTCCGTTTTGATCCAGAGGCGCTGGCGCATCGCCTCGACGGTCGCCACGATCTTAGGGGCATCGGCCTCGTACATCCCGAAGAGAAACAGGCCGACCACGCTGGCGTCCATCGTCGGGTCGGGCAGGCAGTTGCCATCGGCGTCAAACTGGATCATGCGCACGAAGCGGTTCCACTGCGCCTGCCACAAATAGGTATCGGTGCCCTCCTTCATGTGCGCGGCCGCGTCGCGGAACTCCACCGCCAGGTCTTCCTCGCCGAAGCTATGGGCGAAGTTGGCGGCGGCGATCAGCCCGCCGTAGGTGGCTCCCACCGTCCAGGCCAGGATGCCGCGCCGCTCCTCCCAAAGGTCGTAGGAGGGTAGGGGCAGCCCGGTATGGGGCGTGCGGTACTCGGTCATCCACTGCCCGGCCCGGATGATCAGGTCGCGATAGAGCGGGCGCACCATCTCAATATCTCGATACTTGTCAAAGTGCTTCCACAGCGCCCAGACTACCAGCGCCGTCTCGTCCTCCTGGATGGGCAACTGCGGCTCGCCGTGGACGATCCAGGGGTGCCAACTGCTGCCCGCGCTGCCATCGGGGTTGTATTTGTGGAGAAAGTAGCCGTACCGGGTGATGACCTTATAGCACCAGAGGAAGAAGTCGGTGGAGATTTGGTTGTAACCTGCCAGATCGAGCGCGTACGCCACTAAGGCTCCATCGCGGGGCCAGACGTAGGAATAGGTATCGCGGGCGAACTGGGTGATGTCGCTATCGTTGGCGGCGAGGATGGCCCCGTTGGCGTCAATCTGGGTGCGCAGGATGAGCAGGCTGCGCTTATAGAGGCGGAGGATGTCGGCGGAAAGCGGGCCGAAGTCGTACTCATCCTTGTTGACCCACAGCTTCCAGAAGGCGGCGGTGCGATGGAGGAGCGTGCGCGGGTGCTTCTCCAGGACGAGCTTGTTGAGGGTCTTGACGCCTTCATAGCGGTCGTCTACACAGATCCAGTAGTAGCACTCGACCGTCTCCTGGGGGCCGACGTGCAGGTGCGCGGCGAGGGTGCTATCGACGCTGCCCTGGGCGATGGGGTTGCGTCCGAGCACGCCGTCGCCCTCCGCATCGCGCCAGGTGCCTTCCGCGCCGCCGATGCCTTTGACGCCAATGGCGAAGTCGCTCATGCCGGTATGGTCGGGCTTGAGGCAATTGATGAGGAAGTAGCGGTTCTCCTTGTAATGAAGGATAGCGTTGAGATCGGGATTAAAGTAGGCGGTATCGCCGAGTTCAAATCCGTTAATGTAGAAGTCGTGGTGAAAGAAGAGGCGAACCTCGCGCGGATGGTCGGCCTGGTTGGTCAGGTAGATGCGCCGCAGGTAGATGGTCTCGTAGAAATCCACGGCATCCTGGCAGCGCAGGGAGAGCTGCAACCCCTTGTGCTCCAGATGGACATCCGTGACCAGGGTTTCGTCCAGATAGTCCAGGCTGCGCGTCCAGTCGTCGCCGCTGGCCCAGGAGGTCTGGCCGTCGCACCAGACGCCGAAGTGGAACGGGTGGCCGGCCGAGTGGTTCTCGTCGCCGACGTGGGGATAGTAGAAATCGCGTATCTGGTAGCGGCTGTCGAAATTGATCAGCAGCCGCCCGTTGCCGATAGGAATATCGCGGGGCATAGGCGCTCCTTGTATGGGGTGTAGGGGATAGGGAGTAGGAGGTAGGGAAAAGCCTGCCGGCCCGTTACCCTACTCCCTACCCCCTAGTCCCTGTTGTGTCGGATGGGGTGGGCTGTGCGTTCTGCTCTGGCGCTTACTTCGGGGCCTGCCAGGCCATTTCCTGCCAAGCCTGGCAGGTCTGCTAAGTGGTGCATCCGGCAAATCTGCCGTCCTTCTTTGCGCCGGAAACGAGGCATCGCAGCGCTGCCCTTGACGCTCCTGCAGGCCAGAGGTATAATCCCCGCAAGAACGCCTTCGTCCCGGAGGAAGCATGCCCATGAACCAGACCCTACAGGACTGGCTGCGCGACCAGATACAGGCCCTCAAAGACCAGAACCTCTATAAGCCGCTCGTGGTGATGGATTCGCCGTCCGGGCCGCGCATCACCGTCAACGGCAAACCCAACATCATTAACCTCTCCAGCAACAACTACCTGGGCCTGGCCGACCACCCCAAACTCAAAGAGGCCGCGATCCGGGCGGTGCAGAAGTGGGGGGCGGGCGCGGGCGCGGTCCGTCCCATCATCGGCACCATGCGCCCGCATGTCGAGCTGGAGCAGCGCCTGGCCGCCTTTAAGCACGTCGAGGCTACCCTGGTCTTCCAGAGCGGGTTCACGGCCAACGCAGGCACTATCCCTGCCCTGGCCGAAGCCGAGGATGTCATCCTCACCGATGAACTTAACCACGCCAGCATTATTGATGGCGTGCGCCTCTCCAAAGCGGCCCGTAAAATCTACAAGCACCGCGACATGAATTCTCTGGAAGAGGCGCTCAAGGAATCCGCAGGGGCCAAAAAGCGGTTGATCATCACAGATGGCGTCTTCAGCATGGACGGGGACATCGCGCCCCTGCCCGACATCGTGGCCCTGGCCCGGCAATACGATGCTGCCGTGATGGTGGATGATGCGCACGGCTCCGGGGTGCTGGGCGGTGGGCGCGGCACCGCCTATCATTTTGGCGTCCACGATCAGATCGATATCCAACTCGGCACGCTCTCTAAGGCGGTCGGCGTGATCGGCGGCTACATCGCCGGCAGCGCCGCCCTGATCGACTGGCTGATGCAGCGCGCGCGCCCGTTCCTCTTCAGCACCGCCCTGCCGCCCGCTGCCGTCGGGGCTATCCTGGCGGCCATCGAGCTGATGGAGACCGACCCCTCGCTGACCGAACGTCTTTGGGAGAACACTCGCTACTGGAAGGAAGGGCTCAAGCAATTGGGCTTTGATACCGGCATCTCGCAGACGCCCATCACGCCGGTCATGATTGGCGATGAGGGAAAGGCGCAGGAACTCCAGCGCGGCCTGTTTGCGGAGGGGGTGATGGCGCTGGCCATCGTCTATCCGACCGTGGCGCGCGGCAAGGCCCGCCTGCGTACCATGCCCAGCGCCATGCACTCCCGGCAGGACCTGGATGACGCGCTGGAGGCCTTCGCGCGCGTGGGCGAGCGCCTGGGGCTGATTGGCTAAGCCCTAACGCCCGTTGAGAAAATGTGCTGGAAGAGCGCCTGGAAGGTGGCCTCTGGCACAAACTTTGCAGGCAAAGCTAACGGGGAGTTGTGATTCGCTCGCACTCGGCTAGGAGAGCCTGGCCGGGGTGAAAAGGAAGGAGTCCTTTTGTTCCTGTTTACTCCGGCCAGGTCAAAAAGTGGCAGCCCTGCCTGAAAGCGAGGTTGCCTTTGGAAGCTCGTCCTCAAACCAAGGTTTAGAGGGTTGCTGTCCAAAAAGAACGGATGGAAATCTTTTCCTTGACAAATGAGTTACCTGAGGGTATACTAATAACGATGATGCGGGGTGGAGCAGTCCGGTAGCTCGTCGGGCTCATAACCCGAAGGTCGTCAGTTCGAGTCTGACCCCCGCTCCCATTTGCGAGTTTATCGCTAACTTATGACCGCTGAGTTCTGCAAACGGCGCAAGCCGCAGAAGGACGCGGTCTTTTTCTTTGACTTCGACATCTTCCACCAGCGCGCTCAGAAGTTCGGCTCGCTCCTCCTCCGTCAGTTCGGGCCACACGTCCAGCACTGCGCCCCAGGACTCCTGTACCTGATCGGCGGTAGGCCGCTCTACTGTCGCTGCCTCGATTTCCTTCTCCGCTTTGTAAAGGGCGGTAGCGACCTCCTGTTCTTCCTGCTCTAACTTCGCCAGCCGTTCCAGCAGCGACTTTTGGGCTTTGCCCTCTTGGAGGAGATTCAGGATGTTGCTGATGCTGGTCTTGATTCCCGCCCGCCGCTTCGCCAGCGCGCCCTTATGGTCTTTCTGCGCCTGGGTTGCCGATGACCAACCCTCCGACCGTGCGATCATCAGGTGCATGATGGTATGATGACGGGCGGCGCGTTCGATCAGGGAAAGAACGGTGTAGTGCAAAGCGTCGGCGTTCAGCCGCTTCACGGGGCATTTCGTTTTGCGCTTCATGTCCAGCAGGCAGGCGTAGTAGTGGACGCGCCCCGTTGCCCCCGTGACGCTATACTGCGTGTAGGCGCAGCCGCAGTGCGGACAGCGAACCCGTTGCCGTAGATAGTACACAAAATCGTCGGCACGGTCGGAGCGCGGAGAACGGCACGGCTCCTCCTCATCGAGAATCCGTTGCACTTCGTCCCACAGGGCGCGATCAATGATAGACGGGTGCGCGCGCTCTTGCCGCCACTTCCCGAACTGGTAATGGCCCAAGTAGATTTCATTGCGAAGCAGATAGGTGGTCTTGTCGGTGTCCCATTCGCGGTCTGTGACCAGTTTCAGATAGTCGCGGATGCTCGCGATGGTGCAGCGCGACTTCTTCATCAAGAACGCCTGCTTGACATACTCCGACTCGTCGGGGTGCGGCACAAGACGCTTCGGCGGCTCCTTTTCCGCCGAAACGAAGTCGCCCGCGTCGGTGGCGACCACCTTCATATAGCCCAGAACAGGCTGCCCGCCGCAGAAGTACCCGCGCTCGACCATCGCTTCCATTTTCGTCTTTGTGAACGCGCTGATCTGCTTCGGGAAGATGCCGTCTACAAAGACCGTCAGTTCCTTCTGAATCTGCCCCTGCATATCATCGGAAAACGTTTCCTCGACCATCTCGACTTCGACCCCCGCTTCCCGCAGCAGGTACTCGGCAATGTAGTATTCCTTGCCCCGCGCCAATCGGCTCATGTACGTGATGCACACGCGGTCGCAGCCGCCGTTCTGCGCGAACGCGAGCAGGTCTTTCCAGCCCTTTCGCTTGAGGTTGGTTCCCGTCTTTCCTTCGTCCTTAAACTCCGCGACGATGATGCCGCCTTTCTTCTGGACATGGGCGGTATCCTTGTCGCGCTGGCTCTCGATGGTGGAATAGTCCTGGTACTTGTAGTCGTCGGACGAGCAGCGATAGTAGTTCGCGTAGCGGAGCGGGCCAGTGGTCTTTTTACGGGAGCGGGCCATGAACTGCCTCTTTGAATCATGTGCGTTCTTAGGGTATCATTTTACCCGATCCGTCTGACTATTTTCAAGCGGATTATGGAAAATCCCATCTCGGAGCCAGGGCGGAAAGGAGCAGGCGGATGAAGGTGCTGACGGTGAAAGAGGCGGCGGAGCGGTTGGACTGTACTCCGTCGTCGCTGTATCTGGCGGTTCAGGAGGGGCGGTTAAAGTACGTCCGTCAATTAGGGCGAATCGGACTTCGGGAACGCGATGTCGAGGAATACGGTAAGCGGATAGGGCAGGCGAACGGATGGGTGAAGCGCAGCCAGGGCATCAGCGCGCCCGCAGGGGCGGCAGACAACCCCATAGACGGGAGGGAGTACGGGTTGGATCAAACTTCATAGGTATCGCTGTCGAACCAATCGGGATCATCTACACTCTCCCCTTCACAGGCAAACGGGTCATCGCTGCCGTTGTTCTCGTCCAGCGCGGTCGTGATCTCCTGAGCCAACAGGTCGCGCTCTTGCTGGGTGTAGGCGGTCGGGTTTTCCAGGACGGACAGGCAGCGGCGGAGCAGGGCGCGGAAGAAGTCGGCTTCCCGCCCCACCATGATCCACAGGCCGTTATTATTATCGGTTCCCATTGCTGCGGCCCCTATCGCACATAGAACAAGAGGCGGATGGGGCCGATGCCGTCCACCAGGCGGGTTCCTCGCGTTCCCCACCCTGCGCGGTTTGTGGTACGAATCGGCGTCCCTGAAACGATCATCTCGCGGGCCAGGTCGAACGCGCCCTGAAAGTCAGGATCGCTGCGACGGCTTTTGGTGGCGTCGTAACCAAAATCCAGAACGGTAAATGTGGTCGCGCCATCGCTGAGGGAGAACACGGTCGGGTCGGTTAGGTCTTCGCCCGCCAGCGTGCAGCGCAGGGCATATCCCAGACACCCAGATAGGCGGCTCACCTCTTCGGCATCAAGCCTGCGGTCACAGACAACGCGGACGGCATAGAAGTCGCCTGCCAGGGCGTCAGGGGCGTCAATGGGCATCCAGGCGTGTTCCTGCCGTGCGGTGTCCAGCAGGGGCAGTGCGCGGCGGTTCAGATGCAACAGCGTCGTCGGGTTCGGGTCGGCAGCATAGGCGCGGGCAGCGGCATCAAACTGGTCGTAGACAGTCATGGTCGGTTCTCCTTTCGGACAAGCGGTCAATATTCATCGGCGCGCATGATGGTCATAACGCGCACGGTCACAGCGGGGTCTGCCGGGTCAGGCGAATGGAACTCCATCGCCAGGTCGTAATAATCAATTTTGAAAAAGTAGCGCGTGCCGTCCATCTCCACCGCGCCGAAGTCGCGTTCGCCATAGGGGTCGTTTTCCGGTGTGAAGGCTCGAAAAGTGGCGACCAGAGCGAGCAGTCCAGCAACGCGCGCCGGAGGCAACGCGGTCACGCCGGGAGTCAGACAGCACTTACCCGGACAGCGACGGAACTGGTCGTTCAGAGCAGCAATCTTCTCGGCGGTCTGGTTCACGCGAACACCTCCTCGTCGGCAATGGTTCCCGTGCGATCAGGCAAAAAGTGGTACATCGGTCGGGAACCGATCATCGCACACATCATAAAATGGACATCGCAGCCGGGATAGCGGCGGGCAATGCTCTCCTCGGCTGCCAGAAAGCCCCGAACGCACTCCTCGCGCGTGAAGATATGGCGGCGGGGATCATACCCCTCTTTGAAACTGCCTCTATTCGCACTCCGCGCACGGCTCGGTTTCGTGTTCTCCATACTTCATAACTGGACATTTTGTCTAGAAACCGGAAAGACTTCGCCGGAATTTCTGGACATTTTTTCCAGTTTGCGCTACAATACGGGAGTTCAACCGAAGGAGGAAACGCCTGCTATGCCCGACACCGATCCAGATGAAACGGCCTTGCCGTATGTGAGCGTCGCCGAAGCCGCCGCGTTGCTCGGCGTCCATCGCAGTGCGATTTACCAGGCGGTCGAAGCGGGCCACCTGGACACGATTAAAGTCATGGGCAAGAAGGCTTTGCGCCGGGCCGACGTGCTGGCCTACAAACCGCGCCCCAACAAGTGCCGTAAGTCCCAGGATGCTTCTGATAGAGGCGGGTAATCTGGGGTTCTTCCTGTTTTGTGGTCTATGCGAAACTCTGAAACCTGTTCTTTCGTAACATAAAGGAAGGACAGACATAAGGCGATGGAGACCGCCGAGACGGATACCCGTCTGAACCGCTCTATTCTCTAGGGCTGATGGCTCCTGATTCGACGCATAGCGTGTCGGGTCAGGGGCTTTTTGGTGTCTGAGGCGGCGTTGTCCCGGAACGCGCCACACCGACAGCCTCCCCGGTGAGAAAGGGCGTGCAGAAGATGGTCACCCACCAACCAGGCGGAACACTCTATCGCGTCATCTGCTGGCTTACAACCCGCCTCCCCAGACGAACCCAACCCTCTCCCCACAAGTGGCTGCCCGCTGTGGATAAGCACATGGTCTACTATGATCTTCGGGCGGCGCTGCAAGATGGGACTTGCTCGGTCTGTGATCTGGTCGCCCAGGCCACCGCGCGGCGTCTGCGGTTCCTGTTCCACGAGTGCATCACCGACCCCGGCGTGCGGATGGAACTGCGCGCCTCCCTCGGTTTCTGCCCGCGTCATGCCTCTGCCGCCGTGCAGCAAGGCCATGCGCTTGGGATCGCCATGATCTATCAGGATGTGGTGAACCAGGCGCGCAGCCGTCTCTCTACTTCCAATGCAAAATCCCCGGCCCGTTCTTCCTGCCCGGAGTGTGTCTCCGAACGAGAAGATGAGACACGCTATGTTCGCGCGCTCGCCAACGACCTGATAGATGCCGAGATGCAAGCAGCCTATGCTGCCGGGCCGGGCCTGTGTCTGCGGCATCTGGATATGGCCCTGGCGCAGTCCCGCGCCCAAGTCCGGGCCTTTCTATGCATGCAGGAGGAGACGAAGTTGGGCCGCCTGGCCTGGGAACTGGGAGAGTTCATCCGCAAATCCGACTTCAACCATTCCCACGAGTCGATGGCGGACGAACGTGATTCCTGGCTGCGCGCGCTCACGAAGATCGCAGGTCGCGCGCCCTGTGGCGACCGGAGGTGCGGGCTATGACGCATACGCTCTTCACCGCCGAGTTCAAGCAAGCCTGTCGGGAACCGGGCTGCCCCTTCTGCACGCTGACGCAGACGGATACGGAGCGGTATCTGCGGAACCTGCTCTACGAATACGCACTCGCGCCCGACATCCATGCGCGCCTGGCGGATGCACACGGGTTCTGTAACGCCCACGCCTGGCTGTTGCAGCGAGTGGAATGGGCGATGGAAAAGGACGGGATGGGAACCGCCCTCCTCTACGGCAGTGTCGTCGAGCGTCTGCGGAATGACCTGACCGCCTGCCTGGAACGCAATGGCGGGAAGCGAGGGCATGGAAAGGCAGTGCAGGGGTCTGCCTTTGCCCCCGCCGTGCGACGACACTTACAGCCAGAGGCGGACTGCCTGGCGTGCGAGCATCAGGCACGCATGGAACAGTTCTCCACACACCAGATGGTAGAGCATCTTGCCGAAGCGGGAACGGACACCGATCTGGCGCACCTTTATCGCGCCAGCGCAGGCGCGTGCCTGCCCCACTTCCTGGCGCTGTTGGAGCAGTCCCTACCCGATTCCGTCGCCCGGTGGCTGACGGAAGTGCAGTTAGAGAAGGCGGCCCGATTGCGAGAGGACCTGGATGAGTACGTGCGAAAACACGATGTCCGCTACAAGCACGAACCGAAGGGTACGGAACAGGACAGTTGGACACGCGCCATCGAGCAGATAGCAGGCAGGCGCGAAATCCCGCTCTACTGTTCTCACAAGGAAGGAGCGCGGAAATGAAGGTGCGCGTGGCGGCGGTCATCCTCAAGGGAACCGACATTCTGCTGATCGAGCATCGGCGACGCGGGCGGGCCTACTGGACGCTGCCGGGCGGAGGGCTGGAAGAGGGCGAGACGCTGCAAGCCTGCCTGCTGCGGGAGGTCAAGGAGGAAACCGGACTGGACGTGGAGGTGCGCCGCCTGCTTTTCGTCGCCGATGTGATCCCGGATAACCCATCGAACGGGCATACGGTCAACCTAATCTTCCATGCCGCCATCACGGGCGGCGATCTAACGCCCGGACATGGCGGACGGCTAGACGAGACCCATGATCGCGTGGAGTTCGTCCCGCTGACCTCGGTTCCGGCGCTGGGACTGTATCCGCCCATTGTCCCGGAGATCGCGCAGACCTTCGCGGAGGAGTTCGGAGGCCCGACTCTCTATCTGGGCAATCTCTGGCGCGAGATCGAAACGGCGCAGCGTGTCGGCGGCGCAGCAGCCGAGTAGATAGTCTCTTCCCATTCACTTCGCCAGGAGGGGGAGGGAACGCATTAGCATAGAGGAGTTCGCCATGTCGAAGATCACCGAGATGCTGGGCATAACCCATAAGCCGGAAATC
>DASRGZ010000120.1:0-65404 GCA_035650735.1 Chthonomonadaceae bacterium
TGTTATGCCCTTTTTTGCCTGCTTCGAGAGAGGACTTGGAGGCTGATGACCGCTTGGTGCTCGCTTTCTAGCGAGCACCAAGCCTCTAATGAGCGGCTGGCCTATCTCCTCAAGAGGACCCAAGTGCATCACACGCTCTAGAAAGGAGGGCAAGTACGATGGACCTACTCCATGTACTTGCTGCGGCGTATTACGCTCTTGGCGCGACGTATTACGCCGTACAACTCTGGCTGCTAGTCGCCAGGCGGTCTAAAGACCGTGAGTAGCTAGAGACTTCGGAGTCGCTCGGTACCTCGGGCGGCTCCGGAGGCCTCCGCCCTTAGTATACCACATTTGAGGGAAAGCCGAGTAAGACCGTCCTGCAAACGGAGATTCAGTAATTTTCATGGCCGGGATGCATGCAATGCACCTGGCCGGTCGTCGGGTCATATTGGTACGGCTCGTGGCCGACGGGGCAGGAGAGCATCTCTGACGGAAGGCGCAGTTCGCTCAGGGACGCGGGATACTTCCCGTCCGGATCGGAGTCGTGCTGCATTTGCAGGCTCATGCGTATCTGAGACAGGTTGTTCTGGCACACCACATCATTAGTGCGAGTGATTGGAGTGTGGACTATGTCGCCGGGCTTCTTGCCGGCGCTGCCGTGCCCCAGATAGAAGTAGGCCAGCCCGCCTCCAATCAGGACCAACAGCAGCACCACCACCAGGATTTCTACCAGCGAAAAGCCGCCGGTCTTCTTGTAGCGAGAGAATTGAAACCTCATTGTTGCTCTTTCAAAGCGGCGCGGACTCGTGTTTGACCTAACCCCCCGCCCCCCACTGCTAGGGTCGGTGCTGCGCACGCTCGCACCCCTGCAAGGGTCGGCCCTGCAACGGTTCGGGCCTCCGCCTAGCGATCCTATCCGCTCGTACCTCGCTAGGGAAGGGGGGGACCCGGCTTCTGCTCTTCCCCAGAAAGGAGACCGGTCGGGTCCCTCCCTTCCCTCTTAGGGAAGGGGGCCGGGGGTTAGGTTAGCTCTCAGCACGGACCTGGAACAGCGGCTGCCCGTATTCCACCGGTTGCCCGTCCTCCACCAGCACATCTACGATGACGCCCTCCACGTCGGCCTCAATCTCGTTAATCAGCTTCATCGCCTCGATCACGCCCACAACCTGGCCCGGTGAAACGCGCATTCCCATCCCCACCAGCGGCTTTAGATGACGGAACACGCCCACCAGCGGCGCCGTGATCCAGACCGTCGGCTCCGCTTCGGCTCCCTCGACGGTTTCGATGAGCAGTTGGCTCTCCTCAGAGCCAACGCCGGCCTCCCCCACGCCGTTCTTCTCTACCATCTCCCAGGCGGACTCAGGGGCAAAAGGCGCCAGCCTGGAGTCGGCTGCCCGCGCAGCAGAGGCGCCTTTGCGGATGGTGATCCGGACATCGCCGTTCTTAAGGGTGATTTCCCGGATGTTGGCGTTCCTGACCAGATCGGCCAGGCGTTCGACGTCGGAAGAGTGAATCATAATCCCTTGCATCCGCGTTAGATCTGGATCTTGTAGACGCAGTACTCCAGTAGGCGCAGTGCCCAGGTCATCAGCACGAGGGTGGCGCAGACCAGGATGATCACCTCAATGGGCAAAGAACCCGTCACGGCGCGCGTCAGGGTGGAGGTTCCGCCAGCATTGGCGCTGAAGGACAGGTTGCCCACCACACGGTCAAACGAGTTCATGCTGTTTGCCAGCGTCACGCGCAGCGCATCGAAATTCAGGTAGACCAGCAGCGGCACCAGCAGCGTCACTATCGGCGCCAGCAGGTTGAACTTATGCCGCTGATGTTCCTTATAGATCAGGCAGTTGCGGCACCGCTCGCGCTTCTGCCCTTCGGACATGTGCGGGTTGTGCGGGATGCGGACCCCGCGCGGGCCGGGGCGCGTTGGCGTGCTCAGGCGCTCCGTTTTGCTCGAGGTGAGCAGGTCGCCGATGGGCACAAAGCCCGCCGCGCCTCCCGACGCCGCCTTGCTTAGCTCCGTAGGGCCGTGATCCATGTTCAGCGTGATGATGTGCGGTTCGCAGACGCAGCCGACGCGCTCCTTCCAGCACTTGGTGCGGGCGTGGTAGATCGGGCAGTTCTTGCGGATACCTTCCCGACAGAAGGGCATCTGCCAGCACTTGGCGAAGGCGCCGAACAGAGGGCGGTGGATGTCATCCTGGACGCGGTTCTGGTTATGGGCGGGCACCGTCAGGTCTTCGTCGCCGCGCCGGAACATGCGCACGCAGAGGTTCCGCAGCACCAGCAGAACGCCGGGGATGCCTATCAGAATGCCGGTCAGCCAGAGCTCGTGCAGCGTCATCTCCGAGGCGGGACCGCGCACGTACTGGCTCGCTTCCGAGGCAAAGAGCGTATCAATGCTGTATTGCAACCCGTACGCTAGAAACGCCGAGAGCAGGAGCAGGATAAAGCCTAGCGCCGCCCCCTCATAGTAGAGGATGACGGCAGTCGCCAACAGCACGACGAGGCTGCAATTAAGCCCTAGCGAGATGTGCTGAATATTCTCCAGGATGCGCGCCTGTTCTGCCGCCTTCAGGTGCGGGACATTGACCATCTGCCCGGAGAAGAGACCATACAGCAAGTAGCCATACAGGGCTATCGTCACCACAAGCGATAGTTGCAGTACCGTCTTGGCGTGATCCATGAACCACACCGGAATCCAGCTTTGCGCCTCCCGCGGACGTCTGCTCTGATAGGTTGCCATTCGAGTTCACCTGTTTCCATACATTGCAAGAAAGGCGAGATGCGCCGCTTCCGCTAAGGGAAGGCGCACCCCACAGGGGAAGCGTCTCTGCGGTACTGCCCAGCGCGCAAGGTAACCTCCGCCGCTACTTTACGCGCTCCAGGTAAGTATCAGAGCGCGTGTCTACTTTAACCTTGTCCCCGATGTTGACGAAGAACGGCACGTTGATGACGGCCCCTGTCTCCAGCCGCGCGGGCTTGGAGCCGCCGGAAGCCGTATCCCCCCGGACGCCCGGATCGGTATCCACCACTTCGAGCTCGACGAAGTTGGGCACCTCGGCGCCGAGGATCTTGCCGTTGTGTTCGAGGACTAGGACCTCCATGCCATCTTTGAGGTATTTGATGCCCTCGCCAAAAGTCGCCTTGTTGACGCCGACCTGATCGAAGGTGTTGGGATCCATCAGGTAGTACTCGTCGTCCTGATGGTAGAGGTACTGCATGGGGTGGCGCTCCAGGATCGCCTGCTCAAACCGCTCGCCGGCGTTGAACGTCCGGTCAATGATGGCCCCGGTGCGCTGATTTTTGAGCTTGGTGCGCATCACCGCCCCGCCTTTGCCGGGCTTATGATGTTGAAACCACACGATAGTATAGATGTCGCCATCCAGCATGATGGACACGCCGTTCTTGAAGTCGGCGGTATCAATCTTGGGCACTGCTCCAACCTCCTGCATGCGGCGCATGCCTGGGACGCCGCAATCTGTTTGGGTTCCTTTTTTCCGGGGCCATTATAGCATATCCTAAGGCCCGACGCAAGGAAACTCGGCCCTCTACAGGAGGTTGTCGGCTCGCTAATCGCTCCCCTTGCACCTCATAGCTTGCACCTCATAGGGAGTTAATGGATTGCTTTACTCTCATAGACGTAACTCCCACCGGTAAGGTTACATGCGAGCAGTCCAATTTTTTGCGGCTTCATTCGACCAGGCTGGCCTGAGGGCTGGCGTCTGCCTTCCAGCGCTGTTCCTCGGCACGACCAAAGCGCGCCGTCATCTCTACCACGAGCTGGACCAGCAGCACGACCAGCAAAATCCGTGCCGCCTGAAACGAGAGCGCGGCAAAGGACATTCGCAGCGCGCCCGGCGCTAGCTGGATCACGCGGTCGCGCGCCAGCACAAACAGCAGCAGGAACAGGTTTGCCAGCAGCGCCCAGAGCGCGGCGCGGCGGCGGTCGTCGGGGTCGGCAAGCGCGTTGAGGACGACTATCGCGGGCAGATACAGCAGACCCAGGTCCAGCCAGACGTGATAGACGGCGAGCAGGGAAAATGCGCTCAGGCCCGCCAGCGCCCAGGTATCCAGAGCCGCAGCCTGCCCCTCTCCAGAGCGCAGCCGGTTGAGGCGCAGGGCGTAGCAGACGAAGAAGACGCTAAAGGGCAGGGCGAAAGCGGCCTCCAGCAGCCGCGCCATCATCAGCTCCCGCGCCGTCTCTGCCCCCGGATGGACGCCGTTGACCAGGCGGATCAGGTCAAAGGCCAGCACGCCGGTATGGGTCATGTAGTAACGGCGCATCCCCAGGAAGCCGGTATCGTTGATTGCGCCGACGGCGGTCAGCCCCTTGATCGTGGCGCGGTACTCGCCCAGCATGGCGACCGGCCCATTGCCGATGAACGCTACGAGGAGCGTGAGGGCCAGGGTGATCCCGAGGCCGCAGAGGGTGGCCTGGCGCGTATCGCGGCGGATCAGATGATAAATCAGGAAGGGCAGCGAAAGGCTGGGCTTGATCAGCGCGATGGTATAGAACAGGCCCGCAAGCCAGGTCGCCCGGACGCCCGGACGCCCGGCCCACCGCCAGGCCAGCGTCAGCCCCAGGATCACCGGGAACGAGATGCCCCCGTAGCGGGCGATGCTATAGGGCGGTGTCGAGAGAAACAGGGCCAGCAGCCAGAGTGGCAGGGCAGCGCGCGGCAGGCGTTTGCCGAACTGCTGGAACAGGGCCACGCCCAGCCCCACCAGACACGCGATATTAAAGAAGTACCAGAGCCGGTGCGAAGCCGACCAGGGCAGGGCGTAGAACGGCAGGTAGAACAGGGCAGTATGGGGCGGATAGGCGTTGGGCAGGGCGCGGTCACTCTCCGGCACGGCCACGCCCGGCCCCACCAGGCGCGTATAGTCGAGGTTCTGATAAAACGTCTTGTTCTGGAATAGCTGCTCCAGCCCCAGGTAGAGTTGGGCGTCGTCGCCTCGCCACACCTGCGCCGAGCCATAGCCATAGCGGGTCAACCCCGCCAGCGCCAGCAGCGCCACGACCCACCATATCACCCGCCAACGCGTCCAGAAGCGCGCCGTGCGCGCCTCCTGCGCTCTCTCCACAAGTAAAGAAGGAGCCTGCTCTTCTATCATTCCGCCACCTTTGCCGCCCAGGGTCATTCCGTTTTTCCCTGCGGCCCCGCCCCCCACCCCTCCCCCAAGAACAGAGGAGGGGAGAGACCTCACCCCCAACCCTCTCCTTCGCAAGGAGAGGGGAGAGGAGAAGCCGGGTCACTCCCTTCCCTGCGAAGGAAGGAGGACGGCTCAAAGGGGTGGGTAAGCTCGTCTGGCTTCTCTCGACGACGGGCTAAAGCCCTTCGCTGGGTGGCCTGCGGCCTAGTGACTGCTAGGGTCGGCGCTCAACGGTTCGCGCCTCCGCCTAGCGACCCCTGTGGGGACACCAAACAGCCTACCGAAGGGGGTGCCCGCGTAGGCGGGCACTAGGCCGTTAGGCTACCCAGCGAGGGAATTTATTCCCTTGTGCTAGAAGGAGCCAACGGGCATACCTACCCTTCTGAGTTGACAAGACCGAGGTCAACCCCGATGACGCCCTGCGGAGCCCACGGGCATACCTACCCTTCTAAGGGGGTTAGGTCGTAGCGCAGGTGTTTAGTTATCGGGCTGGAGGCCGTCGGCGTTTAGAGGGGCCAGGCCGTTCCAGGCTGCCGGATGTCCCTTACTTCGCGGCTGGCTGTCATTTTTCCTTTCCAATGCCGGGAAAACACGGTATAATGGCACCGCTATGAACGCGCCAGCCCCGAACAAGCCGCCCAAGATCCCCTTCGACAGCCTGACCCTGCGGGTGGTCGTTGCGGAACTGCGCCGCCAGCTTATCGGCGGACAGATTCAGGACATGCGCCAGCCCACGCCGACCGAGCTGCTGCTGGGCGTTCGCAGCCAGGGCCGCAGCTTCCTGCTCCTGCTCTCCGCCGACGCCCGACTCGCCCGCGCCCACCTGACGGCGACGCGCCGACCGAACCCGCCCACGCCGCCCAATTTCTGTATGCTCCTGCGCAAATGGATCGTAGGATATACGATCCGGGACATCCGCCAGCGAGATTTCGACCGCGTTCTGGAGATCGAGGTCGCCTCGCGGCAGGAGGGCGAGCCAACGACGGTGACGCTCATCGCGGAGTTGATGGGCAAGCATAGCAACCTGATCCTGGTCAACGCGCACGGGACGGTCCTGGACGCGGCCAAGCGCATCACCCATCGCATTAACCGCCAGCGCGAGACACTGCCCGGCCTGCCCTACCAGCCGCCCCCCGAACCGGCGGGCAAAGCGGACCCGTTCGCGCCCGATGCCCTGGAGCGCGCTCTGGAGGCGGTGCGCGCCCTCCCGGAAGTGTCAGAGAAAACGCTGGCCCGGCGTCTGCTGGAAACCTTTATGGGGATGTCGCCGTTTCTGGCTGGGGAATTGGCGGCGCGAGCGGCGGAGTACCTAATCCCCCGGCCCCCTTCCCTACAAGGGAAGGGGGTGGCAGAGGGTTTCCCGCAAAGCAACGGAATGACGGAGAGTTCTTCTGCGGCGGGCGTTGCAGAGAGGCTGAGGGCGGCGTGGGAGGCAGTATTTGGCGCGGCGGCGCGCGAGGCGTATGCGCCGGTGCTGGTGTGGGACGAAAATGGGCAGCCGGTGGGCGCGTATCCGTTTCCCCTCCTACAATGGCCCGCAGAGGCGCAGCAGCCCGTTCCCGATCTCAACCTGGCCCTCGATACGGCCTTTACCGCCGCGCAAGAGCGCGCCGAGCTCGAGGCGGTCGCCGGGGAGCTGCGCGGCAAGATCGCCCGCGAGATCAAGCGGCTGGAACATCAGCGGCAGTCGGTGGAGCGGACGGGACAGGAGGCGGCGCGCGCCGAGGAGTATAAGCAAAACGGAGAGCTTATTCTCGCCAACCTCTGGCGCATCCATCCGGGCGAAACTGCCGTGACCGTGCAGGACTACTTTGACCCCGCCCTGCCCGACCGCACCATCCCCCTCGATCCCCAACTCTCCCCGCAAGAGAACGCCGAAGCCTGTTTCCGCCGCTATCGAAAAGCGCGCGACGGCCAGGAAGCGGCGCGGGAGTATGGCGCCAGAATCGAGGCGGCGCTCAGCCGACTTCAGGAAGCGCAGGCGCGGCTGGAAGCCCTGGAGACGGCGGAGGCGGCGCGAGACCTGCGCGCCGAGTTGGTGGAGAGCGGGCTGCTGCGGGAGAGCGCTGAAGAGGCGGGCGCGCGCGAAGCCCAGCTCGCCGGCCCCGACCTCCAGGGCCACAAGATACGCCGCCTCGTCACGCCGGAGGGCTATGAGATTTTTATCGGAGAGACGGCCACCGCCAACGACTTCCTGATCACCCGCCTCGCCGCGCCCAATGACATCTGGCTGCATGTCCGCGCCGCCGCCAGCGCCCACGTCCTTATCCGCACGCACGGTCGCCCCGACGCGGTTCCGCGCTCGGTGCTGGAGCAGGCCGCCCGGCTCTGCGCCCGGCACAGCAGCCAGAAACACTCCTCGCTGGTCGCCGTAGACTACACGCTCAAAAAGTACGTCCGCAAGCCGCGCGGAGCCGCGCCCGGCAGCGCCGACTACCACCACGAAACCACGCTGGAAGTCACGCCCTAGATGGACAGCATACGGTCGAGCGCGATGCGCGCGTCTGCGGCAATCTCCGGCTTGACCTTGATCTGGTTGCGCACTTCGCCCTTGACCAGCCCCTCCAGCGCCCACAGCAGATAGTGGGGATGGATGCGGTACATCGTCGAACACGGGCAGACGACGGGGTCCAGGCAGAAAATGGTCTTGTCCGGATGCTCATGCGCCAGGCGGCTGACCAGGTTGATCTCGGTGCCGACGGCCCAGATCGTGCCTGCCGGAGCCTCCGCGATGGTCTTGATGATAAACTCGGTCGAGCCGTTCTTATCGGCAGCCTGCACCACATCCAGCGAGCATTCGGGATGCACGATGACGTTGACGCCGGGATATTCGGCCCGCGCCTTCTCGATCTGGCCGACATTAAAGCGGGCATGAACCGAGCAGTGCCCCTTCCAGAGCAGCACGCGCTTGGCCCGAACCTCCTCCGGGGTCACGCCCCCGAACGGCCTGCGCGGGTCCCAGACCAGCATATCGCGCTCCGGGTCCAGGCCGAGAGCGACCGCCGTGTTGCGCCCCAGGTGCTGATCGGGGAAGAACAGCAGCTTCTCGCCCCGCTCCAGCGCCCACTGCACCACCTTGCGCGCGTTGGAGGAGGTGCAGGCTGCGCCGCCATGACGCCCGACGAACGCCTTGAGCGCCGCCGTCGAGTTGACATAGGTGATCGGGATGACCTTAGAGACGTCGGTGGCGGTCGCCAGGTCTTCCCAGCAGGACTCGACCTGCCCGATGCTGGCCATGTCCGCCATCGAGCAGCCCGCGCTCAGGTTGGGCAGGAGGACGATCTGGTTCGCGGCGGTGAGGATGTCGGCGGACTCGGCCATGAAGTGAACGCCGCAAAAGACGATATAGGCCGCCTCCGGGTGCGCGGCGGCCAGTTGCGAGAGCTTGAGGCTATCGCCGCGAAAATCGGCCCATTTGATGATCTCGTCGCGCTGATAGTGGTGACCGAGGATGAGGAGGTCTTCGCCCAGGCAGCGGCGTGCCGTGGCGATACGCGCGTCGGTCTCCTCCGGCGTGAGCTGAACCAGCTCCTTCGGAAGGGGTTGCTGAAACATGGATTCTGAACTCCTTTGGGCGCGCAGTTGGCGGCAGGCTGCCGGAACTCTAATCCGGCCAACCTCTCCAACGGGGATGTTGACATCGCCCAGAACGTGGGTTTTGGGAAAGCTTCGCCTCCAAAGGCGCATGTCGCCTTTGTTCCAATTCTTACTCTATACTACGATGCGGCCCGGTTAAAAGTGGCGCGAACGCCCGTTTCGCTCACACTATTTCGTCTCATTTTCGGTCGCGGCACGGCGGCGCGTTATCTCGACGCCCACCGAGGCGGCAATGGCATTCATCGGCGGGAACACCTTCTGAACGCGCAGCCGCACGGACTGCACCGCCGGGAATTCGGCCAGGATCACCTCGGCCAGACGGCCCACCAGCGCCTCCAGCAGGCGAAACTGCTCCTCCGTGCCGACCTGGACGATGCGCTTAGCGACGCGGGAATAGTTGACGGTATCGCTCAGGCGGTCGCTGGCGGCAGCCGGGCGCGTATCCACCGCCAGGCAGACATCCACCAGATAGCGATGCCCTACCGTCTGTTCGTGGTCGGAAGCGCCGTGATAGGCGTAGAACTCCAGGCCGTTGATGAGTATGTGGTCAGCTTCATCCATAGGTACGCAAGAGAGCGCAACCGAAACGCGCGGCGTATTATTGCCGTACAATTATTGTACCAGAGAGAACGAGCGAAAGCAGTCCATTTTACCGCTTTCGAGATTTGCTTCTTGACGGAATAGACATGGAACAACGAGGACAGCGCACGCATACGGAAACTACTGAGATTGCGCCCGCAACGGCAAGCGAGGCAGGGAGCCAGCTTACAGCACCAGCACAGCCGCTTCAGACGACAGAGTCGGAAAACGTTGCCGAGTTGATAGCGGTCATAGAGCAGGAGGCGCGCGGAAGATGCAGATTGGTGATAGCAGGGTGCTGCCTCATGTAGAACACCTGGCAAAAGGGAAGGGATTTGCGGCGAAGGACAGCCGCATTCAGCAGGCGGCAGAAGAGTGTTTGCCCTTCTTATGCGAACGTATTGCAGGCCAGGATGCCGCTGAAACCCTGCTGCGCGGCTCCAGCGCCTCCAACCCCACACCAGATCAACTGCTTCGTCCCACGGCAGGAGCGCCGAAAACCGAAGCACGACAGTTGCTGTGGCCTCAGGCGCCGGAAGAGTGAGGCCCGGATTGACGTTGACTTTTGGCAGCGAATCCCGGCATAATAGCAGCAGTGACGACCATTGAGAAGCCTGTACGCAGGCCCGTAGTTGGAGAAAGTCCCGCATGGCGGCTCCGCAACCGCACCGGGTTTTGAAGGACCGGCGCACCAAAAACCTGACGAAGCGCCTGCGACCCGGCGACATCGCCCTCATCCATCATGCCGACCTGGATACCACCGCCGCCCGCGCGCTGGTAGACTGCAAGGTATCCGCCGTCGTCAACGCCGCGCCAAGCATTACGGGCCGCTATCCCAATCGGGGGCCGAGCGTGCTGCTTGACGCCGGCATTCCCCTGCTGGACAACGTAGGAGAGTCGGGATTTGCCGATGTCGTGGAGGGACGCCAGGCGGTGCTGGAGGGGGATTGCCTGCGCTTTCCCGACGGCCTCTGCCTGCATGGCGTGCGGCTGACCCCGGAGAAGGTCGAGGCTCTCATGGAGGCGGCCCGCGCCAACCTGAACGCGGAGCTTGACCGGTTCGTGCGCAACACCCTGGGCTATCTGGAGAAGGAAAAGTCTCTGTTGTTCGCTCCGGTAGACGTGCCCCGTCTTAAGACCCGCTTTGCCGAAAAGCACGTCCTGATCGTGGTGCGCGGCGAGGGGTACAAAGAAGACCTGGCGATGCTGGGCGATTATCTGCGTGACGTGCGCCCGGTGCTGCTGGCCGTAGATGGCGGGGCGGACGCGCTGCTGGAGGCGAAACTCCAGCCCGATGTTATCCTGGGCGACATGGACAGCATCAGCGACGAGGCGCTGCGCTGCGGGGCCGAGCTTGTGGTGCACGGCTACGACAGGGACGACCCGCGCGGCGTGCCGGGTCTGGAGCGCATTCAGAAGTTGGGCCTCCAGGCGACCGTCTTCCATGCGCCGGGCACCAGCGAGGACGCGGCGATGCTGCTGGCCGACGAACTGGGCGCTAAGCTCATCGTCGCGGTGGGCACCCATTTTTCGCTGGAAGATTTCCTGGACAAGGGTCGGCGCGGGATGGCGAGCACCTTCCTGACGCGCCTGCGGATCGGCTCCAAGCTGGTAGACGCCAAAGGGATCGCTCGCCTCTGGGCACAGCAGCACCCGCGTTTTGGAGAGTTGGCGCTCGTTCTGATCGCGGCAGCGACCCCGATTATCGCCGTGCTGATGCTCTCCCCGATGGGCCGGCTCCTGCTCAAAACATTGAACGCCTGGTTGCACATCCGCTTTCATTAAGTATTGCAAGGAGAGAAGACTATGCTGACGGGACTGGCCCTGCTGATTGCGGGCGCAGTGTTTATCGCCTTATGGATACTGCTTCCCCGCCTCCACGCGGGCCTATCCGCCTTTATCAACCCGCAGATGCAGACGCTGGTCGCCGCGTTCTCTCCTGAAATGAGCCGCCTCATGGGCCTGCCGCGCCTGTTGCGCCCGGCAAGCGTGATCTGCGGCGTGCTTGGGATCGTCATGCTCGTGCTGGGAGTGTATGCCTTCACCGTGCAGAGCATCCCGCTGTGGCTCCATATCGTCGCCCTGGTCGCTTTCCTGGATGTTCTGGTCCTGCTTATCGGGCTGGCCCTGGCGGCAAAGAAGCTGCGCCCCCTCACGCAGCAGTGGACGGGACAGAGGCCGCGCAGCAAGCGGTAAGAGAGGAGCGCCGGTGGGACCTGGTTTCAAATATCACGTCGTTACGGTGGCGGCGATCTTTTTCGCGCTGACTATCGGGCTGGTCGTCGGCAGCCTCTTCGTCTCGCCGCAACTGGTGGACCGGCAGACCCGCGTTCTCAAGGATATTCGCGCGACGCTGATACAGGATAATGAGGCCCAGAAGCAGAAGGTGGAGCGCTACCAGAAGTTCCTGGCCGAGATCATGCCCTCGCTGCTCAACGGCAAATTGGCCGGGATGCCCGTCGCCATTGTGCAGACCGGCGACTACTCGGAGGCCGTCAACCCGGTACGCGAGGCGCTCCAGATGGCCGATGCGCGCGTGCTTTCGGTGACGACTATCGCACGTCCCTTCGACCGCCCCGATGAAATCCTCGCTCCGAGCCTGGTGGCGCTCCACGCCAAAGACCCGCGCTTTCCCACCGACCGCGAGGGCCTGGCCCGCAACATCGCCTCGCTGCTGGCGCACGGCGACGCGCCCGACAACGGCCTGATGGCCGCGCTGGAACGGGAGGGCTTCGTGCAGACCGAGCCTGGAAGCGACTACCAGACCCCGGCGCGCTATGTCGTCATCGTGGCCGGCAGCCGTATCGAAGGCACGACCCGTCCCGCCAACGTGGATCGCCCGCTCATCGCGGCCCTACAAAAGCAGGGCCTCTCCGTCGTCGCGTGCGAGCCGCAGGACGCGCTCGCCTCCGACATCACCGCCTACCGCGCCCTGGATATGGATGTCGCCACGGTAGAGAACGTGGACACAGACATCGGGCACTGCGCCCTCGTCTTTGCCCTGCGCGGCGACAAAGACGACAGCGACGTGAAAGCCGCCAGCCGTCTCCCACTGCCATGACCTCCGCGCTGATTCCCGCCTATAATGAAGCCGAGCGGATCGCCGCGACCATCGCGGCCCTGCGTTCCATCGCTTCGCAGATAGGGCTGGAGGAGATCGTGGTCGTGGACGACGGCTCTCAGGATGATACGGCGGCGCGAGCGGAGGCGGCCGGCGCGGATGTGGTGTTCCGGCAGGCGAACCGGGGCAAGGGCGCGGCGCTTCAGGCCGCATTTGACCTCTCGCGAGGCCAGATTGTGCTACTCCTGGACGCCGACCTGGGCGAATCGGCGGCGGAGGCCGTCAAGCTGGTGGAACCGGTGCGCTCCGGCGCGGCGGATATGACGATCGCGACGTTTCCGGTGATTCCCGGCAAAGGCGGCGGGTTTGGGTTGGTGGTCAAGCTGGCGCGCTGGGGCATCCGGCGGCTGACCGGCCAGCAGATGCAAGCGCCGCTTTCCGGGCAGCGGGCCGCGCGGCGGAAGGTGATCGAGGCGGCGGGCGGCTTTGCGGCGGGCTGGGGCGTCGAGATCGGCCTGACGGTGGCCGCGCTGCGTTCGGGATATCGCGTCGTGGAGGTGCCGACGACCATGACCCACCGCGTCACTGGGCGCGCTCCCGCCGACATTCTGCACCGGGCGGCGCAGCTCTACGGGGCGGCGCGCATCCTCTTCCGGCTCTGGCTCTTTCCCGACAGGCCCCACATCCCGCGCGCGGCCCTGCCGCCGCGCGGAACGGAGTAGCGGGCATGGACGAGATCGGTGGTGACCCGGGCGCGCATCTGGCCTCGGGCGGCTGGCTCTCCCTGCTGGATCAGGCCGACCAACTGATCGCCCGCGCGGGCCAGAAATATCCGCTGCTGGGCCAGTTGTTGGCGCGCTTCCCCCTCACGGCGCGCGGCCTGCTGCTTGCCCTCCTGGGCCTGGTGCTGCTGCTGGCTTTGCCGCCCCTGATCGGTTGGCTGCTGCGTCGCTGCGGCCGGCTGGAGGCGAACTTTCGTGGCGAGCGCATCCCGCAGAGCTACGGCCTCGTCATCCTGCTCTGGGCGGGGACGATGCTGACCCTGGCGGCGGCGCTCTTTCCGGCGGATCGGCGCGAGATCCTAACCTGGCTGATAGCAGTCGTGGGCTTTGGGACGCTCGGCTTCGTGGACGATACCTGGGGCGACCGCTGCATCAAGGGACTGCGCGGCCACTTTCGCGCCGCCCTGCGTGGGCGCACCTTCACGACCGGCTTCCTGAAGGCCGTCGGCGGCGCGCTGCTGGCCCTCGGGCTCGGCTTCCGGTGTTACCCTGTGAACCCGGCCCTGGCGCTCCTGGCCGCCGCCCTGATCGCCCTCTCCGCCAACGTCATCAATCTGCTGGACCTGCGTCCGGGGCGCGCGGGCGCGGTGTTTCTGCTCGGTGCGGCCCTGCTTTTAGCGTATAGTTTCAGGACAGGCGCGCACGCGGGCGTGCCGCCGCTGCTCTACGTGGCCCTGCCGACCCTCCTGGTCTACGAACGGGATGCCCGCGCCCGCGTGATGATGGGCGACGTGGGCAGCAACCTGCTGGGCGCGTGCCTGGGATTGGCGCTGGCGGCCTCCCCGGCCTCGCCCTGGACGAAGCTGATCGCGCTGCTGGGGCTTGTCGGGCTGCACCTACTGGCCGAACGCGCCTCCCTGACCGCCCTGATCGAGAAGAACCCGACCCTGCGCGCCCTGGACCGCCTGACGGGAGTACGATGAGACCTGACCCTTTATCCATAACGGTTCGCCGTGCCGCCCGCGAGGACGCCCTAGCCCTGATTCACCTGATCGCCGCGCTGGCAGAGTTCGAGCGGCTGGAACCCCCGGACGCGGACGCGCAGGCGCGTCTGGTGCGGGACGGCTGGCCGGAGGAGGGCGCGCGGCCCCGTTTTACCGCCTGGCTTGCGGAGATAGACGACGGCCCGGAGGGGAAGCCGCAGGCCGTTGGCTATGCCATCACGTTCGAGACCTACTCCTCGTTTCTGGCCCGGCCCACGCTCTATATCGAGGATATCTTCGTGTTGCCCTCCTACCGGCGCAGGGCGGTGGGCACGGCGCTGATGCGTCGGCTCATTCAGGAAGCGTGGGAGAGCGGCTGCGGACGCATGGAGTGGGTGGTGCTGGAGTGGAACGAGGGCGCGCAGCAGTTCTATCGGCGCCTGGGCGCGCAGCATCTTACCGAGTGGCAATACTACCGCCTGCGCCGCGAGGAGATGCCCGCCGCGCTTGGCGCAATGGATGGTCCTTCCATTCAGGCCCCCACCCCGGCCTGCGGCCACCCCTCCCCCAAGAACAGGGGAGGGAAAAGGTAAACGTTGGCTTCTCGGTTCCCCTCTCCTAGAATTGGGAGAGGGGGTGAGGGCCGCAGGGAAAACGGAAGGACGCAATGGAGGGAAGGGAGGCAAGCGATGCGGAAACTGGCGATACAGCCGCCCATCGTGCAGGTGGCGATTGATGTGCTCAATGTGGACGACGCCCTGCGGATCGCGGAGGCGGCAGTCAAGGCCGGAGTGGACTGGCTGGAGGCGGGCACGCCGCTCATCACCTTTGAAGGCGTCCGGGCCATCGGCGCGCTGGCGCAGGCGTTTCCCGGCGTGCCCGTCCTGGCCGACTACAAGATGATGGATGGCGTGCGCAAGTACGTGGTCGAGACGGCCAATCAGGGCGGGCGGATCGCGACCATCTGCGCGGTCGCCAGCGACGCCAGCATCCGCGAGGCCGTGCGCGCCGGACAGGATTCCGGCGTGACCCTCATCACCGACCTCTACGCTAGCCCCGCTGTGGCGGGCCGCGCCGAACAGATGGCACAGATGGGCGTGGACTCGGTCTACGTGCATTGGGGCGCCGATCAACGACGGGAGATGCCAGAGCGCGATCCACTTGCCGACCTTCCTGCCGTCGTAGAGCGCGTGGGGCTGCCGGTCGGCGTCGGCACGTTTAGCGTCGAGGAGGGCGTGCGCGCCTTCCAGCTTGGCGCCAGCATCGCGGTCATCGGCGTGCCGCTCATCCAGGCGGAGAACGTAGAGGCGGCGCTGCGCGAATATGTCGAGCGCTCCAAAGCCGCCTTCCATACCCAGTGCTGGACTTAGGGTGTGTACGCGACTTCTAGCAGCCCACCCGTAGACGAGTGGGCTGCGGATGGCAAGCCCCCTGAAGGGGGCTGCGTCAGGCGGAGCGGTTCCTATCAAGGGTAAAGACGTCCAACCCCTGGCAGCCCGCTTGAGCGGGCTTGCCGCCTACAGCCCGGTCCTTTAGGGCCGGGCAGAGCCAGGGTTCTCTTAGAGCGGCGGCTTTGCAGGCCCTCATGGGAGGGCAGGGCCGGGGAGGTCAGGTCTTCCGGGCCAGCCACTTATACCAGCGCTTGCCCAGCGTGATGCCCTGCGCGCGCAGCGGGTCCTCCGTGCGGCCCGTCCTGGCCAGCCCCGCCGCGATCCAGGCTTCCAGTTCCGCCTCCATCTCCGCCGCCTGCTCCCAGCGCTCTACCGCCAGGTTGCGCGTCTCCTCCGGGTCGGCGGCCAGGTCATAAAGCTCGCGCGGAGGCGTGTTGTGGAAGTCCGGCTCGCGCGCCAGAATGAACTTGCTCGTTTCGGTGCGCAAGGCCCACTTCGCCTGCCACGTGCACTCGCAGCAGACGACTTGATCCCAGCCTCCCTTCTCCGCCTGCCCGGTCAGCAGCGGCCACAGGCTGCGCCCTTCCATGCTCGGCGGGACGGCGGCGCCTACGGCGTCCAACAGCGTCGGCGCCAGGTCGAGATGCTGCACCATCGGCGTCAGCACCGTTCCAGCAGAGATTTTTTTTGGATTGCGGAATAGCAGCGGCACATGAATCGTATCTTCATACAGGCCGTGATGGTCGAAATAGATATCGTGGTGATACAGGCTCTCGCCGTGATCGCCGGTCAGCACGACCAGCGTGTCCTCGGCCAGCCCGGTCGCCTCCAGCGCGTCTAACAGCTCGGCAACGCCGTCGTCCACGTGCCGGATCTCGGCGTCGTAGAGGGAGGCAATATACTCGGCATCGGTGACCGGCCCCAGCTTGTTAAACCAGGTATCGCCGAACATGCCCCAGAACGGCTGGCGCTTGATGGGTGCGAAGGTGGTGTGCTCCGGCGCAAACGGGTCGCGGTCTGGCGGGTAGAAGGTGCGATAGCGCTCGGGCGGCAGGTAGGGTGTGTGCGGCTCCCAATAGTGGAGGAACAGGAAGAACTTCTCGCGGGCGTGGGCCTTGAGCCAGGGAATGGCGCGGGCGTTGATCTCCTCACAGGAGACGAGCAGCCGCAGCTTGTGGCGGCAGGACGGGTTGATGTAGAACTCATAGCCGCGCGCCAGCCAGGGCTTGAGGTCGTAGAGGTTGTCCACCGCCGCCGTCGTGTAGCCGGCGCTTTGCAGCAGCTCCGGCAAGACGGGAACGCTCCGCTCCAGGTCGGCCTGCCCGCCGTGGCAGACGATGTTGTGCGTCAGCGGGTGCTGGCCGGTATACATCGTGGTATGGGCGGGCGTGGTGGGAATGCCCGGCGCAAAGCAGCGGGCGAAGCGTGCCCCCTGCCCTGCCAGCCGATCTAGAGTCGGGCTGGTCGGCTTGGGATAGCCGTAACAGCCGAGCCGACTGGCGCGCAGCGTGTCAATGACAATGAAGATAATATTCATGGTTAGAAGTAATTATAGGCACAAAACCATTTGGCAAGTCAATCTTAAGAGGCGAAAATAGGCGACTGGGAACTAATTCCCGGTCTGCTTCGCTTGACAGAACAGAAAACCGCATGCTATAGTACATTTGGACTTGTGTGCCAGTAACAGGATGGCACATCCCAGCGCAGTAGTAAGCGCGTCTAGGGCGCTCCCGGGGCAACGGGGCCGGCCTGTCCGGCGCGTGCTGTGGCGACCCGACTGCGTGCGAGCCGCCTATCGCAGACGTGATTAAAGGAGACCGACAAGGTGAAGGACTCGGACAGACCGAGCGCGACCGATTTCCCGCTGACCAATAATTCCTCCAAATGGGAAGCGCAGCAGGCCCAGGCCCAACCGCAAACCAACCAGCCCAGAAAAACTCCGGCGCGACCGCACACCGCCTGGACCTATACCAAACGCGCCCTGGCGGCGTTGGTCTGTATGGCGGCTATGGCGGCGGGAACCGTCCTTGGCAACTTCTACTGGAATAGCTCCCTGTTCCGCAGAATCGTTCACAATACCAGCCTCATCAAGTTTATCACGACCGGCGACCCCATGGAAGCCATGATGGCTTCCTACACCCCGGAGCAGCAATTTCCTCCAGACAAGCAGCATATCATTACCCTGGCCATACTAGGATGCGACCGCGATTACGAGGACGCCCGACCCGTTCCTATCAAGGGTAAGAATACCCGCAGCGATACCATTATCGTGGCGCGGATTGATTTCGATAGCAGGACTATCCGGGCCATGAGCATTCCCCGCGACACGGCGGTGATCGTTCCGGGGCACGGCTATCATAAGATCAATGCCGCGCACGCTTTCGGCGGGCCGGAACTGACCCAGCAGACCATCAAGAACGCCTTCGGGATAGATACGGATTACTACGTCACCCTCGACTTCGATGGTTTCCAGAAGGTCGTCAATGCCGTCGGCGGCGTGGATATCAACGTCGAGAAGCAGCTAGATTACGACGACAACTGGGGCAACCTCCACGTCCATCTCAAACCCGGCTTGCAGCACTTGAACGGCTATCAAGCGATGGGCTACGTGCGGATGCGCCATTCGGATAACGACCTGATGCGTGCCGAGCGCCAGCATGCGTTCCTGGAGGCCCTGCGCGAGCGAATCAAAGATAAGAAGAACTTCTTTAACCTGCCGAAGGTGCTCAACGCCCTTTCGGATAGCATTAAATCTAATCTCAACCAGGATCAGCTGCTCACGCTGGCCAACTGGGCGCGGCAGCTTCCCAAAGAGAACCTTAATATCGCCACGCTGCCTGTCATCGAAGGGCCGAGCTTCTGTTACGTCAAGGCGACTCAGAGCGCCGATCTCATCGGCAGGCTGTTCTTCGACGGCAACCCGCAGGCAGTCACGATCAACGTGCCGGGACGCAGCCTGATTGCCCGCGGCGATGATTGGACCGATACAGGCTGGGCGAGCCCGCGGCGCAACCGGCGTCACCGCCGCCACCGCTGGTCGCATCTGCCGGCGAGCGTGCCGCGCGATGACGATGGCGCTCCGCTGGAAGATACGACGGGAGAGAGCGCCCCGATGGGGGATACCGGCTCAACGGAGTCCGACAGCGGCGCCGCGCGGGAGCAGGATAGCAGCCCCGGCATGGGGAGGGACAGCGGTGACAGCGGCCGTTCGGAGCGCAGCAGCACCTCGGATACGGGCAAATCCGGCGGCGACTCGGGCACCAGCTCGGCGCCTGAAAAGAGTCCTCAGGCTCCCTCCGACGGCGGCTCCGACTCCGGGGCCGGCACGGGCGATCAGCCGGAGAAGCCCCAGAACGGTTAGAGGATGCCTCACCCCCGTCCCCTCTCCTTGAGAAGGAGAGGGGAGTAGCCCTCACCCCCTATCCCCCTACTGCAAGGGTCGCGCCTACAATGGTTCGGCCACTGCCAGGGTCGGCAAGGTTACGGCCCTTGCCTCCGCCTAGCGACACCTTGCCACAGCCCTCCGCCTTGCGATCCACGCTGCGGGAGAGGGGGAACGGAGAAGCCGGGTCCCCCTTCCCTAGCGAGGAACGAGCGAGTAGGATCGCTAGGCGGAGGGCTGTGGCAAGGTGTCGCTAGGCGGAGGCAAGGGCCGTAACCTTGCCGACCCTGGCAGTGGGGCGAACCATGGTAGCGCCGACCCTGGCAGTCCGTTGAGCGGCGTCCCTTGCAGTGGGGGAAGGGGCGTTAGGTGCAAGCGGTGTAAAAACAGAGCGGAGCGGACAGAACCTTCCTGTCCGCTCCGCTCTTTGTTTTACAGAATTCTGTTGGTGATCCGGCTTGCGTCCGGGCTAACCGCCGCGTCGCTTAGCGTCCCTCACGCCCCTCCGCCTTGCGCTTGGCATTCATAATCTTGCGCAGACGGGCGGCCTGCTCACGACGCCGCTTGTCGCTCGGCTTCTCATAATGCTCATGGGCGCGCGCCTCTTTGAGAATGCCGCTCTCCATCGTCTGCTTCTTGAACCGCCGCAAGGCCTGATCAATGCTCTCGCCAGGCTTGACGATCACTTGTGCCAAAATGCTTCATTCCTTTCCGAAATTGCACCGTTGATCGGGCAGAAAACTTCTCAACTATAGTATACCTCAAAATTTGCCAATTGTCTGCCCAGATTACAGCTATTTTTCCTGCTTTTTTTGCAAAGGCTCAGGCGCGCAGCACCTGGCCTGCCGGCTGCGGACGGTATTCCCCCTGCCAGACGACGGCGCGACCATTGACGAAGACATAAGGCAGGCCGAGAGGCGTCTGGCGCGGATGCTCGAAGGTGGCGCGGTCGGCGATGGTAGTCGGGTCGAACAGCACCAGATCGGCGTGATAGCCCTCGGCGATGCTTCCCCGGTCGGTCAGCCCCAGACGAGCGGCGGGCAGGCTCGTCATCTTGCGGATGGCCTCCGGCAGCGACAGCAACCGCTCCTCGCGCGTGTATTTTCCCAGGATACGCGGGTAGGCTCCAAAGACGCCCGGATGCGGCTTGCCGCGCCCCGTATCCCAGGCATCCGTGCAGAAAGCGCGCGTCGGATGCGCCAGGAAGAGCCGCATGCCTTCCTCATTGTTCAGGTTTCCGGTGATTCCTATGACAATCTGCTGGATGTCAGCCTCCTCGTCCAGCAGCAAGTCGGAGACGGCATCAAAGGGGCTCTTGCCCATCCGTGCCGCGATCTCCGGGACGCTACGGCCCTCGAACGGCTTGTTGCGCGGCTTGGCGACAAAGGCGATGCGGATGTTCTCCCAGCCGACGGCGCGTACGATATTGATGGGCCAGCGTCCGGGCAGCCAGGGCGGCCACTCCGGCAGCACATGCTCGATGTCGTGGCGCATTCGGGCGCGCAGGACGGGATCGCTCAGGCGCTCAAGGAAGGCGCGCAGGCCCCCTTCCAACGCCCAGGGCGGATAGAGGGCCAGCAGGGTCGTCCCCACCGAGGTATAGGGGAAGACCTCCTGCGTGTAGTCTATGCCTTCCGCGCACGCCCGCTCGGAGAGGGCGATATCGGCCTCGGCATGGCGCACCCAGTCGTGAGAGGCGACCACCTGATCGTGGGAGAGATGCACGGAGGCCCCGGTTGCGCGCCCCACGCCCACGATCTCCTCCAGAGAGGGCAGAAGGCTCTCCAGCGTGCCGCCGCGCTGGTGGAAATTGGCGAAGCGACGCCGCCCCACGCCGTTGCCGAACGCCGCCACGACCTCGCAGAGCGCGGCTACCTCTTCGGTTGGCGCGTATTGGCCCGGCGGGTAGACCAGCCCGAACGATATCCCAAACGCCCCCTGCTCCAGCGACTCCCGCACGGCGCGGCGCATCCGGGCGATCTCCTCGGCGGTGGCCTGGCGTCCCTCCACCCCGCCCATCGCCAGCACGCGGATCGGGCCGTGCGCCACCAGCGCTGCCACATTAAGCACTAGACCGCTGCGCTCCAGATGGGCCAGGTAGTCGGCGGTCGTCCGCCAGTTCCAGGAGAGCGGCTCGGCGGCGGAGAGGAACCCCAACATGCCCTCCACGAGCGGGCGCGTTGCGGGCGTCACGGGTGCGGCGGCGAAACCGCAGTTGCCGATAAGCTCGGTGGTGATGCCCTGGCAGACCCGCCCGCGCATCAGCTCCTGCTGCCGGTCGAAAGGCTGGGCCAGCAGCGCATCGCAGTGGGAATGGAGGTCAATAAAGCCCGGCGCCAGCGTCAGGCCGTCCGCATCAATGCACGCCGCCGCCCTAGCCTCCCGCAGATCGCCTATCGCCGCTATCTTACCATCCTGAATGCCCACATCGGCGCGGAAGCCGGGTCGGCCCGTGCCGTCCAATACCTGCGCGCCCGAAATGATCGTCTCCATCGCGGTTGCCTATCCCATCAATCTTGCGAAATTGCGTCTTTAAGCAGCGCCCAACGGAAGCCAACGGAAGCCAAAAGCTGCTGGCCATTCCTTGCTAAATTCTGTCCTTCAAGCTCAATTCGGCCAGTTGCCATTTAAGGTGAAAGCTGCTACAATAGTAGGGCTACTGGCGCCCAGGTCAGGCCCTATTTCCCCGGGCACCGAATTTGCAGGCAAGGAGGTTTCCTGTCATCGCACCCCCGCCCCTACCGCGCGCATCTCGGCGGCGCTCTGCCCGGCGCCCCCGCATCGTAGCCGGCTTTACCGGCGCGCTCATCCTCGCCGGGCTGGCCTTTGCCGCCCTCTCGCGCTCCGCGCCCGCGGCGAAGACGCCCCCGCCCGCCGCTGTGCCAGCGCCTTCTGCCGCAGCCCAATCCGCTGCCGCGCCGCCTTCCACAGCCCCGATCCCGACCGCCCAGCAGACGCAGACGGACCTTCCGCCGCCCACGATGCCGGCCCCGACCGTCTCCAGGCCGCTCAAGCCGCTCAAGCCTCCGATGATCCATGCCGCGAGCGCCATCCTGATCGATGCCGTCAGCGGGCAGGTGCTTTACGAGAAGAATGCGGATGTGGAGCGCCCGATGGCCAGCACGACCAAGATCATGACGGCGCTGCTGTTCTGCGAGAACGTGCCGGAGGACGCAAACATCACCGCCAGCCACAATGCCTGCTACACCGGCGGCAGCTCGCTCCACCTGCACTCCGGCGAAAGGGTCTGCGGGCGGGATATGCTCCATGCCATCCTGATGCGCTCGGCCAACGATGCCTGCGTGGCCGCCGCCGAATATATCGCCGGCTCGGAAGCCGCCTTCGTCGCGCGGATGAACGAACGCGCGCAGGAGCTCGGCGCCCTGCATACCCACTTCGCCAACAGCCACGGCCTCAACGATCCTGACCATTATACCACGGCCCGCGACCTGGCGACCATCGCCCGCGCCGCCATGCAAAACCCGCGCATCCGTGAGGTGGTGCGTACCCGCTACTATCGCATCGTCCGCTCCACTGGATCACGCGATACGCTGATGCGCAACCACTCCCACTTCCTCGGCAAATATCCGGGCGCCGACGGCATCAAGACCGGCTGGACCATCCCGGCGGGCCACTGCTACGCCGGCTCCGCCACCCGCAACGGCTGGCAGTTGATCTCCGTCGTGCTCAAGAGCCCGGATTACGTCCACGAGACCGCCTCCCTGATGAACTACGGGTTCGCCAACTTTGAGCCGCACATCGTCGCCAAAACGGGCGATGTGGTGGGCCATTGCGAGGTGACCGGAGGCGTGCTGCCCACCGTGCCGGTTACGGTGAAATCCCCTGTCCAGTTCGTCATCCGCAAGGGCCAGTCCCCGGAGGTTGCGCCGCGAATCGCGCTCGCGCCGGCGCGGGCGCCTATCGAAGCGGGCGTGCCGGTCGGCACGATGGAGCTTTACCGCGCGGGCAAACAGATCGCCTCCGCGCCGCTGGTCACGATGACCGCCGACCCGGCACCCCCGACGATCACCGGGTCGCGCAAAGCCGGTCCCTGGAAAAGCGCCGCCCTTGCCACTACGATTTTTACCGTGGGTCTGGTATCCTTACGGTATGGAACACGAGTTGCCGCGCTTACAAAAAGTGCTCGCCGACGCCGGCGTCGCCTCGCGCAGAGCCTCCGAGGAGATGATCGCCTCGGGTAGAGTCAGCGTCAACGGCCGGGTGGTCACCGAATTGGGCACCAAAGTAGACCCCGAAACGGATGCGATCCGCGTGGATGGCGAGCTCATCCACACCGCCGCGCCGCCCAAGAAGGTCTACCTCATGCTCAACAAGCCCGTCGGCGTCGTCAGCACGGCCCGTGACCCGCACGCGGGAAAGACGGTGCTGGACCTGGTCGCGCAGGTGGGCACGCGGGTCTACCCGGTCGGGCGGCTGGATGCCGACAGCGCGGGCCTGCTCCTGCTGACCAACGACGGCGAGTTCGCCAACCGCATGACCCACCCCCGCTACCACGTCCCGAAAACCTACCGCGTTCGGGCGCGCGGCTTTGTGGATCGGGAGGCTGCCACACGGCTTGCCAACGGCGTAGACCTTCCCGAGGGCAGAACCGCGCCCGCCGACGTGCGCTTTGTTGAGTACGACTCGGCCACGCAGAGCACCATCCTGGACATCACCCTCTATGAGGGCCGCAATCGCCAGGTGCGCCGGATGCTGGAGGCGGTCGGCCATCCCGTCCGCGACCTGACCCGCATTGGTTTCGGCAATCTGCGGCTCAAGGGGCTGGCGCCCGGCACCTGGCGCAAGCTCCGCCCGGACGAGATCGCCGGATTGCTCGCCATGGCCCAGCCGACTCCCGCCCCCAGGAAGGAGACGCGCCGCCCTCGCCCCGGCCCGCGCCCTGCCCGCAATCCACGCCGCGCCCCTAACAAAACGACCGGACAAGGTGAAGCATGAGCGTGTTTATGCCCCCGGAGGCGAATGCCGGGCGGAAGGCCGCCCGGCGTGGAAATGATGCCGTTTGCCTCTCTCAGGTGAAATTAGCCCTCACCCCCTGTCCCCCCCTCCCACGCTGCGGGAGAGGGGGAACGTGCCTCTGCCCGCGTAGGTGTCACAAGCCGGAGGCGCGAACCGCTGAGCGCCGACCCTGGCAGTCAGCGGGCCGCAGGTCCCACAACGGCAGGGTTCAGCCTGCCGGGAAAGTTACCGAACAAGAAACGCAAAGACCAATCTTCCCTCATGCGAGCCTGGTCTTCCTCGCCCTGGCGATGGGCGCGCTCTTAGGGCTTGCCGGCTGCCATGCCAGTACGCCCGCCAACCCAACGGCAGCGGCGGCGCCCCAGACGGCAGCCAAACCACACCCCCGGATCGGGGTGATCACGCCCCCGCCCACAACGCCCTTCCCTCGCACTCTCACCGATGCGCGCGGCCAGCAGATCACCCTCCCCAAACCGCCGCAGTGCATCGTCTCCCTGGCGCCCAGCAATACCGAGATCCTCTACGCGCTGGACCTGGGCAATCGGCTGGTGGCCGATACGACCGCCTGCGACTATCCGCCGGAAGCCAGGAAGAAGCCCCACGTCGGCGGGTATGCGATCAATATTGAGGCCGTGCAGGTGCAGAACCCCGATCTGGTCGTCGCGGTCGGCAGCGTCAACGGGCAGGCGATCAAGGCGCTGGAGCGGACGAAGACGCCGCTCTTAGTAATCGATCCGAAGACGGTGGCCGATGTCTACGACGCCATCAAGCTGATCGGCGCGGCCACCGGGCAGGACATGCAGGCGGCCAGGGTCGTCATGGAGATGCAGGCCCGCATAGACGCCATTAAGCGGGCCGTCGCCAGCACGACCGCCAGGCCCAGGGTCTTCATCGTCTATGGCGTCAAGCCGACCATCTATACCACCGGGCCGGGCTCCTTTATTGACGACCTCATCACCGTAGCGGGCGGCAAGAACATCGTCACCACGCCCGCGCCCGCCGGAAACACGATCTCCGCCGAGCAGGTGGTGACGGCCCAGCCGGACGTGATTATCGCCAGCAAGGGGCTGATACCCCAGATCCGGCAGATGCCCGGCTGGGCCACCGGCGTTCCCGCCGTCAGGAACAATCGGTTCTTCACGCCCGGCGATGGCGCCATCCTTGAGCGTCCGGGGCCGCGCCTGGCGGAAGGCGCGGAGGAACTGGCAAAATACCTGCACCCGGAGATATTTGACCGGAGCAAGCCATAAGCCCTATGCCCACCACGACCGATCCTCCCGTCTCTATGCCGTCCGCCGACAGGCCCGACCGGCGCCTGCCCGCCGCCATCACGCCGAAGCGCCCCTGGCGGGCCGTGTTTGTCGCGCTGGCGGCGCTGCTAATGATTATGGTGCTGCTCAACGTATGGATGGGTGAGGCCAGCGTCGCCGCCAAAGTGCGCCCCGGGCTGGTGCTGCAAGTTATCGGGCGGCACATTCCCGGACTTTTCGCCTATGTCCCGCCGCTGCCGGAGAGCCTGGCGTACGTCGAGAGCATCGTCTGGGAGCAGCGGCTGCCCCGCGCCCTGGGCGGCGCGCTGATTGGGATGCTGCTGGCAATGGCGGGGGTGGCGTTCCAGAGCCTCTTGATGAATCCGCTCGCCGACCCCTACATGGTCGGCGTCTCGGCGGGCTCGGCGCTGGGTTCGGTGGTCGTCATTCTGCTGGGCGGAACGGCGCTGCTCGCCGGGTTTATGCAGCCGCTTGCGGCCTTCGTCACGGGCCTGCTGACGATGGGCGTGGTCTATGCGCTGGCGCGCGTGCGCGGCAAGCTCTCGGCACAGACGTTCCTGCTGGCCGGAATCGTCGTCGGCACCTTCTTCTGGTCGCTGATACCGCTCTCTATCGCGCTGGCCAACCGCTCCGGCAACTTCGAGCGCCAGAGCTTGATCCTGTCGCAGCTTTTGGGCAACTTGGAAAGCGTGGAGTGGCGCAGCCTCGGCCTGCTGCTGCCCTTCGGCATCGCCGGCGGGCTGACGCTCTGGTTGGGAGCGCGCGAGCTGAACCTCATGGCGCTGGGCGAGGAGACGGCGGCACACCTGGGGGTGAACACGGAGGCGTTCAAGCGGCGGGTTATTCTGGCCGGGTCGTTGGTGACGGCGGCGGCGGTCTCGGTGACCGGGATCATCGCGTTTGTCGGCATGGTCGTGCCGCATATCGCAAGGCGCCTGGTCGGGCCGGACCATCGGGTTCTCCTGCCCGTGGCGATGCTGTTGGGCGGGCTTGTGCTGGTCGTCTCCGACTGGCTGTCGCGCGTGTTTCTGGCACAACTGGAGGTGGGCGTGATCACGTCGCTGCTGGGCGCGCCGGTCTTCTGTTATCTGATCCGCCGCCACATGACGGCGCGCTGGTGACAACTCCCTACGGCTAAAGCCGAGGGCTGCTTCCTCGCGATTGAAGTAAAGGTTTGTCCCTTATGTCTCGAAGTGCCCCTGCATCCAAAACAAAAGCGCCCAGACAGCGCAAGACCACGCCGCCCACGCCGGAGCAGCGGAACACGCTCGATCCGGCGTTGGAGGCGGAGTTAAAGCGGCTGTTCTCCGGCTTCTTCAAGCGCATGCTCGTGCTGTTTCTTCTCGTCGGCGTCGTCACCACATTCGCGGTCGCGGCGTTGCGCTTGCCGCCGACGACCGGAATGGCCGTCCAGTTTGCCGCAGCCTTCGGCGTCATCCTCCCCTATTGGCGTGGGATAGACCGAATATCCAAGTACATCAAGCAGATCGGGCGTGACCGCGTTAACCAGCGCCGCTTTGCCGATGCCCGCTACGCGCTGGAATACTTCCACCGCCTGGGCAATATGAGCCTGGATATAGACGGCGAAGCGCACTACTACCTGATGCTGGCCTATCTGGGCCTGGACGACCTGGAACGCGCCCGGCAGATGGTCACCTGGCTGCAAAAGAATCGCCCTCGCTCCAAATGGCCCGAAAAGGCGGCCAGCGTCTTCGCCTCCGCCGAGCGCGCCCAGGCCCGCCGCCAGCAGTCGGCCCAACAGCAAACGGAAGACGGTTCCTGATCTCTATTGCCGGGCCGACAAATGCCCCGGCCTGGTATCCAGTTCCTCTCCAGGAGCCATCCGATAGGCGCCGTGCCCGACTCAGGGGAGACTATTTTACGATGAGGCGAAGTTTACCTGGCTGCTCTCAGGCGCGTCCATGATCGACACGAAGCATCTCTGCAAGGACTTTTACGATAAGAAGCGGGGCCACATCCACGCCGTCAACAACGTCTCTTTCTGCTGCCGTCCGGGGGAGATATTCGGTCTCCTCGGCCCCAACGGGGCCGGCAAGACGACGCTGCTGCGCATGCTCGCCACCATCCTGGAGCCGACGTCCGGCACGGCCACCGTTGCCGGGTACGACATCCGTGAGCATCCTCAGGAGGTCCGCCAGCGCATCGGCTACCTTTCCAGTTCCACCGCGCTCTACGAACGCCTCACCGCGCGCGAGATGGTCGCCTATTTCGGCGCCCTCTACGGCATGACTCCCGGCCAGATCGCCCAGCGCATAGAGGCTATCTTCACCGAGCTAGACATGCACGAGTTCGCGGATACCCGCTGCGACAAGCTCTCCACCGGCCAGAAGCAGCGCGTCTCCATCGCCCGCACCATCATCCACCAGCCGCCTGTGCTGTTCTTCGACGAGCCGACCAACGGCCTGGACGTGGTGACCGCGCGCACTATCATTCGCTTTATCCGCCGCTGCCGGGAGGAGGGCCGCACGGTCGTCTTCTCCACGCACATCATGAGTGAAGTGGAGACGCTCTGCGATACCATCGCCGTCATCTTCCAGGGCCAGATCGCCGCCATCGGCACCCTGGAGGAGCTGCGCGCTCGCACGGGCAAACAGGCTTTTGAGGCGGTTTTCCTTAGCCTCATCGGCATGGATGAGGACGATGCCTGATGCGATTTCTTTTCGGGTGGCTAAAGCCGCAGCAACCAAGGCACTAAACCCGCCTGTGCGGGTTCTGCCTTCACCCCCGGCCTACTGCCAGGGTCGGGCCTACAATGGACTGCAAGCCCCGCCTACGTCGTAACTATCCGAAAGTTTGATGCTGGCCTACTGCCAGGGTCGGGCCTACAATGGACTGCCAGGGTCGGCAGGGTTAGGGCCCCTGCCTCCGCCTTGCGACACCTAGCGACCCTCGCAGGGAAGGGAGTGATCCGGCTTCTGCTCTCCCCTCTCCCTGCAAGGGAGAAGGGCCGGGGATGAGGGCGGCCCTACACCCTATACCCTATCCCCTACACCCTATACCCTACACCCTACACCCTACACAAAGGGCCGGGGGTGAGGGCCACATGGGAAAACCGAAGACCCAGGATCCGATACAAATGGCAGGAATTGGGTACCCCTGCGGTGAAGCCTGCTTGCATGACGACCGCCACATCCAAGCCACCTTTCCAATTGGAGCTCGTTGATCCCGCCTTGAAGCCCCCGCTGAAATGGGCCGGCGGCAAGAGCCATCTGGTGCCCCGCCTGGCGGCGCTCTATGCGCCCCACCGCCATCGCCGTCTCGTCGAGCCGTTTGCCGGTGGGTTAGCGGTAAGCCTGGGACTGCGCCCGGATTGCGCCCTCATCAACGACATCAACCCCCACACCATCAATTTTTATCAGCAATTGAGCGATGGCCTGGTAATTGAGATGGACATGGCCAACGACGCCCGCTGCTACTACGCGGCGCGCGACCGCTTCAACGCGCTGATGCGGCAGGGGGAGATTTTCGGACGGGAACAGGCGGCGCTGTTTTATTATCTAAATCGAACCTGCTACAACGGCCTGTGCCGCTTCAACAGCCGGGGCGAGTTCAACGTCCCCTTCGGGCAATATAAGACCATCCACTACCGGGGCGACTTTAGTGCGTATAGGCCGGTCCTCTCTCGCGGGTCGTTCTGCTGGGGTGATTTCGAGCGCCTGAAGCTGGAGCCGGAGGATTGGGTCTACCTGGACCCGCCCTTTGACGTGGAATTTACCCGGTACGCCAAAGACGATTTCACCTGGGATGACCAGGTGCGGCTGGCGCGCTGGGCCGCGCGGCACCCCGGACCTATCGCGGCCTCCAACCAGGCGACGGAGCGTATTTTGCATCTCTACCTGAGCTTAGGCTTCCAGATCACCGTCCTCTCCGCGCCGCGCCGTATCGCCTGCAACGGCGACCGCACCCCGGCTGCCGAGATTCTGGCAACGCGCAACCTCTAAGCGCACAAGTGTGTCGGATACAATTCTCTTCACGCTACGGCGCGGCCAGGATGTCGTCAAGAATCGCCAATATCAGGCCGGGAACCTGTCGGAAGCCAGTATCATTCGTGACGAAAAGGGTCAGCCATGCAGGAGGGCCGTGGCTGCATGGAGAGCATCTGGGGTCTTCAGGGCTGGGATAGTAGCGCGCAACCGGGCGGCTTCACGCAGAATAGCCTGCGTGATGGGCAGCAGGCGCGTATTGGCTTGTTGCCAGAGGGCTTCTCAATTATCGGCCAGAACAGTGTCGCCGTTACGCAAGGGAGCGATGAGGGTTTCCATGAGCGTCAATTCACTGCTGACGGCAGTGATGGTTCTGGCCCATACCGCTTCCCAGAGCGGGCGGCAGACGGGCGCATAGATGGGATGGCCGTCCACGGTGTAGATGGCAATCTGCGCCTCTACGTACACCAACCCAGAGGCAGGCAGCGTCAGAAGTCCCATGAGTCGCGCTCCTGGCGGAACTCGCGCTCGACTTCAGCCCACTCCTGCGAGGTGCGCTGTATCGGCGTTAGCGAGTCCAGGAAAGCAATTACATCCGGGAATGTACGTGCCGGTTCCCCGGCTGGTTCGGGCAGCATAATGATTAGTTCCACCTCGCTGTCTTCGGGCAGTTCAGGCGAAGTGATCTCAATGCGTTTGCCAGGAAGCACCCTGGTTTTCAGTTTAAGCGCGGCCTGCATAGGTTCCCACCGCCTGCCTAAATTATATCATAGCTGCCCGTGTTGGGCTTGATACTCCGGTCATGTCCTGCGCTTCCATACCGGAAAGGAGAACGCATTGTCATACCCGAATAAGACCAACCGCTCGCGGAGCCTCATCGTAGCAAGAAAGGAGTTCCGGGAGATCTTCCGGGATAGGCGCACGCTGATGTCGGTCATCATCGGGCCGCTCGTCATCACGCCCGCTCTGCTGGCGGTTATCGGCATCTTCATCGGCGGGCAGGTGGAGAAGGCGAAGACTCAGATCTACCCCGTCGGCATCGTGGGCACCGACGCCGCTGCCCATCTCCTGGCGAAGATGCAGACGGCGCTGAAGAGAGTCGCGCCCAACGTCCGGGTCACGCCCATTTCCGAGGGTGACGCGGAGCGCCAGATCAAGGCGCGTCGGCTGGATGCGGTCGCGGTGCTGCCCCCGGACGCCGATAGGCTCCTGGCCCAGCAGAAGCCGATCCCGGTCAAGATCCTGGAGGATGCAGGCGATGAGACCTCCCAGGGAGCCGCCGCCCGCCTGAGCGCGATCTGGGAGGCGATGGGGAAGCAACTGGTGGTGGAGCGGCTGCGGGCGCTGGGCCAGCCGCCGGAGTTCGCCACGCCCTTTGTGGTGACCGAGCAGCCGATTGCGCAGGGCGGCAGCGTCGCTACGCTGGTACTCTCGCGTATGCTGCCCTATATCCTGATCCTGGGCGCCTTCGGCGGCTCCATCTACGCCGCGTTCGACCAGGTGGCCGGGGAGAAGGAACGCGGCACGCTGGAGACGCTGCTGGTCTCGCCCGCCTCCCGCCGTGACATCGTCCTGGGCAAGTTCGGCGCGGTGGTTGGCGTGTGCCTGATCAGCAGCCTGCTTTCGGTGATAGGGTTCATGGTGCCGTTCTTCAGCGGCGCCAAAGCCTTTGAATGGCTCTCCAAGGGCGGTGCGCACCTGAGCCTGCCCGCCATCGGCGTCACGCTGCTGGTGCTGCTGCCGCTTTCCGTGCTGTTTGCCGGGGTGCTGCTGGCCCTCTCGACCTTTGCGCGCAACCAGAAAGAGGCGCAGACCTACCTCGGCTCCCTGTTTCCGCTGGTGCTGCTGCCAGCGATGCTATCCATGTTTATGGGTGCCGACGCCGGCCTGAAGCTGGCGCTGGTGCCGATCCTGGGGGCCTCCATCATCATCAAGCAGGCGCTCTCCGATAGCTACAACGCGGCATTTATCCTGATCGCGTTTGCCGGCTCCGTCCTCTGGGCCTCGCTGGCCCTGTTTGTTGCCACCAGGCTCTTTCAGAAGGAGAGCGTGCTGATCAAGGCGTGAGAAAGCAAGGATGAAGGCAGAAGGATGAAGGAAAGCCCTCGTTCTTTTCCTCCTCATCCGGGCCGCGAAGCAGAGCTACCGCATCACGAGAGAGAAGAAAAGCCTTGTTCTTTTCATCCCTCATCCTTAACGAAGGCGTGGTAGATGGCCCGCACCGCCGCCGGATAGTCCGCGCTCGCCACGCCCACGATAATGTTGATCTCCGAGGCGCCCTGGTTGATCAGGCGCACGTTGATGCCCGCCGCCGCCAGCGCCCCGAACAGCCGCCCGGCAATGCCGACGCGATGGCTCATCCCCTGCCCCACCGTCGCGATCAGCGCCAGACCGTTGAGCACCTCCATCCGATCCGGCAGCAGCACGCGCTGTAGCTCGTCCAGCACGCCCTCGCGCCGGTTGTCCAACTCCTCGTCCCGCAGCACCACAGACATCGAGTCGATGCTGCTGGGCGTATGCTCGTAGGAGATACCGTGCGCCTCCAGTATTTCCAGTAGGCGCCGCCCGAACCCACGCTCCTGGTTCATCAGCGCCTTCTCGATCTGAATCGTCGTGAAGCCCGTGCGGCCTGCAATGCCCACAATGGGAAGATCGGTGTTGGGCCGGGTGGTCCGAATCCAGGTGCCCGGCATCTCCGGGGCGTTAGTGTTGCGGATATGGATGGGGATGTGGGCCTCCCGCACCGGGAAGATGGCCTCATCGTGGAGCACCGAGGCGCCCATATAGGCCAGCTCGCGCAGCTCCTGGTAGGTCACCTCACGAATGGGGCGCGGATTCTCCACCAGGCGGGGATCGGCCATCAGCAGCCCGTCCACGTCCGTCCAGTTTTCATAGGCGCAAGCGCCGACGGCGCGGGCGACGATAGCGCCGGTAATGTCCGAGCCGCCCCGCGAGAAAGTCTTGATCTGGCTGCTTGCATCCACGCCGTAGAAGCCAGGCAGCAGGAAAAGCCCTTCCCCTTGCAGCGCCCGCGCCGTCAATTCGTAGCTGTTCGGGTCCAGGCGGCCTTCCGGGCTGAAGCGGATACAGTCGGCGGCATCCACAAACGTCGCCCCTAAGTAGGCGGCGATCAGTCGGGCGTGCAGATACTCGCCGCGCGAGGCCACCCAGTCCTTCGACCGGCCCTGTCCCATTTCCGATTCGACGGCATCGAGCCAGCGGCGCATGTCCGGCACCCCTAACGCAGCGCTTATCTCCTCAAAGCGCTGGCGTATAAGCGCGAACGCCTCGCTCGCCTTCAGCCCTGCCTGGATCGTATGATGGCACAGATAGAGTAGGTCGGTGACCTTGTGGTCGGCGGCATGGCGCTTACCCGGCGCAGAAACGACGAGAAAGCGTCGGCGCGGATCGGCGCGCACAATGGCGGCGACTTTGCGTATCTGGTCCGCATCCGCCACCGAGGTTCCCCCAAACTTACACACGAACGGTACTTCGGCTGTCTTCACAATGCTTCCCTTCTGGTCCATCGAGGATAGCGGCTTAGCAAGCGCGTTTATTTATGATACTCCAAGCCGGCTTTATTTCCGATCCCCGGCCTGCCAAAACTGGGCCGGTTCGTCCTCTTCTCCTCTCTCAGGCAGTTTGATACCCTTTGATTTTCTATGTTTGGCATATGACAGCGATTCCTTCATTTTCCCGTTCGGGCGGCTAAAGCCCTCACTCCCGGCGCTGCGGGAGAGGGGGAACGGAGAAGCCGGGTCATCCCCTTCCCTCGTAGGGTCGCGAGGCGGAGGGCTGTGGCAAGGCGGAGGCAGGGGCCCTAACCCTGCCGACCCTGGCAGTCCATTGCAGGCCCGACCCTGGCAGTGGGGGCCGGGGGGGTTAGGTAAGTCGCCGCAGGCCGACTTCGTGCCCTGGCTGCCGCGAATGTATTCGCCCGCTACCGAAAACGGAAGGAGTCTGGGCAGAGATAGAGAAGTGTATATCTGTATTGCAATCGCGCTCTATGGAGTCTGCGCCGTATACAAGGAGGCAGCCAATCGTGACCCTGGAAACGTGCTCGCTCATGACGGTGTATCGCGGGTGGGATGGTTACCACCGGAGCCTGGTTTCTGCCATCGCGCCCCTTTCGCGGGAAAATCTCCTCTATCGTCCAGCCCCAGACCTACGTTCTGTGGGAGAAATCGCAGCCCATATCGCCTTTGGACGCATTGACTGGTTTCATCGTATGGGTGCGCCGGGCAGCGCCGAACTCGTCGAACAGGCCGCGCCCTGGTGGCAGCCCTGGGGACAGGTGGATAACACTGTGGCGGAAAGCACGGCGGAGATCGTGCGCTGGCTGGAAGCCGGTTGGCGCATGATCGAGACCTGCCTGACCCAATGGACAGTTGCCGATCTCAGCCAGACCTACCTCCAACCCTATGGAGGCAAGACCTACGTCATATCGCGGCAGTGGACGATCTGGCGCATCATGGCCCACGATATTCATCACGGCGGGCAACTGTCCGTACTGCTGGCAGCCCAGGACATCGAGCTTCCCGAACTAGGCGACAATGGCGGTCATATCATCGAGGTTCCGCTTGCGGATGCGTCCTCGTCCGTTTAACGGAAGGCTCCCATGAGAGGGGCAAAGGTCATCATCAGCGCGGGCTCCGAGGCCGCCCAAAGCGGAAAGACCTCGGAGCCACCCTGTGGGCCAGGATCGCTCACACGGTCACGACGACGGTACGCAGCACCTCATCCAGGGTCGTCATCCCCTCGACGGCTTTACGAGCGCCGTCGGCCATCAGGGTGCGCATCCCGTGCGCGACGGCAATATCCGTCAGCTCCTCGGCGGAAGCCCGGCGCAGCAGCGCCTCGGTGAGCGCTTGATTCCACTCCAGCGCTTCATACAGGGCCGTGCGCCCCCGATACCCTGTATGGCGGCACTTATCGCACCCGCGCCCCCGGTAGAACGTGGCGTTCTCCGGGATCTCGTAGCCTCCGGCGGCGGCTAACTGCTGCGCCTGCGCGAATAGAAAGCTAGAGGAGGCGAGAAGCGCAGGCTCTTTGCAGTCCGGGCAGATTTTGCGCACCAGCCGCTGCGCCACAATGCCGAGGAGGGAGATGCTAACGGCAAGCGGCTCCACGCCCAGGGCGACCAGGCGCAGCGCGGCTTCGACGGCAGTATTCGCCTGCATCTGGCCGAGCACCAGATGCCCGGTCAGCGCCAGTTCGGGCACCATGCGCGCCGTCTCAACATCCGGCAGATCGTCCACCAGAATAACATCCGGGTCCTGCCGCCAGATGGCGCGCAGCGCCGCCGCCCGCGTCATCCCGGCGCGTTCGTTGATCGGAAGCGCGGTCGTGGAGGGCACCGTATACTCGATCTGCTGCTCTACCAAAAACGTCTTCCGGTCAGGGGCTGCGATCTCATGGATACAGCCATAGAGCGTGGTCGTTTTGCCGCTGCCTCTCGGCCCGACGCAGAGGATCACGCCGTTGGGCTGCCGTATCCAGTTGCGCAGGGGATGATGCGCAGGAATGCCGATCTGTTCGAGACTCATCAGCGTGTCCGCCTTCACCACGATCCGAACCGTCAGCGCCTCTCCGTAGGCGGTGGGAATGGTGGCAGCATAAAAGACAAAGTGCTCGCTCCCATAGGAGAAGGGAAAGCGGCCATCCTGGGGCAGTTTGCGCTCCGCCGGGTCCATGTTCGCCATGAGCTTAAAGCGCACCATCAGCGCCTCATGCAGGCTCATCGGGATACGGCGAATCTCATGCAGCACGCCGTCAATGCGAATGCGCAGCCAGACGTAAGCCTCCTCACCCCGCCGGATGGGTTCCAGATGAATATCGGAGGCGCGCGAGGCGATGGCCAGCAGACTTATCTGCCGGATAAGCCGATCCAGCTTCCCCTCTTTGGAGTCGGTGGCGTCGCCAGCATCTTCCGGCAGCTTTGCGCCCACGCGCTCCAACTCCCCGGCGAAGAAGGCCAGTTCGGCGTCCAGTGCCTCCGCCGGGGCCGTCGCCACCGCCAGCGGATCGCGTTCGAGATAGGCGACCAGATCCGACTTGCGGAACCGCCACTGCTTGCCCACTTTGAGGCCTCTCACTTCGCCCTGCGCCAGCCAGCGGTACAGCGTCGGCTTGCTCGTGCCGAGAAACTGCACGGCTTCGTCTAATGTCAGCAACTCCTCTTCGCCGGAAGAGGCTGCGCCGGTTCCGGCATGGTTGATCTGTGCATCGGCCATTGTGACATCTCCTTTTTTTCCGGGCACATTCTGTGCCCGACAAAAGCCCGGTTATAGAATCCAGCTGGTGCTGGGGGATGCGGAACCCCCTGCGTTCCATCAGTGTGTCACATATACCACTGCGCCTGTGCGCCCAACATACGCACGTAGAGGCCCTTACCCCGCATCAGGTCCGCGTGACTGCCTTCCCCCACGATCTGGCCTCCCTCCAGAACGATAATCCGGTCGGCAAGACGGGCAGAGCCGAGCCGGTGCGAGATCAACAGCACCGTCTTGCCTTCGGAGACGTCGCGAAACTGACGATAGACCTCCACCTCCGCCTTCGCATCGAGCGCCGCCGTCGGCTCATCCAGAACCAGTACCTCGGCCTCGCGCAGGTACGCTCGCGCTACGGCCAGCTTCTGCCACTGTCCCAGCGAAAGCTCTGTTCCCTCCTCGAAATCCTTCCCAAGCGGCGTCTCGTAGCTACGTTCCAGGGTAGCCACGACACGGTCTGCCCCCGAAAGCCGGGCCGCCCGCTCTATGGCCTGCGCGTCGCCCGCCCGCTCCAGGGCTCCAAAGGCGATGTACTCACATCCCGTCAGATGGTATTGCTGAAAGTCCTGCAAGACCGCCGCGCGCTCGCTCCAGCCTGTCGTAATAGTCCGGACTCTCGAAGGCGGCAAGTTCGAGGCGCAGTGCTTTTTGGTAGACGCCGCGCTCCAAATTCTGGCTGGTCCGCTCCCTGAGATGCGCGGACAGCAAGGGGGTGATCGCGTCTATAAGATTGGTAAGCACCATGACCCCGACCAGGGCTGCGCCCCAGGGCAGGAGTGGAGCAAGGGAAGAGGACGGTAGTCTCCAGGTCCCTCGGAGGCTAGCGGTGCGTGTCAGAGCATCAATGAGGTGTTTGGTAATCCAGACTTGAATGACGGGGAAAAGACCGCTTGCGCTGCCGATAGCAAGCAGGGCGATAGTTAGCGGAGGCGAAGCACCCCAGAAGACCCGTGCGCCGAAACGAATGACATCACGGACTTCTCTGGCTCCTTTGCGGAGGGCGGACAGGCGGGCCATCAGTTGGCGGCTCTTTGGCGGCCACATAGGTTTTGGCCTTCCTTCGATGCGTTACAAGAGATAGAACCATCTCAGTAGCTGAATGCTCATTCATTATCATTTCACATGTTAGCATGTTTTGATCAGATCGTCAAGGTGTCTGGTGCAAAATTCTGCGAAGTAGGCAAAGAGGATTCCTGTATCGTAGCCGGCAATTTTCAGGAGGAATTCGGCAGCGGTGGCACGAACAGAGTAGCGTTATGACCGATTTCGCTTCTGCTTCCATGCTGGACTCGCCGGGCCAGCCCAATCCCGGAAAATCGCTTACCGCCAACATCTCCGGGCGCGAATACGTGCGCCTGCCAATACGCACCCACGTCATCGCCGAGCACGATGATCCGGTGGAGGTCGCCCGACGCTACGCCGCGCCGCACGCGCGTCCCGGCGATATCCTGGCTATCAGCGAGAAGATCATCGCCATCATGCAGGGCCGCTCGTATCCGGTGGCGGAGATTGTGCCGTCCGGCCTGGCGCGGCTGCTGGCTCGCTTCGTCGTCAAGACCAAACACGGCATCGGCATCAGCAGCCCCGTCACGATGGAATTGGCGATCAAAGAGGCGGGCGTGCCGCGCATCCTGCTGGCCGCCCTGTGCAGCGCGCTCACCAAGCCCTTCCGCATTCGGGGCGTGTTCTATCGGGTGGCGGGCCGTGCCGTCGCCGCCATTGACGGCCCGACCCCCTACACCCTTCCGCCCTATAACACCCGCGCCACCCTGGCCCCGAAAAGCCCAGACCGCGTCGCCCGGCAGATTGCCGAGGCGCTGGGCCTGCCCGCCGCCATCATTGACGCCAACGACCTGGGCGTGGAGGTGCTGGGCGCCAGCCCCGGCGTGGATCGCGCCCTCGTCCGCGCCCTGTTCCGCGATAACCCGCTCGGCCAGGGCAGCGAGCAGACCCCGCTCTGCCTGATCCGTCCCCAATGAGTCTCGCCTGCGCTGCATGGATGCTGCTTGTGACTGTGGGCCAGCGCCCCGCCGCGCCCCCGGAGCCGTTTGTCCTGCCCAACGGCCTGCGCGTGGTGATGCGCGAACGCCACGCCAACCCGCTGGTCGCCGTGGACCTGTGGGTGCGGGCGGGCGCGCGTGAGGAGCAGGAGGGAGAGGTCGGCTGCGCGCACTTCCTGGAGCACACGCTGTTCAAGGGAACGCGCACGCGCGGCCCCGGCGAGGCCGACCTGGAGATGGAGAACCTTGGCGCTACGCTGGACGCCGCCACCGGCCCCGACGCGGCCCACTACTCCGCCACCGTCGCCAGGGCGCATCTCGACGCGGCGCTGGCGGTGCTGGCCGATGTGGTGCGCAACGCCACCCTGCCGGACGCGGAGGTGGAGCGTGAGCGCGGCGTTATCCTCGACGAACTGGCCCAGCACGACGCCGCCCCCTCCGCGCGCCTGATCGATCTGCTCTACGCCGCCGCCTTCGACGCCCACCCGTATCGCCGCTCGCCGGGAGGCACCGCTGCCGCCATCCGCGCGCGCTCTCGCGATACCCTGGCCGCCTTCTATGCCCGCACCTATGCCCCGGACCGCTGCACGCTGGCCCTCGCCGGCGACCTGACTCCAGAACAGGCCCGCGCCGCGGCCCAGCGCGCCTTTGGCGACTGGCACGCCCCGGGCATTAGCAAGAATGAGGGGTCGGGGATAAGAGCTATCTCTGCGCCCGAAGAGACGCCGCTGCGCCGCGTCCGTATCCGCATGGAGATGGCAGCGCCCCGCGTTGGCATGGCGTTTCGCGCGCCCGCCGCAGCGGATGCGGTCATGGCGTGCGCGGCGCAGGTGATCGCGGCGCTGCTGGGAGATCACAACGCCGGACGGCTCTCGGCCCTCGCCGACACGGACATCGAGGCGTCTGCGCGCTACACGCCCCGGCGGGACCCCAGCCTGTTTGTCCTGACAGCTTCGCCGTCCGCCCACGCCTCCGGCCAGGACGCCGCCGCGCAACTGGCCGGGCTGGAGACCGCGCTGATCTCTGCCCTGAACGGCCTACAGACCGCCCCACCCGGCCCCGCCGAGATCGCCACCGCCAAACGGGCCGTGCTGGGCCGCCTGCTGTTCGAGACGGAGACGAACGGTGGGCTGGCCCAGGCCATCGGTTACGCCGATATTGTGGGCGGCGATACGCCCGAAGCGTTCCGCGCCCGCCTGCAACGCCTGACGCGCGCCGATATTCTACGCTGCCTTCAATCCTTCCTCAATCCAACCAACCGTATCACCGTAGAGCTTGTTCCTGCCAGCACAACGGGGGCGGCGCGATGATCACAACCGGCCCCATGCAGGCTATCCCTCGCATCGAGCGGCGCGCGGCCTGGCGCGTCTGCCTCTGCGGCCTCCTGCTGCTTTTGCTAACGCTCCCTGGCCGCGCCCAAGCGCCCTCTCCCGCCGTCCGCTGCGTCACGCTGCCCGATGGCGTTCGCCTGCTCTTAAAGCCCGAGCCGGATACGGAGGTGACCGCCATCGTCGCCTTTGTGCGCACCGAGCCGGAACCCGACCCGGACCCCGCCGCCGCGGAACTGGTCGCGCGTGCCCTCTTTTTCGGCAGCCTGAATCGCTCGATGGACCGGATCAGCCGCTCCATCACCCAGGTTGGCGGCCTGCTGGAGACGCTGCGCACGCCCGATTACGTCGCCGTCACCTGCGTTACCGTCGGCGAGCAGCTGAATGAGGCCGCGTACCTGATCTGCGAGGCGCTCAAGAACGCTGACTTCGCCCCGGAAGCCCTGGACCGCGCCCGGCAAAGCCTCCTGGACGAACGGCGAGAGCGCGCCGACGATGGATTTGAGACGGCCCGCGCCGACCTCTGCGCTCGCTTGAGCGGCGCGTCGGAGCCAGGCCAGCTCGCCCTGCGCCGGGTCACGCAGGAGCGGGCGCAGGACTACTTCCAGCGCCACTACGTCCCGGCCCGCACGGTCATTGCGGTCGTGGGCCGCTTCCAGCCGGACGCCGCGCAGCGCGCCTTTGACGCCGACCTCTACGATTACGACCACCCGGCGCCGCGCGCCAGAGCCATCACCACAGCTCCGCAAAAGCCTAACTTTAACGCCGAAACGCAAACATTTCTAACCTCTGGCGGCGTCGCCTACGCGCTCGTCGGCGTGCCCGCGCCGGACGTCACCAGCCCCGACTACCCGGCATTCACCGTCTTACAGACGCTGCTAGGCGGCGGGCACGCCGCGCGCTTGTTTCGCCGTGTGCGCGACACGCTCGGCCTCGGCTACGAGGTTGGCGCGACCTATCGGGCCGACCGAGCCGATCCCCTGATCGCCTATCTCCAATGGGACACGCGCCGTGCGCTGCCCGGTCCGGCAATGGCTGCGCTCAAGCCCGAAGAGGCCCTGAAACTCCTCCAGGTGCAACTAGATGCCCTCCTCGCCGACCCGCCAACCGAAGCCGAGCTGACGCGTGCCCGCAACTATGCCATCGGGCGGGATGCCCTCCGCCACGAGCGCGCCCGTGACCGCGCCTTCCTCCTCGGCTGGTACGAGACGATGGGTCTGGGCTACGCCTTCGATGCCGAGTTCCCCCGCCGCCTCGCCGCCGTCACCCGCGCCGATGTCCTCCGCGTCGCCCACACCTACCTCGCCGCCCGTGCCACCGCCCTCGCCCTCCCCAAATCAAATTAAAAGCCAAAACCTCCATAGGATGAACAGGATTTTACAGGTTTAAACAGGATTTCTAAAACCTACCCAACCCCTGCTTCTATCTCTATAACCTAACCAAGCCCTGCTTTTCTGTTTTTGTCTTAATCCTGTAAATCCTGTTGAAAGCATTTCTGGTAATCCCTCCCAACGGTGTAGACGTATCTCCTCAGCAGCAGGCTGCGTGAGATTGATCCACACGGCTGGGAGTGTCTACCGCATTTCTAGCGTAGCGGGTGGTTTAATTTGATCTTGGCGTCTACTAGTTCTGCGCGAGAGAATATGATAGAATCTTGTCGGCACATTTGAGTGAATTTAGGGAAGAGTTTGAGCGAGGAGACAGGGGGGCGAGCACAGGATCATGACACAGGTCAAGTCGGCTTCACGCACGGAAAAGGCCGGGGCGAACGGAGTCTACAGCCCCGATATTCCTGAGGAGAGGGCGCTGGCGGTAGCGGAGGAAGAGGAGACGCTGCGGGTGGCGATGGAGACGCTGGCCCGCGAGGAAGAGGCCGTCTCGCGCAACCTGATTCGCATTCGCGGCGCACGGCAAAACAACCTCAAAAACATTGACCTGGATATTCCGCGCGACAAGCTGGTGGTCATCACCGGCCTGAGCGGATCGGGCAAATCCTCGCTGGCCTTCGATACCCTGTACGCGGAGGGACAGCGGCGCTACGTGGAGAGCCTATCCGCCTACGCCCGCCAGTTCCTGGGCCAGCACGACAAGCCCGATGTAGACCAGATTGACGGCCTCAGCCCCGCCGTCTCCATTGACCAGAAGTCTACCAGTCGGAATCCCCGCTCGACCGTCGGCACGGTGACGGAGATCTACGACTACCTGCGCCTGCTCTACGCCCGTATCGGCGTGCCCCACGACCCGAAGACCGGCCTGCCGCTCGTCAAGCAGAGCATCGAGGAGATGGTAGACCGCCTCCTGGCGCTGCCGGAGGGAAGCCGATTTCTGATCCTCGCGCCGGTGGTGCGCGGGCGCAAAGGCGAGTACCGCAAGGAGATGGAAGACATCCTCAAAGAGGGCTACGTGCGCGCCCGCGTAGATGGCGAGATGTTTGATCTCAGCGAGGAGATACCGACCCTGGAGCGCTACAAGCAGCACACCATTGAGATTGTCGTGGACCGCCTTATTATGAAGTCCGACATCAGCCGTATGCGCCTCACGGACGCGCTGGAACAGGCGCTCAAGCGGGCCAAAGGGCTGGCGGTTGTCTCGGTACAGGCGCTCGGCGACCAGCCCGCGCAGGAGCTGCATTTCAGCGAGAACTATGCGACCGAGGAGGGCGACTTCAACTTCGAGGAGATCGAGCCGCGTCTGTTCTCCTTCAACTCGCCCTACGGCGCCTGCCCCGAATGTCACGGGCTGGGAACGAAGACCGAGTTCGATCCGCGGCTCATCGTGCCCAACAAGAACCTGAGCATCGCGCAGGGAGCGATCCGCTATTTCGTGCTCAAGTCTGGAAAAGAGGTGATGTCCGACCACCGGACGGCCATGTTCCGGGCCGTCGCGCAGAAGCTCGGCTTTACGATGGACACGCCGATCAAGGACCTGACCCGCGAGCAGTTCGACCGGCTGATGCATGGCATCAAGGGCAACGTCACCGTCGAGTTCCGCAACCGCTGGGGCCGCACGCGCCACTTCGACACCGAGTTTCCCGGCGTTATCGCGATCATGGATCGAGCCTACAAGGAGACGGGCAGCGCCTACATCAAGGAAGACCTGGAGCAGTACATGAGCGCGCGGCCCTGTCCGGTCTGCAAGGGCAAACGCCTCAAGCCGGAGGCGCTGGCCGTCACGGTCGGCGGCCTGAACATCTCGGACCTGTGCGCCCTCTCGCTGGATAAAATTGCCGCCTTTTTCGATAACCTGAAGCTGACCGAGCGGGAGCAGATCATCGCCCGCCAGGTCATCAAGGAGATACGCACCCGTCTAGGTTTTCTCCTCAATGTTGGACTGAACTACCTGACCCTGGATCGGGCAGCGGCGACATTGGCGGGCGGCGAGGCGCAGCGTATCCGCCTAGCGACCCAGATCGGCTCCGGGCTGATGGGCGTGCTCTACATCCTGGACGAGCCGAGCATCGGCCTGCACCAGCGCGACAATACCCGGCTCATCCGCACCCTGGAGAACCTGCGCGACCTCGGCAACACCATCCTGGTCGTCGAGCATGACGAGGAGACGATGGAGGCCGCCGACTGGATCGTGGACATCGGCCCCGGCGCGGGCGAGCACGGCGGCTATGTCGTGGCGCAGGGCACGCTGGAGCATGTCAAGGCCAACCCGCACAGCATTACCGGGCAGTACCTGAGCGGCAAGCGCAAGATCGAGGTCCCGCTCGTGCGCCGCCAGCCCAACGGCAAGTACCTGGAGCTCGTCGGCGCGCGCGCCCACAACCTTAAGAACATCACCGCGCGCATTCCGCTCGGCCTGTTCGTGGCGGTGACGGGCGTGTCCGGGTCGGGCAAATCCACGCTCGTGCAGGAGACGCTCTACCCGCTGCTGATGCACAGGCTCTACGGCTCGCACGCCGTCTGGGGTGAGCACGACGCCATTCACGGCCTGGAATATATAGATAAGGTCATAGACATTGACCAGTCGCCGATTGGACGGACGCCGCGCTCGAACCCGGCCACCTACACCGGCGTCTTCGATCTCATTCGCGACCTGTTCAGCAAGACCCAGGACGCCCGCGTGCGCGGCTACCAGCCGGGCCGCTTCTCCTTCAACGTCAAGGGCGGACGCTGCGAAGCCTGCAAGGGTGACGGCATCCTCAAAATCGAGATGCACTTCCTGCCCGATGTCTATGTGCCCTGCGAGGTCTGTAAGGGCAAGCGCTACAACCGCGAGACCCTGGAGGTCAAGTACAAGGGCAAGTCCATTGCCGACGTGCTGGATATGACCGTCAGCGAAGCCTGCGCCTTCTTCTCGGCCCTGCCCAACATCGCCCGCAGGCTCCAGACCTTGCAGGATGTGGGCCTGGACTATATCCGCCTGGGCCAGCCGGCCACCACCCTCTCTGGAGGCGAGGCCCAGCGGGTGAAGCTGGCGACCGAGTTGGGCAAGCGGGCCACCGGGCGCACGCTCTATATCCTGGACGAGCCGACGACGGGGCTGCACTTTGCGGATGTGGAGAAGCTGATCGGGGTGTTGAACCGTCTGGTGAGCACGGGCAACACGGTGCTGGTCATCGAGCATAACCTGGATGTGATCAAGACGGCGGACTGGGTGATAGACCTGGGACCGGAAGGAGGCGAGGGAGGCGGTCAGGTGATCGCCGAGGGCACGCCCGAACAGGTCGCCGATGTGCCCGAAAGCTATACCGGCCAATACCTGCGCAAGATGCTGCGTTAGTTCGACAGGGAACACAAATCCAATTAAGTTGGATTTGTGTTCCCTTTAGAGGGTTTAGAAAAAGTCATTCGGCCAGCCTTTTGAGCAGGTTCTGGGTCATGGCGATATACACCATGCTCTCACTGTGTACCGGGTTGAGTTCATAGTCTTTGGCAAGACGCTTGTATCTGCCCAACCAGGCGAACGTGCGCTCCACCACCCAACGCCGAGGCAATACCTCAAAGCCGGAAACATCGTCGGAGCGCAAGACGATCTCGATGCAAATGCCCAGCGTGTCGGCAGCCCAGTCTATCAGCCAACCGGTATACTGACCGTCTGCCCATATCTTCTTCAGGCGGGGGAAATCGCCTTTACAATTTGTCAGAACCGGCTTGGCTCCCTCGCGGTCGTTCTGGTCGGCCGCCGAGACCAAGACCTTGAGGACCCGTCCCTCGGTGTCTACGAGGAGGTGACGCTTGCGCCCTTTGACCTTCTTGTGCCCGTCATAACCGATGTCGTCCTCGCCAGATCGCCCCCTTTTTCGGTCGTCTTGACCGACTGACTGTCGATGACGGCGGCCGAAGGCGTGGGTTCTCTGCCGACCCGCTCTCGGTCGGCTTCCCGAAGCGCGGTGTGGATTTTCTCCCACAGTCCGCTGCGGCTCCAACGGTTGAAGTAGCCCTAGCAACTGAGCCAGGGAGGCAGGTCATGGGGCATTAGCGACCAGGCACAGCCTGCGCGATGGATGTAGAAGATGCCGTTGAGTATCTGCCGGTAGGGATACTCTCTGGGGCGTCCGTTGCGTTTGTCAGGGCGATCCACCTTCGGGGAGAAGGGTTCCAGGAGTGCCCATTGGGCGTCAGTCAAGTCGGTTGAATACGTTTGTCTGTCCATCTTAACAGAGTCTACGAGAATCCTCATGGACTTATTCTAAACCCTCTTACAACGTGACCACGTATGATCGGAAGACGCGCACGCTCATGGACAATAGCTCTCCTTGTGGGTGTGGCGGTGGTTGGAGGCAAGTAACCGAGGCCAGGATAGAGGCGGTCGCTGCCAGCAACGGGGGCTACTCAGACTTAAGAAAACTAGGCTGTCGTGGCTTTCCCTAACCGGAGGTTGGCCGCCGGCTGCAAGAATTTCAACGAAAGGAGGACGGCAGGTTTTGGACGGCACGAGTTGCTGAGGAGCCTTCCTCACCCGGCTAAAGCGCGGGTATCGCCTGCCGATGGATTTATGAAAAAGGGACTGACGCAGATTTGCCTGGGAGGAAACTCCCTGATCCGTGATGCGCTACAACTGTGTAAGGAGATCGGCTATCAGGGCCTGGAGATCCTGCTGACCGAGAACGGTGAACTGACCATGCAGGCGGGGCAGGCGGAGTATGCGGCCCTCCGGCGGATGAGCCAGGAGGCGGGCGTAGAACTCACCAGCATATGCGGAGCGGGGAGCTTCACGGATAACGATCCGGCTGTCGTCGCCCAGAGTAAGGCTCAGTGCCGCAAGATGCTGGAGGCGGCGGAGGCGCTGGGCATAGATACCATCCTGGTCACGGGCGGGCGGGTAACGGAAACGGTGCCCTACGATGTGGCCTACGACCGTCTCCTGAGCGCGCTGCAAGAGCTTCGCGCGGATGCCGAGCGCCACCGCGTCCATCTCGCCCTGGAGAACATCTGGAACAAGCTGCTGATCAGCCCTCTGGAGTTCCGCGACTTCCTTGATAAGATTGGCAGCCCCTATGTCGGCTGTTACTTCGATACCGGTAACGTCGTTCTCTACGGCTACCCCGAACAGTGGATTCGGATACTAGGCCAGCGCATCAAGAAAATCCACTTCAAGGATTTCAAAATGGATCACCGCACGCGCCAGTATGAGTGGTCGCAGTTGATGCAGGGCGAGGTGAACTGGCCCGCCGTCATGCGGGAGATACGCGCCATCGGCTACGACGATTATGTGATCACGGAGGTCTGCGGAGACCGCGCCACCTACGAGGAGACCTGCCGGGTGATGGATACCATCCTGGCCTTGGCGTGATAATAGCCCTCACCCCCTTCCCCTCTCCCGCAGCGTGGGAGAGGGGAGAGGCGGTTTCATGCGAGGGGATGCGCCCTACGCAGGAAGGTCAGGAAGCGCGCGTGTCTATCTTCAGTGGCGGCGCGTTCCAGGCCGTGATGCGGACGCGGCCCGGCTCTGAGAGGCGCACGCGCCAGGTGTTGCCCGGTGGAACATACATCGCGTAGCCCTCGCTCAGATACGGGCCGCCTGTGTCGTTGGCGCTGCGCAGGCGCACGCCGAGCAGCGCCCTATCGTTGTCTAGCGTGAAGCTCTTTCGGTCTTGCCCCACAGAACCGACCGCTAGGCTGGCTCCGGGCAGGCGCAGGAGAGGCGCGAACGGCGCGTCCGTATGCGTCGAGAAGAGGTAGGTGTTGCGTGCCAGCGTCTCCTCCGGCTCCTGAGCGCGCCGCCGCAGCCTCAGATCGAGCGCGAAGAGAGAAGGCGTCTCCGGCAGAGGAATGGCGATCTCTCCCATACGGATGGACCGCTCCCCGGATGTCTCCCTCTCCAGCGCAATCCCCTCCCCCGCCAGCGCCTGGCCGTTCATCACATCCCGCCACGCCCAGGCCAGTTCATAATCGGGCGGAAGCGGACGCGAGGCGTTCAGCCAGAGGACGGCGCGGAACGTCTCCCCCCGCTTCCAGGCCAGGCGGTCGTATTGGGCGCTGACCAGATAGGGCGCGTAGGCGTTGCGGATCGTCCAGTAGGCCGGACGCGGCTGGCCGTAGTAGTCCAGCGCGTTGGTACAGGAAGCGTTCGGCCAGGCCTCATTGAACTGCCAGGGCAGCGTTCCCGACGTGCGCCAGGCACGCCGACGGCTTGCCTCTATCGCGTAGCGCAGCCCCTCCGCCTGTATCCACTGGCTGGCATTGATAAACCCTTCCAGGTACTCCAGAGGACCGAAGAGCGCTTCCACCTGCGGGCGGTTGAGCCACCATGCCCCATGATGCACCCAATCGGGATTGGTGCGGTCGGGCGGCCAGAAGGCATCGGCTGGCAGGAAGCGGGGAAACGCCTCCAGGTTGGCCGCACCCTCTACGCCGAACTCGGAGTGGAGCAGCGGGTCAATGGCGTTAAAGAAGACGTAATGGCCCGGATCGCCCAAGTATTTCCAGTGACCGTGCACATCGTGCATCCGGCCGATATTATCCGGAGAGGCACTGAAGACCGGGCCGGAGGGCGAGGTGGGCAGGAAGAGCGCATCGGGATGAAGCTCCTCGACAACCGCACGCAGGGCGGCCAGGGTCGGGTGGTCGTTGCCGAGCGGCGTCCCGTCGGGCGTCATTAGTTCGTTGCCGCCGCACCAGAGGAAGAGCGAAGGATGGTTGCGCCGCTGGGGGATCATCTTCACGGCCTGGTCGAGGCAGTAGGCAATGTAGGCGTCATCCGTGGCCGGCTCGTTGTCTATGCCGGAGGAGGACTGGATAAACTCCTGCCAGACGAGGATGCCCGCCTCATCGCAGAGGTCATAAAAGAGCTCGCGCTCCAGGAGTCCGCCGCCCCAGACGCGCAGCACGTTGCAGTGGGCCTCCTGCGCCATGCGGATCCAGTGGCGATAGCGCGCGGCCTGGGGCCGCCCGTAGAGTTGATCGATGGGCGCCCAATTCCATCCCTTCATAAAGACGCGCTGGTCGTTCACTTCCAGGACGTAAGGCAGGGCATCCGCCGGCGCGTTATCATTGGGCACGAAACGCACCGCACGAATGCCGAACCGCACCGTGCGCTCGTCCAACGTTTCTCCGCTTTCCGAGGTCAGCGCGATACGCGCCTTATAGAGCGGCTGATCGCCGTAGCCGTTGGGATACCACAGCGCGGGCCGTTCTATCGTCAGCGAGAGCGTTGGCAGCGTGCCGCCTGCGGCTAGGGCTTCCTCTGCCTCGGCCACAGGCGAGTCCTCGCCGGAGCGGCGCACGCTGGCGGACAGTCGGCCACGAAGGGGATCGCTCAGCGTTATTTGAACGGTCACGGCAGCCGAATCCCGCGCCGCGCTCAGAATTGGACGAACCCAGACGGAGTCGATCCGCGCGCCGTCGTCGGCCTCCAGCGTGACATCCTGCCAGATGCCCAGAGGGATCAGGCGCGTGCACCAGTCCCACCCGTAGGCGAAGCGGGCCTTCCACAGCCGTATTTGATTGGTCCACCCTATCTGGCCCTGATTGTCCGGCTCAGGCGGCGCGTGATCAATGACGACCACAAGCTGATTGGGCGCATCCGTGCGTAAGAGTGCGGTAACATCGAAGGCGAAGGGATCATACATCCCGCTATGGTCGCCGAGGCGCTGGCCGTTGAGGAAGACGTGGCAGGAGTAGTCCACGCCGCCAAAGCAGAGACGCACTCGCTTCCGTCCCTGCATCTGTGGCGGCAAGACAAACTCCTTGCGATAGACCCAATCCCGCTGAGAAACCCACTCGCACGCCCGACTATTGCGCCCGAACTCCGGGGCAGGGATCTCTCCCGCATCCCGCAGGTCCGAAGGCACATCGCCGGGCACGATGGCCGGAATCCAGGGTGGCGCCGCAGGCTCGATGCGGTCGAGGTCTATTCCAGCCTGGCCAATGCGCCGCCAGACCCACTCCGTTGGCGGCAATCCCATTATCTGCCAATCCGCGCCGTTGAGGCTAAACGTCGTGCGCATGTGGTTTTGCTCCCTGCTGGCCTTCACTCCCGAACCGGATGGTGTTCCGGCGTCCAATTCCCTCCGCAGAGCGATTTTCCCTGCTGTAATGCGCCTCTTTTTGCGTCTCCCTGCGCGCGAGCCAATCCTTCCGGCAGACGGGGGCACGTAGACTCCTGGCGGGGTGGACACCCCGGCGCAGGTCTGCTAAGATACCATCCGCAGATGAGTGAACGATGGAGGAACCCATGACCGTACCGCATTCGATACCTACCGCCCTTTGCTTTGATGTGGAAGACCTAATCGCCCCGGAAAGCGACGATGCCGTCTACTGGCTAGCAGAGATCCTAGCCGAGCACGGCTTGACCGGCTCCTTCATGGTTGTCGGGGAGAAGGCACGCCTCTGGGAGCGGCGCGGACGGCGCGATGTGATCGAGGCGCTTAAGCAGCATCACCTTTCGTTCCACTCCACCTGGCACTCGGTGCATCCGACCACCACCGAGATCTGCCTGGAGCGCAACTTCGCCGAGGGCACGGAGGCCCTCTGGGACTGGGATCGGCAGGGCTGGGCCGATGCGGAGCGCATTCTGGGACGTCCTCTGCTGGGCTGGGCGCGCACCGGCAGCAGTTGGTCGCCCTCCGTGATGGGGCTGATGGGCCAGAAGGGACGCGGCTACGCCTATAGTCTGGTCCGCCTGCCCGGTCATAACGTCTGCTGGTACGCCGGCTGCCTGGGTTTCTACGGCGAGGGCGTCGGCGGCTTCGATGCCACCTTCTATGATGACGCTCTGTTTGAGGAGAGGCTGGCCGCGGTGCAGCGGGACGTGGATCGCTACGCGCAGTCGGAACGGCGGGGGGCGCAATGGCTCTGCTTCTTTATGTGCCATCCGACGCGCGTGATCAGCACCGAGTTCTGGGACGCCGTGAACTTCGCCAAGGGTGCCAACCCGCCGCGCGAGCAGTGGAAGCCCGCTCCGCAGCATGACGCTTCCCTTATCCCAACGATGCAGAAGAACTACCGCCGGCTGTGCGAATATCTGCGCCGTGACGACCGCCTGGAGATCGTCGGCTGGGGTGAACTTATCCGCCGTTATGATGGACAGCGCCCCTTCGCCACGCAGGCGGACTTAGAGCAGATCGCCCGCCGAATCGCCGACGAGCGCCAGGTGCTCTTTACGGACTTCTTCACGGCGGGCGAGATCCTGCTGATGCTCTGCCGGGCCGTCGCCGCGCCGCAGGGCCTCTATCCGCGCCCCGCCGTCTACGGTCCCCTGACGACGCCTCCCGTCTCGCCGCAGAAGGAATGGGACGCGCAGGCGGTCAAAGCCGCTGCCGCGCAGGTCGAGGAGGCCGCGCGGAGCGGCTATTTGCCGGCTTCGGTTTCCGTCGGCAAGGAGGATATCGGCCTGGGGACCTATTTTGTCGCCCTGGCGGAGGCATTCCTGGGCCGGGATAAGGTCTCCGGCCCTGCGGAAGCCCCCTACCCGCCCGCCGCCGAAGCGGTGGCGCAAGATGCGGCGCGATCCATTCCGGGCTGGGTCATCCATCCAGCGAATATGGATCTAAGCAACCTCCTGGAACAGACGCGGCTGCAATGCTGGGCGCTCAAGCCGGCCTGGCCCCGTGATGTCCTCTTCGGCCAGAGCGCGTAGGAAGCGGGCAGAGAGATTATCTCTCGGCGTTGGGGTGGAGAAATCGGCGCACGAGGAAGTAGAGGGGCAGAGCCAGAACGGCATTGTAGAGCGTGGTCAGCCCGACGTTGTGCGTCCAGCGCAGCACATGATGCTGGGGCGCGAAGAGGAAGAACAGGCCCTCCGCCAGGGCCGTGCCTAGAGCGGCCAGAAACAGGGCGATCAAGGGATTATCACGGAAGACGCGCTCCTCCAGCCAGCCGACGCCCAGGCAGACCAGCGTGCGGCTGACGATCAGGCTGCCAAAGCCTCCGTTAGGCGGGGCGGCGAGGGCCGCGTGCAGCAGCCCGGCGAAGAAGCCGAGGGCCGCGCTGCCGTTGATATCGCAAAACAGCGAGCCGAGGATGGCTGTCAGCAAGAGCAGGTCGGGCCGCGCTCCGTGTACCTGCAGGGAGTCCGCGTAAAGGCCCTGCAGAATGGCCGCGCACAGAAGCATCGCCGCCAGCCGGACGCCGCGCCGCAGGGAGGGACTCATCGCAGCACGTAGACCTGTTCCAGGCGGTCGAAGTCCACGAAGGGACGCAAGCGCGCGCTCTTGAGGAAATTGCCCTCTTCGGCCCGCACATCCACGACCGTTCCGATGGGCAGGCCCGGCGGGAACACGCCGCCCAACCCGGAGGTGACGATCCGGTCGCCGAGCTTGATGTCGGCGTCGTTGGGCAGATAGACCAGGGAAAGCGCCTTCGAGTTATCTCCCTTGCAGATGCCGGTGGCGCGCGATTTGGCCCGCTGTACCCGTGCGCCCACGCCGGAGTTCTGATCGGTCAACATTAGGACGGAGGCCGTGCCGGGCGTCACCTCAAACACGCGCCCTACCACTCCCTCGCGCGTCACCACGACACTGTTAGGGCGCACGCCGTCGGCGCCGCCGCGCGCGATCACCAGGGTATCAAACTTGGGGTCGGGCCGGCGCGCGATCACATCTGCCGCCAGGAGGGACGTTTTCTGCGCGCGCACAAAGCCGAGATCGGCGCGCAGGCTCTCGTATTTGATAGCCGCCTCGCGCAGCGCCGCGTTCTCCTGTTCCAACTGGGCTATGCGCTCCCGCAGTTGTTGGTTCTCTTCTGAGATTGCGTGGCCATGCCAGATCCAGCTCGTCTGCGCGCTAAACCAGCGAGAGACCTTGCCGAGCGCATTGGAGGGAGGCGCGACGACGCCCCGCACCGCCCCAACGACGATGTCGGATTTTCCCCGATCGGTCTGGTGGTTGTGCCAGGCGCCGGCCAGCGTCCCCAGCAGCAGACAGATGAGCGCTGCCCAGTAACGCCGGACGCGAGGCGTCTTTTCGGACCTCATGGCGACTTTCCGCTCCCTAAAGCAAGCGGCTCCGCGCCCGGCCCTAAAGGACCGGGCTGTGGGCGGCAAGCCCCATCAATGGGGCTAACCTCCCCTCTTGTAGCCCCCCGAAGGGGACCAACCCACCCCTGGTAGTCCGCTTGAGCGGGCTTGCCGTCTGCAGCTCACTCCTTTAGGGGTGGACTGCCAGCAGGTTCTCGATACGTTCTTAGGAAAGCAAGGGGAGAGGTTTCCCTACTCGCTCTAACCGCTTTTGAGCACCTTGCGCAGCGTCGGATTGATATGTATCTCTTCCAGGACGCGTCCGGTGCCGACGACCACGCAGGAGAGCGGATCGGTGGCAACGTGGACGGGCATGGAGGTCTCGCGCGAGAGCAGTCGGTCCAGTCCCTCCAGCAGCGCGCCGCCGCCCGCCAGCACAATGCCGCGCTCGTAGATGTCGGCGGCCAGTTCCGGCGGCGTCCCCTCCAGGGTTACCTTCACCGCCTCGACGATAGCGTTGATCGGGTCCTGGATGGCCTCGCGGATCTCACTGCTGGTGATGGTCGTGCTGCGCGGCAAGCCTGAGATCAGGTCGCGCCCGCGCACCTCCATCGAGCGCTCCGGCCCGACGGTATAGGCCGAGCCGACCTCAAACTTGGCCTCTTCCGCCGTCCGGTAGCCGATGTGCAGGTTGTAGGTGCGGCGCACGTAGTTGACGATAGCCTCATCTATCTCATCGCCGGCCACGCGGATAGAGCGGCTGGTGACGATGCCGGCCAGCGAGATCACCGCCACCTCCGTCGTGCCGCCGCCGATGTCCACGACCATCGAGCCGGTCGGCTCAGCGACCGGCAACCCTGCGCCGATAGCGGCTGCCATCGGCTCTTCGATGAGATAAGCCTCCTTCGCGCCCGCCTTCTTGGCTGCCTCCTTGACCGCCCGCTCCTCGACCTCGGTGACCCCCGACGGCACGCCCACGACCACGCGGGGCGCGATCCACATCGTCCGCCGATGCACCTTCTCAATGAAGTAGCGGATCATCTTCTCGGTCTGGTCGAAATCGGCGATGACGCCATCTTTGAGAGGACGAATCGCGATGATGGAGCCCGGCGTGCGCCCCAGCATCCGCTTGGCCTCCTCGCCGACCGCCAGCACCCTCTTGCTCTCCTTCTCAATGGCGACCACAGAGGGCTCGCGCAGCAAAATCCCTCGTCCACGCACGTGGACCAGGGTATTGGCGGTGCCGAGATCGATCCCCATGTCGCGGGAAAAACGCCCCAGCACGCCCCGTAATATATTCATCCGTAAAAGATTCTCCTCGCCGCCGCAATACGACTTCCCATTATAACATAATCTACCAAATTTGTTAAAGAGGTTCTCGACGTTCGCCAGGGCAATCGCATTTTCACGGGTAAACTGCCTTGCAGAATACCGAAACTTAATGCTTGCCCACCCTTGACAAGAAATCGCTAATTAGATATACTCCTAATTAGATAGAAGGCTAATTAGACGGAGGGTTAAGAAGGTGGCTGTTGAGCAAGAGCCTACGCCCACACTTTCAGGGCGCCTCTACAAGCGGCATTCCATAGAGACCGAAGCCAGAGTAATTCCCGATCAGGAGTTCGAGCAACTGGTCCGGTTTCTAAAGGTCCTGGCGGACAAAAGCCGGCTGCGGATTCTGGGCCTGCTTGCCGAGCGCGAGTACACAGTCAAAGAGCTGGCCTCCGTTTTGGGCTTAAAGGAGCCGACGGTATCCGCGCACTTGAACATGCTGAAGTGGCATGATATGGTGAACATGCGGCAGGAGGGAACGGCGCACTACTACAGCCTGCGGCAGGATGATGTCCACAGGCTGCTCCAGGAGCTGCGGCCCAAAGCCTTCAAAGGCGATGAGGAAGACACGGGCGGCGACGAGTTCGAGCGCAAGGTGTTGCAGCATTTCTTCGTGGAAGGCCGCTTGAAGGAGATACCTACACGTCCCAACAAGCAGATGGTGGTGCTGCGCCGCCTGGCGGAAGAGTTCGCCTACGACCAGTCTTACCCGGAAAAGCAGGTCAACGAGATCCTCAAGCGCTTCCATCCCGACTGCGCCACCCTGCGTCGGCTGCTGGTGGATAACCGCCTGATGACGCGCCAGAACAGCATCTACCAACGACTCAAAACCGATTAAACCACCCGCTACGCTAGAGCCACGGAGACACGGAGGAGTCACGGAGAAAAACAAAGAGAAAGAGAGAAAGACAAAAGCCATTGAGATAGGATGAACGGGATGAACTGGATTTTAACTACGCAGACAAGCCCTGCTTCTCTCTCCTTGTTTAATCTTGTAAATCCTGTTAATCCTGTCTAAATGGCTTTTTTATCTTTCTCTGGTGCGAACGGGTTTGGCTTGATTAGAGGCGGGACAACTCGGCAAAGCGGTCGGACAGTGCAGGGTAGAGCGTTCGGAAGAAGGCGGCGGCGCGGGCATAGACGGCAGCGGCTTCGCGGTCAGGCTGTTCTTGCTCCGCCAGAGGCGCAAAGAGCGGGGCGGCGGTCGCCAGATCGGGATAGAGACCGATGCCCACTCCGGCGATCATGGCCGCCCCGCAGGAAGTCGCTTCCGCCAGCCGCGCCAATAACTGAAGCGGACGGTTATAGACGGCGGCAAATATTTTCCGCCAGAGGGCATAGCGCATCCCGCCGCCCAGCACCCGGATACTCTCTGGAGCCAGCCCCAGCTCTTCCAGAACCGCGAGGTTGCTGGCGAGCGCATAGGCGACCCCTTCCATGATGGCGCGCGCCAGTTCCGTTCGCCCGTGCGCCTGCGTGAGCCCGAAGTAGACGCCTCTCGCGTTGGCATCCCAGATCGGCGACCGCTCGCCCTGCAAATACGGAAGGAAGAAGAGGCCGTTGCTGCCTGCGGGGGCGGAGGCCGCCAATCGCTCCAGCGCGGCGTGCTCCTCTTCACCGGCCGCGCGTTCCCCGACGCCGATGGCATTCCGAAACCAATCCAGGGCCACCGAAGCGGTCTGCACCGTGCCGTAGACGACGTACTGGGCCGGGTCAAGCCCGCAAAAGACGGAGACGCGCCGCCCCGGATCGGGCCGATAGTTTGCCGTCACGGCGGCGACCCAGGAGGTGCCGCCAAGATAGTGATAGGCGTCGCCGGGCCGCACCGCGCCTGCACCTGCTGTCGCGCACGCGCCATCGCCGCCCCCCAGCACGACCGGCAGGCCCGCAGGCAGTCCTGTCGCCTCCGCCGCTGCCAGCGTTACCGTGCCGACGATGCTGGCCGAAGGGCGTACCGTCGGCAGCAATCGCGCCGGAAACCCTCCGGCGGCGATCAGTTCCTCCGCCCAGACGCCTCGCTCCAGGTCAAAGCAGCCCGTCAGGGAGGCATCCGAGCGGTCGGTGAGGCCCCATGCCCCGGTCAGGCGTCCGGCGATATATTCCTTGGTCTGTACGCACCAGCGCGCGCGCCGCACCGTCTCCGGCTCATGCTCGGCCAGCCAGGCCAGCTTGCCCAGCGTGAAATAGGGCGCCAGACGATTGCCGGTCAACTGGTAGGCGCGTTCCCCTCCTACCTCCCGCGCGATCCGCGCACACTGCGCCGCGCTGCGGATGTCCGCATGGATGAGGCCGGGCCGCAGGGCATTGCCCTCCGCATCCACCAGCAAACAGCCGTTCATCATCGCCGAAAACCCGACGGCGGCCAGATGGTTGACGGCCCCCGGCGCCTGCTCCAGCAGTTGGCGCGTGCTGGCGCAGACGGCCCGCCACCAGTCTTCCGGGTCGTGCTCGGCCCAGCCGGGGCGCGGATACTGCGTCGCGTAGGGTGCAAAGGCGGACGCCAGCAGGCGGCCCTCCGCGTCAAAGAGGGTTGCCTTGTCGCCGGTCGTTCCCAGATCATGAGCTAGCAGATAGGTCAGCATAGCGGTTCCGAAGGTGTTTTTCCCATGCCGGGCCATTGACTCGGCGCGCGGCACAGGCCATTTCTCACGGAGCAGGCTCGCAAAGAGGCCTGCTGTGGGGCCAGCAGGGGTGAACGCTATTCCCTTTGTTACGGAGCGGGTTCGCAGAGAAGGGCGATGGGCTTTTCCTGCCTGCGAGTCAGTACGACAACGGCGGGCGTGCCTCCTGCCTCGGCTCCGGTCAGGCGCTTGCGGAGGTCTTCCGGCTCCAGCGGCACGCCGCGCTTCTTGATGGCAGCCACGTACCGTCCGAGGGATTTCAGCCGGGATTGCATGTGCTTGAGGTTGAACGGCATCCAATCGAGGACGCGATAGGCGGCGGCAAAGGGCGAGGCGGTCAGGGCGTCGGCGGTCAGGTAGGCGATCTGGGAGTCAAGCTGGGCGGCGCTCAGCAGCGCGGCGACCTGCGGCACGAGATGGGCGCGGAGGACGGCGGGATCGGGCTCATAGAGCCAGGCGCGCGGCGCGGAGAGTAGCGGCGGATCGCAAGGGAAGGGAGCCAGCGTCACCGGGGGCGATCCGGGGCGGAGAACGGTGGCGCAGTAGGCTTCGCCCTCCGTGTGCCGGGCCGGCGTCTCCGGGAGCGCCTCCGTCAGCGGCCCAAACCACAGGACGGCCTCCTTGCACTCGCCCCGGTCGGAGAGAAACTCCACGCGCGCCGGGTAGGGCCGCAGCGCCGCGTCCTCAATGGCAGGTGATACCTTGACGGCCAGAGAGGGAAAGTGGGCGCGCAGCGCCTCCGACCAGGAGAGCGGCGGGGTATAGGCTTCGGCGGCGCGGGCGCGGCGGCGCTGTCCGACGCGATCCTCGGTGCGCCGCGAGGGATCGAAGAAGGCGGCGCGGATGCCTCCTGCCCGCAGCCGCGCCAGATCCAGCGTCGTCACGTCGGCGCAGAGCGCAAAAACGGGATGCGGCAGATCGAGCGCCTCCGCGTTGGCGCGCGTGCAGACGGCTGCCGCCGGAACGCGATCTACGGCCAGGACCGGGCCGCGCTCGGCCAGGGCCAGCGCGTCGCCGCCGATGCCGCAGCAGGCATCCAGCACGGCCTCGCCTGCCGGGAAGCGCCCGGCCCGGTAGTGCGCGATCACCTCGCCGGTGGACTGCTCCAGGCCCTCCCCCGTGAAGAACATCCGGTCGGCCTGGGCGAATTTGGCCCGCGCACGGCGGCGCAACTCCAGCAGCTCAACGGCGGCGGCAGCCAGATCGGCCGGATAGGGATAGCGGCGGCGCAAGCGCGTCAGACGTGTCAGGCGGTCGGCAGGAAGGCGTGCGGCCTCATCCAGCAGAGCGCTGCCCGCCTGTGTATGGAGCCAGGCCAACGCGGAGGCGAGCGCGTCCGGACTCACTTCACGATCAGCACGGGACAGTGGGCGTGATGCAGCACATGATCGGAGACGCTGCCCACCAGGAAGGACTCTAGTCCGCCCAGTCCCCGACTGCCCAGGACGATCAGGTCTACCTTCTCCCGCGCGGCCACACTGATGATCCTGTCCGCCGGATGACCTACCTCCCGCCGGGCCAGGTAGCCCACCCCCTGCTCCTCCAGGATTTTGCCCGTATCTCTCTCGATAGCCTCCTGAATTTGCTCCCCATACTGGGCAATGAGGGCCGGATCAATGGGCACTTCCGTCAGGCCCAGAGTGGGACCTGCGGCCAGAGGTGGGTCGAAGACGGTGAGCAGCGTGACCTGCGACTCGAATCGTTTGGCGATCTCGGCGGCGCAGGTCGCCGCCTTGAGCGCGCTCTCGGAACCATCCGAAGCGATCAGGATATGCTGAAACATGGTCATGCACCTCAAAAGCGTGACAATTCTCCGCTAATTACCGGGACGACTCACGTTTCTCCCCTCGCCTTCCTTCTTCCTGCCGTTTTCTTTGCAGCCCTCACCCCCTATCCCCCTCTCCCACGCTGCGGGAGAGGGGGAGGAGAAGCCAGGTTCTACCCTCCTGCGAACTGCTTTTGGAGAAAGCGGCGGCTCTGGACGTAGGGGGAGGAGAAGCCTTGTTCTTCCCTCCTCGCCGGCCCTTCTCCCTGCTAGGGAGAAGGGAGAGGAGAAGTCAACTCTGTCTCTCCCCTCCCCTGTTCTTGGGGGAGGGGAAAAAGGGGTAGGGGCCAGAATTAAATGGCCTTCCTGCCGGACCATCTCCGCGGTGTCTATTCGTGGCGGAGCGCTTCGATGGGATCGAGGTTGGCGGCGCGATAAGCCGGATACATGCCGAAGAAGATGCCCACACAAGCGGAGAACACAAACGCGCCGATGGCGAAGGAGGGCGGCACATAGATCGCCATCCCTTTAGCGCCGGTCTGTGGATCGGTCATGGCGGGAATAAACTGGGTGATAAAGCCGATGGTATAGGCAAAGGCCGAGCCGATGACGATGCCGGTCAAGCCGCCGACGCCCGAGAGCGTCGCCGACTCGATGAGAAACTGAACGAGAATATCCTTGCGCTTGGCCCCAATGGCTTTGCGCAGGCCGATCTCGCGGGTGCGCTCGGTGACCGAGACCAGCATGATATTCATGATGCCAATGCCGCCGACCAGCAGCGCCATGCCGGCAATGGAGCCCAATACCAGCGTGAAGATGGCCAGGACTTGCTTGATGCTGTTGAGCATGTTGTCCAGGCTGTCCACGCGGAAGCCGATCAGGTTGTTATAGCGGCGCATCAGCAGCTGCCAGACCTGATCTTTGGCCTCATCCATGTGCTGCAAGTCTACGGCTTCGGCCCAGATGACGCCCACGAGTTCCTGGCCCAGGTAACGCTTCTGTACCGTCGTCAGCGGAATAAAGACCTGCTTATCGGCGTCGCCGCTCAACATGCGCCCCTTGGGGGCCATTACACCCACGACCGTCAGGTTCAGGCCATTGATCTCGATGTCCTGGCCGATGGGGTCGGCGTTCTGGAAGAGGTCTTTCTCGATCTTATCGCCGATGACGCACACTTTGGCCCAGGTATCCACGTCCTTGTCGGACAGGAAGCGTCCGCGCGCCACCATGACATTGCGCATCCGCTCGTAGGCCGGCAGCACGCCGTTGGGGGTCACGTCGGTGGTGCGGCCTCTGTAGTTGGCCGTCGTGCCCTGGTTGAGCGGCAGTTCCGGGGAGAGGCTTTTGATAAGGTCACAATGCTGCTGGATGGCGCGCACGTCATCCATCTTCATGCCGTCAATGCGGCGGGTTGTCTGCTTGCGCTCGTCGCGATCCGGCCCGTAGAAGATCAGAATGAGATTAGAGCCCATCTTCTGGAACTCGTTGGTGACTCGCGACTGGGCGCCCTGCAGGATGGAGACCATCATAATGACGGCGCTGACACCGATGATGACGCCGAGCATGGTCAGCGCGGAGCGGAGCTTGTTGGCGCGCAGGTTTGCGAAGGCGACCTGTATGCCGTGCCAGAGGTTCATGGGTTTCTCCCTGCGCGTCTATGGGCCTTCTCGGCGCATGTCAACCGTCTTGCGAGGCGGGCCGGTGTAGGGCGCGGGCCGTACCTTCTCCCCCACTTTCAGGCCGGAGACAATTTCAACGAAGTCGTCGCCACGCAGCCCGACCGTTACCTTGCGGGGCGTCGTCGTTTCGACCTTTTCGCCATTTTTGACGGTCTCGGTGACGATCTGAACCGTCGCGTTCGGCCCATCTCCCTGGACGCAGTTGGTGGGCACGCGCAGGACGTTGCGGCGGCGGGCCACGATGATAGAGCAGCGCGCGCTCATGCCGGGCTTGAGGCGCGCATCGGCGTGGTCAATCTGAACCTCGACCGGGAAGCGGATGACGTTCTGATTGTTTCCACCGCCCCCACCGCCTCCGTTATCCCCTCCGCCGCCGGAGGTCCCAGGCGTGGCGGTGTAGGCGGCAGGAGCGACCTTGCGGACGTGGCCGGTAAACAGGGCGCCGCGCTCGGCATCTATCGTCACCTCGGTCAGCAGGCCGCGCCGCACTTTGGCGATATCCACCTCATTGACATTGATCTTGACCAGCATTGTGGCCAGGTCCGCGATCTGAAAGACCGGCGTGCCGGAGGAGAAGGAAGAGATACCGGAAGTGATCAGCTCGCCCTGTTCGACGTAGCGGTGGGTTATCAGGCCCGGCATCGCCGCCACCAGCCTGGTATCGCGCTGATTGACCAGCCTCTCGTTAAGCTGGTTCTGTATCTGCTGGACGTCAGCAGCGGCGACAGCGACCTCATCCTGGCGCATTTTATCCTGCGTTTTCCCGGCGCGCATCGCGGCAAGCTGGGCCTGCGCCTGCCTGTAGGCGGCACGCGCGCTTTCCAATTCACGCCGCTTAGTGGCGGGCAGGACATTGGTCCTGGCCTGGGCCAGCGCCGCCTCCATCTGGCGCACCTGACTCAGAGCGCTGGCAACCTGGCTGCGCGCGTTGGCCTCTTCGAGCGCATTGGCCTTATTGATCCGGTCCAGCCGCTCTTTCGCCTGGCGCAGATGCGCGGCGGAGACCTGCGCCTGCGTCTCCGCGGCCTCCACGACCTGCTGCGCGACGAAGCCCTTAGCCAACAACTGCTGCTGCCTGCGAACAGTGCGTGCATCATTATCGGCCTGAGCGCGGGCCTGATCATAGTCCGATTGCGCGGCAACGAGCGCCTGCGGGTGGGTGGACTGGATCATCAGGTCCAGGGCATCCTGCTGGGCCTTAAGTTCAGATTGGGCAGCGTCCAGATTGGCCTGGGCGATCTGGATGGCCTGCTGCGTCAGGTGCGGCTGGGCCTGCGCCTCCGCTTCCGCCGCCTTCAGCCGCGCCCAGGTCACCTCGACGTTATGCGCATACTGGTCAATGCCGGTCGCGGTCTGCGATTGCTGATAGTCAGCATTCTTGCGCGCCGCCGCCAGGTGGGCTTGCGCGCCCGCCAACTGCGCCCGCAGCGCGGCCACCTGGCTGTTGATCTCCTGCGGGTCAATAGTCGCCAGTATCTGACCCTGCCGCACCACCATGCCCTCATCCACGAACAGCCGCGCGAGCCGTCCGCCGACTTTGGACTTGACCTCGACCTTGCGCAGCGGTTCAATGGTGCCGGTTTCGACGACCTTGATCTCCACATCGCCGCGCTGTACCGTCTCGCTGCGCTCGGTCTTGGGCTTGGCCCTGAGCAAGGCGCGCACGCCCATAAATGTTCCCAGGCCCATGAGCAGCAACAGTAGCCCACAGCCTATCAGCCATTTTTTCATAATGGTTCTTTCTCATTTCCGCCGCTACGGCTTCATACTGGTCCACAGGTCGGCAGGAGCAAACAAGTTCCGAATTCTACCACGCTCCCGCACAGTCCTCCCCAAAAGGGTAAACCTCCGGCCCATTAGCCCCGGCGCGGCGCCCGATGACGGCCAGACGCAGCAGGATGGGCGGAGCGGCCGCGGCAGCGTGAGCCTTTGTCAGCAGACGGGAAACGTCCAGGCTTATCTGCCTGTAGCGCGGGACGGCGCGCGGCAGCGGTTGGCGGGCAAGGATACGGCTCCCGGCCAGCGCCAGCAGTTCCACACGGCCCGGCCCGTTCTGCGCCCACCCGGCGTCGCCCGTGTTGTAGAGCAACAGCCGGTGCCGCTTGCCTGGGCGCTCTTGCCAGGAGAGTTCGGCGTTGGCGTACTTGAGGGGGTTGCTGCCGTTGGCCGGGACGTTGCCGACCGCCACCAGCGGCATCGTCGCCGTTGTCGTGCCGGTTCCCGGCGTGCGCACGCCGGGCCTCAGCCCTGCCGCTCGCATCCGCGCATATTCGCCGCGCCACCGCGCATAGATTCCCGCATAGCCGCGCGCGTCCGCGTCGCGATCTACCGTGATCCAGGCCGTTGGAGGCGGGTTGACCATAGCCCTCGGCAATTCTCCAGCAGCGTGCCGCTGAAGACGCCGGGCTGCCGGGCGGGGTGAGCCATCCGGCGAGACGATGCCGAAGTCGCTGTTCTCGTCCACACGCAGGCCACCGGGATACCACCACGCCGCCGATCCATTCGCCCCGGAATCCAGGAGGAGACGGTACATTTTATCATAGTAAGCGCCCTGCGCGGCGATCTTGTCCGGGGTGGTGTCCGGGTAGACGCTCTGGCCGAACTCCGCCCAGAAGACTGGCTTGCCGTTGCCGGCCCAGCGGGCGTAGGCCGTCGTCAGCCCGCCCCCACGAAACTCCGGCCACGCCCCGCCGAGCGCGTAACCCTCCGGCGAGATGAAATCCAGGTGCGCCGCGCCGGAAAGCAGGTCAAAGGGAGCCTGCCCCGCCACCGCCAGGCTGCCGTTGCCGCCGTAGCCGCTGCGCGCCCCGATCAGCGCTCCGTAAGGGCGCAGCACCTGCACGACCTCCCGGTAGCCCCGGCTGATGCGGTCGTCCAGAAAGCGGCGGTAGGCGGCGACCATCACGCGCCAGGGACCATCCTGCGCCAACTGCGCATCCGAAGGATTAGTAATCTGTCCCTCCTCGCGCGGCGCGGCCAGGCCCCAATCGCGCTCGGCACCAGCAATGCTGCCATACTGGGCCAGTATCCAGTCCCGCCATGCCGCGTCCAGCGCCTTGCGCTCCGTATGCGCCCCGACGTGCGGCTCCCAGGCGATGTCAAAGGCGAATACCGTCGCGTTGCCGCGCAGGTGGGCGGCGTTCAGCAGCGCCCGCAGGCCGTTCAGATGGAAGTCTAGAGGATTGGCGTCCGCAACGAATACGTTGACTCTCAGGCGGTGGTTTCGGCAACGTGCGAGAAAATCGTCGAGTGCCGGCCCCTCATCAGGATTGGTATACTGCACGCTGAGCAGATTGACGCCCAGCCTCTCGCATTGGGTCAGCTCCGGCTCGACCAACTCGGGATCGTACTGGTCCGGGGCAATCCAGTGGACCCAGTAGGGCTGATTCTCTTCCCCTATCACCCAGAACGGCCAGTAGTTGACGCCGACGGGCCGCCAGGGCTTGCCGTTGAGCACAAACTCGCCGCTGCGCGCCCGGATGCGATCCTGGAACCGGGCCGTCGGTATACTTCTGGGGAGCACGCGAAACGGCATCTCGATCCTGTCCACTGGCTTTTGGGTGCCGGAGCCGCCAGTCAGCGCACCGGCTGCGAGCAAAGTTATGCGCACCGTATACGTGCCGGGGAGAAGGGGAGGCAGTCGGCGCCTCCATTGCGGCTCGGCGCCCAATGCCTCCGGCGCAAGCGCAAGATGGCTCCTGTAGGCCGCTATCGGCCCTTTATCTCCGCGCACGGCGATGGCCGCCTCTACGGAGCGCGCCTGTGAGCCGGTATTAACGGCCTTAAAGCCGATGGTGATCGACTCGCCCTCCACATAAGCAGCCTTCTCTGTGCCGGCATGGGCAAGGTAGACTCCCTGCGTGAGAAGACGCACCGCCGGAAGCAAAGGGCTGAGGCTACTCTTTTGGGCTACCCCGCCCCAGAGTGCGCCCTGCATTGGCCCGGACAGACACAGATACGCCCAGGCCCTATCCCCCGGATGGATGCCTGTAGTATCGGCGCGCAACTCCACAGGCATCAGGCGACCGGGCCGCTCGCCGGTCAGGCCGATGCCGCGCTGCCGCACGATAGGAACCCAGAGGCGGCGCAGCACGGCTCCGGCAGGGCGTCCCGGCCTCTGCTTTCTCGCCGCAGAAGCAGGATTCTCCTTCACGCTGAGGAAGTACCCCTTGTACGCCGGACTCAAGCACTCCAATAGAGGCGGCGCGGCCTCTTTCATGTTGGCGGGCAGGCGCGCGGAACCGGGCGCTGCCAGCCAGAACTCGTGGGGGCCGGGAGCCATCAGGGCGTGCGACTGCGCCAGCCCGATATGCCACTCGCGCGCGTTCTCCGGGTGGAACGAGTCGCTAGGTCCGCCCCGCCCCTGTGAGGGGGAGTCGGGCCAGTAGTGGAAATCGGCGGGCGTCAGGGCGTAGCGCTGCCAGGCGCCGGTCAGCTTCACCGCCCCGATCCAGCGGGAGCCGTCCCGCTCCTTCCACTCCATCACCAGGGCGCGCGTATGCGGCCCGCCCTTCGCCCAGAAGGTGACTGTCTGCGCGCCGGGCGCGAACGGAGAGGCCGGGAACGGCGGCGGGCTGAAGTTGTCCCATCCCGTGAAGTGGGCAAAGCGGAAATGCAGCGCGGGGCCGTGCGGGCTGCCCTCACGGGTCAGCGTCGCAGGGCTGTTCGGATCGTTGGTGGCGCGCGTCCAGGCGGCAAGGTTAGTAGCGCCGAAATCCATCAGGGGCGTCGTGGGCAAGGAGAGGAGCAGGCTCTCGCGGGTCTTCCAGACGCCGCCATCGGCATAGACGTAGCGCGAGAAGGGTGCGCCTCTGCCCAGGCAGAGCAGCTTACCGCGCGCTCTCAGGAAGGCGAGCAGGTTGTCCTGCGCTGCTGCCGGGAACGTCTCCGCATGGGGCAGCACCAGCACATCGAACGCCTGTGCGTTGAACGCGCTGGGATCGGCCAGTTGGGCGGGCATCAGGAGAGAAACCGCCTGGTGATTGGCCTTGAGGATGGCCGCAGCCGCCTTTGCGTCTGCCGCATCGGTGAGCGGCGGCAGCGCCTCCAGGATGGCAACGCGCGCTATCAGCAGCGGCTTGCTTATCACAGGGGGGGCCTGTCCGCTTGCCGTTCCGATCTTTGCGAATAGGCAACAGGCCGCGCCAAGAAGCAGCGCGCGCCAACGCCACGTCAGTTGCATTCTCTCTCCCTCCCAGGCAGTGTTTTCTTTCCGGGCGGCTAAAGCCGCAGCAACCAAGGCACTAAACTCGCCTGCGCGGGTTCTGCCCTCACCCCCTTCCCCTCTCCCACGCTGCGGGAGAGGGGAGGATGGAGTCGCCGGAGGGCGACTGGGTGCTCTGGTTGCTGCGGCTTGAGCCGCCCGGAAAGAAAACGCAAGGCCCCTCACACAGAAAGCTTGCGCAGGAGACGACAGGCCAGTTGGCGAAGATGGACTCAGGATTCTTACGAGGAGGAAACCGCGATGACGCTCCAGCCTGCCCCGACTGCGGGGGATACGTCCTGGTTTACGCACGACCGCTTCGGCATGTTTATCCACTGGGGACTCTATGCGCTTCCGGCCCGGCACGAGTGGGTCAAGAGCATGGAACGGATAGATAACGAAACCTATCAGAAATACTTCAAGCACTTCGACCCCGACCTCTACGACCCGGAACTCTGGGCCAGAGTCGCCGCCAACGCGGGGATGAAATACTTTGTGGTCACGACCAAGCATCACGAGGGGTTCTGCCTCTGGGATTCTCAGCTTACCGACTACAAGGCGACCAACACACCCTATGGCAAGGACTTGCTCAAGCCGATGGTGGAGGCGTTTCGTGGGCAGGGCCTCAAAGTCGGCTTCTACCATTCCCTGCTGGATTGGCACCACCCGGATTATACCGTGGATCAGCCTCACCCCATGCGGGACAACCAGGCGTACATCGAAGCTGACAAAGACCGCGACATCAACAGATATGTGGACTACCTGTTCGGGCAGACGCGGGAGTTGCTGACCCAGTTCGGCAAGGTGGACATCCTCTGGTACGATTTCTCCGTCGCGCCGACCGAGCGGTTTGCCGGGAAGGGCAAGGAGACATGGAAGAGCGAGGAGCTTATTAAGCTGGTGCGCGAACTCCAGCCCAACATCATCCTCAACGACCGCCTGCAAATTGACCAGGACGTCAAGACGCCGGAGCAGTACCAGCCGCGCGAGTGGGTGCGGGTCAACGGGGAACCGGTAGTCTGGGAGGCGTGCCAGACGTTCAGCGGCTCCTGGGGCTATCACCGGGACGAGGAGAGCTGGAAGAGCGTGGATATGCTCGTGCAAATGCTAATTGACACGGTCAGCAAGGGCGGCAATCTGCTGCTCAACGTCGGGCCTACCGGGCGCGGCGAGTTCGACGAGCGGGCGCTGGATCGGCTGTCCGGCATGGGAGAGTGGATGAAGCGCCACAACCGTTCCATCTACGGCTGCACGCAGGCCCCGGAGGAATTCGCCTGCCCGCAGGACTGCCGCTACACCTACAACCCGCAAACGAACCGGCTGTATTTGCACGTCTTCGCCTGGCCCTTCCGGCACCTGCATATAGACGGCATAGGCGAGCGAGTAGAGTACGCACAGCTTCTCAACGACGCCTCCGAGATCAAGATGCTCAAGCGCGTGCCGGAAGCCTCCTATGGAGCGATGAAGGAGTCGCGCGAGACCACGCTGCTCACGCTGGAACTGCCCGTAAAAAAGCCCCACGTCACCGTGCCGGTCATCGAGTTATTCTTGAAATAGCTCCTCCATGGGCAACTTATCACTGCATCCGGCGCGTAACTGTGCTATAATAGCGATCGGAGAAGGCCCCATCGGGCATTTCCTCTATGTTATCCGCTTACTGAGAGTATCTACGGAAACCCGGCTGTGCCCGGCCCTAAAGGACCGGGCTGTGGGCGGCAAGCCCCCTGAAGGGGGCTAACCTTCCTTCTTATAGCTCCTATAGGGGGCTAACCCACCCCTCGTAGCCCGCTTGAGCGGGCTTGCCGTCCGCAGCCCA
>DASRGZ010000121.1:0-4591 GCA_035650735.1 Chthonomonadaceae bacterium
AAACGAGGTGCCCCCAAGCAGGGGCTGCCTCGGTCTCAGGCAGGGCCAGGCAGGCTCGGTGGAAGGCGAACTCGCTCGACTTGCATTTCTTAGGCACGCCGCAAGCGTTCGTCCTGAGCCAGGATCAAACTCTCCATCAGAATAAATCTGACGAAACCTTACCCGTCCGAAGACAGGTAGGTGAGAAAACAAAGTTATCCCTGGCCCATCGTCACCAAACTATGTTCGTGACGCAAAGTTCTTTATGGCACGCGATGCGAAACTCACAGGCTCTACCAAAGTAAAGCCTGCACAAAACGTCACACGCGACTCTCAAGGATCAGAAGCTTAGACCGACGTTCCAACGCTGGGAGCGTCCGTCCGGCCCACGCAAGAACTCCGCGTTTCAAACAGGTGAGCTATATTACACCAACACACCAACACGGAGGTTTCAAACGGGGTCTCTCGCGAGGCCTAGATATTATACTACCAGTTTGCCGCACTGTCAAGGGCATTCTCGAAAGAATTTTGAGCCTTTCAATTCCACGCTGGTTCGATCATCAGGTCGGCGCACCGTCGTATAAATCAAAGCCTGCATAATATACACGCTTCTTCTTTACGAAGTCAAGGGCATTTTCGCAAAATTATGTGCTTTGTCCTTACGGCGCTGATCCTGCCGACAGGTCCACCCAGAAGGTCTCGCCGGCTGCGTCCGCCAGCGCCACCCGGACGACCATTCTCGCGCCCCCCACGGGATAGACCGGGCTGACTTCCGCCAGTGAGGGACAGCGGCGTGTGCGCGCCGACCACCACTGCGGACGAAACGGTCTGGCCTGCTCGGTATCGCTTTCCATGGGGCTATCGCGCCATTCCACAGCCCACATATCCACCCACGACGCCGCCTCTGCCGCCAGCCGCACGCGCGCGCCGCCCTCAGACTGCTCCAGGCAAACGGCGCTCCTTCGCGCCGCCATAGCCTGTTGCGCCGGCCTGGCCTGTTCCTCCACAGGCATCTGTGCGCGCTCCACCACAAAATGCGCGCCCTCCAGCCTTTCCAGCAGTCGCTTACGCGCCGTATGGATTGCCAGTGCGCCCGCGTCACAGCCGATCCACTGCCGCTCCAGCCGCGCCGCTACCGCCAGCGTCGTGCCGCTGCCACAGCAGAAATCCGCGATAAGGTCGCCCGGATTGGAGGAGGCCAGCAGGATACGCTCCAGCAGCGCCTCCGGCTTCTGGGTTGGATAGCCGGTTCGAGTGTGGCTTGCCTGGTTCTCAATATCAATCTGCCAGTAGTCCACCGGCAGCGTTCCCTCGCCCAGATAGTGCCGATAGGTCAGACCGGGAAACTGCGTCTCGTACTGCGGCGGCAGATCACGCCGCGAACGCAGCGGGCTATTGGCGATCCCCCGTCCCATCAACCGGTACGGCCCCTTCCCATCGCGCAGCCGATACTTCTTTACATGCGATTCCGCGTAGGGCTCCCGCACCGCCTCATAGTTAAACGTAAAATGTTTGCCCTTGCTATAGAAGAGAAGGGTATCGTGCTTGCGGTTCCAGCGCTTCTTGGAGTTGATGGCTTCCCGATAACACCATATAATCTCGTTCTGAAAATGCTCCGGCCCAAAAATCTCATCCAGCAGCAGCTTGACGTAATGGGCCGCGTGCCAGCTTAGATGCACATAGAGACTGCCATCCTCCGCCAGCAGTTCCCTCGCCAGCGCCAGCCGGTCATACAGCCATTGCATATAGGCTCCCAGGTCGCCGTCCCAATCATCCGTAAACGCCGGCAGCCGCGTGCCTGCATTTCCCTCTTTCCTTTTCCCGACGCCCTGCGCCTGCCAGTTCGTGCCCGTAAAGAACGGCGGATCAAGGTAGATGAGAGCCATTCGCCTAGCCAGTTCCTCCCGCAGCGCCGCCATCACCGCCAGATTGTCGCCATGAATAAGCCGGTTACACGCGCCCTTATGCCCGCTAGGATCGCCGTACTCCTCTATACGCTCAACCACGGGCAGCGGCTCAAACTCCGTCGCCGCCGGGCGCTTCCCCTCCCATACCAGCCGCACTCCATTCGCCATCTATAACAACCTCAATCTCTTCTTGAGAGAAATCCTCAAAGGCGATTTTCTATTTGCCCTTAAGCTTCGCTTGGTGCTTGAACACCCGCACCACGCGCACATCCGAAAGTCGCAAATGGGGCAGGGTTTTCACACGCCCTGTCGAATGTTAAAATTAGCAACGGTACTATTCGCCCGCTACTTCAGAACTTCCTATGGCAAAGGAACAAACTCCGTCGCCGCCGGGCTATGTCACCTTCTGGAGACGCCAATGACCCCTTTGTTTTTCGCCGCGCTGCTGATCCTCGTCGGGATAGTCGGCCCTGCCGCCGCGCAGACCCGGATGGTCGCCTCGTTTGAAACCGAGGCCGATCTACAGGCCGTCAAAGCCAACAGCACGCGCGTAACGCTTACCTCCGAACACGCCACCGAGGGCCAGCACGCCCTACAGATCGAGTACCTGCCTGCCGAATGGCCCAATATGGCCGTCGCCGCCGAGTCGTCCTGGGACTGGCGCGGCTTCGGCGGGCTGGCGCTGGACATCACCAATCCCGGCAGTGAGCCGGTGGAGTTCGGCGTGCGGGTAGACGACGACCCAAGCGCCAACGGCGTCGTCCACTGCCGGCAGGGAGCCGGTACCATTACGCCGGGCAAGACCGATACCTTCGTGCTGCCGCTCGGCCCTAACCCGATGGAGTACGGTATGCGCGGCCTGCCGACCGTGCCCGGAGTGCATAGCCTGGCGTCTCAGGCCGCCGGCCCGATCAACCTCGGCCACATCGTCGCATTCCAGATATTCCTACACCGTCCGCCCGCTGCCAGAACGCTTCTGGTGGACAACATCCGCCTGATCCCCTATACCGTCTCTCTGGACGGCATTGTAGACGCTTACGGGCAGTACGCGAAGGCAGACTGGCCCGGCAAGCTCAAGGACGAAGCGGAGTTTGCAAAGCGCCGCGCGGCGGAGGCGGCGGAACTCAAGGCGCATCCTACCCTGCCGGACCGGGATAAGTACGGCGGCTGGGCCTCTGGCCCGCAGCTTCCCGCGACCGGCTTTTTCCGCACCGAGAAGCGCGACGGCAAGTGGTGGCTGGTCACGCCGGAAGGCCATCTCTTCTTCTCGCTGGGAATAGACTGCGTCGGCACGGAAAACGCCACCTTTATCACCGGACGCGAGAAGATGTTTACCTGGCTGCCGGAAGAGGGCAGCCCGCTGGCACGGCATCGCGGTTACGTGCGCAACGTCCACTCCGGCCCCGTCAAGGAGGGAGTGACCTTCAACTTCCTGACGGCCAATCTGGAGCGGAAGTACGGGCAGGACTACGAGAAGGCGTGGCGGGAGACGGCCCTGGCGCGGCTGCAAGCCTGGGGCTTCAACACCATCGGCAACTGGTCGGACGAGACGCTCTACCGGAACGGGCGCATTCCCTACGTGGCGACCGCGCACATCAACGGCGACCACGCCCGCCTCAGCAGCGGCTCGGACTACTGGGGCAAGATGCACGACCCGTTCGACCCGCGCTTCGCCGTGAGCGTTGCCAACAGCCTGCGCCCTGTCGTCCAGAAGGTGAAGGGCGATCCCTGGTGCCTCGGCTACTTCGTGGATAACGAGCTAAGCTGGGGCGGGGGCGGCGAGGAGAACGGGCGGTACGGCCTGGCCTACGGCGCGCTGGCGGAGGAGGCATCCTCGCCCGCAAAGCAGGCGTTTCTGGCGCAGCTAAAGGCGAAGTACGGCGACATCGCCAAGCTGAATGCGGCCTGGGGAACCGATTTTGCCGCGTGGGACGCTCTGAACGCCGCCTACCGGCCTGCCGGACCGCTCTCGCCGGCGCTCAAGGCGGACATGGCCGCATTCGTCAAGAGCCTGGCCCGTCGCTACTTCCAGGTAATTCACGATACGCTGAAGCAGGCCGATTCCGACCACCTCTACCTGGGATGCCGCTTCGCCTGGCAGACTCCGGAAGCGGTGGAGGCGTCGGCGGAAATTTGCGACGTGGTCAGCTTTAACATCTATGCCCCGCGCGTGGACCCGGCCCGCTGGGCCTTCCTCAACGCCCTGAACAAGCCCTGCATCATCGGTGAGTTCCACTTCGGCGCGCTGGACCGGGGTATGTTCCATACCGGCCTGGTCGCCACGCCCAACCAGCAGGCGCGGGCCGCGATGTATATGGACTACGTGCGCAGCGTCCTCGACCATCCGGCGTTCGTGGGCTGCCACTGGTTCCAGTATCTCGATGAGCCGCTGACAGGCCGTACCTACGACGGCGAGAACTACAACATCGGGTTCGTCAACGTCACGGATACGCCCTATCCGGAAATGGTCGCGGCGGCGAAGACGGTCCATGCCGAGGCGTACTCCCACCGCGCCGGGCAATCCGCCACTTCTGCCGCTGCAAAATGACTTTGTGCCTACGGAGACCCGGCTGTGCCCGGCCCTAAAGGACCGGGCTGTGGGCGGCAAGCCCCCTGAAGGGGGCTAACCTTCCTTCTTATAGCTCCTATAGGGGGCTAACCCACCCCTCGTAGCCCGCTTGAGCGGGCTTGCCGTCCGCAGCCCA
>DASRGZ010000122.1:0-16503 GCA_035650735.1 Chthonomonadaceae bacterium
CAGCCGCTGTCCCAAAGCCCTATGGCGTGCGGTCTGGCTGTTTGTGTATGCTTACAACACAAGACAGTTAAAGAAGCGGGCGAACCCGCAGTACCAGTATGCATTGGTTGATTGCCTACCTGCAATCAGTTAGACACTCCCGCGCATCCTGCAAGCTGCAAACGCGGTATCGCGGAGTACCGTAGGGACAAGCCCATGCGGTTTTTCACCCCCTGCACTCCCGCTATTATAAAGCCCCCGTCAGCTTAGTTGGCGGGGGCTTCGCAGGGGACAAACCCACTCTATCGGACTGCTCGTGCGGCTCGGTTATTTGCCGTTCTTACCGTTGGATTGCGCTTTGGCCTGGGCGGCGGCGTTGGCCTTCTCCTCGACCTCTTCGGTGCTGACCAGCCGCTCCATGGTGGCCACCTTATCGCCCTCATCCAGGTTGATCAGCTTGACGCCCTGCGTGCTGCGCCCTGCGACCCGGATGTCGGCGATATTCATGCGGATAGCCACCCCGCTTTCGGTCAGCACGATCAGCTTATCGTTGGGCTCGACGACGGCTGCATCCACAATCGGGCCGGTCTTGGTGGTCACATTCATCGTAATCAGGCCCTTGCCGCCCCGCGATTGGGCCCGGTAGTGGGCTAAGTCGGTGCGCTTGCCGTAGCCGTTCTCGCTGGCGACAAGAAGTTGGCTGGTGGGGCTGACCACATCCATCGCCACGACCTTATCCTGGAGTTGGCGTGTCTTGGGGTCGCGCAGCTCGATGCTGCGCACGCCGCCGGCCGAGTAGCCCCGCTCCGGCACGTCCTCTTCCTTAAAGCGAATGGACATGCCGTTGCGCGTCACCAGGATCACCTCCTGCTTGCCGTCGGTGTGCTTGACCCACTTGAGGTTGTCGCCCTCCTCGATGTCAAAGCACTTCTTGCCGTTGACGCGCAGGTTGGCGAACTCGGAGAGCGGGGTGCGCTTGACCTCGCCGTGCTCGGTGGCCAGCAGCAGGTAGCCCTCGGCGCTCAGGTCCTTGATGGGCAGGATGGCCGTGATCTTGTCTCCCGGCTCGACCTGGATGAAGTTATTGATGTGCTGGCCGCGCGCCTGGCGGGAGGTCTGGGGCACCTCGTAGGCTTTGAGCTTGTAGACGCGGCCCCGGTCGGTAAAGAACAAGATATAATGGGTCGTGGTCGCCACAAAGAGGTGGGCCAGCGAGTCCTCCTCTTTGAGGTTGGCCGCCTGTACGCCGCGCCCGCCGCGCTTCTGCGTGCGGTAGGTATCCATCGGCACGCGCTTGATATAGCCGTCGCGGGAGATGGTGACCAGGGTCTCCTCTTCGGGAACGAGGTCGTCTTCGGTGATCTCGTCGGCCTCGGTGGGCAGAATGCGCGTGCGCCGGTCGTCGCCGTACTTGTCGCGGAGGGCGCGCAGCTCGTCCTTGAGTATCTTGACCAGCCGGGCCGGGTTGACCAGAATGTCCTCGAAGTGGGCGATCTGCTTGAGCAGGCCCTTGTATTCGTCCTCGATGCGCTGGCGCTCCAGTTGGGCGAGGGAGCGCAGCTGCATACTCAAGATGGCCTCCGCCTGAATCTGGGTCAGGCCGAACCGCTCCACCATCTGCGTGCGGGCCGCGTCGCTGCTGGAGGCGTTGCGGATGAGCGCGATAATCTCGTCCAGGAAGTTGAGGGCGATCTGCAACCCTTCCAGGCGGTGCGCGGCGGCTTTGGCGCGGGCCAGCTCGTAGCGGGTGCGCCGGACGACGACCTCTTTGCGGTGCGCCAGGTACAGGTGGATGACCTGCTGGAGATTGAGCAGACGCGGCTGTCCGTTGACCAGGGCCAGCATGATGATGCCGAAGGTCTGGCGCAGCGCCGTATGCTTGAGCAGGAAGTTGACGATACGCTTGGGCAGGACGTCGCGGCGCAGCTCGATGACAATGCGCATCCCGTGCCGGTCGCTATAATCCTGGACATCGGTGATGCCCTCGACCTTCTTGAGCCGGGCCAATTCCCCAATATGCTTGATGAGATTGGCCTTGTTGACCTGGTAGGGCAGTTCGGTGACGACGATGGCGTTCTTGCCGCCGTCCATCGGCTCGATCTGCAACTGCGCCTGCATGATCACGCGCCCGCGCCCGGTGCGATAGGCTTCCTTGGCGCCCTTCGTGCCCAGAATTAACCCGGCGGTCGGGAAGTCGGGGCCGGGGATGAAGCGCATGAGGTCATCCGGGGTGGCGTCCGGGTGGTCGAGGGCGTAGATGCAGGCGTCCACGACTTCGCGCAGGTTATGCGGGGGGACGCTGGTGCTCATGCCGACGGCGATGCCTTCGCCGCCGTTGCAGAGGAAGTTAGGAAACTTGCCCGGCAGAACGGTCGGCTGTTGCCTGGACTGGTCGTAGTTGGGCATCCAGTCTACGGCGTCCTTGTCCAGGTCCTCCATCATCTCCATCGCCAGCGGCGTCAGACGACACTCGGTATTGTGGTTGACGAAGCCGTTAGCGACGAACGAGTGGCATTCGCTGTCCACGCGCACGGAGTAGACGCGCTGCATTCCCGCGTCCTCGATGTGGACGACAGGATCGAACAGATAGCGCCCCTGCGCGAAGGAGGCTGCGTGCGCATAATCGGCGGGGGTCAGCGCCTGTTCCAGGCGCGGCAGCGCCTTCGCCAGTCGCGCAGGCCGGTCTATGTTGTGCTTGGACAGCCATTCCCGGTGTCCGCGCCAGGCGTTGGCGCGCACAAAATCGGCCAAAAACGGCACGAAGTCCGTCTTTGAGAGCGCCCGTCCGGAGTGGTTTGCCAGCAGTTCGACCAGCGCCGCGCGCTTGATTGCCGAGACAAAGCCGATCTTGGCCTCAAATCGCCGCAGGTTCTCCTGGCCGACGATGCCCAGGCGGTACGTGCCGCGCACCCGTTCCTCGCCCAGCGCCGACACGATGCCGAAGCGCAATAGTACCGTCTGCACCTGCCGCAGCAGCGCCCGGTTCTTGGCGCACAGCCCGACGCGTAGCAGGCTGCGCCCCGACCGCTCCGCCGCGCCGTCGCCCTCATAGAGGCCGCGCAGGAACGCCGCGACGACAGCCTGCGGCGACCGCAAAACCACTTCGGGGATCAGGCGCGTCGCCGCGCGGCCTGTCAATCCCAGGTTATTCAGGAAGGCGATCACCTGACGGCTGACGACCTGCATCTGCCAGAACGGCTTTTTGCCATAGCGGGCAGGCTCGCGCAGGAAGGTATGCAGGCAGCACGTCGGGAAGACACGCGCCCAGGCGGCTTGAAATGCCTCCGCGAAATCGCCGGGCGTATTGGTGAACTCAATGACGCTACTGCGGACGGTGCCTTCTGCAACCAGCGCGCCCAGCAGGAAAGCCAGGTCTTCCGTCAGTTCCGTCGGCAGGGGATGCCGCTCCTGCCGCGAGTCGGCGGGCAGATCGGGATGGAAGGGCCGCAGGTCTACCGGGCGCTCCGGCCAGAGCGCTTCGCTGCGATCCAGTACCAGGTAGTCGCCCGGCTGAAGATCGGCAATCGTCTTCCAGACAAGCTGCACGCGCTTGTCCTGGCCGGGAACGCAGATGAGCAGAGGATGGTTGGTCGTTCCGGTGACCTCATAGCCGCGCCGCGTGCGGATGCGCCGGGTAGGAAACGCGCCGCAGTCGAACCATTTGCTGGCGGTGTTCACCTGGCCCTGTAGGGAGAGCACCTGCTCCTGAATATCTTCCTCACCTTCGGAAAGCCGATCCATGCGCTGTAAGCCATCTTTAGTGACAATAAGGCTGTCACCAGTGACACAATAGCGCATAGCGGCAGGTGGATCGCCATCCACGCTGCCAAAATTGCCCTGTGGGTCAATCAGCGGGTAGCGCATACTGAAGTCTTGCGCCATGCGGACGAGGGTGCCATAGAGGGCGAGGTCGCCATGGGGGTGGTAGTTGCCCATCGTCTCACCGACAACTTTGGCGGATTTGACGCGGGCGGAGCCAGGCCCGACGCCGAGCTCGCGCATGGCATAGAGGATGCGCCGCTGTACGGGCTTAAAGCCGTCGCGCACATCCGGCAGGGCGCGCGAGACCAACGTGGAGACGGCATAGCCGAGGTAAGAGCGGCGCAGTTCCTGCTCGATGTCTACGAGCATCAGGCCGCCTTCTCCGTTTTCGTTGCCGTCGTTCGGGCCGTTGGGAAGGGTGTCGTTTGCCAACGTTCTCTCCTCAAAAATCACGCACAGGCCGACGCCGCTGCGGTCATCCGACCTGCAATCAGGGACTCATATCCTATCTCATTTATGCTCTCTATTATACCATTTATGTACAAATTTGTCAACTGGTGATACCTCTTCGCAATGCTTAACACGAAGAGCCGCCGGCCTTTTTTGCGGACGAGGACTTTTTCCCTGCGCGGGCCGCGCCGAAGAGAGAAACTGCCGGCTAAAAGCAAAGCGGCCCCTACGGGAACGTCTCCCATAGGGGCTTTGCATGGGGATGTGGAGGAACGAACAGGCGGCTCGCTCCTGTGCGCCGCGATCACCAGTTCAGCGTGGGCGGGAAATACTCAGCGATCAGGTCTTCGTAGTAAGGGCGCAGCGCCGCCACGTCCGGGCGCTGGTGGCTCTTGGAATAGAGGTCGTAAGGGTTGAAGGCGCGCACCCAGGCGAACATCTCCTTATCGTGGTCGTTCATCAGATGGGTGTACTCCCCCTCCTTGTGGCAGGGATAGAAGGAGTGATACCGGATCATGTAGAGGGCTTCTTCGGGCAGATAATCTTTCACGACCTGGTAGAGATACTCGTCGTGTCCCCAGGAGAGATGGACGTTATCCAGGCCGCAGCCTTCCGTGTAGATGCCGCAGCGGGTCTGGTATGCCTGCGCCTGGCTGTCGGGATTATCCGCGAAATACTCCGGGAAAACGATCTTGTCGGAGAAGGCGCACCCGACCGGGAACGTATCGCCGACGACCGCCCACTGCGGCTCGCCGAAGAGGCAGAGAATCTTGCCCAGGTCGTGGATCAAGCCGGCTAGGATAAACCAGCGGGGATGCCCGTCCCGGCGAATGGACTCCGCCGTCTGCAACAGATGCTCGATCTGCGACAGGTCCGTATCGGGGTCGCTGTCGTCCACCAGCGTGTTGAGATATTCCATCGCCTCCCAGATGCCCATCTGCCGCTTGTTTTTGGGCAGGTACTCGCGTTTCTTCTGGAGCACGAAGTCTAGCGTCTGGTAGCGGTGGTTGAGCCGATAGAACTCGCGGACGCTGCTGCGTGCCTCGGCCTCATAGTTGCGAAACTGCTCTTTGGGCTTGTTGGGATCGATAAACTGGCTGTGGTCTGGCTCCGGGTAGCGCCGCTTCAAGTCCTCCTCCCATTCGTCGAGGTCTTTCAGGGGCGCGTTCTCATCCGTCAAACAGGTCTGCTCTGCCATGGTCTGCTTCCTCCGTCCATATCTTACCCCAACGTTCGCTCCTCGAGGCAGGAACTCCTGCTGCTTATTTTCGTCGGTTAGCGTAGGAAGGCTTCGGGCAGGCCCGCATCTACGGCGAGTATCTGGCCGGTTGTCAGGCCCAGGCGGCGGGAAGCCAGCAGGAAGATGGCTTCGGCCACGTCTGGCGGCGTGACCTTCCGCTTGAGCAGCGTGCGCTCGGCATAGAAGCTGGAGAGTTTGTCCCGCAGCGCCTCCGTCGTCTCGCTCCCGTCAAAGGGAAGGTTGTACTTGGCCAGCGAGGACATCACGCGCTCGCGCGGAAATTGCAGCGACCCCTCCACCACGCTGGCCGGAGCGACGCCGTTGACGCGCACGCGCGGGGCGAACTCGACCGCCAGTTCGCGTATCAGGTGGTTCAGGGCGGCCTTGCCGGTATCGTAAGCCCAGCTTCCTTTTTTGGCGACGACGGCGTTGGCGCTGCTGATAAGGACGATGCTCCCCTCCGTTCCCTGCGCGGCCATCACCTTCTGCGCCTCGTCGGCGGCGAGCATGGAGGCCAGCAGGTTCACGTCGAAGGTCTTGCGCCACTGTTCCTCGGTGATGCGCCCGGTCTGCGGGTCGGGCGGGAAGAAGGTCGCGGCCACCTGCACAAGAATATCCAGGCCGCCATAGCGCATCACGACCGCATCCAGCATCCGGCGCACCGCTTCGCGGTCGGTGCTGTCCACCGTCTCCGCCGCCACGACCTCCTTGCCGAACGCTTTTTGCAGGGATTCCGCCGCCTGCTGGGCCAGCTCGGCATGGATGTCGGCGACGACCACATGCGCGCCCTCCCGCGCCAATCGTTCCGCCACCGCCTGCCCGATGCCCGGACTGGCCCCGATGACGACCGCCACCTTCCGGCTCAACTCCTTCTCCGGCGACAGGCGCTTGAGCTTGGCCTCTTCCAATTGCCAGTACTCGATGTTGAATGCTTCCTCTGGCGGCAGGGCGACATAGTTATCTACCACACGGTCGGCAGGAAGGCCGGGCTGGGCGGGCAGGTCGTCGAGGGCCGTCGCGCCCTCTATGACGTGAATGGCGTTGACGTAGAACTCGCCGGTGATGCGCGCCTCCGGCTTGCTGCGCCCGAAGCTGAACATGCCGACGCCGGGCACCAGCACGACGGTCGGGTTGGGCGAGCGCATGGCGGGCGAATCGGGCCGTTTGTGCGCTTCATAGTAGCGGGCGTAGTCCTCACGGTAGGCGGCCATGCCCTGCCTTATCGCCGCGATCAGGCTCGCCGCATCGCCCTGAGCCGGGTTCCAATCCACAAAGAGCGGGCGGACTTTCGTGCGGACGAAATGGTCGGGACAGCTCGTGCCCTGCCAGGCCAGCGCCTTCGCCCGCGCGCTGTTGACGAAGCGCAGGACGGTTTCGCCGTCGTCGAAATGGCCGAGCACGCCGCCGATCTCTCCGCGCAGCACGGGCATAATCTCACGAGCCACGGCCCTGCGGTCCGGTCGAGTCTCCACCGCCGCGCCGCCGAACAGCTTCTCGCCCTTCCTCTCTACGCGCTTTAAGACATACTGCCCGATGCCGTCAATGACGCGCAGCGTGTTGCGATACGACTCGCGCGCCGTATCGCCCCAGGTGAACAGCCCGTGCGAACCAAGGAGGATGCCGTCGGCGTCCGGGTTTTCCCGAACGGCGCGCTCCAGCCAGAGGCCCAATTCAAAGCCGGGCCGCTTCCAGGGCAGCCAGATCAGCTTCAGGCCCGTCTCCTCCCGCAGCCGATCCAATTGCGCCGGGCCGTTGGCGCAGGCGGCCAACGCGATAGCCCAGTCCGGGTGCAGGTGGTCTACGTGGCGGAAGGGCAGGAAGCCGTGCAGCGGCGTATCTATGGAGGCCGCGCGGGGATTGTTGCCGAAGGTGCAGAGCGGATACATCTCCGCCATCGCGTCCTCGTGCTCCGCGCCCCGGTAGCGCCGCTTCAGGGCGTTGAGGCGATCCAGATAGAGCGTGGCGAACCCGTCACGCTGAATCGTGCCCAGGTCGCCGCCGCTGCCCTTGACCCACAGGACTTCCACCGTCTCGCCGGTCACGGGATCTTCTGCCTGCACCTTTGCGGAGGTGTTGCCGCCGCCGAAGTTGGTCAGGCGCAGGTCGCGGCCCAGCAGGTTAGAGCGGTAGCGCAGCAATTCCGGTTCGTCCATCCCTGCCGTTTCGGCCTCGTTCCATAAGTCTTCTAGGTAACGCAACTGCATCTGTTCTTCCTCGTTTGTTTTTCCTCACCTAATCATGATCCGGGCGATGCAAATACGCGCCGAACCCTGGCAGGAATTCTTCGGCTGACCTGCGAATCCCTTCTGCACTCGGGGGTTTGCAGGCTCCTGTTTTACGGGCGGCTCAAGACGCAGCAACAAGAGCACTAAGTCGCCCTGCGGCGACTCCATCCTCCCCTCTCCCGCAGCGTGGATCGCTAGGCGAGGGGTGTCGCCAGGCGGAGGGGTGTCGCAAGGCAAAGCCGTGTCGCAAGGTGTCGCAAGGCGGAGGCAAGGGCCGTAACCTTGCCGACCCTAGCAGTGGCCCGAACCATGGCAGCCCCGACCCTTGCAGTAGGGGGCAGGGGGTGAGGGCTTTCGGAACAGACGCAAAAACGCCCCCGCAGCTCGGAAAGTTCCGGGTTGGGGGGCGTTGCTCTCGCGCGACCCGCCTACCGCCGAGTCTCCTCGACGCAGCGGGTGAGCGAGTCGCCAGAGGCGATAATATCCAACTCGCTCACCTCCTTTCGTCAGCGCCACGCAGGCGCGTAATCACTTCCCTTATCGCTGCGGTGCGCCGTCTTGCTAAAGGAGGGAACGTTGTCATAGCAAAATGGCGCTCCCGGCGATAGACAAGGAGAATAATCTATGTCTGCCTGGCATGGGAAGCCTGAACACGAAGGAAGCACACCATGACTCCGTCATTTCGCGTAGGCGTCACCCGTGACCTTCTCAAGCATGCTGGCACGCCGGGTTCCGATGACATCGGCTTGAATTTGCTTTCCGAGGCCGCCGGGGTACAATGGGAGTTCCTGGCCGAAGAGACGTCAGAACTCCGCGCCGACCAGGTGCGGGACTACGATGCGCTGCTGGTGCTGGCGTCGAGCGTGACGGCGGCCACCCTGGAAGGGGCCGATCGGCTGGCAATCATAGCGCGCTTCGGGGTAGGCTACGACCGGGTAGACGTGGAGGCGTGTACCCAGAACGGGGTGCTGCTCACCATCACCCCCGATGGCGTCCGGCGTCCTCTCGCCGTTGCGGCCCTGACTCTCGTGCTGGCGCTCAGCCACAAGTTGCTAATCAAGGATCGCCTGACCCGTGCCGGACGCTGGGCGGAGAAAGTGAGCTATATGGGCATGGGACTGACCGGGCGCACGCTCGGCGTGATCGGCCTGGGCAACATCGGGCGAGAACTGTTGGTGCTGGCGCGGCCATTCAGTATGCGCCACCTGATTTATGATCCTTACGTGACGCCGGAGCAAGCCCAAACGGAGGGCGCGGAACAGGTGAACCTGGAGACTCTGCTGCGTACCGCCGACTTCGTCTGTCTCTGCTGCCCACTGAACGCAGAGACGTATCATCTTATGAACGCGGAGCGGATCGCGCTCATGAAGCCGACCGCGTATCTGATCAACATTGCGCGCGGCCCTATCGTAGATCAGGCGGCGCTTACAACGGCGCTGCGCGAAGGGCGTATTCAGGGTGCGGGTCTAGATGTGTTCGAGCAGGAGCCTGTAGACCCTGACGATCCCCTCCTGGCCCTGGAGAACGTTATCGTCGCGCCGCACGCCATAGGCTGGACGGACGAGTGCTTCCGGGGCAACGGGCGGAGCGCGTGCCAGAGCATTTTAGAGGTCGCGGCGGGACGCCTCCCACGGTATGTGGTGAATCGCGACGTCCTTTCTCATCCACGGCTGCTGGAGAGACTGCGCCAGTACAGCCAACGCTAAGGAGATACGATGCGAGAGAACAAGGTCAAACGCGCCCTTGCCGCCGGGGGCGTCGCGCTCGGCACGATGGTGTTCGAATTCAACACGACGGGCATGGCACGCCTGGTGGCCGGGGCCGGCGCCGATTTTATGATCTTTGACATGGAGCACACGGGCTGGAGCATCGAGACGGTGCGCGCGATGATGGCGACGTCGGGCGGCGTGGATGCCGTGCCGATGGCGCGGGTGCCCGCAACGCAGTATCACTTCCTGGCGCGCGTGCTGGATGTCGGCGCGATGGGCCTGATGGTGCCGATGGTCGAGAGCGAGGAGCAGGCGCGGCTTATCGTGCAGTGCGCCAAATATCCGCCCCAGGGACGGCGTGGAACCGCCTTCGGCGTGGCGCACGACGATTACACGGACGGCGACATCGTCGCCAAGATGCAGAGCGCCAACGCGGAGCAGTTGCTCATCGCGCAGATCGAGACGGCGCAGGGCGTCGAGAATGTGGAGAGCATTGCGGCGGTGGAGGGCATTGACGTGCTCTGGATCGGCCACTTCGACCTGACCGCCTCCCTGGGCATTCCAGGACAGTTCCAGCACCCGGCCTACCGACGAGCCAGCGAGCGCGTCCTGGACGCCGCCCGACGGCACGGGAAGGCGGCGGGGTTTATGGCGTCCAGCGTTGAGGAGGGGCGCGCGCTACTGGCAGAGGGCTTTCGCTGCCTGGCCTACGGGCGAGACAGTTCCCTGTACCAGCAAGCGTTGCGGGAGGGCATCAGCGCGCTCCGCGCGCGCGCCTCGACGCCCGGTTAACCGCCTGGCGAGAAGGTTTTGCCGGGAACCATAGCCCGATGGGGTAACCGAGGGAGCCGTTTTTGGAGATCGGTTGCCCTTTCGAAACGTTAAATCAGGAGAGTAATAATGATCGAAGGGCCGCGCGCTGTTCGTAAGGAAGAGTTCGAGACGCTGCGTCCTCTGACCGACGTGGTGTTTCGCCCCGACATGATGGACGAGTATCCTCAGCTTTTCAACGAGGACAACCTGGAGAACTTGCGGGTGTGCGTAGACGAGGGGCGCTGCGTCAGTCACGTAGGCATGACGGAGCGAACGGCATCGCTGTTTGGCTGCCAGGTCAAGACGTGTTGCATTGGCGCAGTCTCTACCTTGCCGGAGTATCGGAAGCAGGGATTGGCGTCGGCGTGCTTTGACGACGCGGCGAACAAGGCGTTCCACGACGGCGTGGATTTCATGATTGTGTCTGGGGATCGCAATCTCTATCGGATGCGCGGCTGTCTGCGCGTCGGGAGCGATACCCGCTATACGCTGATAGCGGACGCGCTGCCGACGCTGGAAGCGGCAGGTGGGCGGAGTGTCACGGTGGAGCTTATGACGGAGGCGGAACTGCCGAGGGTGATGGACTGCTACCGCTACGAGCCCGTCCGGTTCGTGCGTCCGCTGGACGATTACGGCTACGCGCTGAAGTGCGGTCGGGTTATGAACCGGCCCGCCGAGTTCCTGGTGATCCGCGCGCAGGGAGATTTTCGGGGCTATGTGATCGTCCAGACGCCGGGCGAGAGCAGCAGGGCGGGGATCGTGGAGTTCGCGGGCGACCGCCATGCGATTCTGGCCGCGCTGCCGGAAATCTTCCGGCGATATCGTGTCGCGGAGTTAGGATGGCAGGTGTCGCGGCATGACCATCTCTTCCGCGCCCTCTGCGCCGAGTCCGGGCTACAGGGGCAGCAGACGACGACGGCAGGCACCTACAAGCTCATCAACTTTCCGCAACTGATGGAGCGGATGCGCCCGCGCTGGGAAGAGTTGCTGGGCTGGCGAGAGGCCGCCAAACTCAGCTTCCGACAAGATACGGATGAATATGGCTTCTGCTATGGTGAAGAGGAGTTTGTGACGGATCGCGATACGGCGACGCGACTGGTGTTCGGCACGGTGGAGCGCGCGGAGGAACAGGCGTTGGCGGAGGCCGGGAAGGTGGCGGAGGTGCTGAAGGCGATCTTGCCGCTGCCGACGCTGTGGTACGGGCTTAACTACGTCTGAGGCTTACAGTTGCCTTTCAATTATGGAGATTGGACGGCGTTTGGGCAAAAAGCTGGGATTTTGCCAAAACCTCCGTTCAGGCTATTTGCCCGACGGAGGTTTTGGTCTTTCTGGGATCTCACACCTAACCATAGGAGCAGGCAGACTGCCTGCCCATACGACCGATGCGCCTGCGGTCTGGCCTGTTGTATGCTAAGAGTACGGCAAAACTCTACGCTGCTATAGGGACGGCTGCCGTGAAATGTGTTGCAGGGAAGGAGAGAGAAGATGTCCCAGGAAGCGACCGCCGGGGTGCTGGTCAGCCTGTCATCCCAACTGGCGGATGTCGTGGAAAGAACGGCGCCCTCTGTGGTGCGCGTGGACGATGGGAGTCGCCTCACCGCGACCGGCATCCTCTGGTCGGCGGAGGGCGTGATCGTGGCCACCTCGCACGGAGTGGAGCGCGATGAGGAACTGACCGTTGAGTTGGCCGATGGCATGCGCCTTGCGGCCACGCTGGTGGGCCGCGATCCGGATATTGACCTGGCGGTGCTGCGCGTCAATGCGACGGGATTGCCGGCCATCGAGAGAGCCGGGGAGAATGAGATTCGGGTAGGTCATCTCGTGCTGGCGCTCGGTCGGCCTGGCACGGCCGGGTTGCAGGCGACCATCGGCGTCGTCGGCGCGCGAATCGAAAGTCAGACCCACGGCCAACCAGGCTCCATTCTGCATACGGACGCCGTACTGTATCCCGGCTTCTCCGGCGGGCCGTTGGTGGATGTCAGCGGTCGTATGGTCGGCCTTAACAATCTGATGTTCGGGCGAGGTCGGGGCGTCACCATCGGCACCTCGATTGTGGCTGCCGTGACCGAGGCGCTGCTGTCTCATGGGCGAGTCCCGCGCGGTTATCTTGGCGTGCGCACGCAGCGGGTGGCGCTGCAGGAGAATCTGGCCCGCGCGCTGCAACTGGAGCAGACGCGGGGGCTTCTTGTCGTCGGGGTCGAGAGCGGAAGCCCGGCGGAGAAGGGCGGCCTGCTGCTGGGCGATACGCTGCTGGGCATCAACGAGCGCCGTGTGCAGGATGTGGAGGAGTTGCGAGGCAGCCTGCGCGAGGCTAAGGCGGGCGAAGCCATCACGCTGCGCATCCTGCGCGGCGGCCAGCTACAGAACCTGAGCGTGACCCTGGGCGCGGAGCCCTGACCCCGCAAGGGGCTGGCTGTGGCGGAATAGGACGGGCATGAGCGAGTACGGGCAAACGGAAGAACGAAGGCGTATCCGGGTTCTGATCGTGGCCGCCTATGCCGCGGTGCGGGCCGGTTTGCACGCGCTCCTGTCCGAGGCCGAGGATCTGACTCTGGTGGGGGCGCTGAGCGGCAGCGAGGAGTTAGAGCGCGCGCTGCCGGCCTGTCAGCCCGATGTGGTTGTCTACGACTATCAGGCCGGCGAGGGGGAGCGCCTGATAGAGATCCTGGCAGGCCGCAACACGGGTCTGGTGCTGCTCGGCGAGGAGCGGAGCGCTTACCGCAGGCTCCTCCCCCAGCCGCTGCGCGGCTGGGCCTATCTGCTCAAAGAGGCGGAGGGAGGCGAAATTGCCGGCGCCATACGCGCTGCCGCCGCCGGGTTGATCGCCCTGGATCGCAGCCTGGCGCCGCTCCTGACCGCGCCCGTCTCCTCACCGGAACAGGAACCCGGGGCCGAGAACGAGGCCGAACAAGAATTGACGGTTCGAGAACGCGAGGTATTACAGCATCTCGCGCAGGGGTTGCCTAACAAGGTCATCGCTGCGCGCCTGCAAATCAGCGAGCACACGGTCAAGTTCCACGTCGCCTCCATTCTGGCCAAACTGGGCGCCGGTAGCCGTACCGAGGCGGTGACCCTGGGCGCACGGCGCGGCTATGTGAGCTTATGACCCAGTCCCAGGATGGCACCGTCTGGAACTGGGTCGTCATGCCCACTACTATACATAACTTCTGGAGCAGCGTGTTGCAGTAGGTGTAGTGGCCGTAACGGGCCTTCCTACGGCGATTCGTTCCCTCCTCCGCGTGATCGTCGGCGTGGTGATTCCCAAATGAGAAACACAAGCGCCACCGCGCCTGCCAGGTACAAAACAGCGCTAACCAAAGAGACGAGAGGACCGGCAGGAAACCACCGCCAATGGCCGGAAGTCATTGCGTCCAATACCGCACCAGCAAGCAGCAACCCCCAAGCCCATGCCACTCTCATACGCCTGCTTGCGGCCAACGCTAGGTTCACCGAGAGGACAAGAAGTAGTAAGGATGCTAACTGTTTTCATCTTGCTTCCATTCCCCGCACGAACAAAGAAGCAGGGCGATGGCCCGGATTGAGGGGCCACCGCCCAGACTGTTCTATTGGGTGAAGTACTTACCCACCTTGCCGATTACCGTGGCGATGGCCCCGCCCCATACAAGACCGCCGCCTATCACCTTAATGATGCCCCTTGGTGTGGCCCAACGGTAAGTGGGGAGCGGGGATAGCCTGGCCACTTAATCGGAAACTTCCTGGGCCGGAACCCCGGCACGCTCTCGCGTGGGTCGACATTGGAAAAAAAGCTCCCGCCTCCTAAGATGGTGCCGATCACCACCTCGCTTTCACCCAACTGTTCCGTGCCGTCAAAGATGTCGTGCCAGTCCTGTCGGGTGAAATGATAGTCCCAGGTAAATGGATTCCAATCGCTATAGTCGTGCCCACTTGGGTCCACATGATTGACAGGCTCATGGTTACAGTACAGATACGGATGCTGGTCCAGTTCCGTATCCCTGGTGATGAACCTTCCGACCTGGGCATCATAGTACCGAGCGCCCACCTTCATCAGCCCCGCATCCCCTTCCGTCCGGTAGCCTGCGGTGGCCCCATACATGTAGGCACTCGTGCTGCTGCCCGTGGTGGCTAAGGTCGGACCGAAGGCATAGTAGCTGATCGTGCCCGTCACACTCTGGCTGCTGTTGGTCACCGTCCGCTCGCTGCCCTGCCCATCAAACAGAGGATACTCCCCATCCTTGCGAAGCAGCGCGCTGCCGTAGGTGTAGGTGGCCGTGGTGGTCGAACTCTGCTTCTCCAGCAGCACGGCCCCACCAGCATACAGGAAGCTGGTCGTCACTCCTCCGGCTGTCCGGCTGACCCGCCTGCCGGTGGCATCGTAGGCGTAGCTGGTAGTGTTGGCTCCCTGAGTAATCGAGGTCAGGTTGCCGTCATAGTCATAGCTGAGCGTGTAGGCGGTGCCGGAGAGCGTGCGGCTGGTCTGCTCGCCGTTGGCGTTGTAGCCATAGCTGTTGACGAAGCCTCCGCTGGTGGCGGTCAGTTGGTCATCGCTGTTGAGAGTGAAGCTGGCCGTCACCCCGCCCACCGTCTGGCTGGTGCGGTTGCCCACGTCATCCAAGACATAGCTGATGCTGTAGGCGCTGGTGCCGGTGCGGCTCTCGCTGGTCAGTCGGCCTCCCCAGTCATAGCCGTAGGTGGTCTTGTCGCCGTTGGCCTCCGTGCAGGAAGTGCGGCGGTTGTCGGCATCCAAGACGTAGCTGAAGGAGCTAAGGGTGGTGCCGCTGCTGTTCTTGTTGACCACGCTGGTAAGCTGACTGGCGTTGTCGTAGCCCTTGGTTACCGTGGTGCCGTTTTAGTTGGTGAGGCTGGTCTCGTTGCCGTTGGCATCATAGCCGTAGGTGGCGGTGCCTGCCGTATCCTGAACCTGGTAGAGTTGGTTGCGGGCCTTGTAGCTGTAAGTGAGGACCCGATTGTTGGCGTCGGTGAGGGTGGAGAGCAGGCCCTTCTTGCCTATGGCGTCGTAAGAGTAGCTGACGACCGTCGAGCCGCCCTTGCTTTCCCCGGTAATGCGCTCGACCCCATCATAGGTGCGGGGCGTGGTGCCAGTGGCATCGGTAAATTGGGTCAGGTTGTTGTCAGGGTCATAGCTGAAGGTTTGGGTGCTGGTGTCGGGATAGGTGATGGTGGTCACCCGCTCCCAGTTGTCGAGTGTGTAGGTCGTCTGGCGGTTTAAGGCATCGGTCCGGCTGGTCTTGACGCCTAAGCCGTCGTAGCCCCAACTGGTCACATGCCCCAGGGGCGTGGTCTGGCTGGTCAGGTCTCCATTGGTATTGTAGCCATACTGGTAATGGTGGTTGTTGGCATCGTAGTAATCCGTGCGCAGACCGTTGAGGTTGACTGTATAGGATTGGCTGGCCTGGATGGCGCCACTGCTGTCCTTATAGGTCTTCCCCGTCAGGTTGTCGTGGGTATCATAGGTAGAGACAACCTGCTCTCCGGTAGGGAGGGTGCTCGTCAAGGGAAAGTTGTGCCCGTTGTAGGTGTAGGTCCAGGTATCCAGGTAGGGGTCTTTCTTGGTCAGCATGTTGCCCATGCTGTCATAGGTGTACTGCCAGGCAAACCCCCGCTTGTCGGTGACCTTTGTCCGATTGTTGTTGGCATCCCAGACATAGTCCTCGTGGTAGAGCAGCGGGTCTTTGGCCTGGGTGACCTTGCCGCCCGTGTAGGTGTAGACCGTCTGGTTGCCGTTGGGGTCGGTGACGGTGGTGGCCCCGGCAACATAGTCATAGCTGGTCTGGTTGAGAGCCGGGTCTTTCTCCCAGGCCAGGCTGCTATCGGTGCTGTTGTAGCCGAATGTCCAGTGATAGCCTCTGGGAGTCTGGATGTCGGTGATGCAGTGGTTGGCATCATACGAATAGACCGCGCTATAGGTCTGGCCATTGACCGGCGGGTTGCTCACTGTCTGGAGGTTGCCGTTGGCATCATAGGTTATCGTCCACTGGCGGTTTAAGGGATCGGTGATGGTGCTGATCCGGTTCTGGGCATTGTAGCCCAGCGTGATGACCCGGTTGGTCGGGTCGGTGATGGTGGTGACGTAGTTGCCCGTGTTATAGGCAATGGTAATGGTATTGCCGTTCCGGTCGGTGATGGTGTCACAGTAGAGGCTAGAGACGTTGACAACCTTGTAGTGGTACTTGGTCTGGTCCGTCTTGGTCAGCGTGTAGCTGCCGTCCGTATTATGTATTATGGACCAGTGTTGAACGACAAATATCCTTCCTGGTCGGCGACAATTAGATTTCCCGTTGCCTCTTTTTCAGGATGGTGCGATTTCTGCTGCTTGCTGCTGGCT
>DASRGZ010000123.1:0-57519 GCA_035650735.1 Chthonomonadaceae bacterium
CCGTTCCCCACTGCCAGGGTCGGCGCTACAATGGTTCGGGTCACTGCCAGGGTCGGGCCTGCAATAATTCGGCCCTCCGCCTTGCGACACCTTACGGCCCTACTGCGTTCGCTTCGCTCACAGGGAAGGGGGGGACCCGACCTGAGATGGTTGCGGCCCTCACCTCCTGTCCCCCTCTCCCACGCTGCGGGCGAGGGGGAACGGAGAAGCCAGGGTTTGCCTCTGCCTGCACAGGCAGAGAGTCTCGCCCACGTAGGTGGGCAGCAGGCCGTAGGCCCCACAGCGGCAGGGTTTAGCCTGCCAGGTAAGCAAGCTGTACTTACCTATCCTCTGAGGGGATCAGGTTTTACAGCCCCTTTTGGGCCAGGAAGTGGATCAGGTCGGCGATGCGGCAGGAGTAGCCCCACTCGTTATCGTACCAGGACAGGACCTTGACCATGTTGCCGTCCGTCACCATCGTCTCCTGAGCATCCACGATGGAGGAGCGCGGATCGCCGGCGTAGTCGCTGGAAACCAGTGGCTCATCGCTGACGCCCAGATAGCCCTTCATGCGCCCTTCGGCGGCTCGACGGAAGGCGTCGTTGACGGCCTCCTTTGAGACCGGCTTCTCGGTTTCCACAACCAGGTCTACCAGGGAGACGGTCGGGGTGGGGACGCGCAGCGCCAGGCCGTTAAGCTTGCCCTTCACCTCCGGGATGACCACGCCGAGCGCTTTGGCGGCGCCGGTGCTGGTGGGGATGATGTTCTGGCCAGCGGCGCGGGCGCGGCGCGGATCCTTGTGCGCCTGGTCGTTGACCTTCTGGTCGTTGGTGTAGGAGTGCACCGTGGTCATCAGGCCGCTCTTGATGCCGAACTCGTCCTGAAGCACGCGCGTGATTGGCGCCAGGCAGTTCGTGGTGCAGGAGGCGTTGGAGATGATCCGATGCTTGATTGGGTCGTACTTATCCTCATTGACGCCCAGGACGAGGGTGAGGTCCTCGTTCTTGGCGGGCGCGGAGATAATGACCTTCTTGACCGTGGGCGCATGGAAGTGGGCCTGCGCCTTTTCCGCATCGGTGAACAGGCCCGTCGACTCTAGAACGATCTCGACGCCCTGCTCGTCCCAGGGAATCAGGGCTGGGTCTTTCTGGGCGTAGACGTAGATCTTTTTGCCGTTGATGATAAAGTCTTTGTCTTCGGCCTTGACCTCGCCCTCGAACTTGCCGTAGTTGCTGTCATGCTTGAACAGCAAGGCGTTGGTGGCGGCGTCGGTCAAGTCGTTGATGGCGACGACTTCGATGTCGTTGGGGTAGTACTCCAGGATGGCGCGCAGGGACAGGCGTCCGATGCGGCCAAACCCGTTAATGCCAACTTTCACAGCCATTGTCGGTGGGTAGCCTCCTCGCAAAGCGTTGACAAAACGTGCGGGTGTATAGAGAGCGGAGCGGGGCGCGAGCGCGCACTCCGGTACACATTAAAATAAGCAGGGCGCGAGCGGGCGGCGCAGAGTATCGGAAAACGCGCCCGATACGCGCCGCAAAAGGCCGCGCCTTGCAATCCATGCATACTCTGCATCCAATGCGACAGATTGCCTTTGTTCGCACGCTTGATCTTCCGTTCTATTCTAGCATTTTTCCGGAAGGGGCGTCAACGGCGCGAGGCGTTCCCTTATCGGCTCTCTCTAAGGAAGCGTTCGGGGCGGTAGGGGGCTAACAGGGGCGAGGGGCGTCCGATCACCATCTCCTCGGCCAGCAGGCGTGCCAGCAGCGGGCCGAGCGTAATGCCGCTGTGCGTCACGGCCATATAGACACCCTTCAGGCCGGGGATCTCGCCGACAATCGGCAGGCCGTCGGCGGGAACCGGGCGCACGCACACCCGCGCCGCCAGGCTTCCCATCAGGGCTTCGACCGGCAGGTTGGGGAGGGCCTGCGCCGCCCGCCGCAGCAAGGCAGCCGGGACTTCCGGGGGGAAAACGAAATTAGCCTCTCTGGGCGCGCTCTCCCGGAGGGTGCTGGCTGCCGGGTGCGTGTCGCCCCGCACTTCCCGGCTCTCTGAGATAAGGGCATCGGCGTCGTCGGCGCCAAGCAGCAGGCCGCCGCCGGGCGTGGGGCGCAGATGCAGGCCGCCGGCATCGGGCGGGTAGAGAACGCGCTGCGCCTGTTCCGGCGCAGATCCCGGCGGCGTCTCGACCAGCAGGCCCGGAACCGGCCGCACGGCAAAGCGCGCTGCGTCGGTCGGGTTGCCGGTGATCTGGGCCAGGAGTGCAGGCGTCTGTGCGCCGGCAGTCAGGACCAGCCGGCCCGTGGCGATGCGCCCCTCCGGCGTCTCCACCGTGGAGATAGCCATAATCAGGCCGCGCGTAAATCCGGTGGCCGGGCAGTATTCGCGTATATCGCCGTTGCGTTCGCGCGTCTGCTCCGTAAAGAACCGGATCAGGCGCGGCGTCTCCAGCCACTTATCCGCCGGCGCAAACAGCCCCTCCGCGCCCTCCCGCTCCGGAGACGCAAAATTGGCCTGCGGCTCCAAGGTCTGCATCTCCGCCGCATTAAGCAGGGCGACCGGATAGCCCCAGCCCTGAAGGCGGACGGCGCGCTGCCGCAGGCGCTCACGGCCCGCCTCGTCCGCGCCACCGGCCCAGAACAGCGATCCGCCCCCATGCAGCCCGATCCGTTCGGCGCTCCACTCCGCCGCCAGGTCATCGTAGCAGGCCAGGCCCCGGGCGTTCAGGCGGTGATAGGTTTCGTCCTCGTGCTTGGCGGTGGCGTTGATCCAGGCGAAGCTGCGCCCGGTCGTGCCGCCTCCCAGCGCATGGGCCTCCAGCAGCGCCACGCGCACTGTGCGCCGGCTCAACTCCCAGGCCAGCGCCGCGCCTAGAACTCCGCCGCCGATGATAACGACATCCGTCAGATCAGGCATTCTCGCTCGGGGATGCCTCTAGATAGCGCAGGGCTATCTGCGTGAACAGCTCCATGCCGTAGGAGAGAGCCGCATCGGCGAAGTTATAGCGGGGCGTGTGCAGGGGCGGCATCTCCTCGCCGACCCCCAGGCGGAACATCGTCCCCGGCGCATGGCGCAGATAGACCGCAAAATCCTCCGCGCCCATCGAGGGCGCCTCCAGGGTAACCACATTCCCTTCGCCCAGCACCTCCCGCCCGACCTCGGCGACCAGCGCGGTCATGCCCTCGTCGTTGACCGTGACGGGCGTGCCCTCCTGATACCGGAAGGCGTATTCGGCCCGCGCCGCTTCGCAGATCCCCCTGGCAATGCGCTCCAGGCGTTCCGGCATGGAGGCGCGCACGGCGTCGGAAAGGCAGCGCACCGTGCCCTTGATCTCGGCGGCACCGGGAAGGATGTTGTAGGCGGTGCCGGCGTGGAACTGCGTGACCGTGACGACCACCGACTCCACCGGAGAGATCTCGCGGCTGACGATGGTCTGTAGGGCCAGCACGATCTGCGCGCCGACGACGATGGGGTCTACGCTGATGTGGGGCATGGCGGCATGCGCGCCCCGGCCCTTGACCGTGATATCAAACGTGTCTGCGGAGGCCATCATCGGGCCGGAGCGCACGCCTATCTGCCCGACGCCCACGCCCGGCCAGCCATGTAGCGCGACGATGGCCTCCACGCCCTCCATCACGCCTTCCGCGCACATCCGCGCGGCCCCGCCTACCGTCTCCTCCGCCGGCTGGAAGAAGAATTTAACGGTGCCGCGTATCTGGTCGCGCAGTTGGGCCAGGACCGCCGCCGTGCCGAGCAGGGTCGCCGTGTGGCCGTCGTGCCCGCAGGCGTGCATGACGCCCGGATTGCAGGACTTGTAGGGCAGGTCGCTCTCTTCTTGGATGGGCAGGGCGTCCATGTCGGCGCGCAGAGCAAAGGTTGGCCCCGTCTCCGCGCCCGCCGCCGTGCCCCGCAGCGTGCCGACCACGCCATACCCGCCCACGCCGGCCTGCACGTCATCCAGGCCCAGGGCACGGAGGCGTTCGGCCACGAAAGCCGACGTATTCTGCTCCTGGTGGCTCAGTTCCGGGTTCTGATGCAGGTAGTGGCGCGTCTCCACAATCTGCGGGGTTAGCGTGGCGATCACGTTTTTGATCAGGTCTGTGTTGGGCATAAAGATAACCTCTTAAGGATGAAGGATGAAGGATGAAGCTATTTTTGGCTACGCTCTTTTGATTCTCTTAACCATGGTCACCAAGATAGCGGTCAGTTGCTCCGTTTCATTTCGTATGGATACCAGGCGTTCGTATGAGACGATCCCGGCGTCGCTTAATAGTTCCAGCCAATAGCCCGTTTCCTCCAATTCCTGTAAACCTCCCTCTAATTTACTGATGAGGTCCGCATCAGATTTTGCACGCTGTGCTTCACGATAATGCGCGCCAACGGATGTTCCCGAACGTAACACCTGTCTCCCAAGCACCTGCGCTTCGGTGGTTTTCGGTAATGTCACATATAATCGTATGATCTGTAATGCAAACGCCTTGGTTCTCTCGCGTAAACTCCGCTCTGCCCCATCTTTCATCCTTCATCCTTCCGCCTTCATCCTTCATTCTTTATCCTTTAGCGTAGCGCAATATTCGGATCGCGGGGGCGCGGGAGCGCGTACCAGGCATCGTCGCAGGCGGCCAATTCTTCCTCGTTCAGCGTGAGGTTGACGGCAGGCAGGCTGCCGTCCAACTGCTCCGGGCGGCTGGCCCCGACGATGGCCGAGGTGATGCCGGGCTGCTGCAATACCCAGGCGATGGCGACTTGCGTGAGCGGCTTGCCGCGCGGCGCGAAAAAGGCTTGCAGCGCCTCCACCGCCTGGAACTGCGCGTCCTGCCAGTAGCGGTCGTGGTAGAGGCGGGTGCGTCCCTGGAAGTAGTCGAAGCGGGTGCCGGACTCGGCCTCTGCGCCCCGGCGATATTTGCCGGTGAGGAAGCCGCCCGCCAGCGGGTTATAGGCGATGACGCCCAGGCCCTCCGCGCGGCACAGGGGCAGCAGCTCGTCCTCGATCTGGCGGAACAGCAGGTTATAGCGTGGCTGGACGCAGTCGTAACGGGCCAGGTTGAGCTTATCGCTGGTCCAGAGGGCTTTGGCTAACTGCCACGCCTGGTAGTTAGAGCAGCCGATATAGCGCACCTTGCCGCTCTTTACCAGGTCGTCCAGGGCGCGCAGCGTCTCATCAATGGGCGTCTCTGTGTCGGGCGAATGCGTCTGGTAGAGGTCTATGTAGTCGGTTTGCAGGCGGCGCAGGCTGTCCTCAACGGCGCGAAGGATATGCTTGCGGGAAAGCCCTTCCTCCCAGGGGCGCGGCCCCATCTTTCCCCGGCATTTGGTCGCCAGGATAAAATCCTCGCGCTTGCCCTTGAGCCACTTGCCGATGATCTCCTCCGTGCGCCCGACCGTCTCCGGCGCCACCGGCACCGGGTAGACGTCGGCGGTATCAATGAAGTTGACGCCCGCCTCCGCCGCCTTATCCATGATGGCGAAGCTGGCCGCCTCGTCAGCCTGCGCGCCAAAGGTCATGGTTCCCAGACAGATCTCCGAGACTTTCAGCCCCGTCCGTCCCATGCGTCTGATCTTCATGCTTGCCTCCATAGGTTGATGCCCGGCTGGTAATCCTGAGCGCTGGCTTCCATTATAACAGGTTGCGGTCTTCGGGGGCAAGCGCACGCATTGCTTCAGTAAAAACCTGCCTTTGAACTCGTTTTTCCTTCGGTGTGTTTTAAGGTATTGACGGCAACAATCCAATTATGTTATAACCAAGTTAGCACGATAAAGGAGGCCACGTCTATGACAAGGCTGCTGCAGCGACACGGGAACAGTTACGCGCTTGTCTTCGATAAAACCATGCTGGAAGCGCTCAACATGACCCCGGAGACGCCTGTCCAGGTCACGCTTCACGGGAACGCTCTGATTATCACTCCCGTCAACGTGGGCGTGTCTCAGGAAGAGTTAGACGCCACCATTGCCCGGCTGCGCCCGCGCTACAAAAAGATGCTGGAGAATCTGGCCAAATGAGCCAGGAGCCGATCCGCTTCTTGAGCCTGCAAAACGTCCTTCACATACATGAGGACACGCTGGCTCAGGAAGGCGGCACGCCGGGAGTGCGGGACGCGGGACTGCTGGCTTCTGCCGTGGAGATGCCCCAGGCGAGTTTTGGCGACCAATACCTGCACCGTGACTTAGCGGAGATGGCGGCGGCGTACCTGTTTCATATTTGCCAGAACCATGCCTTCGTGGACGGCAACAAGCGCACTGCCGCCTTCTCTTCTCTCCTCTTCCTGGCCCTTAACGGCGTTTCGGATGATCTACTGCCAGACGAGGACGAGTGGGAGGACGTAACGCTCAAGGTGGCAACCGGCGCCATGAAGAAACCGGAGATCGCCCAGTTTCTGCGCGAAAGAGGCATCGCTGAAAGACCCTAGCGTAATCCTATGCAAAGATTAAGGGCCGGACGGGGAGGCTGCCGCGGGCGGAGTGGGCAGCGGGGTGGGGGGAACTGTGACGGAGGGCGCGTTGAAGGTCTGGTGAGAGATGGAGTACTCACGCAGGTTGCCGTCGAGCTTGATGAGGTCAATGGCGCGAAGCTGGGGGCGTTTCGCGGAGACTGTCTGTTCGCTGTCGGCGCTCGGAGAAGCGGTATCCGTCGGCGCATTGGCGTCGGGAACGGTCGCCCGGTCGAAGGTGAGGACGGCGCAGGAGAAGGGCACGCCGGCCTCTTTCTCGAAGTAGCGCAGGCCCGCCGCCCCAGTCGTGCCCGCATTGCAGAGGATGGTGGTGTAAGCGGAGGTCATTCCGGGCGGCGCGGAGGCATCGGCGGCGCGGACAGCCGCGCCTGGCGGGGCGGTAGGCATCTCACCGGAAACGGGACCGGTATGGTACTCCAGGTAGAGGCGGTGCTCGTGGCCGCAGAGAATGAGCGGCACGCGGCCCCAGAGCGGACGCGACTCCTCCGGGTCGTGGATGGCGACGATATCGGGCGGCTGCGGCAAATTGACCACTGTGCGCAGCAGCGCCTCGCCGCCCGCCTGAAGCTCGGCGGGCGTGGTATCTACGCTGCCCGGCCCGGCGCGGTCGGAGGCCGGATTGGGCAATCCGAGCAGCCGGATGCCTTTGACGGTAACGACCTGGCCGTTGAGGAGCGTCACATTGGGAAGTTTTGCCAGGGCGGCGGCGACGGTGCGCGAGTCGTGGTTGCCGAGCACGAAGACGTAAGGGTAGGGCAGCTTCGCTATACCGCGTACCATCAGCGTTTCCGGTGGGCTGCCGAAATCGGTCAGGTCGCCGGTGTCCACGATCATATCTATATGAAATTGATTGGCGACTTCGTGGATGAAATCCAGCGCCGCCAGATTGTTGTGCAGGTCGGAGACGTGCAGGATGCGGAAGGCGTGGGCGTTATCCTCCGGGGCCAGGCGGTCGGGGAGGGCAGCGATGCGCCCGTAGAGGACGTTGAGGTTGTTGGCGACGGTGACCAGCTTCTGCGAGAGCGCCTCGATCTTGGTGAAGGCGTCTTTGCCGAACTGGATGACCCAGGGAGCCTCTTTGAGCGTGCCGCTATAGGTAGGCGACTCGAAGGCTTTGCCGTTGAAGGTCGTGAGCGCGCTGCCCAGCGTTCCGCCGACAAGCAGCATGCCCAGCAGGCCGCTCAGGGCGTAGGCCCAGAGATGGCGGCTGCGGAGAAGAACGGGGGCCAGAAGCCCGCCCAGGCCCGCCATTAGAAGCTGGTGCGTGATGAAGTCGTTCAGATCCCGGCGGGCCACCCGCTCCAAATCGTGGGCCAGCATTTCTCGGGTGGGCGTGGATCGGATAAGTTTCTGGATCTCTTCGATGTTGAGGGCTTCGAGGCTGGCCACCAGGGTAATGGGCGCGGCGTGCGTGTGCGCCCGAACCTCCCCGAGCGGCGTCAGCACCAGGCGGGTCTGGCCTACGCTATCGGGCAGGAGGCGGACCTCCACCTCGAAGCCGTGCCAGGCGTAGCGGCTGCGGCCTAACACCGAAACCGCCATCACCGCCCCGGAGAGCGTCAGCATCACAAACAGGAGGACAAACGCGATCCGCGCCGCCGGCCTGCGATACGCCGCCGGCCGCGCCCGCGCTCCTGCGGTTGTCTTGCCGCCTAACTTGGAGGACGCTACCGCCTCGTCTGCCACACCCGACTCCCTATTTAACCACCCGCTGGAAAAGCATTGCAACAGGATTAACAGGATGGTTCAGGATTTACAGGATTAAGGCAAGAGACAGAGACACAAGCAGGGCTGGTCTGGTCTTTAGAAACCCTGTTGAATCCTGCAAAATCCTGTTAATCCTGTTGGAGGTTTTTGGCTTCGGCCCGCTGCTTGATGGCGTTCAGCGTCGCCTGGAGATTTTCGGTCATCTTCTTCTTGATCAAGCTTTTGACCATCGGTCCGATGAGCGGCACATTGTACTCGTAATCCACTACCGAGTCGAAGCGGGTCCGGTTGTCGCCCTCCGCCGTGAACTGCCAGTAGCCTTCCATGAGATCCATGTCGCCCTGAAGCATCCTGAACTCGTCCCGGTGGGCCGCGTCGTCCCAGAGGTCTTCCTGTGTCCACTTGACCATCATCTTGAACTCACGGATCAGCCCGACCCACGCGGTCACGGTGCGCGCGCCATCCGGGCTGCGCTCCAGCACGCTCAGCGATTGCAGGTCGGCCATGAACTCCGGGAACGCCTCCACGTTTTTGGCGATCCGATAGACCCGCTCAATCGGAGCCTCGATCAGCACGCTCTGTTCGATTCGCGGCATTTAACGGTTCACCTCGCGCCAGGCCAGTTCCGCCGCGCCCATGATGCCCGCGTCGTCGCCAAGTTCGGCGCGGACGATTTTGGCCGAGGCGAAAATGGAGCCGATGGCGCTGGCCCGCGCCGTGCGTATCGCGTTCTGGAAGAGCGTTCTCGACTGCGAGATTTTACCGCCGAGCACGACGACCTCCGGGTTAAAGACGTTGACCATCGTGGCGATGCCCAGGCCGACGTAGTGGCCCGTCTCCTCCAGGACCTCAATGGCGAGCGCGTCGCCCGCCTCCGCCGCCTCATCCACCCGCTGCGGCGTCAAATATTGTTGCAGGGCATCCGGGCCGGTGACATACCTCCACATCAGCGAGTCGCGGCCCGACTCTAGCTTCAACGCGGCCCGCTCGCTGATAGCATCCCGCGCCGCCAGCGTCTCCAGGCGGCCATGCGGCCCGTTGAGGCTGCCGCCGGTGCGGTCGGCGATGATGATGTGGCCGACTTCGGCCGCGCCGCCGGTTGCCCCGCGCAGCACCTGCCCCTCGACGATGATGCCGCCGCCGATGCCCGTGCCCAGCGTGAACATGACCAGATGGCGCGTACCCCGTCCGGCCCCGTAGCGGAACTCGCCCAGCGCCGCGACGTTGGCATCGTTGTCCATGATCACCGCCAGACCCAACTCCTGCTCCAGCAGGTCGCGCAGCGGCACGTTCTTATAGGGCACGTACTGCCCCTCCTCGTAGTCGCCGAAGTTGGGCGCCCAGCGCACCATGCCGTTAGGCACGTCAATATGGCCCGGCACGGCGATGCCGACGGCCCCGACATCCTCCAAGCGGACGTTAGCGTTGGCAGCGGCGCTGCGCACGGCCTCGGCGATTCGGGCGACGGTGCGCGCCGCACCCGACTTGGCGTCCGAGGGATTTTCGGCGCGGCCCAGGGACTTTTCGTTTGTATCGAGCACGGCGGCGCGCACGTTGGTGCCGCCCAGGTCAACGCCCACGACATAGGGCGCGTTTGCTTTCGGTTGCACGTGGGAATTGCTCACGCAGGTTCCTCCAGAGGTCAATGAGTTAATGGCACGGAGAAAAGGGGAGCGACGCGGGAATCGCTGCCTGCGAAAGTATAGCCGAGGGGTGGAGGTTTGTCAATACTGTGCGTTGTCTCCTCAAACAGTATATCGCTTCAAGCCGGCTCTGATTTCCTGTTGCTGGCCTGGATTGCGTAGGCGTGTTGGGCGGCGGCGTAGACGACTTTGACGGGGACGCTGTGGGCGAGCGCGGTGGCTTTGACGTCCTCGTATTCCGGGGAGGTGGTGGTCTCCGTGCCCTGCCAACTGCCGATCTTGATGCGGATAGGGCCGTAAGGGGTTTGTACCGTCTCCCAGCGGCGGTCGAGAGTGAGGCGCTGCATGGTGGTATGGCGGATTCCGAGCGTGGTCGTCTCGGTGAAGAGCACCTGCGCGACCGCTTCCATCTGCTCCGGCGGCGCAAGAACAGTCAGAAGGGTAGCAGGGCGGCTCTTCTTCATCTGGATAGGCGCGAGGAACACATCCACCGCGCCCGTCGCCAGCAGCCGCTCCATCAGCACCTCATAAAACTCCGGCGAGAAGTCATCCAGGTTCGTCTCAATCACCGCTACCGTTGCAGGCGGGCTATCTGGCGGAGGTGAGGGCGGCGTTGCGGCCTGCGCCTCTTCTTTTCTCTGGTGTAAGGTGTCGGGACTTTGCCCTTTTCCCTCGGATGACGGCGTATGGTCTACCGGCTCGTCCCGCAGGAGGGCGATAGCATGCGGTAAGAGGGGCAGCAGGACGTCCAGGCCGTCGCGCACGCCGCCGGGACTGCCGGGCAGGTTGACGATGAGCGTGCGCCCGTGAATGCCCGCCACACCCCGCGAGAGTACGGCTCGCGGGAACTTCTGATAGCCCGTCCAGCGCAGCAGTTCCGCCAGGCCGGGTGCATCTCGTTCGATGACGCGGCGCGTCGCCTCCGGCGTGACATCACGGGGCGCAAAGCCCGTGCCGCCCGTCGTCAGGATGACATCGCAGCGCCCGCCGCACCAGCGGAACAGCATCTCCACAATGGCCTCTGTCTCATCTGGCACGATGGCCCGCTCTGTAATCTGGTAGCCGTTGGCTTCCAGCGTCTCCGCCAGGATGCGTCCGGAAGTATCTTCCCGCTCGCCCCGCGCGCACCCATCGCTGACCGTCAGCACGCCGGCCCGTAAAACCGGTTGGACGCGGGAAGCGGCGTCTCTATTGCCCCCTTCTGAGGGAACCGTACTTGCCTCTTGCGGCGTGGGCGGCTCCTGCGGGTTCACATGCTCAGGCTTCTTCTTGTTCATCTGTTCTTATTTTTCTCCTATAGTACCCTTTGTGGTCCAATCGGGAGAATTGGAGAAATAGATACCTTGGGATTTTACTCCATCCCTATATTTCTCCTCTCGCGTGGCGCGGAATTTGCCTAGATAGCTCTTTGCTGATCCCTTTTCAGCCCAAAATCACAGAAATGGGGAACTTCTCCGCGCGCCTCCTCGTCTGCTTCGAGTGCGTCTCCCGGTTAACCTATCGGAAGCCAACCGTAGACAGGAAGCATCCTGGCTAACTCCGCGCGCGGAGTGTATCCCAACACGAGGAGGCAACCAATGACCCTGCCGCTCCTTCCGAGCTTTATCATCGCCGGGTTCGAGTGCTCCACTCCGATCAACCGTGACTATCGCCGTATTGATGAATTAGCTCTGACACAGCACGACCGTTACGTGCATGAGGACTATCGCCGCCTGAGCGAGCTTGGAATTTGCGCCGCGCGCGATGGGGTCCGTTGGAACCTGGTTGACCAGCGCGGCCATCTCGATTTCTCCTCCGTCCTTCCCTTTCTGGAAGCGGCCAGAGCGGAAGGCATCACCGTAGTCTGGGATCTATTCCACTACGGCTATCCTGACGATCTGGATCCCTTTGAGGACGACTTCATCGTTCGCTTTGCTGACTACTGTTATGCCTTCGCCCGCCTGGCAGCCCGGCATAGCGACGCCATTCCCTTCTATACGCCGGTCAACGAGATCAGCTATTTTGCCTGGGCGGGCGGCGATCAGGGGCTGTTCGCACCCCACGCGCGAGGACGCGGCCCGGAACTGAAGCGCCAGTTGACGCGCGCCTCCATTGCCGGCATGGACGCTATTCTCGCCGTGGACCCGCGCGCCCGGTTCGTCCATTGCGACCCGCTCGTCCACGTGGTGGCCCCCGCCGACGCGCCGCATCTGGCAGGCGAGGCGGAGTACTTCAATTACCATTTCGTCCACGAAGCCTGGGATATGCTTGCCGGCATTAAGGCGCCCGAACTCGGCGGCAACCCGCGCTACCTGGATATCATCGGCGCCAACTACTACGGCATTAATCAGTGGGAGCATCAGCGCCCGAACAGTGTGCTGGCCCCGGACGATCCCCGTCGCGTGCCGTTTGCCGAGTTGCTGAAACGCCTCTACGCGCGCTACCGCAGGCCCATTATCGTTTCCGAGACCTCCAGCCAGGGAGAGCTGCGCGCCGGCTGGCTGCGGGAGATAGGCGAAGAGTGCCTGCACGCGCTGGATAGCGGCGTGGACCTGCACGGCCTGTGCATCTATCCTGTGATGGATATGTTTGAGTGGCATGAGCACGCCGGGGAGCCGCTGCGCATGGGCCTCTGGGAGCTCTGCCGCGCCGATCACGATCATGCGTGCCTGGAGCGTATCGCCCACGAGCCTGCCGTCTGTGAGATACGTCGGCTGCAAGCGCGCGCGCAAAGGCGCCTGGCCTACCATCACGGCCATTCCTCGACGCTGCGCCGACAGGAGGCGAAACCGCATACCCTTCGGAGAAACTAGCGCCCCATGAACCGCCAGCGTCCCGTCCTGCCCCGCCCCTCGGCGTCGCCGGGTTCCACCGATTTTGTGTGGGCCACCGGCATTGAGGACACCTTCATCAGCCAGCCTAATCCCCGTACCGGGCGTATCATGGACGAATACGCGCTCACGCAGCACTATGACCACTGGCAGGAAGACCTGAGTTTGATCGCCGCGTTAGGCGTCCCCGCCGCCCGGTACGGCATTCCCTGGTATCGCGTGGAGCCGCAGCCCGGCACGTTCGACTGGAGCTGGACGGATCAGGTGCTGCCCGCGCTGGTCAATCAATACGGCGTCGAACCGATTGTGGACCTGATGCATTACGGCACGCCCGCCTGGCTGGAAGGCTCTTTCCTCTCCTCCGAATATCCCGACCGCGTTGCCGAATATGCGCGGGCCTTTGCCGCCCACTACAAGGGCCTCTGCTACTGGTATACCCCGCTCAACGAGCCGCGAGTCAATGCCTGGTACGCGGCGCGGCTGGGCTGGTGGCCGCCCTATCGGCGGACGTGGAGCGACTTCGCTGCCGTCCTGGTCGCCCTCTCACGCGGCATCGTGGAAACCCAGCGCGCCGTTGCCGAGATCGAGCCGCAGGCCGTGTTCGTGCATGTAGACGCCACAGACCTCTACAAAACCGCTGACGCCTCGCTGGTCGAAGAGCAGACGCTGCGGCAGGAACTGGTCTTCTGCGCGCTCGATCTGGTGCAGGGCCGCGTGGATGAGACGCATCCGCTCTCTGGCTGGCTGCGCAAGCACAGCATCTCGGTCGAGTCGCTGGAATGGTTCCGGCGGCATCCGGTGCAGCCGGACATCATCGGATACAATATGTATCCGATGTTCAGCGAAAAGCACGTCCTGCGTGCGGCCAATGGGGGCGTGGAGGTCAAGATCAAGCCCTGCTGGGTAGAAACCTTTACCGAGCTGACCCGGATGTACGCCCGGCGCTATGGCCTGCCGGTGATGTGTACGGAGACGGCCAGCACCGGCCTGCCCAGCAAGCGCATCCGCTGGATTGAGGATTCGGTGGAGAGCGTCTATCGTCTGCGCGCCGAAGGGGTTCCCGTCGTCGGCTACACCTACTGGCCGCTGTTCTCGCTGGTCGCCTGGCCCTATCAGCGCGGCAAGCTGCCCTTTGAGGAGTACCTCATCCATATGGGCCTCTGGGATCTGCGGGAAGACCCGGAGCATCCCGGCAACCTGCGCCGCGTCCGCACCAAGACCGTGGATGCCTACAAGCAGGTCGTCGCTTCGCCCGTCCCTCCGCTTGCCAGCAGCGCATAGTCAATAAACTAAGCTTTTCCCACAGCCTCCAGTGCCGGGCGCTGAAAGTGCCCGTCTGTAGGGCGGCTATGCCGCCAACCGTCCTGCGGACGGGAAAACGGGCCTATCGGCAAGTGGCTGCCTTCGTAGAGAGGGAAGACCCTTCCGCAACGGGGCGTCCGCCAGTCGCAAGGCAGAACCGTGCCGCCAGGCGGCGGGGTGTGGCAAGGTGTCGCAAGGCGGAGGCAGGGGCCGTACCCTTGCCGACCCTGGCAGTCCGTTGAGGCCCGACCCTGGCAGTGGTAGCGCCGTCCCTTGCAGTCGCTTGGCCGCAGGCCCTAGAGACGGGTAATTTATTGCCCGGTTGGATGTGGGCCAGACGGGTCATTCATGGCCCGGCGTCGAGTGCGGGAAACGGAATGCCCCTGCCGTATTGGCCTGGGCGCAGGAACCTGTCCTCCGCCGATGGAATAGATACCGGCACCCGATTGGGAGCGCAATCGAGAAAGGATGGACCGAAGTTTGATGCAATGGCGAAGCGCACGCGCGCTGTGGGTGGTCCTGGCGCTTTTGCTGGGCGCAGGCGCGTCGGCAGCCGCCCGCCAGCCGCAGCCGAGGCAGCCGGGAAAATCGGCGGCGCCTGCGGCAGCGTTGCGTTCCTTGCTCTACGGCGTCAACGTCGTCTGGGGCGACAACGGCGGCAATGCGGGCTGGGATCGGAACGGGGAGGCCAGAGCCAGGCGGCTGATGGCCTTGATGAAGGCGGCGGGAGTCACCAACACGCGAATCGGCATCGGGTGGGCGGACGTCGAGCGCGTGCGCGGTAAATACGATTGGCGCGGCACCGATAAGCTCCTGCATTTCCTGAAGGGACAGGGTTTCGTGCTTACCTGCGTCGTGGACGTGATCCCGGACTGGGCCAACGATCCCGATCCGGCGGTGCGCAAGCTGTTTGCCGACCGGGGCGTTGCTAATCTGATGGGGGTGATGGCCCCCGCGCCGCCGTTCTACGCAGATTTCGGACGGTTTGCCTACCAGTTGGGCAGACGCTACAAGGACATTGTCCACCGTTGGGAGCTCTGGAACGAGCCGGACGGCATGGGGATGCCCTGGGTGGTTCGGGACGCCAGTGGGAAGCCGGTAGACATCCGCTATGGCGGCGATCCCGCCGTCTATGCAAGGCTGCTCCGGATCTTTGCCGCCAACATCAAGCGCGCCGACCCGACGTGCCTGGTGGCTGTGGGCGGGCTGGCGACCGCGCGCACCGACTTCCTGCAAGCCCTCTATGCCAACGGCGGGCGCGGCGCCTTCGACGCCGTCTGTCTCCATCCCTACAACGGCCCGCGCCCCATCGCCTTCGATTGGATAGACGCCTGCCGTCAGGTGCTGCTGGCGCATGGCGACGGGCGCAAGAAGTTCTGGCTGACCGAATGGGGTTGGAGCACCTATCCGGGCGAGCCGGGCGGCATCGTCGAGGGGCAGCAGGCCAGGCTGCTCCGCGCCTCCTTTGCGGGGATGCGCGAGCGGCCTTTCATCGAGCAGGCCAGCTACCATACGCTCAACGACTGGCGCACGCAGGAGTCCGATCCGCTCAGCCTGGTCAGCATGGGGCTGTGCACGCGCGACCTGACGCCCAAGCCCTCCTACGCCGCGTTCCAGGCCGAAGCGCGCGGGCTGCCTCTAGCGCAGGGCAAGTCCTCCCGGATCGCGCTGGTGGCGGGCTGGCCGGAGGAGGCAAATGCCGCCGTCCATCTGGATATCTATTCGGGCGGCGTCACCGGCGCGCTGCCCCGGATCGGGCGCGGCCTGGCGCCGGAAACGAGCTCCAAAAGCCATCTGTCCGCGCAGGAGGATCTGGCGCTGCGCCTGAAGTCCTCCGGGGCGGCGCTGGTGCGCGTGGCGCCCTTCCGCGCGCCCGACACGCTCACGGCGGCTCCGGACGGCACGCCGGTGGTGCGCTGGGCGGCGGCGGACGCCGCGCTGCTGGCGGTGGCGCAGGCGGGCGGCGAGTCCATCCTGGAGCTGACGCCGCCGCGCTCTCTGTCGCCGTCCGCCTGGAGCGCGTTTGTAACGCAGGCCGTGCGCCGCTACGGGACGGAGGCGAAATACCGCGTGGCGCGGTGGGAGTTTGGCGGGGCGGCGGCGGACGCCCGGCGCTGGTACGGGTCTTTCGCGCAGGCGGTGCGCGCCGCCCTGCCAACCACGCCCGTCGGCTTCTGTCTCATGGAGGGCGATCCCGTTGTCGGCGCGCGCGCCCTGGCGGAACTCTGCGCGGGCGGCACCACGCCCTGCGATTCGTTTGCCTGGCGCACGACGGGCGGCGCAACGCAGGAGGCGCAGACGCTGCGCCGCATTCGGGCTATCCTGGCCGGCTATCCGGCGCTCAAATCGGTCACCCTCTGGCCGACTCTGGACATCGGCGCGGGAGGCGCCCTGGATTTCGCCGCGACGGCGCAGTTTGTGGCCCTGGCGGCGCGCATGGCCGATTTCGCGCCCGCCAACCAGCCCAACGCGCTGGGCGGAGTGCTGGCGGCTTCCGAGGCGGCGCCTCTCTGGAACGCGCTCACGCTCACGAATCGGGTTGCGGGCGCGCGGCTGCGTGCGGAGAGCGATGAGGGCGGCGTGCGCTGCCTGGCGTCGCGCGCCACCGACGGAACGATCACGGCGCTGGTCTGGCGGGAGGACGGCGCAGAGGCTGGAGAACTGCGAACGGCGCTGCGCCTGCACGGCTTGCCGCGCCGCGCGCCGGGTGGCTGGCGGATGGAGCAGTTCCTGGTGGATGCCACGCACAGCAGCGGCACGACGGCTGTAGGCTCCGAACAGAGCGCCGGGGCCGACGAAGGCGCTCTAGAGCGCGTGGCGCTGGCCGATTTGCCGGGCGCAGCCGCACAGGGCGATATTGAATTGCCGCTGGTTCTGATGCCGGATGCCGTGACCCTGATCACGCTCAAGCCGCGCCGCCCGACGCCCGTGCAGGTCTCGCTCTCCGTGCTGTCGGGCGTTCACCTGAGCGGCGACTCACTAGAACTGCTCGTTACCCTGCGCAATACGACCCATGCCGTGCAGCGCGCCGACGTGCAGCTGGTCGGCTCCCTGCCTGGGCTGGTGCCTCCGAGGCTGTTCAAGACCTCGGTGGCGCCGCTGGCTCCTGGAGTCATCAAGGCCGTGCGCTATCGCCTGCGCGTTCCCGCCGTGTGGCAGGATACCTATGCCTTCCTGAACGCGCTGGTGGGAGGAGAGAGCCGGGGCGCGCTGGCCGTGAAGCTGGAGACGCCGCTGGCGGCGACACTGGAGACGTCCCGTGTGGATCTGAACGGGCCGGGCGGGAAGGCGACCGTCCGCGTGCGCCTCGTCAATCGCGCCCCAGGATGGATGCCGTTGACGCTGCGCACGTCCGGCAGCCGCACGGCAGATCGCTTTGAGGCGCCGGGCGGCGGCAAGCCGGTGGTACGGGATGTGGAGGTCTCCGCGCCCGCGTCCGATCCCGGCAACTATCCGGTGACGATTGGCATCGAGGGCCGGGAGGGGCTATTGGCGCGGCTGCGCGTGACGGTGGGCGTTCCGGTTCTGTGCCGCTATGCCGCGCTCTCGCCCAGGATTGACGGCGACCTGCGCGAGTGGGCCGATGCCGACCCAATAGGCATGGGACGTCCGGATCAGGCGCATGGGAAAGAGTGGCGCGGGCCCGCCGACGTATCCGCCTACGCCTACGCCAAGTGGGATGAAAAGTACTTCTACCTCGCCTGCGCGGTCACCGACGACGTGCCGTTCCAGCCCTATCCGGCGGCAGAGCTGTGGCGCGGCGATTCGGTGCAGTTCGCCCTCTCTGCCGACCGCAGCGCTCCGTCGGACCGCGTGGGCTACGGCCCCGGCGACCATGAGTTCGGTCTGGCCCTGCTCAACGGCACGCAGCCGATTCTCTACCGTTTCGCCGGTCCTCCCCGCACCGCGCCTGGCCCCGTTGCGCGCGGCGTCGTGGTCGCCCGCCGTCTCGGCACGCGCACCTATTACGAGGCGGCGATCCCCTGGTCGGAGTTGGCGCCGGCGACCCCACAGCCTGGGACGGTGCTGGGCTTTTCAATCGTGGTCAACGATAACGATGGCCAGGAACGCGGGTACATGGAGTGGGGTGGGGGCATCGCCGGGGCCAAGCGTCCCGGCCTGTTTCCGCCGCTGCGCCTGGTGCGCTGAGGGAGGCTATGGGCAGAGGAACCTCTCATATTCTGCCGGGCGTTGATGGGCCCGACTCAACAAGCGGTTTCTGGGGGCAATAGGGGTGGGTAGGCGGGCGCGAGGGCTGACGCTGTCGTAACGCGCGGGGAGTCGGGACAGCGGAGACGGGCAATGAAGAGAAAACATCTCCGTATGCTCCTCTTCATCGCAGATAGGCCACCGCCTCGTGAGCGCTCCAGCCTAGTCTCCTTACCGCCCGACTTTCGGGCGGCGTCCCGATCCGCGCAGTCCGCAGCGTCAGCTGGGTCCTCGCGCCAGGCATACCCTGGTGGTCGGCGCTATCGGAGAAACCGATCCACCCTCGCGTTCCTATTACCGCGCGCTGGCGAAGCCATCACCTCATGATGCGTGCCGGCGCTGCGTCCGAGTAGTCCGCGTGCTTCGTCGCTTCCATCCCATCCGTGGGTCTGTCGGCGAACCCGCTACTGATTATCGGCGGTATTCTCGCATTTCTTCTATACTGGAAGCGAAAAAATTACCGGTTCTCGCTGGAAGATGGGCAACTATGGGGCTGGCAGGGCAGTTCCGTTTTGGCAGGGATTTCGTGGTACTATAAAGAAATAGCGGCGAGGCGAATCCGCCCGGAACCAGATTCGTGGCAGCGCTCCATCTCAGCGCCCTGGGACGCAGCCAGGGCCGATCTTTCGCGCCGTCGCAAAACGGCTACAGGAGGGCAGACGCAATGCAGTATTCGGTGATTGGTGATGTGATGCAGTGCGTGATGGTCCAGATGACGGTGGGCGAGGAGGTCAAGGCCGAGGCGGGCGCCATGATCCTGATGACCGACGGCATCAACATGAACACGCAGATGACCGGCGGCTTCATGCAGAGCCTGGGACGGATGTTTGCCGGCTCAACGCTATTCTTTACCCACTTCAAGTGCCTGGCGCCCAGTGGCTCGGTGGCCTTCGCGGCCCACTATCCCGGCCATGTGCGCCAACTGCCGTTGAACGGCGACAACTGGGTTTGCGCCAAGGAATCGTTCCTGTTCTGTACCCAGAACGTAGAGGTGCAGGTCGCGCTCACCAAGAAGGTTGGATTCGGCTTCTTCGGCGGCACGGGGTTCATCTTGCAGCGGCTCGTCGGCGTCGGCGACGCCTTTATTCACGGCGGCGGCAACTTCCTGGAGTACGACCTGGCGCCCGGCCAGCGACTCAAGGTGGAAGCGGGCTGTTTCGTGGCCTGCCAGGATTCGGTACACTATGATGTCGAGTTCATCGGCGGCATCAAAAACGCGCTCTTCGGTGGGGAAGGGCTGTTCCTGGTGACGCTGACCGGGCCGGGACATATCATCCTTTCGACCATGCCGTTCTCGCGCATGGCCGGGGCGATCCTGGCGCACGGCGGCGGACACAACGGCGGCAGCACCCTGGGCGATACGCTGGGCGAGGTCTTCAAGCGGATGTGACCGCCCATGCACCGCAGCGCGAGGTGTTCCTCCTGAGTTCGGTGTGGGGCGAGGTCTTCAGGCGAATCTGACCTCCTGCCCACAAGCAAGTTATTAAGCAATCTAGGATGTAAGGAGAAAGAGGATTGGCACATAACGTAACGTTGATACGCGGAGATGGCACGGGGCCGGAACTGGTCGCCGCCGCCAAGCGAGTGCTGGAAGCGACCGGCGTAGAGTTCAACTGGGACATCCAGGACGCGGGCGTGGACATCATGGACAAGGCGGGAACGCCGCTGCCACCCGCCGTCATTGAGAGCATCCGTCGGAATAAGGTCGCCCTCAAAGGCCCCATCACCACGCCCATCGGCACGGGCTTCCGCTCGGTCAACGTCGCCTTGCGCAAAGAGCTAGACCTGTATGCCTGCCTGCGGCCCTGCAAGTACTATCCGGGCATCCGCTCCAAATACCAGGATGTAGACCTGGTCGTGGTGCGCGAGAACACGGAAGACCTGTATGCGGGCGTGGAGTACGAGGCGGGAACGCCGGAAGCGAAACAGATCATCCAGATGGCCGGCGGCAAGATCCGTCCCGATGCGGCGATCTCCATCAAGCCCATCTCTCCGACCGGCACGCGCCGTATCGTCAAGTTTGCCTTTGACTACGCGCGCCAGAACAACCGCAAAAAGGTCAGCGCCGTGGCGAAGGCCAACATCATGAAGTACACGGACGGCTTGTTCTTCCGCGTGGCCTCGGAGGTCGCCAAAGACTACCCGGACATCGAGTACCAGGAAGTCCTGGTGGACAATATGTGCATGCAGCTTGTCCAGAAGCCGGAACTGTACGATGTGCTGGTGCTGCCCAATCTCTACGGCGACATCCTTTCCGACCTGTGCGCCGGGCTGGTCGGCGGGCTGGGCGTAGCGCCGGGCGCCAACATCGGCGAGAGCGCGGCCCTGTTCGAGCCGACGCACGGCTCCGCGCCCAAGTACAAGGGGCAGAACAAGGTCAACCCGACTGCGCTCATTCTCTCCGGTATGTTGATGCTGCGCCACCTCAAGGAGAACGAGGCCGCCGACCGGCTGGAGAAGGCAGTCGCCGCCGTCATCGCTGAGGGCAAGGATGTCACTTACGACATGAAACCAGACCGCAACGACCCGACCGCCGTAGGCACTTCGGAGATGGCCGACGCCATCATCTGCAAGATGCAGGGGCGGTGAGGTGCCTGCCATGCGAAAGAAGATCACCATCGCCGGAGCCGGGCAGACCGGGGCGACGCTGGCCCACTGGCTGGCGCAGCGCGGCGACGTAGATATCGTGCTCTATGACATTGTCGAGGGAATGCCGCAGGGCAAGGCGCTCGACTTGCAGGAAGCGATGCCGATCATCGGCTCGGATGCGCGCATCGTCGGCACCAACGGTTGGGACGAGACCGTCAACAGCGATATTGTCGTCATTACCAGCGGCCTGCCCCGCAAGCCGGGCATGAGCCGCGACGATCTGCTCAAGGTCAATGCCGGCATCGTCAAAGAGGTGACCCGCAACGTCGTAGAGAGGTCGCCCAACGCGATCCTGATGCTGCTCACCAATCCGCTCGACGCCATGTGCCACATCGCCCTGCACGAGAGCGGCCTGCCGCCGGAGCGCGTCTTCGGGCAGGCGGGCATCCTGGATACGGCGCGCTTCCGTACCTTCCTGGCCCTGGAGCTCAACGTCAGCGTGGCTGAAGTCAACGCCTATGTCCTCGGCGGGCACGGCGACGACATGGTGCCGCTCATCGGCAGCACCAACGTCGGCGGCATCCCCATCAGCAAGCTGATCCCTGCCGACCGCCTGGCCGCCATCGTGGAGCGCACCCGCAAAGGCGGCGGCGAGATCGTCTCCCTCCTGAAGACCGGCAGCGCCTTTTACGCGCCCTCCGCCGCACTCGCCCAGATGATCGATGCCGTCCTCAACGACCGCAAGCGCATCCTGCCCTGCGCCGTCTATACCGGCAGCAACGCGGGCGGCTACGGCGTCCGCGACCTCTATCTGGGCCTGCCCGCCAAGCTCGGCGCCAGGGGCGTGGAGGAAATCGTCTCCATTGACCTGACCCAGGACGAGCAGGCCGCGCTCCAGAAGTCGGCCAACTCCGTGCGCGAGCTTGTCCAGGCTCTCAGGAGCTTCGAGCCGCCCATGCTGCCGTAAGCGGCGCGGATAGGCGACGCTTCAAACAGAAAAAGCGTGCGGCTTGCGCCGTTGGAGGCAAACAGCGTTAGCCGCACGTGCTTTGTTTTGATGTGAGGGAAATCAGAAGGAAGAGAGACGGGTACAGATTCGGAATGGTCAGGAGTATTCGGCAAATAACTCTCTTATTGCCTGTGGTGGTCGCGGCGTCAGGGCTTCTGCCGCCGCCGGCACGGGCACAGAGCGAAAAGCCACTGCCGCATCGCGTGTTTGCCGGCAGCCGCTTTCGTATAGATAAAATCCTGGCGCGGCCTTACGACAGCGATGTGCCGTTTGGCGCAACGGGCGATAGGGTATGGGCGACCAGCCCGCAAGGATGGGCCTTTCGCGACGGCGTCCACCTGATCTACATCACCAACCTGGATGCCTTCGATCTCGTCGTTCAGGGCGGCGGGGTCAACTACGTTGTGGATAAGGCGGAGTACTACCCCAGCCACGTTCACATGGTCGGCGCTCCCGGCACGGCCATGACCGCCTCTGCCTCCTTCACCTTCACCATTGATAAGGTAGACAATCCCCTCAGTAAGCCCTTCAAGCCGGAAAAGCGCTGGACTTGCTGGAGCAGCGGCCACCGCGAGGATTGGTACGCCGTGGACCTCGGCAGGCCGCACCGCCTGACCGGCCTGGATGTCTACTTCTACGACGACCAGCCCAACGGCGGCTGCGCGCCCCCGGAGCGCGTCACGGTGGAACTATTCCGGGATGGCGGCTGGCATGAGACGGCCATCAGGCCCTTCACGCCCAGGCCGGGCAAGAACACACTTGTTTTCGCCGGCTTTCTGCCGGAACGCGCGGAACGAGTGCGGCTGACCTTTCGCAATCGGGGCGAAAACCTCTATACCGGCCTCTACGGCTTTGCGCCCTACTACGCCCCCGAGGCGCCGGCAGGGAGAGCCTCCCGCCCGGCACCTGCCTCGCCGCTGAAGGTGACGGGCGATAAGTGGATCACCGCCGACGATGTGCTGGTCTCGCGCCTGACGGTGACCAACCCCGGCAAGAGCGCGCAGCCGTTTTTTGTCCGCATGGATTCCGAGCTGAGCGGCGCGCTGCACGGTTACGCCGACCAGAGGCAGGTCGCCGGCTTCCCGCTCTACCTCGCCGCCACCGGTTTCGACGGGAAGGCGCGCGATACGGCCTTTCTTGCCGACCTGAAGCCAGGCGAGACGCGATCTTTTCTCTTTGCCTGCGCCGTCGCCAAGTCCCGCCAGGAGGCGGAAGCCCATCTGGCCGGGGCGCTGACCACTCCCGACCCGCTGCAAACCCAGATCGCGGCTTACCAGGGCTGGTACGACAGCAATATCGGCTACTTTACGTGCAGCGATCCGCTCGTCGCCAAGATGTACTACCACCGCTGGTACAACCTCAAGAAGAACAGCATGAACCCGCAGTTAGGAAAGCTGGAGCATCGCACGTTCTCCGAGGGGCGCTGGACGGCGGATTGGTACGCCAACGTCATCTCCTACGGCGCGGGGCACCAGATACGCGAGGCGCGCTGGCTGCGCGATCCCTCCTATGCCTGGGGCCACCTCCAGACCTGGACGGACAACCCGCGCCCAGATGGCATCTATCCCAGCCACGTCACACCGCAGGGCCAGCAAGGCGGGCAGTACACCGACTGGATCACCTCGCAAGCCTGGGAGACCTATCTCGTCCATCCCGATAAAACCCTGCTGGCCCGCATAGCTGATACACTGGCCCGCAACGCGGAGGGCTGGCGCAGGGTCTACGGCTGGGGGGATAGTCCCTTGCTGGTCGTGGATAGCCACTGGTGGACGGGCATGGAGTGGCAGCCCTCCTTCTTCTCCTTCGCGGGCTACCAGACGGGCGGCGGAGCCGGCACGGACAAAAGCAAGATGACCCCGCTGCGGCGCGTGGATCTGACCGCCTACAACTTCGGCAACGCCCAGGCGGTCGCCAACATCTATCGGGAATTGGGACGGAGAGAAGAGGCGGCCCGCCTGCAAAATCTGGCCGACGAGACGCGCGCCGCCGTCCTGGCGCAGATGTGGGACTCGCACACCCATTGGTTCCACTCCCTGCGCGCCTCCGATAACGCCCTCTCGCCCACGAAGGAGATCATCGGGCTCTATCCGTTCTACTTCGAATTGCCGCCGCCCCGTCAGGGCTATGAGGCGGCGTGGAGCGTGGCGCTCGATCCGGCGCAGTTCTGGACGGCCTGGCCGCTGGCCTCCGTCTCCAGGGAGTGCCCGGCCTACTCGCAGACCGGCTGGCCCGTCGGCCCCGGCGGGAGCGGCTGCATGTGGAACGGCCCGACCTGGCCCCACGCCAATAGCCTCGTGCTGACGGCGATGGCGAACACCCTCCGCCACTACGCCCCCTGCGCGCTGACCCGGCAGAAATTGCTGGATCTCTTTACCTCCTTCACGCGCGCGCAGTATATGCACCAGAACCCGCTCTATCCCTGGACGGGCGAGTACTACAACGGCGACACGGGCGAGTGGAAGACGACGCAGCGCGACTACAACCACTCCACCTGGATAGACCCGCTCATTCGCGACTTGATCGGCCTTGTTCCGCGCCCGGACGACACGCTGGAGATAGACCCCCTGCTGCCGGAGGGCGCGTGGAGCTACTTCGTTCTCGACGGCCAGGCCTACAAGGGCCACGATGTTACTATTGCCTATGACGCTCAGGGCGGGCATGTCGCCCCCGGTTTCCAGGGCTTCGCGGTCTACCTCGACGGCAAAAAAATCTATCACGCCGCCCGTCCCGCGCACGTACTCTATGATATGGTCGGGCATAAGCTGCTGGCACGCAAATAGACGGGAAAGGAACAGGCTAAAGCGATGAAGTCTCGACGCACGCTGATCGGCGCGGCGCTGGCCCTTGCGGCCTCCGCGCTCGCCCTCACGCTCTACGCCGCCCATGCCGCGCACGCGGCGCGCAGCGCAACCAAGCATATCCTTGTGGTCACGGTGACCAAAGGTTTCCGGCACGATAGCATCCCGGTTGCCGAACAGACCATCCAGATGCTCGGCAACAACACCGGGGCCTGGCAGACCGATTTCGTCCGCAACGACGACGAGATGCGCGAGAAGATGACCCCAGACGCGCTTAAGAAGTACGATGCCGTCGTCTTCGCCAACACCACCGGCGAGCTGCCGCTGCCGGATTATCAGGGCTTCCTGGACTATATCCAGGCCGGGCATGGGTTCGTCGCCATGCATTCGGGCAGCGACACGTTCCATAAGTGGCCGCCGACGCCCGATGCGCCCGTCTCGGCCTATGTCCAGATGCTCGGCGCTGAGTTCGAGACGCACCACCACCAGACCGCCGTGGATGCCCACATTCTCGATCCCAACCATCCGAGCACAAAGCCGCTGGTGGCGGCAGGCAAGCGGGCGAATGGCGCAAGCCCTGGCGACCTTCAGCAGCATACCTTCGCCACAGGCAAGACCTGGCAGGTTTACGACGAGATCTATCTGTTCAAGAACGTGGATCGGCCTCACCTCCATGTTCTGCTGGCCCTGGATCGGCATCCCAACGACGGCAGCCCGGAGGCAGGCCAGCCCGGCGAGTATCTTGTCTCCTGGTGCAAGTCCTACGGCAACGGGCGGGTCTTCTATACCTCCCTGGGGCATCGGCAGGAGATGTGGCGCGATCCGCTATATCAGCAGCATATCCTGGGGGGCATCAAGTTCGCGCTGGGCCTGGCCAAAGGCTCTACCGCGCCCAACCCGCCCTTGCACGCTGCTCGTTAGAGTGTTACGCTAACTTCTGGCAGCCACCCCGGAAGGGGCGGACCGCGGACGGCAAGCCCCCTGAAGGGGGCTAACCCACCCCTGGCAGCCCGCTTGAGCGGGCTTGCCGTCCACAGCCCGGTCCTTTAGGGCCGGGCACAGCCGGGGTTGCGTAGGCACTCTTAGTAATGAGAGGAACAGGCGATTGCCCTGAGAAACCGTCTTGCCGGTGTTTAGCCGGAGGGGATATAATAGAGGCAGGAGGGTAGGGGCGATGATACCGCGACATTCCAGGCAAGGCCATCCGGGCGACGCGCGCATCTCCTGCCCACGCTGCCGCGCCAACAACTTTCCCGGGCAGCCGCAGTGCTGGCAGTGCCGTGCGCCCCTGCCGCCACCGGAGACGCTGGCTGCTTCGGCGGCTTATTCTCCACAGGGAAACGTTCGCGGGGAAGTTCGCGGAGACGTTCGCGCTGCTGGCGTGCCGCACCCGATGCCTGTCCAACCGCCGATGGCCGTCTCTCCCCATCCTTCCGCTTCCGTGCCCATCCCGCAGCGCCAACCGAACTACTGGCTGCTGATGCCCCTCATCGCCTTGATCACCTTTGCCATCGTGTGGTTTGTAGCCGGCAGGTCCTACCAAACGCGGATAGAGATTCCTCCGGCGAATGGCCGCGCTCCAGGATTCGATACCAATCCTGCCGGGCGCGTGCCGGAAGCTGTGACGTCCGAACCGCCCGCGACGCCGGGCGCTTCAACTGGCACGGCCCCGACGGAGGCCGATCCGCTGACAGCCCAGGCGCAGCGCGAGATCGAGCGGGCGAAACGAGGACTGAACCTGCCGCCCCCGAATGCGGTCGGCCCGGATGGGCGCGTGCGGCTGCGCGGTGGCGGCTCGATCTCGGTGGAGGAGTGGGAGGCGGCGCGGCGCAAGCTTCAGGATAGCCCGCTGACCAGGGAACCGCCCCCGCCTCCACCCTTCTGATCGGCCCCGTCATGGCAGGCCGGTTTTGTGCCGAACCGGCGTGTAGTAGCGCTTAAGCCAGCGACTCAGACCGTCCAGACCCGGAAACAGCACCCGCTCCGTGATGTTGGCCTGGTCGAGCTTATCGCGCACCTCCCACTTTAACCAGGCGGGAATGATCACGCGGCGGTAGAGGCCCGGGCGCTTCTCCAGCCACCGGTCGAAGCGCGCGGTCGCGCTCGACATCAGGGAGAACAGTGCGAATTGGTTGACGATCCGCTCATCCAGTGAGGGCGGCTCCAGAAAGACCACGAATTCGCTCTTCGCCAGGTTATCGAACTCGGCCAGGGTGGGAGCGACCCTATCCAGCATTTCGGTGGTAAAGACGTACGAGCCTTCCTCCTCCAGAATCGCCTTAAGCGTCTCCGGCAGGGACTCGTCGGTGCTCACGTAGTTCACGCACCAGACGGCCCCATCCATATCATATTGCTCCAGATCCTCGGTGGCGAAGTGGAGGGCGACATAAGGCGAGTAGGTCCAGTCCAGCAGCCGCGTCGGCAGGCCGTGATGCTGCGCCACCGCCAGCCAGTTCCAGACCGAGTCTCCGGGCACCGCGTCCTTGCTGGCGTACTTGCGGAAGTTGCGCAGCAGATGCCCCTCCTCCTTTTCGTAGGCCAGGCCCAACTGCTGCAAACTGGTTTTCAAGTCGTAGGCGCTGCTGGCCATGCCGCGAAAGGCAAAGTGGGACCGGAAGCGCCCCAGCGATTCCTGCCAGGAGCCTTCATAGAGGCGTTCGTTGAGCTCGTTCCAGCTTGCTACCCGAATATCGTCCATCGTCCGCAGAGTCCACCCGTGAGATTCCTTGCTGCCGATAGACTCCTTCTGCGGCGATAGCGTTCCCTTCGCATGGCTGTCAAGGCAAAAAAAGAACGAGGCGTCTGTTCCGAATAGGGTCGGAAAGACGCCTCGTCTATGGATGCGATAGATAGAGCCAGATTGCCCACATACAGGGCGGCTCATTGGTCACGATACCGTTTAGGGATAGTTCAAGGCTTGATTTAAGTTAAGCCTCGTTCATATGCGCGTCAAACGGGATCAAGCCCAGGCGCGCGGCGCGGCGAAACGCCTGCACGCGGTTGGTCACCTGGAGCTTGTCGTAGATGTTCGCGAGATGGAAGTCCACTGTCCGCTTGCTGACATAGAGCATGTCAGCGACTTCCTTGCTGGATTTGCCTTCGATCACGAGGGTCAGCACCTCGATTTCGCGCTTGGTAAGTTTAATCGGCTCCTCGTTGGGCCGCGGATCCTGCATGGTTATGTTGCTCACTCTCTTGCTCCTCCACACTCGGTCGCTGGCGAATGCCTGCGCCGTTGGCAATAAAGTCCTTCCACACAACCCGGCAATATTCTCAAAATATCGGGCCGCGACCCTAAAGATCAGGCAAAAACCCGAATCACTACCAGGAAATGGAGCAAGACGAATGCTCGCGGCAGGCTAAACCCTGCCGCTGTGGGGCCTACGGCCCGCTGCCTGCCTGCGCAGGCAGAGAGTCTCGCCTACCTGCGTGGGCGGAACGTTCTGCCTACGCAGGCAGAGGCAAACCCTGGCTTCTGCTCTCCCCTCTCCCGCAGCGTCGGGAGAGGGGTTAGGGGGTGAGGGCCATTGGGGATGAAGGTAGATTAAGGAAAAACACAAGGGCCCTGTGAAGGAAGAATGTGAAGGAAGAAGGAGGAATCTCAGCCGAGGAAGTACTCAAAGAAGCCGCAGATCTGCGCATTGGCCTCTGGGGTTATGGGGTGTTCGGGGCGATGGGCCATTCCGACCCGGTGATCCGCACCCAGCAGCTTGTGGACACCGACCGTATGGTTGAGCGCTTGCCAGCGTGAGGGCGGATCTTCCGAGCCTGCGGCGACAAAGAACGGTCGTGGAGCCAGGAGGGCGTGCAGCTCATGGAGATCCTGCCCGGCTTCGATAAGCTGCTTGTAGGCGCCGGTGCGCGGGTTCTCATCCGTGGGAATCCCGGCCTTCCGGGGCGGTTTGCCCGGCTCATAGCCGAGGTACCAGGGCTCCCAATAGTTGACGTTAGGCCGGCTCTCATCAAAGACGATGCCCGGATCGGATACCGCCACGCACGCGAACGGCTCGTAGAGGCAGGCGGCAAACAGGGCCCACTTCCCCCCATAAGAGTGGCCGACCACGCCCACGCGCTCCGGGTCCACGTCGGGGAGGCTGGCAAGCAGATTGTAGCAGTTAGCGGCCACATAGGCCAGGTAGGAAAGCGGCTGAAGCTGCGCCCGTTCCCAATTTGGGTAATAGATCGGGGAACCCTCTAACCCGGGCTGCTGGCCGATGCAGAGCGCCACAAACCCGCGACGCGCCATCTGGTAGCCGAAGTCATGCTGTAGCCTCTTCTCGGGGGTGAGGCCCGCGCCATCCTCGGGATAGTAAAAGACATCCAGCACCGCAGGAAAAGGGCCGTTCCCCTCCGGGAGGAGCAGATATCCGGTCGTGCTGCGCCCCGGCGCGACCTCGATCTCTACCTTGTGGCGCGTAAAATTCTCTGTGCGCTCCTTTTCCAGAAAGCGGAGGCCGGGTTTCGCGATTAGAGGAGGCCAGGGTCTCAGGACTTCATGCCAGCCGGTGAGGATTTCCCTCCGACGCTCTTGCCAGTCGGCGGCGGTTCTCACCAGGCGGCCATCTTGAAATTGCATCACCGAGCGATAGGTTCCCAGGTCGCCCCGGAACGTCTCCGGCGTCTCGAAAAAAGGCCCGATCTGGCTCCAGAGCAAGTCGGATTTCTCTAACGTCGGTTCTGTGCGTCGTTGCCTCTGTGTTGGGCGATCTGCTGCCATAGTATCACACCTCATCCCTGGGAGTTAGCTTGTATGCCTCGCCGCTAAAGGAGCAAGCGATGAAGACACGGACTTTAGGCAAAACCGGGCTGCAAGTCAGCGAGCTGGCGCTGGGCGGCCTGTTTGTCTCCAGCTATGGCGGCGCGTTTGAGCAGAGCCGAGAGGCCGTCCTGCGCGCGCTAGAGCTTGGGGTCAACTATATTGATACCGCGCCCGGCTATGCCAACAGCGAGGAGACGCTAGGGCGGATACTGGAGGAGGTCTCCACGCCGGTCATCCTTTCCACCAAGCTTGGCGGGCGGCCCCAGCCTTTCCTGCCGCAGGATAAGTCCTGCCTGCGCCAGTCTGTGGAGGAGAGCCTGCGGCTGCTGAAGCGCGACTATATAGATATTCTTTTCATCCATGAGCCCGACCGTCCGGGGCAATACGATTGGTGGATCGACCCGGAGCGGTTTTATGGCCCCGTCTGTGAGCTGCTCGACGATTGGAAGCGCGAGGGCATGATCGGCTTTACCGGCCTGGGAGGCACGACCGCCTACAATCTGGCGCGCATTATCCGTACCGGGCAGTTCGACGTGGTACTGACCGCGTTCAATTATAGCCTGCTCTGGCGCGAGGCCGAGCACGAGGTGCTTCCGGCAGCCAGGGAGCAGAAGATGGGCATCGTCATCGGCTCGCCTTTACAGCAGGGCGCGCTGGCCCGCCGTTATGATGCCGAGGTGCAGAGCGGCGCTCCCTGGCTGAGCGCGCCCCGACGCGCCCAATTCCGGGCGCTCTATGCGCTGCTGGATGAAGCCTCCATGTCCCTGCCGGAGATGGCGCTGCGTTTCGTCCTTTCCCATCCCGACATCTCCTGCGTGCTGATGGGCGCGCGCTCTCGCGCCGAGGTCGAGGAGAATGTCGCCGCCGCGGAGAAGGGTCCCTTGCCGCCGAAACTTCTTGCGCGCCTGGACGAGATTGCGGCTCTTGTGCCCTTCCGTCCCTTTGACGAGCCTGCGGGGCTGCCGTTTGGGCGGGACTATCGCGGGCCGGGGCCGATGCGGTGATCGGCGGCTAGGCCAGCATCTTGTGGATGACCTGGCCGGAGACGTCGGTCAGGCGGAACTGGCGGCCCTGGTATTTGTAGGTCAGGCGGGTGTGGTCCAGGCCCATCAGGTAGAGCAAAGTGGCGTGCAGGTCATGGACATGCACCGGGTCTTCGGCTACGTTGTAGCCCAGTTCGTCCGTGCTGCCGACGACCGTGCCGCCCTTGATGCCGCCCCCGGCCTGCCACACGCTGAACGCATGGGGATGATGGTCGCGTCCCAGGAACTTCGAGCCGTCCCGCTCCTCGTTCATGGGCGTGCGGCCAAACTCGCCGCCCCAGATGACCCAATCCCGGTAGAGCCAGATGGAGCGGCGGGCGTCCTTCTCGTAGCCGTGCGTATCGGCATAGCGGGCCAGATCCAGCCAGACGCGCGCCCAGCGTTCGCCAAAATGCGGCGAGGCCAGCAGCCGATCCACGACCTTCTCGTAGGCGTTGGGGCTCCTGTCGGTCAGGAAGGAATCGATCTCTTGGGGCGTCGGCGGCAGGCGGGTCAGGTCCAGGGAGACGCGACGGAGAAGCGCCTCCTTCGGTGCCTCCGGGGAGGGGCGCAGCCGCTCCTTTTCCAGCCGGGCGAGAACAAAGTTGTCAATAGGGTTACGCACCCACGCCTTGAGCTTGACTTTTGGCGGCGTGCGACGAATGGGCTTGAGGTAAGCCCAGTGCCTTGCGCCCGCTCCCGGCTTCTCCGGCCAGACCGCGCCCTGATCGATCCAGGCGCTTATCTGAGCGATCTGTTCCTGGCTTATGGGCGCAAAGCCGAGGGGCATGCGCGCCTTGCCGCCCAAACCGCGCAGGCGCTGCACCAGCCGGCTCTGCTGGCTCTTGCCCGGTATCACCGCCGGCCCGCTGATGCCGCCCTTCAGGAGCGCGGCGCGCGTATCCAGCCGCAGCCCGGCCTCCTGACGCGCTGGCCCGTGACACTGAAAGCAGGAGGCTTTGAGCAGAGGCAGGATGTTCCGGTTGAAGTCCACCCTGGGGGCGGGGGCCGGGTTTGCGGCCTGGGGTGAACCCGGCAGCAGCGTGCCCGCCAGCAGGCAGGAACTGATAAGGAGTAGCAGAGAGAGCTCGCGTTGGCATTCCCAATTTCCTCATGAGCATGGCATCGCTGGATTGCGGGCGGGAACTTTTACGGAGGGCCCATCATTATAATAGAGGTGTGACGCCGCAGGCGGCGCCGAATGCTTCATTACCCGGACGCGGCATTCTTGTCTTAATAGTATACCCTTTGCATCTAGTAAGGAGGGAGGCAGGCTTGCAGATTTGGCGGGGCGCTTTGCGGCGTCTGCGGGAACATTATGGTGGCTGCGGTTGTCTTTTACTTGATTTTGGAGGTCTGATGCGGGATAATATAGTACCGGATAGTTCTAATGCATGAGCGTTCCCGGTTTAAGGAGAAGCCTAATGAGACCGGATATTCCTATATTGATGATCGCTCTGCAAATTCCTGTGCTCGACGACACCACGACCGAGCAGATTCTGGAGGTCATTGCAGAGCAAGTGCACCAGGCTTTGTTGGCGATCCGGCAGGAGCAAGCCGCCAGCGGTGAACCAGAGTCGATTCCGCAGGCCGAATTTAATGAGTGGGTGATCAAGGAGCGGCTGGAGCCTTATAGCGATAAGACCCGCAAGGATCTGCTGGCTGCGCTTGGCTATAAGTCCGACGTCTAATGCGCGATCTGCGAGCGCAGGAAGCGCCTATCCCTACCCCTGCTTTCCCTGAGGGCGAGCAGGGGATTTTTGTGTCCGGAGCCCTTCCAGCCGGGCATTGAAAATACCCGGCTAGAGGGCGGCTGCGCCGCCAACCGTCCTTCGGACGGAACACCTGGCTTGGCTGGGCGTCCGCCAGGACGCTTGGCCGTTAGGCCCTAGAGCCGGGTACTTTCAGTGCCCGGTCCCTTGGCAGAGCGCGATCTAACAGGGATAGCCCTCACGCTCCACGACCGCCGCGCCGATCTGCTGCTGTAGGGCGAGAGTATCCAGTAGCGGCGGGTTCAGCAGGCGGTCCAGGGAGTGGAGACGCGCCTCCAGCGCCTTTCCCGTGCCGAGGGTGGCGAGGAGGGCGCGTGCCCGTTCCTTTGTCTGCGCGCAGGCGCTGCTGCCATAGACCTGAACGGAGGCCAGGGCGATGGAAAGGGAGGGGCTGTGCAGCCGTCGGCAGCGCAGCCAGGCGCTCTCCAGAGCAAGCAGGGCGGCCATCATGTCAGCGAGGGCGGCGGCGATCTCCTGCCGCTCGGCCAGGCGCTCGCCTAGAGTTTCCCAGGCCGCTCCCAGTACATAGAGAATCGCCGCGCGCATCTGCCGAACCCACGCGCCCATCGTTTCCTGCGGATCATCGGATGCCTCTACGGACGCGGAAGGCATGGTTTCCTGTGCCTGCGCTGCTGCCGGGAGGAGCGCAAGACGACCCTGCCGCGCCCGCCGCAGCAGTTGATCCACAACGGTCAGGCGGTTGATCTCGTTGGTGCCCTCAAAGATGCGAAAGACGCGGGCATCCCGGTAGAGTGGCGCTATCGGGAACTCCTCGCTATAGCCGAATCCGCCGTGTATCTGGAGGGCCTCATCCACCACGTAATCGAGAACTTCCGTGCCGAAAAACTTGACCAGGGCGCACTCGATAGCGTACTCCTCAGACGCGGCGCGCAGCCTCTCCGCTTCCTCGCTCCGCCCCACCATCGCATCCCAGTAACCGGCGATGCGGTAGATCATGCTTTCCAGCAGGAAGATGCGCAGGGCCATCTCCGCCAGCTTCTGCCGGATCAGGCCAAAATGGGAGATCGGCTGACCGAACTGCACGCGCTGTTTGGCGTACTGCGCCGCCAGGCGCAGGCTCTCTTTGGCGGCGCCGAGCGCGGTCGCGCCGATGTTGAACCGTCCGGCGTTGAGCGCGTAGAGCGCAGGACGGTGCCCCTTGCCCACCTCGCCGAGGACATTTTCCATCGGCACGGGCGCATCCTGAAGGAGAACGCGGCAGGTAGAGGAGCCGTGCAGGCCCATCTTGTGCTCCTCACCCGCTACAGAGAGGCCCGGCGTGTCGCGCGCCACTAAAAACGCGGTAAACTGCTCGCCGTTGACTTTGACAAAGACCGTGAAGAGATCGGCGAAACCGCCGTTGGTCGTCCACATCTTCGCACCGTTGAGCCGGTAGGTCTTGCCGTCCGGCGTCAAGGCGGCTCTGGTTTGCGCGCCGAGGGCGTCGGAGCCGCTATTGGCCTCGCTCAAGGCGAAGGCAGCGATGTGCTCCCCACTGGCCAGCCGAGGAAGATACTTCTCCTTCTGCTCCGGCGTGCCGAAGTAGAGCAATGGGAGCAAGGCTACCCCGGAGTGGACGCCGATGGAGATGGCAAAGGAGAGGTCGAGCGCGGCTTTTTCGGCCAGCAGCGCGAGGGCCGTTTTGGGCAGGGCCAGACCGCCGTAGCGTTCCGGGACGCCGCCCGCGAGCAGGCCCAGGTCGCCGGCCTTGCGCATTAGGGCCGGCATCAAGCCCGGCTCTTTGGACTCCAGGAGGTTATGCGCTGGCAGCACCTCCTTGCGCAGAAACTCCTCCATGGTTTTGGCCATCAGCCGCGCTTCCGCCGGGAGCGCTTCCGGGATAAAGACCTGCTCAGGAGCGGCCTCTTCAATCAGGAATGCACCGCCGATGGGCGCAGGAAGGTCCTCCATGTTACTTAACCTCCGGCCCTTTTTGACCTAACCCCCCGGCCCCCTTCCCTAATACGTCGCTTCGCGACAGGGAAGGGGGCCGGGGGGTTAGGTCATCCCCTCTCCTGTTCTTGGGAGAGGGAACTAGAGGGTGAGGGCTGCAAGCGTGCGGCAGCCTCCGGCAGAGCCGCCGTTTGCGGCCCAGGCTCCGCCATGGCGGCCAGCAGGACTTCCGCCACATCCAGCACCGGCAGGGCCGTCTCTCCGGCAGCCTGCGCGATGCTGTCGCCGACCATCACCTTGCAGAACGGGCAGCCGACCGCGACGGCCTGCGCGCCGGTGGCGAGAAGCTCCTTAGCACGGTTGACGCCGGGGCGTTGGTTGGGCGGCTCCTCCATCCACATGCGCCCGCCGCCCGCGCCGCAGCAGAAGGTGCGGCTCTCGCGCCGCTCCACCTCCTTGAGCGGGATGGTCAGCGCGCCGTTGAGCAGTTGGCGGGGCGCCTGCGTCTCCCCGTTGACGCGGGCCAGGAAGCAGGGGTCGTGATAGGTGAGCGTTTCGGCAAATCCTGGCGGCAGATTGAGACGGCCCTCGGCGACCAGCCGCGCGAGGTACTGCGTGTGGTGCAGCACTTCATATTGCCCGCCAAACTGCGGATACTCGTTCTTTATCGTATGGAAGCAGTGCGGGCAGGAGGCGACGATGGTTTTGGCGTGGACGCTATTGAGGGTGGCGATGTTGGCCTCGGCCAACTGCTGAAATAGGAACTCGTCGCCGGTGCGGCGGGCCGGGTCGCCGGTGCAGCGCTCCTTCGGGCCGAGCACGGCGAAGCGCACGCCCGCCCGTTGCAGCAGTTGGGCCAAGGCGCGCACGGTCTTCTGAGCGCGCGGCTCGAAGGCGCTGGCGCATCCCACCCACAGCAGCACCTCCCGATTATCCTCCGGCGCAGCCTGCGGAATATCCAATCCCTGCGCCCAGTCCAGGCGCTGCGCATTGGACAGGCCCCAGGGATTTTCGCGGGTTCCCAACTGCCGCAGCATGGTGGCCGCCGTGCCACCCAGGCGTCCCTCGGCAACGCGGTAACGGCGGATGCCGTCCAGAATATCCACGTGCCGGATGAAGACGGGGCACTCGCGCACGCAGGCATGGCAGTTGGTGCAGGCCCACAGGGACTCGTCGGAGATGACATCGGTGGAGGTGACCGGCCTCTCCTCCGCCTTACCGTCCGCTCCCTCGGAGCCGGGCACGCCGGAGAGAGAAGCCGCCTGCGTCATCACGCGCCGCAGATCGAGCACGACCTGCTTGGGGTTAAGTTCCTTGCCGACCGCGTGCGCCGGGCAGGCATCGGTACAACGCCCGCACTCCATACAGGCATCCAGGCTGAGAAGCTGCCAGCGGTTCAGGTCGGCGGTCTCGCCCAGGCCGATCCGTCCCGTCTTTTCCACCTCTTCCATCGGCACCGGCTCCAGCGCGCCCATCGGGCGCTTCGGCTGTAGGGCGATGCTGAGCGGCGCGACGAACAGATGCAGCCACCGTCCATAGGGCAGGGCGGCGATCACGCCGAGAACGAGCGGAGCATGAATCCACCAGATCAGGGCATACCCTGCCGGCGTGATGCCGCGCAGGGCCAGGGCGAACCACATGCCGATGGGAGAAAAGGCGGCGTAAGGCGCGCGGCGCGGATCGGCGGCGATGCCGGCCCCTTCCAGCAGGAAGCCGGTCAACGTGGCGGCAAGCAGCAGCGACAGGAAGGCGATGTCTTTCGGCTCATTGCCCAGGCTGGGCGTGTGCGGCCCCAACCGCCGCGCCAGCGCCATCACGGTGCCGATAACCAGGCCGAGTCCGAACAGGTCCAGCGTGACCTTGCACGCCAGGTAGAACCAGCCGCGATAGAGCCAGTGGTCGCCGAGGACAAACGCGCCGTAGTGCTCGACGGCGACGATGTTGGTGCCGATAAACAGCGCCAGCATGCCGAAGAAGAGGAGCATATGCATCCTCCCGGCATAAGGGCGGCGGCGCGTGCGGCGGTGCGCGAACATCTGGGCGAACAGGGTCTTCCAGCGCGACGGCCAGTCCGAGCGCGGCGCAACAGGGCGGCCCTGCCGCCAGAGCCGGACACGCCGGAAGAAGCCGTAACCGCAGACGAGCACGGCGGCCAGCGCCAGCAGGTAAAAGATTCCCTGCTCCAGCGCCGAGATATGAAAGAAGATGGTTCGTGTTGGCATGGAGCACGAAGCCTCCGCTCCAAGAGGGAGCTAGGGGCGGCTTAAAGTTTGTCCAGCATTTCCGGGATAGCCTGGTGAAGATCGGCAACGAGGCCGTAGTCTGCCACCTCAAAGATGGGCGCGTCCGGGTCGGTGTTGATCGCCACGATGACCTTCGAGTCCTTCATGCCGGCAAGATGCTGGATGCTGCCGGAGATGCCCGCCGCAATATAAAGCTCCGGCGCGACGACCTTGCCGGTCTGACCGACCTGCAATTCGTTGGGCGCGATGCCGCTATCCACCGCCGCGCGGGTCGCGCCCACCGCGCCGCCCAGCTTATCGGCCAGCCCCCCGATCAGCCGCTCGAAGGTCTCCGCATCGCGCAGGGGCCGACCGCCGGAGACGACCACGCGCGCCGTCGTCAGCTCTGGCCGCTTCTGTTCTCCGGTTTCCAGGCCGATCCAGGTCGTGCCCTGCGGCAGCGAGGCCGCATCCACGCTTAACTTCTCTACGGCGCTTTCGCTCTCCGCCGTTTCTGGCTTGCCGAAGGCCGTGCCGCGCACGCTAAAGACGCCCTGATCGTCCTCTATCTCAACGGTGGCGATAATGTTGCCCGCATACATCGGGCGGCGGAAAGCCAGGCGGTCGCCGCTCTTCTCCACATGGAGCACGTCGGAGAGCATCGGCAGATCGAGCAATCCGGCAACACGCGGCAGAACGTCCCTCCCGAACGAGGAGGCGGGACCGGCCAGCGAGTCCGCGCCGCTCTGGCGCATCACCTGCGCGCAGACGGCGGCAATACGGTCGGCGGTAGGGTGCGCCAGCTCCGGCGCGGCGACCACCAGCAGGCGCTCGGCGCCGTAGCCGCGCCACGCCTCCGTAGCGTCGGTTATCTCCGGCCCGCCGGCAAGCAGGATATCAAAACGCCCCCCCGTCTCCCGGAGGAGCGCCTGCGCGAACGTGATTGTCGGCAGCGTGCCGGGGAGCACCTGCGCCCCATCGGTTTCTGCCAGTACCAGCAATCTGCTCATTCCCTCTATCCTTCCCGATCCACCGATGACACCGATTAGCACAGATTAAAACCCAAGAAGAACACGGGTTAGACGGATGCCATGGATGCAACGGATAAGGGCCTGGAATCCGTGGTATCCGTCCGATCCGTCCTATCCGTGTCTAGGTTTTTTTACTTAATCTGTGTCAATCTGTGTAATCTGTGGATTAGATGACCCTGGCTTCGTCGCGGAGAGCAGCGATCAGCTCGTCTACGCTGTGGACTTTGCGGCCCGGCTTGCGCGGCGGCGGCGTCTCCAGCTTCAGGACGTGGACGCGGGCGGGCGGGCAAGGGCCTAGCTCGGACGCGGGAAGGCGCTCCAGCGGCTTGGCGCGGGCCTTAATGATGGCCGGCAGGGCGACGTAGCGGGGCTGATTCAGGCGCAGGTCGGCGGTGATCACGGCGGGAAGCGCCACCTCCAGCGTCTCACGCCCGGCATCCACCTCACGGGTCACGCGGGCGTGGGCTCCATCGGCGGAAATCTCGACGGCGGAGGCAAAGGTCGCCTGGGGCCATCCCAGCAGCGCGGCGAGCCGCTGGCCGACCTGATTGCAGTCGTCGTCAATGGCCTGCTTGCCCATCAGCACCAGGTCCGGGCTTTCGCGGCGGCAGACGGCGGCCAGAAGGTGACTGATGACGCCCGGATCGGCAGGCGCTTCATACAGGACGAGAAGGGCGCGGTCGGCGCCCATGGCCAGCGCGGCGCGCAGTTGCTCTTCCCAGGCCGCACTGCCGATGCCGACCGCCACGATCTGCGCCTCGATGCCCCGCTCCCGCAGGCGCACCGCCTCTTCCAGCGCGATCTCATCAAACGGGTTGATGACCCAGGTTATATCGCTGGTATCTACCTGACCATCCGGGGTCAGACGCACGCGCCCGTAAGGGTCGGGAACGCGCTTGATGGGAACCAGAATCCGCATGGCTCTCTCCTGAAAGGCGGGAGTGCTTCATCGCCCTATTCGCGCCGCAGCGCGAGATTTCCTTGTCCGGGAAGCGGCCTGTGCCCCGCTTGACTGCTGCGACTGCACAATTGTTCCCCTGATAGGGTGACTATCGGGCCGTTTCGGCGTAGAAGTAAACAAGGAAATGCGCGCAACGCCGCCTAACATAGCCCCAAGAGAGGGTACGAAACCTCCCCGAATCACACCGGAGTGAGCACAATGGCAATTGTGGATATTCCTATACCGCAGATGGGCGAGGGGTTGCAGGAGGTCATCCTGCTCGGATTCCATAAGAAGCCGGGCGATCATGTTAAGCGCGATGAGCCGCTCTATAGCATGGAGACCGACAAGGCCGTGATGGAGGTGGAGTCGCCGTATGAGGGAGTACTCAAGGAGTGGCTGGCCGAGGAGGGCGCAGTGCTGGCTATCGGCGCGCCGGTAGCGCGCATGGAGACCGAAGATGTCGAAGCCCTCGCCACGTCGGCCCCCTCGGCGACGGCGGCGGTAACGGCGGAGACGCTGCCGGAGGAGCCGGCGGCGCGCAGCGAGACGGTTATCCCGCCGCGCACGCGGGCCTACTGCCGCGAGAAGGGCCTCTCCGAAGAGGAGATGCGCCGTATCCCTGCTCCGACCGGCAAGCTGCTGCCTGCGGATGTGGATGCCTACCTGAAAGCAAAAGGTGAAGCGGAAGCGCGCGCCCGGGCCGAGGGCGCCGAGGCAGAAGCCAAGCCCTACGTCGAGCACGCGCTATCCCAGCACCACCGCACCTTCATCTATCGGTTGCGGCGCAGTATGCAGATCGTGGTGCCAGCCACAGCCAGGCGCTCGGTGGAGTGGGGACGCATCCGCCGCTTTGCCGAGGGCATCCGCGCGCAGGGCGGGCCGTTGCAGCCTTCCTCCTTCCAGTGCTTCGCCTACTGTGTGGTTCAGGCGGTCAAAGAGCATCCCAAGTTCCGCTCCGCGCTGATCGGGGATACCACAATTCGGGAGTACCGCCACGTCAACATCGGTATTGCCGTGGCCGTGCCGGAGGGCGAGCTTAACACCGCCGTCGTCCAGGAGGCGGACACGCTCGATTTCCCGGCCTTTATCCAGGCTGCGCAGGCCAACATCCAGCGGGCGCGGGAGGGGGAGGACCAGGCCCGCCAGAACACGCAGCTCCTGCTGACCTACATGGGGCCGTATGAGATCGTGGATGCCGTTCCGGTGCTGGTAGCTCCGGCGGCGGCGGTGCTCTTCATCGGCTCGCCCTATGAGCAGAACGGCGAATTGATAACCAACCTTGCCCTTACCTTTGATCATCGGCTCATCCAGGGGATCGAGGCGGCAGAGTTCCTGCGCGCTATCGCCGAAAAGACGCGCCAGATCGAGCAGATCGCGAGTACCTAATCCCCCGTCCATGCACCACAGACGCTCGGTTGGTCTGCTTGTGCTCCTGCTGGTTGGGGCTTATTGGTAGGTCCTGCCTGGCTGACCTATGGGGATGGCAGGAGGCACGCCTGAAACCATCCGCTCCAGAGACAAGTCAACCAAAGGGAAGGCACAACGCCAGGCCGGTCGGATGAGAGCGGACACAGCCGAGAGAGGCAGGTGATGGATGGCATGTTCTCCTTATTCTGGATTTTCTTCGCGATCGTTTTCCTGCTTATCATCGGGACTTTCCTTACCGTGCTCGTCAAGGGGTAGTGTCCCTCTACAGAGTTGATAAGGTCATCGGCGACGAAGTATCAACTCTCTATGGGTACACTACCCGTCAAGGGGATTGGGGAATGGGCCTCCAATAACCAGAAGCCTGTGGAAACCGTCCAGGCGCGTGTGGTTGCCAAGCGCACCAACGTCAGTGGCTATTGCCGGAATAAATCAGACCGGCAGCAGCACTTCGACTTCGTATTATGTCACCTTCGAGTTTAACGGTGGACCGCGACAAGAGTTTAGGGTTGCCGGGCAGGAGTATGGCCTCCTGGCGGAAGGGGATGCCGGAGAGCTTACCCATCAAGGCACGCGCTACAAGGGATTTGAGCGGCGTATATCCTGAGGCCGGCAACACGGGCAGTATAACCGTAGAGTAGAAGCAGCCTGCGGGTTAGGGCGGAGGAGTACATGGCGAGCGGGAGTCTGGCGGAGCGTTTGAGCGCGTATGCGGCGGGATTGCAATTTGAGGACCTGCCGCCGGAAGCCGTGCATGAGGCCAAGCGGCGCCTGCTGGATACGCTGGGGTGCGCAATGGGGGCCTATACTAGCGAGCCGGCGGCCATCGCGCGCAAGCTGGCGGCGACCGTCTCCAGCACGTTTCCGGCGACGGTGATCGGCACGGAGCAGCAGACTTCCCCGGAGATGGCGGCGTTTGCCAACGGCGTGCTATTCCGCTATCTGGATTATAACGATACCTACCTCTCGAAAGAGCCAGCGCATCCCAGCGATAATCTTGCCGCCGTGCTGGCGGTCGCCGAGCCACAGCGGGCCTGCGGCAAAGAGATCGTCACCGCGACCGTCCTCGCCTATGAGATTCAGTGCCGCCTCTGCGACGCCGCCAGCCTGCGCGCCCGCGGCTGGGATCACGTCACCTACGGCTCCTTCTCCACGGCGCTGGCGGCGGGCAAGCTGCTGGGGCTGACGGAAGAGCAGCTAACACACGCGCAGGGATTGGCTGGCGTTCCCAACAACGCCATGCGGCAGACGCGCGTGGGGATGCTCTCGCACTGGAAGGGCTGCGCGTTCGCCAATGCCAGCCGCAACGGCGTGTTCGCCGCGCTGCTGGCAAAATACGGCCTGACCGGTCCCTCGGAGGTGTTTGAGGGCGAAATGGGGTTCTGGAAGCAGGTCTCCGGGCCGTTCACGCTGGAGACGCTGGGCGGCCAGGATACGCCCTTCATGATCAACCAGACCTACATCAAGTTCTATCCCGCCGAGTACCATTCGCAGAGCGCCATTGACGCGGCGCTGGCGCTGCGCCCGCAGCTTGGCAGCGTGGATGAGATCGAGCGGATTACAGTCGAAACCTTCAACGCAGCCGTCGAGATCATCGGCAGCGAGCCGGAGAAGTGGCATCCGACCACGCGCGAAACTGCCGATCATAGCCTGCCCTACTGCGTGGCCGTGGCGCTGATGGATGGCCGCGTGACGCTCAACTCCTTTGATGAGGCGCACCTGCGCGACGCGCGGCTGCTCTCCCTGATCCAGAAGATCGAGGTTCGGGCGGATGAGGAGTTGAACCGCCGGTATCCTGAGGGCATTCCCAACCGGGTGCGCATTCACACCCGAAGCGGCGAGACGCTGGAGCAGGAGGTTACGTTTCCACGCGGTCACGCCCGCAACCCGATGACCGATCAGGAGGTCGAGCTTAAGTTCAAAACGCTGGCCGAGCCGCTGCTGCCCGAGGCGAAGATCGGCGAGATCCTGGACCGCTGTTGGAATCTGGAGCAGCAGGCCGACATTAGGGCGCTGCTCCAGCTTTTGGCCGTACCGTAATACCATGGGGGCCATTCGGATAGAGTGTGAGAGGCCAGGAGCAATGCGCTTGGATTTTGAACAAGTCCTAGCAATGAGATCGGCGGCTCGAAGGGAAAGGACATGATGCTAAACCTTGCGTTCGATGCTCCTCTCGCGACCGCGGTCATCGCGGCCATCCATCACGGTGATGTCGAAGGGCTGAAGCGTCTGCTCGTTGAAAATCCCGGCCTGGCGACGGCGAGAATCGTTGCCGCCAACGGAGGCGAGCGCTCTCTTCTTCACATCGCGACCGACTGGCCGGGACACTTTCCCAACGTTGCTGCGACTATCGCCGCGCTGATCGAGGCTGGAGCGGAGGTCAATCCGCCCATGAGCGATCCGCCCAGCGAAACGCCCCTCCATTGGGCGGCAAGCAGCAATGACGTGGAGGCGATTGATGCCCTGCTCGACGCTGGGGCGGACATCGAGGCGCCGGGCGCGGTTTTCACCAATGGTACTCCGATGTCGGATGCCGTGGTGTTCGCCCAATGGAAAGCCGCACGGCGGTTGCTTGAGCGCGGCGCGCGGACGACGCTGTGGCAGGCGGCGGCATTGGGCCTCTTAGACCGTGTCGAGGCGGAGTGCGCGGCTCACCCTGCGCCCTCGGTGGACGAGATTACCAACGCCTTTTGGCACGCTTGTCGGGGTGGGCAACAGGAGACGGCGCGGTATCTTCTTGAGCAGGGCGCGGACCTGAACCGCATCGTGCATGGAGGCCAAACGGCGCTACAGGCGGCCCAGGAGAGCGGCAACGAGGCATTGGTGACTTGGTTACGCAGCCTCGGGGCGAAGGAGGCCGCCGAGTTGCAGTGATTTGGCGTGACGGAGGCACGCCCTTATCCGTTCGATGGATTGACATCCGCCCTCCGCGCCGAGAGTGTATCAGGTCTGTTTTTGAGGTGAGTGCATGGCAATGCGATCGACGGGCGCCGCGCTGCGGGAGCGTTTGAAACAGGGGACGCTCGTGCTGCCCGGCGTCTTCAACGCGATCACGGCGCAGTTGGCGCAGCAGGCCGGCTTCGAGGCGCTCTATCTGAGCGGGGCCGGCGTGACCAACAGCCTGACCGGGTATCCCGACATCGCCCTGCTGACCCTGACCGAGATGGCCCAGCAGGCCCGCTACGTCGCCCGCGCCGTCTCTCTGCCCGTGATCGCCGACGCCGATACCGGCTATGGCGAAATTCTCAACGTGGCGCGCACGGTCGAAGAGCTTGAGCACGCCGGACTGGCTGGCCTGCACCTGGAAGATCAGGTCGCGCCCAAGCGCTGCGGCCATCTGGAGGGCAAGCAGGTCATCCCGCCCGGCGAGATGGCTAGAAAGATCCGCGCCGCCGTGCGCGCCCGCTCCGACCCCGATTTCTTCCTCATCGCCCGCACCGACGCCCGCAGCGTTCACGGCCTACAGGACGCCATTGACCGCGCCAAGCGCTACCTCGACGCGGGCGCGGACGCCATTTTCCCCGAGTCGCTGCAAAGCGCCGACGAGTTTGCCGCGTTTGCCGCCCAAGTCCGCGCGCTGCTGCTTGCCAACATGACCGAATTCGGCAAGACGCCCTATCTGGGCGTGGAGGAGTTTGCCCGGCTCGGCTACGCGATGGTGATTTTTCCCATGACGGCGTTTCGCGTGATGATGAAGGCGGCGCGCGAGGCGTATGAGGAATTAAGGCGGACGGGGACGCAGGTCGGATTTCTGGAGAAGATGCAGACGCGGCAGGAGCTCTATGAGCTGATCCGCTACGCAGATTACGAACGGTTCGATAGGGAGATCGCGGAGGAGGATGCTCCGTGAGAGCGTCCTCCCCGTGCGGAGAAGACGATGATGACTACTACCTACAGTCCGGGGCTGGAAGGCGTGACCGCCGGGATTTCGGCCATCTCGGAGGTCAACGCCGAGCGCAACATGCTGATCTATCGCGGCTACGACATCCACGACCTTGTGGAGCACTGCACCTTTGAGGAGGTTGCCTACCTGCTGCTGTTCGGCAAACTGCCCAACCGGCAGGAGTACGATGCCTTCCGGCAGCGTCTGGCCACCGAGCGCGCCGTGCCGGAGGGCATCTACGATCTCTATCGGCGCCTGCCCTCCGACGCGCACCCGATGGATACCCTCAAGGCGGCGGTGGCCGTCCTTTCGATGTTCGACCCGGACTACACGCAAAACACGCATGAGGCCAACCAGAACAAGGCGATGCGCCTCCTGGCCCGCATCCCAACGCTGGTGGTTAATGGCTATCGGATCACCCAGGGCCTGCCGCCCATCGCGCCCGATCCCTCGCTGTGTCACAACGCCAACTTCTTCTACATGCTGACGGGCAAGCCGCCCAACGATCTATTCGGCCACGTCTTCAACGTTACCCAGATCCTCTACGCCGAGCACGGCTTCAACGCCTCCACCTTCGCTGCACGCGTCACCGTCTCCACGCTCTCCGACCTCTACTCCGGCGTCGTTTCCGCCATTGGAACGCTGAAGGGGCCGTTGCACGGCGGGGCCAACGAGGCGGCGATGGAGATGCTCCTGGAAATCGGCGAGCCGTCGAAAGCCGCCGAGTGGGTGCGGAACGCCCTGGCGCAGAAGCAGAAGATCATGGGCTTCGGGCATCGGGAGTATAAGAAGGGCGACGAGCGGGCCAAGATCGTCAAGCAGTACGTCATGGAGCTTGGAAAATACGTGGGCAACACGCGCTGGCAGGAGATGTCCCAGATTATCGAGGACGAGATGCTCCACGCCAAAGGACTCTATCCCAACGTGGATTTCCCGGTCGCCAGCGCCTACTATCTGATGGATATTCCCATCCCGCTCTACACGCCCATCTTCGTGATGAGCCGGATCACCGGCTGGTGCGCCCACATCATCGAGCAGTTGGACAACAACCGCATCATCCGGCCGCACAGCGAGTACAACGGGCCGCGCGGCCTCCAGGTGGTGCCGATGGAGGCGCGCGACTGAGGGCTTAGAGCGTCTAACAAACCCGTTCTCCTTCTCCCTAGCAGGGAGAGGGCCGGGGTGAGGGTAGAAGCCCTACAGCCAAGTTTCGTTAGGAACTCTTAATATGGCTAGCGACGTCTTCAGGGCTATCGTCGTGGATAAGGCGGACGGCCAGACGCAGGCATCTCTGCAGGAGATGCCGCTGGCCGCGCTGCCGGAGGGCGACGTGCTGGTTTCCGTGGCCTACTCCAGCCTCAACTACAAGGATGGGCTTGCCGTTACGGGGCAGGGCAAGGTGATCCGCCGCTATCCGATGGTGCCGGGAATCGATCTGGCCGGGACGGTGGAGCGGTCGGACTCGCCGCGCTTTCAGCCGGGCGATCAAGTTATTCTCACTGGCTGGGGCCTTGGCGAGCAGCACTGGGGCGGCTATGCGCAGAAGGCGCGCGTCCAGGCCGACTGGCTGCTGCCGCTGCCGGAAGGGCTGAGCCTGAAGCACGCGATGGCGCTGGGCACGGCGGGGCTGACGGCGATGCTGTGCATCATGGCACTGGAAGCGCACGGCGTCCGGCCAGAGGGCGGCGAGGTCGTGGTGACGGGCGCGGCGGGAGGCGTGGGCAGCGTGGCCGTAGCGCTGCTGGCGCGCTATGGCTACCGTGTGGTCGCCTCGACGGGGCGGCAGGCCGCGCATGCGTACCTGCGATCCCTGGGCGCTCAGGATATTCTGGATCGCAGCGTGCTCTCCGCGCCCTCGGAGAAGCCGCTGGAGTCGGCGCGCTGGGGAGGCGCGGTGGATACGGTCGGCGGCGACACGCTGGCGGGGCTGCTGCGAACGATGGGCTACGGCGGCTGCGTGGCGGCGTGCGGGGTGGCTGGAGGCAGCGCCCTGCACACCACCGTCTTTCCCTTCATCCTGCGTGGGGTGAGCCTCATCGGGATCGAGTCGGGGCAGTGCCCGCAGGAACGGCGGCGGGAAGCCTGGGAGCGGCTGGCGCGCGCCCTTCCGGCAGAGACCTTAGAGCGCATGATGCAGGTTGTGCCGCTCGATGCCGTTTTCGATCTCAGCCAGGAGATTTTGCAGGGGCGCATCCGGGGCCGCGTCGTCGTGGATGTGAATGCGTGACCTAACCCCCCCGTTCCGGCAGGCTAAACCCTGCCGCTGTGGGGCGCAGAGCGCCCGCCGACTGCCAGGGTCGGCGCTGCAACGGTTCGCGCCACTGCGAGGGTCGCAACTGCGCTCGCTCGCTCCTCCGCCTAGCGACACCTGGCGACACCCTTGTGGGCTAGACTCTCTGCCTGCGCAGGCAGAGGCAAGCCCTGGCTTCTGTTCTCCCCTCCCCTAGAATTGGGGGAGGGGATGAACGGGTGGAGGCCGCTCCCCTCTCCCGCAGCGTGGATCGCAAGGCGGAGGGGCGAACCATTGTAGCCCCGACCCTGGCAGTAGGGGGCAGGGGGTGAGGGCTTTAGCCGCTCCTAAGCTCGCAGGATGGGTGAGAGCAAGAGACATGTTAAACGAGAAGAGCGTGACTGGAAAAGCGGTCGTGATCGGGGCGGGGACGATGGGCGGCGGGATCGCGGCCCAACTGGCCAACGCGGGCTGGCAGGTGCGCCTGCTCGATGTGCCCGGCCCGGACCCGAGCGATAAGAAGACGCGCAATCAGATCGCGGCGGCGGGGCTGGATCGCGTACTCAAGAGCCGCCCGCCGCTGCTCTACCTGCCAGAGTTTGCCGAGCGTATCCGCGTTGGGAACATAGCCGACGATCTGGAGAGCCTGCGCGACGCCGATTGGGTGGTAGAAGCGGTGGTGGAGAAGATGGAGGTCAAGCAGGCGGTCATGGCCCAGATCGCCGCGCACGCCGGCCCGGAGACCATCCTCAGCAGCAACACGAGCGGCCTGAGCCTCCGCGAGATGACCGCCGCGCAGAGCCAGGAGTTTCGGTCGCGCTTTCTCGGCACGCACTTCCTCAACCCGCCGCGATATCTGAAGCTTCTGGAGGTCATTCCGCTGGCCGAAACCCGCCCGGAGGTAACAGAGGGCTTTCGGCGCTTCGCCGAGCGCGTGCTGGGGCATCGCGTCGTGTTTGCCCGGGACACGCCCGGCTTTATCTCCACGCGCCTCTGGATCACGCACCTGCTGGATACCATTCACACGGCCCTGGAACAAGGGCTGAGCGTGGAGGAGGTGGACTATCTCACCGGCCCGCTGATCGGACGCCCGCGCAGCGCCACCTTCCGCATGGCCGATCTGGTCGGGCTTGACATCATCGCCGACGTGGCCCGCAACCAGTACGAGCGGCTGCCGCAGGACCCCTATCGCGACCGCCTGCGCCTGCCCGACATCCTCGACTACCTATTGCAGGAAGGCAAGACGGGCGAGAAGAGCGGCGCGGGCTTTTATTGGCGCCAGGGCAGTACCCTGATGGCACTCGATCCACAAACGCGCCAGTATCGTCCCCGTCAGGAGTTCCGGCTAGAGGCGGTCGAAGCGCTGTCTCGGCTGCCGCTCTCGCAGCGTTTTGCGGCCCTGCGCCAGCATAACCAGGAGCGGTGGGGGCAGTTCTTAAACGCCGTGCTGGACTCTTTAAGCGCCTATGTGGAGCAGGTCGCCCCGGAGATAGCCGCCGACGTGCTCTCCGTGGATCGGGTGATGCGCTGGGGCTTTGGCTGGGAGATGGGGCCGTTCGAGATCATCGCGTGCCGACGCGAGGCCGCCGACGCCGCCCCGCGCTACTACAGCGGCGCCGGCCGGGAGCGCATGTACCGCGTCTTTGGGCAGGGCGCGCTCCAGCCGATGCCCTCGGAGCCAGAATACATCTGCCTGGCCGACCTGAAGGCGGCAGGCAAAACGATCCTGGATTCGGAGGTCGCCTCCCTGATCGACCTGGGCGAGGACGTGGCCTGCCTGGAATACCATACCAAGATGAACACGTTCAACCCGGCGCTGGTCGCCTTCGTCCATCAGGCGCGCGAACGGGCGGAACGGGACTTCGCCGCGCTGGTCATCGGCAACCAGGGGCCGCACTTTTCGGCAGGGTACGACCTGAACCTGTTTCTGGAGACGATGGCGGCGGAGGATTGGGGCCGGCTGGATGCGCTGCTCCATGACGTGCAGTACGCCTTCCTGGGCTTGAAGTATGCGAAGATGCCGGTCGTGGCGGCGGTGCATGGCTACACGCTGGGCGCGGGCTGCGAGGGCGCGCTGCACTGCGCGGCCCTGCAAGCGGCCCCGGAACTCTACATGGGACTGCCGGAACTCAATGTGGGCGTGATTCCGGGGGGCGGCGGAACGAAGGAGATGCTGGCGCGCGCCATGGCCGATTGGGACGGCAGCGGCGACCCGTTTCCGCGCGTGGAGCAAGCGTTTGACCTCATCGCGTTTCCGAAAAATTCCAGCAGTGCCGAGGAGGCGCGCAAGAGGGGCTTGCTGCGGCCCACGGACGGCATTTCCCGCAACCCCGACCGCCTGCTGTTTGAGGCTAGAGCAAGAGCGCTCGGGTTGGCGAACGCGGGCTATGCGCCGCCCGTAAAGGAAACTATCTGGGTAGGAGGCGAGGAGACCCTGGCGCGGCTGCGGCTGAAAATCCACTGGCAGTTTCGGGCTGGCGCCATCAGCGCGCACGACCGCTTGATTATGGACAAGTTGGCGTTTGTGCTGAGCGGGGGCAATCTGCCCTACGCGCAGGAGGTAAGCGAGGACTATCTGCTGCAACTGGAGCGCGAGGTCTTTGTGGCGCTGGCCCACGAGCCGAAAACCGCCGAGCGGATGCGCCACGTACTCGCCACCGGCAAACCGTTGAAGAATTAGGCCCTCGTCCCGAACAGACCTCACCCCCAGTCCCTCTCCTTGAGAAGGAGAGGGGAGATTCGAACCAATTCTACATTATGTCTTCTCAAGATGTATTGGTGGCGAGGATGCGCGAGACGGTAGGACGGTACGGCCTGTTTGCGCCGGGTCAGACGGTGGTGGTCGGCGTGTCGGGCGGACCGGACTCGACGGCCCTGCTGCACGCCCTGGCCGGGCTGCGCCAGGAATGGAAGCTTACGCTGGTCGCCGCCCACTTCAATCACGGCTTTCGCGGCGTCGAGTCGGAGGCCGATGCTGAATATGTCGCAGCGTTGTGCGCCCGACTGGAGGTGCCCTGCCGTATTGAGCGCGCCGATGTGCCCGCCGCGCGCCGCCGCCTGCATCTTTCCGCTCAGGAGGCCGCCCGCAGCCTCCGCCACGCCTTCCTGCGCCGCGTCGCCGGAGAGGAGGGCGCGGAGCGCATTGCCCTGGCCCACACCCGCGATGACCGCATCGAGACGGTTCTGCTCAACCTCCTGCGCGGCACGGGCCTGGAGGGGCTGAGCGGCTTCCCGCCCGTCCATTTTCCTCTTGTGCGCCCGCTCTATGATGTAAGCCGCGCGCAGGTGGAAGCCTACTGCGCCGCCCATGTCCTCCACCCGCGCCGGGACTCTTCCAACGTCAACCTCGATTATCGCCGTAACCGTATTCGGACGGAACTGCTTCCCTATCTGGCTGCGTACTACAATGAGAAAGTTGACCACGCGATTTTACGAATGGCCGACCTCGCCGCCGCCGATAATGAAGTACTGGAAGGGCTGGCGGCGGAGGCGTTTGCGCGTGTAGCGTGTGCGCAGACGGAAACGCAGGTAACGCTGGATGCCGCTCTCTTGCGCGCGCAGCCCATCGCGTTGCAGCGGCGCGTGCTGCGGCAGGCGATAGCGCGCGTGCGCGGCCATTTGCAGCATATCGGTCTGGAGACGCTGGATCGCGCTCTGGAAGCGGTCGCGCAGGGGCGAAAATGGCAGGTCACGCTGCCGGCTGCGGAGGTCGGCGCCGTGCGCCTGTGCTGCGACGAGGCGGCGGTGCAGGTTGTGCGCGCAGCCGCTCCCGCCATTCCGTTGCCCTGGCGGTGCGATCTGGCCGTTCCCGGCCGCACGGAACTGCCGCAGGCCGGAATGGCGGTGGAGGCGTGGCTCTGTCGGACGGGCGCGGAGGCCGCGTCCCTGGCGGCGCAGACGGGCGCGCTCGTTGGCGCGGGCAGGGGGCCGCTCCTGGCGCTCTTCTATCGGAGCGACGTGGCCCTGCCGCTGGTTGCGCGCTCCTGGCAGCCGGGCGACCGCATGCGTCCGCGCGGGCTGGGCGGTAGCAAAAAGCTGCAAGACCTGTTCACCGACCGCAAGATTCCCGCCGCGCAGCGCGCACAGATGCCGGTGATTGTGGACGCAGAAGGGCGCATCCTGACCGTCCTCGGCCTGGCGCTCGACGAGCAAACTCTGCACCCCGCCGATGCCGCCCTGAAGGAGAACGACCCACGCCCGCCCGGCGAGGAGATTTTACTGTTGCGCGCGGTGCCGCTGGACCCACAGGCCGGCTGTTAGGCCGTCGGCAAACAGAGCGGACGCGATAGCGTAACATCTCTTGCTACGCGCACCATAGCATACCGGTTGGGTGAATTTTGGTTTGCCGTCCGTAAATCGGTATGCTATAATAGGGTACCGACGCTAGACTTACCGGAACGACCGAGGCTGCCGCTGGCCGGACCGGAGGAGGTTGCTTTGAAAAGTGGAAACAACGGATCACGCATCCTGATCCTCATAGCCATCATCGCCCTGATCCTGGTGGCGCTGAACTCGAACTTTCTCAAGGGCTTTGCTGCCTCCAGCGAGACGCTCCCCTACAGCGCTCTGCTGACCAAAATTGACCAGAACCCGAGCAGCCTGACCGGACTGGCCTTTGAGAAAGATGTCCTGACCGGGCGTTACACCAATGTGGAGAAGGGCGCGATGCCCGGCAAAGAGGGGCAGCAGTTTAACTCCGTGCTGCCGGATTCCGGCGAGGCGCGCAGCAAGCTGATTGATAAGCTTCACGAGAAGGGCATCCCCTTTGAGTTCCGAAAGCCGTTCCTGAGCGATTGGATGCAGACCGTGCTCTCCATGGTCCTGCTGCCGGTGATGTTCATCGCCATCTTCTGGATCTTCTTCATCCGGCAGGCGCAGTCCGGCGGCAACCAGGCGCTCAACTTTGGGCGCAGCCGTGCCAAGCGCATGACCGACTCGGTGCCCAAAGTCACCTTTGACGAGGTCGCCGGCGTGGAGGAGGCCAAGCAGGAGCTCCAGGAGATCGTTGAGTTCCTCAAGAACGCCAAGAAGTTTCAGGCGCTCGGAGCCAAGATCCCCAAGGGCGTGCTGCTGCTGGGACCTCCCGGCTGCGGCAAGACGATGCTGGCGCGGGCCGTCGCGGGCGAAGCGGGCGTTCCCTTCTTCCATATCTCCGGCTCGGACTTCGTGGAGATGTTCGTCGGCGTGGGCGCCAGCCGCGTGCGCGACCTGTTCGACACGGCCAAGGCCAACCGACCCTCGCTCATCTTCATTGACGAAATTGATGCGGTGGGCCGCCAGCGCGGCGCGGGCCTGGGCGGCGGCCATGACGAGCGCGAGCAGACCCTCAACCAGTTGCTCGTCGAGATGGACGGCTTCGACCCGAACGCAGGCGTCATTATGATCGCGGCGACCAATCGTCCCGACGTTCTGGACCCAGCGCTGCTGCGTCCGGGCCGCTTCGACCGGCGCGTGGTGGTAGATGCGCCCGACATCGTGGGCCGCAAGGCCATCTTCCAGGTGCACCTGCGCGGCAAGCCGCTGGAGGACGACGTCAACGTTGAGACGCTGGCCAAGCTTACTCCCGGCTTTACCGGCGCCGACATCATGAACGTCGTCAACGAGGCGGCGATCCTGGCGGCGCGGCGCGATAAGAGCAAGATCGCTATGAACGAGTTCGACGAGGCCCGCGACCGCGTGCTGATGGGCCCTGAGCGCAAGACGCGCATGAACTCGGAGCGCAAGCTGCGCGTGGTGGCCTACCACGAGTTGGGACACGCCATCGTCGCGGCCAAGATACCCAACGCCGATCCGGTCTACAAGATCACGGTCATTCCGCGCGGCATGAGCGGAGGCGCGACCTGGTATCTGCCCAAAGAGGAGAGTCTGCGCACCAAGCAGGATATGCTCGACGACATCACGGCCTCGCTCGGCGGGCGCGTCGCGGAGGAGCTGGTCTTCAGCGATGTGACCACCGGCGCGGTGAGCGACCTCGACCACGCGACCGACCTGGCGCGGGCGATGGTCTGCGAATACGGCATGAGCGACCGGCTTGGCCCGCTGCGCCTGGGCCGGCGACACGGCAATCCGTTCCTGGGCCGCGACCTGATGGAGGACCGGGACTACAGCGAGGATATTGCCAAGGCGATTGACGAGGAGGTCCGCGCGTTCATTGACCAGGGTTACGCCCGAGCGCGTGAGATCCTGATGGAAAACCGCGCCAAGATGGACGAGATCGCCGAGATCCTGTTGGAGAAGGAGACGCTGACGCGCGAGGAGTTCCTGGCGCTCCTGAACGGCGAGGCGACGGCGGATGACATTCGCCGGGGCCAGTTGACCCCGCCGCCGACCACGGGCCTGACCACTCCGGTGGAGACGGAGCCGCCGCGTATCCAGACGCGCCTGCGCCCCGAACCGGCGTAACGATCCTTCAACCTGACGCTAAACTCAGCCCGCCAACATTATGTTGGCGGGCTGTCTTATTTTCGAAGCAAAATGCTCGCTTGACAGTTAATTGTCCGGTATGTTATTCTCGTTCGCACTGTTGCCAAGTAAGTTCCATTCAAATTGCAGAGAAGGAAACGAAAGGCCGTGCCAACCTACAGCCGAGCGAATACCGACCTGCTCCAGGCTGCCACGCAGAACAAAACCGAATTCCTCAACAGGCTGTTTGGGGGCTGCGCCCCTGCGGCGTCCGGTGCGGCAGGGACAGACCTCAGTGTCGTACCGGAAGGCAGCAACATTGTCGGCGTAGGGTATGAAGCGAAAAGCACCGAAGGCGCTATGGTGGAGGGCGAGATCGCAGTACGTATCTACGTCCGATCCAAGCTGTCCCTGACAGAGGCGCCTGTGGATGAACGGGTTCCAGCCGACATCAACGGCACTCCCACGGACGTCATTGCGGGCGGAGATGTGACGGCTCTCGTGCGTCCGACTAAGAGCGTCTAACAAAACCGTGCTCTTTCCCTGCAAGGCAGAGGGTTGGGGTGAGGATAGAGCCTTACACCACGTTTTGTTAGGTAACCCAAGTTGCTACCTAGGAACACGTTTGAGAGAGAATCGCTCTGGAAACCGGCTTTTGCATCACCGTTTGCCTTCTCGAAGAGGCAAGGTAGCAACTTGAGTTAGGTACTCTAAATAGGGCGTGTCTGTAGGACATTTCAACATCACTGCCGGGACTTTAGACTGCCGCATCCAAATTGCAAGCGATCCTGGCGGCGAGTATATTCTCTCGAACAATCATGTTCTGGCTGACACCAATGCGGGCCTCAAAGGCGACGACATTATGGAACCAGGGCCCTATGATGGTGGAACAGCGCCCATCGCCCGGTTGGAAGATTTCGAGCCTATTCAATTTCTGGCTCCAGGCGTCATTCCTCCACCTATTAATCAGATGGATGCGGCTATTGCGAAAGTCATCAAGGCGGGCGATGTACTGCCAGATATTTGGAAAAATCGGGCGTATCGTCAATCCGCCCGTACCCGCCGCTCTTTATCGGTCTGTCCGTAAACATGGACGCACGACACGGCATACAGTAGGCGTCGTCACAGATATCAGCGCCAGCATTCGCGTTCGATACGGCAAGCAAGTTGCCCCGTTCGATAACCAGATCGCGATTATTGGGGCAGGCGGTGCTTTTAGCTCAGGCGGCGACTCCGGCTCATTAATTGTGGATGCCGTGAACCTTAATCCTGTTGCCTTGCTCTTCGCGGGCGGCAGCACAACCTTCGCTAACCCAATTGGCATTGTTCTCGCCCGCTTTAGCGCCACTATTCTCTAGCGAGCGCCGTTTCCAAGTCTTGGATTTTAACTAAAGCTGTGGTAAGATAGGGGTACAAGAGGAGAAAAAGGCCATGACGCAGCTAAAGCCAGATTTACGAGCGGTTAAAGCAGCGGCGCAAAGCCAGTTCGGCCAGATTCCGGGCATAGAAGGTTTTGGAATCGGGGATGGCACGCTTGGCATCTATGTGCGCAATGCTGAAGTTCGCAACCAGCTTCCTCACGAATATCAGGGCGTGCCCGTAGAATTTGTCATCACCGGAGATATTGAGGCATACGCAACGGCTGCTTTTTAACGTTATCGGTGATACACCACGCCGCCTGCTAACCCCATGTTGGCAGGCGGTTTTGTTGCACCTGACCCCGGCAGGCTAAACCCTGCCGCTGTGGGGCCTAACGGCCCGCTGACTGCCAGGGTCGGGCCTACAACGGACTGCCAGGGGCGGCAGGGTTACGGCCCCTGCCCCCGCCTGGCCACAGCCCTCCGCCTTGCGACACCTACGCGGGCAGAATACCTGTTGACAACGCCAGGGGCATTACCATTACGTTCTATGGGCACTGCCTACGCAGGCAGAGAGTCTCGCCCACGTAGGTGGGCGACGGGCGCTTTGCGCCCCACAGCGGCAGGCTAAACCCTGCCGCAAGAGAGGGCGGGGGGTTAGGTCAGGCGGGCCGGATTTCGCTTGACTTTCCGGCCCCAATCACGGTATGATAACCAGGGCGGCGCGCCCTTTGCCGCTCGCTTGTCTAGCCTGTAACAAGGGCGTTCTACAGGCCAAAACTCGCGAAAGTCAGACACAATCACATGAACGATCTCAGCCTTTTTCACGGGCCGAACGCGGGCTATATCCTGGAACTCTACGAGCGTTACCAGCAGGACCCGGAGTCGGTAGACGCGGCGACGCGCGCCTTCTTTGAGCACTGGACTCCGGAGAGGCCCGCCCCCGGTCCGGCAGCGCAGGCAGGCGCGTCCACGACGACAGCGCCCTATGGGCCGGAGGAGATCACGCGCGCCGTCGCCGCCGCCCGTCTCTCCCGGTATGTCCGCGAGCTCGGTCATCTGGCCGCCCATGTGGACCCGCTCGGCAGTGAGCCGCCCGGCGATCCCGGCCTGGAGCTGGCCGCGCATGGCCTGGAAACGCAAGATCTGCTCCGGCTGCCCGCCAGCGTCGTCGGCGGGCCGTTCGCAGAGAACGCAAAGAACGCGCTGGAAGCCCTGGAAAAGCTGCGTCGAGTCTATTCAGGCACCATCGGCTACGAAACCGACCACATCCAGAACTACGAGGAGCGGTGGTGGATTCGCGAGGCCATTGAGACCGGGCGCTTCTTCCAGGGCATTACGCCAGAGGATAAAAAGGAGTTGCTGGAGCGGCTTACCCAGGTAGACACGTTTGAGCAGTATCTGCACAAAACCTTCCAGGGCGAGAAGCGCTTTTCGATAGAAGGCACGGATACGCTCGTGCCGATGCTCGACGAGATCATCCACCTGGCGGCGCTCCAGGGAACTCGCGAGGTCGTCATGGGCATGGCGCACCGGGGACGGCTCAATGTGTTGGCCCACATCCTCGGCAAGCCCTACGACGCTATTCTCTCGGAGTTTGAGAAGGGCCAGCCTGGCGAGAGCGCCTCGGTTGCCGGGCGCAGCGCCGATGGCTGGACGGGTGATGTCAAATACCACCTGGGCGCGCGGCGCGGCTATAAGGAGACCGGCAGTGAAGAAGTGCGCCTGACCCTCGTGCCCAACCCCAGCCACCTCGAATACGTCAATCCCGTCGTGGAAGGGCACGCGCGCGCGGCCCAGGAGCGGCGCACCATACGCGGCGAGCCCGTGCGCGATGAGGAAGCCTCGCTGCCCATTCTGATCCACGGCGACGCGGCCTTCCCCGGTCAGGGCATCGTGGCGGAGACGCTCAACCTGTCGAGCCTTCCCGGATATCGCACTGGCGGCACCATCCATATCATCGTCAACAACCAGATCGGCTTTACCACGCTGCCCAGCGATGCGCGCTCTACCCTCTACGCCGGCGACCTGGCCAAAGGCTTCGAGATCCCCATCGTCCACGTCAACGCCGACGATCCGATCGCCTGCATTGCCGTGGCGCGCATGGCTCATGCCTACCGGGAGCGGTTCTGCAAGGATTTCCTGATCGACCTGGTCGGCTACCGGCGCTGGGGCCACAATGAGGGCGATGAACCCTCCTTCACGCAGCCGCGCATGTATGAGATCATCGCCAATCATCCGCGCGTGCGCGAGCTCTGGGCGCAAGAGCTGGAGCGCGAGGGAATCGTGACGCGGGACGAGGCGGAGGCGATGGTGCGGGCGGCCTACGAATACTTGCAGCAGGCGCGCGCGCAGGCGACCGCTACCGGCAAAGCTCTGGAGAGCGATCTGTTCGCGCATCCCGGACAAAGCGGCTTGGTCGAGACGGCGGTGCCTGCCGAGCGGCTGATCGCCTTCAACGAAGCCCTGCTGGCGCGTCCCCCAGGCTTTACCGTGGATGCTAAGCTGGAAAGGACCGTGTTTAAGCGTCGCCGTGAAGCCCTTCAGGAGGGCGGTGGCATTGATTGGGGCCATGCGGAGACGCTGGCATTTGCTTCCATCCTGGCCGACGGCACGCCCATTCGCCTGACGGGTCAGGACACCGAGCGCGGCACGTTCTCCCACCGGCACGCGGTGCTCCACGATGTGACGACCGGCGAGCGTTATATCCCTTTGCAGGGGCTGCCGCAGGCGCGTGCCGCGTTCGCCATCTACAACAGCCCGCTCTCCGAAAGCGCTCCGGTCGGCTTCGAGTATGGCTACAGCATGCACGCTCCCGGCGTCCTGGTGCTCTGGGAGGCCCAGTTCGGCGACTTCGCCAACTCGGCCCAGGTCATGATTGACCAGTTCCTCGTCTCCGGCAACGCCAAATGGCGGCAGACGCCTTCGCTGGTGATGTTGCTGCCTCACGGCTACGAGGGCCAGGGGCCGGAGCACTCCAGCGCGCGCCTGGAGCGGTTCCTGCAACTGGCGGCCAGCGACAACGTGCGCATCGTCAACTGCACGACCTCCGCCCAGTACTTCCACCTGCTGCGCCGGCAGGCGGCGCTGCTGAAGACCGATCCCCGCCCGCTGATCGTAATGTCGCCCAAGTCCCTGCTGCGCCACCGCCTCGCGGCCTCGCCCCTGGAGGACTTCACGCACGGCACGTTCCAGCCCGTGCTGGAGGACGAGGAGGCCAACCGCCACGCCGACCTGGTGACGCGCCTGATTCTTTGCAGCGGCAAAATCTACGTGAACCTGGTGGATAGCAAGACCTATCAGGCGGCGGAGAATCGGCAGAACCTGGCGGTCGTGCGCGTCGAGGAGCTCTATCCCTTCCCGGAGAGGGAGCTTCAGAGGGTGTTCGACCGGTATCCCAACCTGCAGGAAGTGGTCTGGCTGCAGGAGGAGCCGTGCAACATGGGCGCATGGTTCTACATGGCGCCCCGCCTGCGCGAGCTGGTCGGCTGGAAGGGCGAGCTGATCTATGTGGGCCGTCCCGAAGCGGCCAGCCCCGCCGAGGGCTCCAGCTTCCTCCATGCCGTCGAGCAGGAGCGCCTCATCACGACGGCGCTGCGGGAGATTCCGAGCCTGTCCTTGAAACGGAGTAAAGTCAGCTATGCCCGTTGAGATACGCGTCCCCCCGCTGGGCGAGTCGGTCGTCGAGGCGACCGTCGGGCGGTGGCTCAAGCACGAGGGCGATGCCATCGCCCCCGGGGAGGCCCTGGTCGAGCTAGAAACCGATAAGGTTAACATGGAGGTGAACGCCGACGCCCCCGGCGTGCTGCAGCGCATCCTACATCCGGAGGGCGATACGGTCGGGGTGAATGAGGTGCTGGCCGTGCTGGCCGAGGCCGGGGCTGTCCCGCAGCCGGAGCGACCAGCCGCCCCGGTAGCCGCCGCCGCACCCGCAGCGCCAGTGGAGCAGGGCAACGGGCGTCCGGCCCCCGCCGCCTCGCCGGTGGCGCGTCAGATGGCCGCCGATAAAGGCATTGACCTGGCGGAGGTATCGGGCAGTGGCGTGGGCGGCAAGATCACCAAGGAAGATGTCGAAAGCTATCTC
>DASRGZ010000124.1:0-2721 GCA_035650735.1 Chthonomonadaceae bacterium
CGCCAACGGTATCCCTACCCTTATAAGCCCCCCCGGCCCCCTTCCCTGCGAACGTAGTGAGCGCATCAGGGAGGGGGGGACCCGGCTTCGCTTCTCCCTTCTCCCTGGCAGGGAGAAGGGCCGGGGAGGAGGTCTCTCCCCGAGCAGGAGGGTTATCCCATCCCCGGCCTGGTAGACTGGCAGGGAGAAGGGCCGGAGATGAGGTCTTTAGCCGCCACAGGCCGACTTCGTGCCTTTGTTGCCGCGAATTTATTCGCCCGCCTGGCGGATCGCTTCATAGAGCAGAACGCCTGCGGCCACAGTGACATTTAGCGACGAGGCGCCGTGCGGGGCCATTGGCAGGGCCACCATTTCGGAGACTGCGGCGCGCGCTGGCTCGGAAAGCCCCGTGGTCTCATTGCCGACGAGAATCAGCAGGGGACGCTTTGCGAGGGAGCCCTCGTAGGCTAGGCGCGGCGCGCGGGCCGAGCTGCCCACGACATGAACGCCTTCCTCACGCAGACGCCGTAAGGTCGCGGGCAGATCCAGGCACAGACAGAGGGGCAGACGCAGAATAGAGCCGGTCGTAGAGCGCACGGCAGCCCGTGAGAAAGGCTCCGCAGAACTCTCGGAGAGAAGCAGCGCCGCGCAGCCTGCGGCTTCCGCCGTGCGAATGAGCACCCCGACATTCCGAGGGTCTTGAATGTTTTCCCCGGCCAGCAGCAAGGTATCGCCTTGCGTGGGCAGCTCTTCTTCCCTATAAACCCTCTGCTTGACCACCGCCAGGGCCGTCACAGCGGTTTCGTAGCCGGTTCCCACTAACTTGTTCAGCAGGCCGCTACGCAAGACGTAGAGCGCGATATTTCGGGCGCGGCAATCCGCAGCAAGTTGCGCGGCCTCTTCCGGCGTGGCAAACACGCTACGTACCTCCGAGGGAGATCGGAGGGCCTGGCGCACCAGGTTCGCCGTCTCGACCAGGTAATACCCGGTGCGCTGGCGCTCGCTCTGGCGTGTCAGCGCCAGGGCCTCGCGGAAGGCCGGGTGCTTAATGCCGGTGATCTCTTGCATAGAATCTCCTACCCGGAGGTTCACTCTCTCATGCCTGACCATCACTCGGAGGGGCGCTGTGGGTGGGCCGAACGGCAGAAGCGCTGCGCCGCCAATCCGGCGGTGTAGACACAGAGGGCGATCAGCAACCCCGGATACATCGGCTGCCAGCCCAGCGGGAAGTGGGGATCGTCGTAACCGCCGTGCGTCCAGCCCCACAGCAGCGCGCCCAGGGCGACCGAAGCGCCAAGCAGCATGGAGAGGAACGCATAGTTGGCCGGCGCTTTCCAGCGCGGCGAGGGCGCATACGCGCCCAGCAGCGGGATGAGAATGCCCGGCACGAACACGCTGCCTAGATAGTACCACTGCTTGACGACGGAGGGAATGGCCAGCGCGATCAGGATCGCCAGCAGGGAGGTGGCGACCAGGCCCAGGCGCGTGTAGGCCGGGACGTTGAGGTTCTCGCGCTCGCCTTGCAGCCGCCAGATAAAGTCCCGCCCGATGGTCATGGCGGCGATGAAGGTGTAGGAGACGGTGCTCGCCATGATGGGCGCCAGCATTCCGACATAGAACAGCCCCTTAGCGCCCGGCGGCAGGACGCGCTCGGCCAGAGCGGGAAAGGCCATCTTGGCGTCGGCCAGGTCGGGGATCAGGGCGCGGGCAAACAGGCCGGTGGTCGTGGTCAGCGCGTCGAAGGCCATCCAGCAAAGAATGGCGATCAGGATGCCGACGGCGGCCACGCGCGGCGTCCGCGCCGCATAACAGCGCTGGTGGAAGCCCGGATCGGTCAGCGTGACCAGGGCGATGAAGAACCAGACGAGCGCGAAGTAGAGATCGTACTTGCCGAGCAGGCGCAGGTGGGTCGCAGGCAGGCGCCCCGGCACTCGCAGATAGTCTAGCCCGCCGAACCGCGCCAGGCACAGCCCGACTATCGCCGCAAACCCGGCAAACATCAGCAAAAATTGCAGCGTGTTGACCCGCACGTCCGACAGAAAGCCGCCCCGGAAGACGTAGATGATGGAGAAGAGGACGCCCACGACCATCGCGGGCAGCAGCGGCCAGCCGAAGAGGATGTGCAGCAGCGTGCCCTGCATCAGCACGTAGGTCGAGGGAGAGGCATAGACGAAGGCGAGGAACGCGCCGAACAGGGCCGTCTTGCGGTCATACTCGCGGGCCAGCTTGTCGGGAATGGTGTAGAGGCTGGCCCCCGCGCGGCGCACGCGCGCCGCCAGAAATAGGGCAAAGACCAGGGCAAAGACGTAGTAGGGCAGGCCGTTGGTCAGCCAGGCCACCAGCCCATCGTTATAGACGAACTCGCCGACGCCGAGAATGCCTCCGTACCAGGTGGCGACCAGCGTGGCGACGAAAACGGGCAGGCTGAGGCTGCGGCTGGCGATCAGGTAGTCTTCGGTGTCCTGCCTGCGCTTCCAGAAGCCAACGAGGAGCAGAAACAGGACGTAGAGCGCAAGGATTGCCCAATCGAAGGGATGAAAGGCGGCGTGCATATCGGCAGCGGCAGGTGGCATGTGTCCCCGCTAATGCTTGGCTTACTCTCGGCAGGCTAAACCCCATACTCGTTGAATGGCCGTTCGCTCGTAGCGCGCTGTTGTCTGTCCTTGAGTGTTACCGACAGCAGAAAATTCAATGCTTGCCATCAATAACCGCTCTGCTTCGGGTACAACGTCTGTCCATAGG
>DASRGZ010000125.1:0-47671 GCA_035650735.1 Chthonomonadaceae bacterium
CAAGGACTTGAAGGCTGCGGTGGACGCGGCACTGACCAGGAAAGCCGAAGCATTGTTGGCAGCCCAACCAGAAACTAAGAACGAACTACGTGCGGCTGCTTAGTGGTGCCCCGAGTACACCTCGAGTCGCCGGGGAAGTACGCGACACAGGCTCTCGGCGATTTCCGATAATCGGCGAGAAGCGCAGGCCCGAGCTTAGCACTCGGCCGCGAGCTCCTCCAGCTTCCTCCGGTATTCTACGAACGCGCGCAGAAAGGCTTTATGCCACCAGACGACATGGATCGCTTCCCTGCTCTCAGTCTCCAGGCTTTCGAGCACCCGCTCGGCATCTTCCACCGATACGGCTACGGCCATTCGGGACACGTCCTTGATGTATTCCACTGTCGCGTGGATACTCCGCTCGCTCACTGGCGTTATTCCTTACCCTTCAAGCAGGGAATCGAGCTAGCCGGTCGCCTTTGCGTGCTCCATGTTATCGTTGGGCGAACGCTCCAGCGTCTGGCAGCCAGAATACCCTTGGCGGCCCCTGGCGGTTCTCCTGAGGCCACGACCGCGGCTCCACGCTGCAACGTTCCGGCACTGGCGCGCACCCCGGCGGACGGAACCGTCGCTGTATCATGCACGCAACATAGAACGAGAGGGAGCCAATTGGCTGTTTGAAGTATTATAAGCCATATTCCGTTTTATCTTTAGGAGCTCGCCCTCGCATTCTTACCGGCATTTGTCTTTGCTGCGCGCCATCCGTTGCCCCTGCCTTTCCTGCCAGGCCCTCCCCCTCGGGCACGCGCCTGTTGTCCCCCGCCTTCCTAATCGGCCATTTTAGCGCTCTTGACAAACCCCCTATAGCTCTTTCTTTCGAGAGGAACAAGGGAGGGTTTATCAGGCACGCTTCATCCGAAATCTCCCAAACCTAGCCGCGACCGCACCCTCCAAAGCGGCCCAGCGCACGAAACCCATGACCTCCGGCACAAGGGCAGGGTCGGGCGTATCGTCGGTGCGCCATGCCTGCGACCGCTCGACCGTGGAACGCCAGGGTTCGGGGAGCGTTTCCAGCGCCCACGCGACGGCAACGGGTTTACTGGAGAGCCGGCTGTGCGCCAGGGTGTATAGGGCGCGGCACATCGTCTCCACGACGTAGGCTTTATGGCGGCGGGGCAGCAGCCAATCGGGGTCATCCGGCTGGTCGGCCCAATCCGCCCAATCGCGCAACCGAGCGCGCACCGCCGCGCGCAGATCCTGGGGCGAAATGGGAACGATGAGGGTCTGCGCATCAGGTCCGAGAAGCGCCACGCCGTGCTCGCGCACAGTCCAGCGCTCTAAAATCCAGTTGTCCCGGTGCTCGCTCCACGCCAGGGTTTCCCCTTGCCCCAGGGTGGGATGGCTCCGGCCTGCCTGGAAGCGCTTTAAGGCGGCGCGGTCTATGTAGGCTATCTCCAGCCGATTGGCATAGCAATTCGGCAAGGCCGCCAGTTGGCCGTGCAGGGCGGCAAGCCCGGCGAACTCCCCGTCGTTGACGGGCCGCTCCGTAACGGCAAGCAGATCCAGGTCGCTGTAGTCGGGAAGGAAGTCGCCCAGCGCGAGGGAGCCGCGCAGGTACACGCCCAGAAGATTATCCATGAGCCTATCTTGAATGCCGGCCAGCAGGGCATTCAGCATCTCCGTTGCTTCCTGCGGAAGATCCCTCATGGCTTCAAGTCCAGTTGCGGGCGAATGAATTCGCAGCAACCAAGGCACGAAGTCGCCCTACGGCGACTAAGTCCTCCCCTCTCCCGCAGCGCCGGGAGAGGGGTTGGGGGTGAGGGCCATATAGGGAAACAGGATGAACCGCTCGATAGCGCGCGCCACGCCGTCCTCCTCCAGGGAGGCGGTGACCCAATCGGCCACGGCGCACACCTCCGGCAGCGCGTTGCCCATCGCGACCCCTATGCCCGCCCACGTCAGCATCTCCAGATCGTTAATGTGGTCTCCAATCGCCATCGTCTCTGCCTGCGAAACTCCCAGCCGCTCGGCGATCAATTCCAGTCCCCGGCACTTGTTGACGCGGGCGGTAAAGACATCCATGCCCCAATGATCTGCCGTGCCGGACTCAATCAGGCTCAGGTCGGCGGGCAGGCGGGCGCGTAGCTGCTGTACCAGCGGGCGGATCTTCTCCGGGGGGCCAAATGTGCTCACCGAGACGGGCGCAAAGGGCAGGTCTTCCAGAATGGCGGGGTGAGGCCGGTAACGCGGTCGGGTGGCCCAGGGCCCGACCGGCAGGTCGGGATGGTAGAGCACGCGCGCACTCTCGATAGTTGGTCCCGTGCCGTCTTCATAGACGTAAGGCTCCAGTCCGAGGGTGACGATGGCCCGCACGACCTCCAGCGCCATCGGAATCGGCAGGAGGTGACGGCAGAGCACCTCCTGCGTATCCAGGTGCATCACCACCCCGCCGTTCGAGCTAATCACGTAGCCCAGCGGCGGGCCGATCAGCTCGGCAATCGGCTGCGCGGTATGGCGCGTGCGTCCGGTACAGAGGATGATTTCGCAGTCCCGTTCCCTCGCCGCCCGGATCGCTCTTTGCACGCCCGGAGAGACGCGGTTCTCCGCGCCGACGAGCGTGCCGTCAATATCTACAAATAGGGCGCGAATCGGCGCCCGAACAGGCGTTTGCTCCAACATATCTCTATTATACTGGCTCACGGGGCAAATCCGCTGACTCTTCCCCCAGCGAAAGACGCCTTTCCGGCGCTCTCTGCCTGCCGGGAGGCCCTTGCTTGACCCTTATGGCCTCTTCTGAGTATAATGGCTGTCACAGGGGAGAAGAACACAGACAGGGGAAGACGATGACGTTGCGGTTACCTGTCGTTGTTGGGATGCGCGTGCGCTTACGCAAGCCGCACCCTTGCGGCGGCTATGAATGGACGGTGACGCGAACGGGCGCGGATGTCGGCGTGGCCTGCGACCGCTGCGGACGCCGGGTGATGTTGGAGCGCGAAGAGTTCGAGCGGCGGGTCAAGCAGGTGCTGGAGATGCCCGGCGCGTCCGCCTCGGAGGAGGCCAAGTCATGAGCGCGCGCCACCGCGATTCCCGCCCCGAAAAGCCCCGCCCAACCCTTGCGATTCCGCTGTCCTGGATGGGCTGCGCCCTGGCGCTCCTCTGCCCGGCGTGTGGTTCCGTTCCCTCTCAAGCCGACGATTCCAATGGGGCGCTCCTGCGGCCAACGCAGGTGGAGGCCGCACAGGCCCGCGCAGCGCCCACGCCGCCGGAGGCGTCCGCATCGCCGGAAACGGTGGCGTCGGTGCTGGTGGAGGCGGATGCGACCCGAACGGCCCCTGCCGATCCGCAAGCTCTGCGCGCCGTCCTCGGCGCACTGCCCCTGACAAACGCCGACGCAGGAACCTCCGATGCTGCGCGTGCCAGCCAGGAGCCGGACTGGTTCCGGTGGGGACGCCTGAACGCTTCACGCACCCGCGCTGCCGCTCTGTTACCTGCCGCGCTGCCTGCCGATAGCCTCAGCGTCTATACCGTCCGCTTCTCGGAGGGCGCAACCGTCTGCCTTGCCAACCGTTCCGGGCAAAAAGTGCGGGCGCGCGTGCGACTCCATCTGCCGCGCGGCGTCTATCGAATCGAGCGGCTGACGCTGGCGCCTCCGACGGCGGGCGTGGCGTCCGCTGCCGCGCCGGGTTCCCCTGCCGATGCCTCGGATCAGATGGCGGGAGAGGCACGCCCGGCAGAGACCTCTGCGACGCTGGAGGGCCGCCTGGAGCGCACAGGCGCGCGAGACCTGGGACGGCCTGCCGCCATTACCGCCTACAGCGCGCTGGAGCCGGGGCAGGTCTGCCTGCTGCGCGCAACCGATGAGGCGGCTGCTGTCAACCTGGCGCTGGCCGCGCTTCGCCTTCGGCTGCATGAACTGGCCGTCTCCGCGCCCGGCCCGGCCCGACGCCTGCGCCGTATTCTGGGCGAGGGCCGCCGCGATATGGGCGACCTGCGAGCCAGGGACGGACGCGCCAGCAGCAGGGAGCGGCGGCTGGAGCGCATTCACCACCTGCTGCTGGTGGTCGCGCAGGCCCTTTCTCTGCACCGTAACTTTCAGGAGCGTGGACTCGTCCAAACAGACGCAGCAACTGCGGTCATGGACGCGTTAACACGCCTTGCCGATGCGCTCTCTGAGGCCAGCGCCGCCATTCTCGGCCTGGTGCCCCAGGTTACCGTCGAGACGCCGCCGACAGACGCCCCCGCGCCGCAAACCGATCCGGCAGGCGCTCTTGACCGCAGGATCACCGTAGGTCTGGCCAATACCGGATCGCGTTCGGTGGATATGGTCAAGATCGGGCTTAACCTCGCTGCGCTCCCGGCCAATGTTACCTGCAAGCCCACCGATGCCGCCTTTTTCGGGACGCTCCGGCCCGGCCAGGCGGTGCGGGCCACCTTTCAACTGCATGTTCCTGCCGCTGTCCGCCTGCCCGGCAGCCGCTGCATTGGTGATGTGTCCTACTTTGCCGCGCACGCTCCAGCCCATCTGCGCCCGCACGCCTGGTAGGAACCAGGCAGGCGAACGTAGAATTAATCCCTACTTTAGAGACCTCTTACATAGCCGCCCTAGAGACGGATACTTGATGACCTGTGATATTAATTGCCCGCGTAGGCGGGCAAATGGCCGTAGGCCCCACAGCGGCAGGGTTTAGCCTGCCGGATAAGCCAGGCGTTACTCACAAAGCTGCGTAAGGTGAGCGAGGTAAATCACATGCACTCTTCAGGAAGGCGCTGTGGGGCGAAGACGCCGCACGCCGCGCATAGAAGCTTGACGCTGGCCGCGCGCCTGGTTCCCCTGCTGCTATTGGGCCTGCTGGCGCTGACCGGCAGCGCCGCGTTTGCCGCCCAGATCAAGCTGTCTACGCCCGCCAAAGACGGCGAGAAGATCAGCGATGTCTATACGCTGGTCGCCAAAGCGGAGAGCCCGGACGGAATTGATAAGGTCGAGTTCCGCGTGGACGACCAGCTGCGGTTTACCGATACTAGCACTCCCTATGAGTTTGAATGGGATACCCTGGCCGATACGGAAGGGCCGCATAAAGTCACCATCACCGCCTACGACAGCAACGGCGCGACCAAGCGCCTTGCACTCACCCTGGTCATCGCGAACGAGCTAGACCTGGGTGCCGAGGCTCTGGCGCAGAAGGCGCAGGACGCCCTCCGCGCCAAAGAGGACGAGACGGCGGCGCGCTATGCCCGCCGCGCCCTCAAAGTGGACCCGGCCAACCTGAGCGCCAATCGGGTGCAGGCCAGCCTCTATGCCCAGAAGGGGGAGTGGGATAAGGCGATTGCCGCTCTGGAGAAGGCCAAGATACCGGATAGCGATACCGAGACGATGCAGCAGTTGGCCTCCTACCGGATGCAGCGCGCTCTGCTCCCGGAAAACGCCGCCAACTTCGCCACCGATTTGCAGGCCGTCGTCGAGCTGCGCCGCAAGGTGGACGATATCGCCGTCAACAAAGCGATGGAGAAGAATAAAGCGGCGACCGAGAACTCGCAGACGCGGGCGCAGGCGCACGAGGATATCGGCGATCGGCTGATGGAGGCGGGACGCTACTCAGAGGCCATCCAGGAGTACAAGCAGTGCGGTCAGGAGATTCTAAGCACGCCGGCGGATTGCGTCAACCGCCTGGCGCTCGCCTACGTGCTCACGAATCAGATGCGGGAGGCGCGGCTGCAAATAGAGGCGCTGACGCGCGAGAAGCGGGATACTCCGGCCACCCATGCCATCTGGGGGCTGCTGTTGCTGCGCACGCGCCAGTTCCGTGAGGCCCGCGACGCCGTGCAGCCGGACATCGCGGCGCACTATCCCGGCGCGCTCATCATCGCCGCTTTTGCCGATACCGTCTTGCGGAAGAGGGAGCAGGGGGCAGAGGAGGCGAAAGAAGCGGCCCGCTTGCTGCCCGACGCCGCCGATGCCCAGTATGCGCTGGCGGCAACCTCGCTCGACCTGCGCGAATCCGAACGCGCCCTGCACCGGGCATTGGCGCTCAATCCGTACCAGAGCGGGCCGATCCTTGACTACGCCGCCCGCCAGTTCGTCCTCAAGAACATCACCCAGGAGCGGATCGATCAGCTTCTCAACGTCGTCAACTACGTCCTGAAAAGGGACCCGGACAACGTGAACGCCAAGCTGATGCAGGTGATGCTCTATCTACAGGCCAATCGCGTCAATGATGCCGAACCGATCCTGGCCGCGCTATTGCAGCAGGAGAATACGGCGCTCGACCTGCTGTTCGCCGGCTCGGTCTACTCGCGCTACAAGGAGAACTTCGGGCAGATAACGCGGTTCCTAGAGGCGATCAATCGGCTCTCCCCGGAAACCTACTATGACGTTACCAACCTGAGCAAGCCGCAGCAGGCTATCGCCTACTTCGACTTGAAGAGGCGCTATCGCGCCGATCCTTTCCTGACCGTCACGACGCTCTTTGCGCCCAAATCGGAGGCGACCAGCGCCCCGTAAGGAACGGCATCCGCCCCAGGCTGGCCCTGAGGGAAACATTGCTATTGACAGCAGCGCCGGCCTGTCGTATAATAATCTCAACACCGATTTTTGCGGAAAGGAAGTCGTCGTCCATGCCATCTGGCACGGGGACAACCACATACGAGCTTCTGGCGGCACGGCGCATCCCGCGCTGTGTGGGTGTGCCACCGCTGGCCCAGGCTGTATTGTGACTCAAAGTACCCCGTGACTCTGGCAGACGTTTGGACGGAACCCGATAACCCCGCGTGATGCAGGCGTGGCCCTCTAAGGCTGACGCCGTGCCGCAAACGCTTTGTGGCCCACCGCCAACCCGCTCCTGCCGGTTCGCGGTGGGCTTTTCCATGTATTCCACCGGGAAACAGAGCGTTGCGGCGAACGGCGAGTGGCCGCAGCGCCGATCTTGCGGAGAGACTGACGATGAGCCTTCTGGTAGTCAATAATCTGGAAAAATCGTATGGCGGCGATACCATTCTGTCGGGCGTGAGCTTCCGGCTGCACTGGCGGCAGAAGCTGGGCCTGGTTGGGCGCAACGGCAGCGGCAAGACCACGCTGCTGCGGATCTTGACCGGCCAGCAGGAGGCCGACAAGGGCACGGTCAACTATGCGCGCGGCGCACGCATCGGCTATCTGCGGCAGGAGGACGCCGTAGACCCGCACAAGACCGTGCTTCAGGAGGCGGAGGCTGCCTTCGCCCCTGTCCTGGAGATGGAGCGGCGCCTGCGCGCGGTCGAGCACGAGATGGCCGCAGCAACGACCGATGAAGAGCTGGAGCGGGTCATGGAGGAGTATAGCCTCCTGCACGACCGTTTCGAGGCGATGGGCGGCTACGACAACCTGCGCGACATCCCCGGAGTCCTCAAGCGGCTCGGCTTTGAGCAGGGCGATCTCGGCAAGCTGTGCGGCAAGCTCTCCGGCGGCGAAAAGACGCGGCTGGCCATCGCGCGCCTGCTGCTCTCCGGCCCCGACATCCTCTTCCTCGATGAGCCGACCAACCATCTCGACATCGAGGCGACCGAGTGGCTGGAGGGCTTTCTGAAGGACTTCGGCGGCGCGCTGGTGCTCGTTGCCCACGACCGCTACTTCCTGGATCGCGTCGCCACCACCATCGCCGAGATCGAGAACACAAAGCTGACCCTCTATCACGGCAACTTCTCCTCCTTCTGGACCCAGAAGCAGGCCAACCGGCAGCGCCAGGCCGAGCTCTACGAGCGAGAACAGCGCGAGATCGCCCGGCTGACCGAGTTCTTCGAGAAGTGGAAGAACACGCCCTCCAGGCGCTCGCAGGCCCTGAGTCGCCTGCGCTGGGCCGAGCGCATCCGCGCGCACGGCCTGACCCAGAATCCGAATGCGACGGCAACGGAGAAGCCGAAGCCTAACGGCAAGAACATGCGGCTGGCCATCAAGCCGACGCAGTTGAGCGGCAACGAAGTCATCGTTCTGGATCGGGTGGGCAAGCGCTACGGCGACCGCGTGCTCTTCGAGGACGTGACCGCGCTCATTCGACGCGGCGAGCGCGTCGGCATCGTTGGGCCTAACGGCGCCGGTAAGTCCACTCTGGTCAAGATCATCCTGGAGCGGGAGACGCCGACCTCTGGCATGGCGCGGCTGGGAGCCAGCATCACCGTCGGCTACTTCGCCCAGGATACGAGCGACCTGGACCTGGAAGCGACCGTGCTGGAAAACATGCTCAGCGTCGCGGATATGTCCCCGACGGAGGCCAGAACCCACCTGGGCAAGTTCCTCTTTACCGGCGACGATGTGTTCCGGCAGGTCAAATTTCTCTCCGGCGGCGAGAAGAACAAGCTGGTGCTGGCGCAGTTGACCTATCTGCGCCCGAACCTGCTCATCCTGGACGAGCCGACCAACCATCTCGATCTGGACTCGCGGGAGGCGCTGGCGCAGATGCTGCGCAACTACGAGGGCACGCTGCTGCTCGTCTCCCACGACCGTTACCTGCTCGATCAGGTGACCAACCGCACGCTGGAGGTCGCGGACGGCAAGGTAACTCTCTTCGACGGCCCTTACGCTCAGTTCCGGGCCAAGAAGGCGGCGGGCCAGTTGAACCGGCGCGTGGCCGCGCCCCAGTCCGGCAAACCGGCGGAGAAGCCGGGTGCGGACAGCCGCCAGCCTACGCTGGAGACGCTGCTTTCCCAGCGCCCGACTTCCGCCGTGACCATTCCCACCGGCCTGAATTTCCACCAGATGGCGAAGGAGCGGCAGCGGGCCCGCAACCAGGTAGCGGCGGTGGAGCGACGGATCGAGACGCTGGAGGCGCGGCTGCGCGCCATCGAGGCGGCGCTTTCCCATCCGGCCCCCACCGATAACGTCGTCGCGCTTTCTCAGGAGCATGGCGGCGTGCAGTCCGCGCTGGCCGAGGCGCTGGCCGCCTGGGAGCAGGCGTCCGCTTACGCCGAAGCGTTAGGGAGCTAGGGTGAACCGTCCATACAGCGCAGAGATCCGCACCGGAAAAGCAGGGAGCAGGCAGCAGGAAAGCGATAGGAGAACCTCTCTCGCAGCGCAGAGAACCTATCCGCTGCAACCCAAAACCTGGTTCCTTGCAACGGAGTGAACCGAATGGACTGGAGTTACAAATAATTTTCAACTCTGGTTGAAATGTGGGAACAATGTAGGCAGTCTGCCCGTCTATACGGGCGAATATCGTTTGGATCTGGCCTTCCCCGCTCTTCGAGCGGTTGAGGATAGATACAAACAAATAAATAGACGCAGAAACTGAATACCGTGCGCCGAAACGGCCAGGTGCGTCGTTTCGGAGTTCAGGCCAGGAGCGCCTAGCGCAATGTTTTTCATGGACATTGCGTAGGCGCTCTTTTATATATTGAATTCAGATTGACATATACCGGAATTGGCAGACCATTCGAGGAATTGAGCGGACAATACACGGTAGTTCCAACAGCATAGCGGCACAACGGAATAACGGCAATCGGCGCGACCGACACGACAATGGAATAACGGCACAATTCCATAATGCAGGGACAGGCAGTAACGCCTGACCTTGAAAAATTGAAGATTGATCTTGCCGCGCCGCTTTGCGCGGCGCACGGATAAAGTAAATTCCGCAGAAAGTAGAGGAGAGGGCCTATAAGCCTTCTCCACTTTCTGTAACTCGATTGAATAACAACGAAAGCAAACAAAGACGAAATAGACCCTTGTGCTTTAATTGAGGAGGAGAACGAGAATGAGCTGGATAGCATGGATTGTCGTGGGGCTGATAGCCGGTTTTCTGGCGAAGCTTATAATGCCCGGTACGCGGGATGAGCCAGCGGGCTGGCTGGGAACGATGCTGCTGGGTATCGTCGGCGCCATTCTTGGCGGCTGGATCTGGAACCTGGCGTTTGCCGCGCCCGGCGCGAATGGGATCAATATTCCCAGCATCTTTGTCGCGTTTGTCGGCTCCTGCATCCTGATCGGGCTGCTGAGGCTCTTTGATCGCCGAACCACTACCTACTAAGGCAGACGAAGAACAGATTAGTGCAAGGCGCTTTCCATACGCGCAATAAGATCGCGAGGCCCGGAAGGGGTTCCCCTTCCGGGCCTTCGTATTGGTTTGGGCTAGCTGGCAGCCTACGGCTCCGTCTCCAGGGTCTTACTTTCCAGGTTCACGCGATAGCCCTTGCCAGGCTGTATGGCCGCATCCTCCACCGTCAGAATATCCAGCCGTTCCGAAGGCAGAGCAGAACCGGCCAATCGGAGCAGCCGTTCGCGGGTAGGGGCCACCTGCGGGTGAATCGGATCGCTCTGGCGGTGCCGATGGATAATCTGGCCGGTTTGTCGGTCATAGATCAGATAGACGGGCATCTTCCTTCTCCTTCCCCGCCAGAAAACGGCGGGCTTGCAACGCTGAGGTGAGAATAGCCCTCACCCCCGGCCCCTCTCCCACGCTGCTTCAGGGGCGGACAGGTAGCGGTTAGCGACGGAATAGAATTCCTTCGCTGGGTGGCCTCACGGCTCAGTGTCCCCCTTCGTGGGTACCAAACTGCTTATTAACAAGTTGTGTCGGCAAGGGCCTCGCTAGGCGGAGGGCTGTGGCCAGGTGTGGCTAGGCGGAGGCGCGAACCATGGCAGCGCCGACCCGAGCAGGGGCCCAACCATGGCAGGCCCGACCCTGGCAGTCCGTTGTAGGCCCGACCCTAGAGCGTGTTATGCACTTTTCACCAGCCTCTAGCGACAACAGCTACCCATAAGGCGAGCAACAAGTCCGTTCAGCCTGCTTTAGAGGATAGCCCGCTGCTCTATGTAGCACTTTCTGCGCCGCACAGAGCCAAACAGAGCGTCAAACGGTTCCAAAGTGCATAACACGTTCTAGCAGTCACTGGGCGGTACGCTACAGAGCGAAGGGCTTTAGCCCGTCGAACAACAAGTGTCCGCCCTTGAACCCATGCTGCGGGAGAGGGGAGAGGTGTTGTCAGGCGAGGGGATGTGCCCTGCGCAGAAAGGGCTAGAGCGCAAAGATCGTCCCTTCCGCCCGGTGCGCCCCGCCGGTGGTGCGCAAGCCCACGGTCACGCTGATGGCATTGGAGATCACCTCCACTGAAAGGGCATCGGGCTCAACGCTTACGCCACAGAGGATTTCATCCCCGTTTTGTTGGCAGACCTCGGCAATGTAGGTATGGGCGTAATCGTCCCCGTCCGTCTTGACCAGGTAGGTCTGCACCAGGTACGATCGGTTGGGGTCGAGGGCAAGGGTGAATGTTTCGTTGTAATCGCCGGTCGTCCACATCCAGAAAGTTGCAGCCAGTTCCATAGCATTCCCCCGTCTTTCTGCGGCTTATTCCCGCACGCCAATCGGCGCGCGAACACCGCTCAGAAGCCTATTTCTATTCCCGGCCCCTTATCCATTCCCGGGAGCAGCAGGTCCATAAAACGCACCGAGTTATCCGCCGCTACCTCCGCCCGGTAGACATGCACCCGCACCTTTGCCAGCCCGATAAACGCCTGTCGGAGGACCTCCTCGGCATCCCTCTCCTGCTGGCGCGCGATCTCGGCGCGCGGGGCGTTGGGCATCAGCCGCTTGTAGTGCGCACAGGTGGCGTGCTCCGGCCCGCCCTCGGCAGCCCCGTGAAAGATCAGGATGACCTCCTCCGTGCCGTGCGCCTGCATCAGGAAGGCGAACTCCCGGCGGAATTGATCGGCCCGCAGCAACTCATATCCACTGGCTGCCAGCGCTCCGGGGCCGCCCGGAGTATACAGGCGGTCGTAATCCACGACGCCCATGTGCTGCTCCAGGAACTCATCAATGCCCTTCTGTAGGCGCCCATCCGAGCAGGCGACCACGAGCGTCTTCGGGCGCGTCTGGCTCCAGGGCTTCGCGCTGGTATAGCGATGGATTGGCGGCATAGGTACCCTCCTGAAAAATTAGATTGATCGCAGTTTTCCTTCGAGATTAGGAATCAATTCCTGCCCCGGCCCTCAAAGGGCGCTGCCGCGCGTCCTGGCATAGCGCTCATGGGTCAATATCAGGTCGTATTCGTAGCACGACTTTCTGATTCAGGCGTCTCGTAAACGCACCAGTCCTCAAAGCCCAGCTTCGCAAACGCCCGGTGATTGCGCGGGTGGTAGTCGGCAATACTGCACGCGAAGCTCGCATCTGCATGCTCTTCTTCGAATCCAAGGCGAGCTAACAGACTGATAGCTTCAGTGCCCAGGCCGCGGCCCAGCAATCCTTCTCACCAATCATTATGTCGATCCGGCGCAGGTCGAGGCCCGGCAGCCGTTCGAGGACCCGGGGCAGGTTCATCTCCTGCAGCCAGCACTCGCCGATTGGCGCTCCGTCCACCTCGATGATAAAGCAGAAGGCGTGTTGGGATACCCCACGGTATAGGCACTGAATCTCATCGAGACTCCGCACCCCGACCGTATCGCTCTCGGAGCAGTAGAGCACGTCCGGATCGTTGTTCCATCGCAGCAGGATGTCCCAGTCGTCCTCGCGCATGGGACGCAGCACGACCCGGTCGCCGGTCAGTACGATGTTATGCGTCCTTAACCTGTCCATACCTTCTCGGCCCAGGGAGCGATCTTTTCAGGCTATCTGCTCGCAGGCCCGATCTGCAATTACCTCGCCAATTTTCAGGGAAGCGGTCGCTGCCGGCGAGGGCGCATTGCAGACATGCAGCGCCTTCGGCCCCGGCAGGATCTGGAAATCGTCCACCAGGCGGCCATCCGGCAGCAGCGCCTGCGCCCGCACGCCAGCTGCCGATTCCACCAGATCCTCGGCCCGCACCTCCGGCACCAGACGCTGGAGGCTCCGCACAAACGCCGCCTTCGACAGCGACCGGCGCATCTCTTTGAGGCCCTCGCCGAGGTGGCGGCACGCCAGCCTCCAGAACCCCGGAAAGGTCATCACCTCCCAGAGGTCGCGCCAGGCAAAATCGGTCTTCCGATAGCCCTCGCGCTTGAGGCTGAGCACGGCGTTCGGCCCCGCATGCACCTCCCCGCCGATCATGCGCGTAAAGTGGACGCCCAGGAACGGAAACGCCGGGTTTGGCACCGGATAGATCAGGTTCTTCACCAGATACCGCTTCTCGGGCGTGAGTTCATAGTATTCGCCGCGAAAGGGCACGATCCGCATTGGCGTGCGCACCTGACCCATCCGGGCTACGCGGTCGGAGTGCAGCCCCGCGCAGTTGATGAGGAACCGGGCCGCAAACGCGCCCTGGCTGGTCTCGATCACCGGCCCCTGCGCCTCCGGGAGAATACGCAGCGCCCGCGTGTTCAGGCGCAGTTCCGCCTCCTGCGCGGCCAATTGCGCGGCCAGCGTCTCGGCCACGCGCCGATAGTCCACGATGCCCGCGCTTTTGACGTGCAGAGCGGCCAGCCCCGCCGCGTGCGGCTCGATCTCGCGCAGCGCCTCCGGCCCGATCCGGACGACATCCAGCCCGTTTTCCAGGCCGCGTTGGAAGAGATTATCCAGCAGCGGCAGCTCGTGCGGCTCCGTCGCCACGATCACCTTGCCGCAGACCTCATGGGGGATGCCCTGCTCTCGGCAAAACGCCACCATCGCGGCGTTGCCTTCACGCGCCAGCCGCGCTTTCAGACTGCCCGGCTTATAGTAGATGCCGGAGTGCAGTACGCCGCTGTTATGCCCCGTTTGATGCGCTGCCCACCGCGCCTCTTTCTCGATCAGCAGCAGGCGCACGCCGGGAAACCGGTGCAGCAGGGCCCGCCCGGTTGCCAGGCCCACAATGCCGCCGCCGATAATGGCGAAATCAAATGGAGGCGTCGTTTCCCGCATCGTAAATCTCATTAAGAGGCCGGCCCGGTTTCCGTTGGCGGTGGGAGTTCTCATGGGACGCCATTTCCCGCATAGTCCCTCCCATTACGAGGGCGATAAGGTCCGAAGGGAGACTGCACGCCTCGATATTATGGCAGGTCGGCCAGAAGGTGTCAAGAAATTGCAGCGGGCTTGCTGCCGGTTATTTAGCTACGCTCACTTTTTTCCGCTCCAATTTGACTTCCGGTAGGGACACGGGTACAATGAAGCCGGGGCAGCGCTGCAACATACGCGGCGCCCTCGCGCCGCCTCTGCCCCGAGGAGAGCTTATCGTATGGCCGAGGCCGTAACCCAAGAACAGGTGCTCGAGACCCTGCGCGTCATTCAAGACCCCGACCTTCATCGGGACATTGTGACGCTGGGGTTCGTGAAAGATATTAAAATCTGCGACGGCAATGTCGCCTTTAAGATCGAATTGACCACGCCCGCCTGTCCCGTCAAGGATCAGCTCAAGGCGCAGGCGCAGGAGGTCGTCCGCCGTCTTCCCGGCGTCAAGCAGGTGCAGGTGGAGATGACCGCGCTGGTGCGCGGGCGGGAACGGGCGCCTCAGGAGCTTCTTCCCGGCGTGCGCCACGTCATCGCCGTCGCCAGCGGCAAGGGCGGCGTCGGCAAAAGCACCGTCAGCGCCAACCTGGCCGTCGCCCTGGCGCAGACGGGCGCGAAGGTCGGCCTGCTGGATGCCGATGTCTACGGGCCGACCCTGCCGCTGATGATGGGCATTCGCTCTAAGCCGCTACTGGAGCAGACGCCCGAAGGCCCCAAAATCATCCCTATTATGGCATATGGCGTCAAAGTGATCTCGATGGGCTTCTTTATCGAGGAGGGCCAGGCCATCGTCTGGCGCGGCCCCATGCTGGGCAAGGCGGTGCAGCAGCTTTTTGGGGATGTGCTTTGGGGCGAACTGGATTACCTGGTCGTGGATCTGCCGCCCGGCACCGGCGACGTGCCGATGTCGCTGGCCCAGATGGTGCCCCTCAGCGGTGTCGTCATCATCATGACCCCTCAGTTGGTCGCCCAGGACATCGGCAACAAGAGCATCGCCATGTTCCGCACGCTCGAACAGAGCACAGGCCGGCCCATTCCCATCCTCGGCATTGTGGAGAACATGAGCGGCTCCGTCTTCGGCACAGGCGGCGCCGAGCGCGCGGCGGAGCGGTGGCAGGTGCCCTTCCTGGGCCGCGTGCCGCTCGACCCCAACATCTGCGTCGGCGGCGATGCCGGCTGTCCCTCCGTGCTGGCCGATCCCGACTCGGAGTCGTCGCACGCCTTCCGTGCGCTGGCCGGGGCGCTGGCCGCGCAGGTGAGCATCCAGGAGTACCGCAAGCGGCAGGCATAGTCCACCGTCTGCTTCCTGCTTCAGACAGAGGCCAGAACGGGGCCGACCCAGCAAAGGATCGGCCCCGTTCGCATTGGTTGTCTGCCCTACTTCCATCCTGAAGCGAGCAGACAGGACAGGCTTATGACCGTATGAATGAGTCTGCCTCCGTGCCGACTCATAGCAAGGCGTCTCAGGAGGATAGCGGCAAGCGCTCGGATTGTGCCAGATGGCTTCACAGCGCAACCGAGATTGTTCTTCCATAAATTAGGCCGCAATCAGCATGGGGGGCTTGCCGGTTTAGGCACGCGCGCACACACCGCAACGGCCCTCCTAACCGGGCGCTCGCCACACAAACAAATTCCGGGCCTTTGTTTTGGAAAAATGTGGAAAGAATTGTGCGGCGAATCACTTGACCAGATTTCGCCTTGTGTGATATACTTCCGTAGTTTGTGACGAATCCAAACAGGACAACGGCGTGCCTGCTTAAGAGAACGCGCGTGAGGTTGAACCATGGAAACTAATCAGACGGAGTGGCGAAGCGCGGAAAATACGACGGCGGAGGGGCCGTCACCGGAGTTCATCCGCGCGGTGGCGGAACTGCTGGAGACCGATCCGGACGACATTCTCGCAGAACTAGGCTACACGCACACCGACGAAACCGAGGTGGCAGTCAGCGAACTCTAGGGAATGGGGAAAACCGCCGGGCAATCCACGCCGCGTGGTTTCCTCCACACGTTTTTCTATGCCCTCTAAGGCTTTTCAATGGTAAAGCGACAGAAATGTGAAAGTTTCTGTCGCTTTTGCTTTGGCGGCGTATTTTCCCGACAGGCTAAACCCTGCCGCTTCAGGATCGGGCTTACAAAAGTTCGGCCCTCCGCCTAGCGATGCCTGTGCAGGCAGAGGCAAGCCCTGGCTTCTTCTTGCTTAGAGCGTGACAAGCTGGGCGGTCTCCATGCCGGAGATAGCCCGGATCTGCTGCATCTGCTCCGTCGGGATCGGCTCGTCAACCAGCAGCACCATGATCGCCCGCCCGCCGATGGACTGACGCCCGACGTGCATGCCGGCGATGTTGATGCCGTTGTCGCCCAACAGCGTGCCCACCTTGCCGATGATGCCCGGACGGTCGGTGTGCTGGGTGACGATCATGTGGCCGCGCGGCGGGATGTCCACATGGTAGCCGTCAATGTGGACGATGCGCGCGTCCTGGCCGTAGACCGTGCCGCAGATGGTGCGCTCGCCGCCGGGCAGGTGGGCGCGCACGGAGAGCAGGCAGGTGTGCTCCGGCGAGGTGCGGCTGTGCGACTCGGTGACCTTGATCCCTCGCGCCTCGGCCAGCACGGGCGCATTGACCAGGTTCACCGGGTCGGAAAGGATCGGGGTCATCAGCCCCTGCAGGACGGCGCGCGTGATCGTCTCAGTCGGCAGGCCCGTGAAGTCGCCGCTGAAGACCACCTCCACAGCATCAATCGGGCGGCCTGCGCCCGTGTTCTCCCGCGCCAATTGCGTATGCAGGCTGCCGATCTGTCTGGCCAGCACCAGATAGGGCGCCACGCGCGCCATCTCGTCGGGCGAGAGGGCAGGCAGGTTCACCGCGCTGCGGGCGGGCTTGCCCTGAAGGACGTCGGCGATCTGCTCGGCAATGTCAATGGCAACGTTGACCTGCGCCTCCTCGGTCGAGGCTCCCAGATGGGGAGTCACCACGTTTTCCGGCATGCATAGCAGCGGGTTGCTCGGTTCCGGCGGCTCCTTGCCGAACACGTCCAGGGCCGCGCCCGCCACCTTGCCGCTATGGATCGCCTCCGCCAGCGCCTGCTCATCAATGATGCCGCCGCGCGCGCAGTTGATGATCCGCACGCCGTCCTTCATCCTTGCCAGTTGCTCGGACCCGATCATGCCGCGCGTCTCGCTGTTGAGCGGAACATGGAGGGTGATAAAGTCGCTGCGGCGGTAGAGCTCTTCCAGCGAGACAAGCTCGACGCCGATGCGGCGCGCGCTCTCGGGCGTGGCGAACGGGTCGTAGGCGATGACCTCCGCCTCGAAGCTGCGCATGCGCTGGGCTACGCTGCGCCCGATCTTGCCCAGGCCGATAACGCCGACGGTCTTGCCGTAGACCTCCGTGCCGACAAACTTCTTGCGCTCCCATTTGCCCGCGCGCAGGCTGGCGTCCGCCTGCGGGATCTTGCGCGCCAGCGCCAACAGCAGCGCGATGGTCAGTTCGGCGGCGGCCAGCGTGTTGCCCTCCGGCGAGTTGACGACCACGATTCCCCGCTGCGTAGCCGCCGTGACATCAATGTTGTCCACGCCCACGCCCGCCCGGCCAATGATCTGCAATTTCCTGGCGGCGGAGAGGATATCGGCGGTGACTTTCGTCTCGCTGCGGACGGCCAGCGCGTCATAATCGCCGATAATGGCCTTCAGCTCCTCGGGTTTGAGGCCGAGCCTGACATCCACCTCGACGCCCGGTATCTCACGCAATCTGGCGATCCCGGCTTCGGAAATGGGATCGCTGACTAAAACTTTCGGCATCCTCTTGCTTGCTCCTCTTTCTTTCAACCGTCTCGTGTGACGTCCGATGTTCCCTGTTGAGGCTGTCCGTAGACACAGATAGTCTACCCCAAAAAACGTGCCGACCCCCTTTTAAGGATGAAAAGAGCCAGGCTTTTCTTCACTCCTGCTTGCCTGCCTCGGCAAAAAGATAGGGCGCCTGAGCGGAAGTGAGGAAAAGAGCCAGGGCTGTTCTTCATCCTTCATCCTTCCGTCTTGCTTTCTGGTATAATCGAAAGGTAGCCTGACGAATCGAACGCAGAGCCGCCCATACCCGAACACCCTTATGCTAGAGACACTTCCTCACAACCCTATCACGAGCGCAGCCACCCTCTTCGGTCACGATCCCACTGAGTGCCTTGTCGCCGTCGAGCCGGACCGGGAAGAGGGCGTCTGGCTCTACTTCCGGGAGAAGGATGGCGTGCGGCGCGCGCGCGCGCCCTACAAGCCCTGGATTCTGCTCACGGAGCCGCCGACCATTCCGCTGCCCGGCGCGCAACTTACCGAGTTGGAGGGCGAAGGCTACCGGATATTGGCCGAGTTCACGAACCAAGCGGCCTACCAGGAGGCCCGTTTCCGCGTTCGCGACGAGCACATCGAGCACCTGACCTATCCCGGCGGCGCCAAGATGGTCCTGATCCGCTCCGGCCAGACCCTCTTCAAGGGCATGACCTTTCAGGACATCACGCGCTTCCAGTTCGACATTGAGACGGACGGCCTGACGCCGGAGCCGGAGAACAACCGCATCCTGCTGATCGCCGTCGCCGACAATCGCGGCCTGCTGGAACTGCTGGAGGGGGACGAGGAGGAGATTCTGGAGCGCTTTGCCGCCTGCATCCGCCAGCGCGACCCGGACGTGATCGAGGGGCACAACGTATTCGGGTTCGACTTCCCGTTTGTTCTGGAGCGCGCGCGACGGCATGGCGTGCGGCTGACCCTCGGACGCGACGGCTCCGAGCCGCGCGCGGGCCAGGAGCGCAACTACGCCATCGGCGGCATCTCCCGCCCATTCACGCCCCTCTATATTCACGGGCGGCACATTCTGGATACCTACCTCATCGTGCAGCGGTTCGACTGGTCGCGCGGCGCGCTCACCAGCTACAACCTCAAGGAGTGCGCGCGTGTGTTCGGCTTTGCGGAGCGCGACCGCGTAGAACTGCCGCAGGCCGAGATAGCCCGGCTCTATCGCGAAGACCCGGAGCGCGTGCGAACGTACGCCCTTCACGATGTCATTGAGACAGGCCGGCTGGCCGAATTGATCACCCCCGTAGAGTTCTACCAGACGCAGATGGTGCCGGATAACTACGGCCAGGTGGCCGTCAGCGGCAACGGCGAGAAGATCAACGCCCTCTTTATCCGCGCCTATCTCGCTGCCGGGAAGGCCGTCGCGCGCACCTCTCCGGCGCGTGCCTACGCGGGCGGCTTCTCCGAGGTGCGCCTCACCGGCGTGCTGGATAGGGTGGTCAAAGCGGACGTGGAGAGCCTGTACCCCAGCCTGATGCTGACTCACAAGATCGGCCCGGCTTCAGATACACTCGGCATCTTTCTGCCCGGCCTGCGCGACCTCACCCAGCGCCGCCTGGAGGCCAAGCGCAAAGCGGCGGAGAGTCTGGGCAAGGGGAATGGAGAGCAGCCTGCCCTGGATTTCCATTACTGGGATGGGCTGCAAGCCTCCTTCAAGGTGCTGATCAACTCCTTCTATGGCTACCTGGGCGGGCCGTTCAACTGGAACGATTACGACGCCGCCGAGAAGGTCACGGAAATGGGCCGGGAATTGGTGCAGGACGTGGCGAACCGTATGGAGGCCACCGGCAGCAAGATCATCGAGATAGATACGGACGGCGTCTATTTCGTGCCGCCGGAGGACGTGCAGGGAGAGGAGGCGGAGCGCGCCTATATCGCCTCCATCGGCGCGGCGCTGCCGGAGGGCATCCGACTGGCCTTCGATGGGCGCTATGCCACCATGCTCTCGGTCAAGACCAAGAACTACGTTCTTGTCACCTACGACGGGCGCAAAATATTCAAGGGCGCCTCGCTGCGCTCCCGCGCCGACGAGCGTTACGGACGCCGTTTCCTGGCTCAGGCGGTGGATTGCCTGCTCAAGCACGATTTCGACGGCCTGGCCGCCCTCTACGCGGACACCATTGACGCCCTGATGCAGCGCCGTATCCCCATTGACGATCTGGCGCGGCGCGAGCGCGTCACCGAAAAGACCTTCCAGAGCGAGCAGAAGCGGCGTGCCGCCGCCGTTGCCGCCGGGGTTTCGGTCGGCGAGTACGTCCTGGTCTACGAAAGGGCCAACGGCGAACTGGGCCGACTGGAAGAGTACGCTGGCGACGAGAACACCAAGTATTACATGGATAAGCTCTACAAGTTCGCCCGGCGGCTGGAAGATGCCTTCGGCGGCGCGTTCGACCACTACATCCCGAAGCCGACCGCGCAGGGCCTTCCCAAACAACTGCAAACCACGCTGGACCTGTTCTAACCCCGGCCCTTTACGGACGGGCTGCTAACCGTTTCCGCACGCGCTCCAGGCAAAGGAATAACTGTGATAGGCTGCATACTGACCACCGCGCTTCTTGTCGGGCTGGGGGCGCTGTCGGCTTCCGCCGCCTCCCAGGCCGAGCCGCCTCCCCTCCTCTGGTACGATACGCCGACGACGGAGTACATGAGCGGCCTGCCCCTCGGCAACGGGCACATCGGCGCGATGGTGCTGGGCACGCCCGACAGCGCACGTATCGCCCTGAACCACCAGTGGCTCTGGCGCGGCAAGACGCGCGGTCGCAAGAACCCCGACGTCGCCCACAACCTGCCGGAGATACGCCGCCTGTTTTTCGAGGGCCGGATCGTGGAGGCGAGCCGCAAGGCCAACACCGAGCTGGGCACGCTGCCCGAAACCGGTGTAGATCCCTATCAGCCCTTTGGCGACCTGTTGCTGCGCTTCCCCGGCCACGTACACTATAGTGACTACCGCCGAGAACTCGATCTCTCCACCGGCATCGCCCGCACAACCTACCGTGTCGGCGGCGTCACCTACACCCAAGAGGTCTTCCTCTCTCGGCCCGACAACGTTCTCGTCCTGCGTCTGACTGCCGATCGGCCCGGCGCCCTCAACGGCGATATCGAGCTTTCGCGCGTTCCCGATCCGGAGTGCGCGCTGCAAGCCGAGGCGGAAGCGAATACCATAAGGCTGCGCGGCTGGTTCCCGGAGTTCGGCAAGCCAGGAGAGGCGCCGCCGACGCTGGATGCGGAGGCGCGCGCCTTTGCCCCGGATGGCGATCTCATCTCCGGCATGGACTCCGTACGTCCCCATGGGGTCGTTCTGCATGTTCGCGGGGCCAGTTCCGTAACGCTGATGCTGGCAATGGCAACTTCTAACGAAGATAGAGTGCGCGGTCGGGAGCCGACGAATGCTGTGACCTATGCGCGGTCTACCCTGGAGCGCGCCCTTCGCCGCACGCAGGGCGACTTCGACAGGCTGCGCGCCCGGCATATCACCGCGCACCGGAAGCTGTTCGACCGCGTGCGCCTGCGCCTGGACAGCGACGCCCGCGCCGATGTCTCGATAGATCGGCGGCTGGCCGATCTGAAGGCGGGCCAGCCTGACCCCGCCCTGGAGGCCCTCTACTTCCACTATGGCCGCTATCTGCTGATGAGCAGCAGCGCGCCGGGCGGCCTGCCCGCCAACTTACAGGGCCTCTGGAACGAAGATCTGCGCCCGCCCTGGGACGCCGATTTTCACCACGACATCAACCTCGAGATGAACTACTGGCCCGCCGAGGTCACGAACCTTTCCGAATGCCACATCCCGCTGTTCGACCACTGCGAGCGGCTGGCGCAGCGCGGTCGTGAGGCGGCAAAGGCCCTCTACGGCTGCCGGGGCATCTACATCCCTATCGTCTCCGACCCCTGGGCGCTGGCCAACAAGACGCAGGACGGCTGGAGCGAGTGGACGGGCGCCGCTCCCTGGCTGGCTGAGCACTTCTGGTGGCACTACGAGTTCACGGGCGATAAGGCGTTTCTGGCGCAGCGTGCCTATCCGTTTCTGAAGGAGGCCGCCGCCTTCTTCGAGGACTACCTGGTGGAAGACCCGCGCCCGAACAGCAAATGGCGCGGGCGGCTGGTCACGGTGCCATCGCAATCGCCGGAAAATCGCTTCGTCGGTGGGATCGCTCCAGTATCGCTATGCATCGGCGCGACGATGGACTTCGAGCTTATCCACGACCTCATTACCCATCTGATCGCCGCCTCGGAGATTTTGGGCGTGGATGCGGAGCGGCGAGCCGACTGGCGGCGCCTGCTGGAGCGCCTTCCACCCTTGCAGATCGGCAAGTACGGCCAGCTTCAGGAGTGGCTGGAGGATTACGATGAGGTCGAGCCGGGGCACCGGCACTTCTCCCACCTGTTCGCCCTCTTTCCCGGCGACCAGATCACGCCGGAAACCACGCCCGAACTTGCCAGAGCCGCGCGTATCTCTCTGGAGCGCCGGCTGGCCCATAGTGGCGGGCACACGGGCTGGAGCCGCTCCTGGGTCGTCGGATTTTGGGCGCGGCTTGGCGAAGGGGATAAAGCCGAGGAGCACCTGCGCCACCTCATCGCCGATTTTGCCACCATCAGCCTGCTCGACCTGCACCCACCGCGCATCTTCCAAATTGACGGCAACTTTGGCGGCACGGCGGGCATTGCGGAGATGCTGCTGCAAAGCCATAACGGTGTGGTGCGGCTGCTTCCGGCCCTGCCCCATGCCTGGCCGTCCGGGGCGGTGCGCGGGCTGCGGGCGCGCGGCGGATTGCAGGTTTCTCTAACCTGGGAGCACGGCAAGGCGACGGGCGCGACCCTGCAAAGCGATCATGGTGGCCTCTGCCGCGTGCGCCCGCCCGCCGGACAGACGATCTCTAGCGCCGCCATAGGGCGCAAAAAGATCGCGGTTCAGCCTCTTGGCGAACGGAACGAGGTAGAAATCGCGTACCCCGCAGGCAAGCCGGTCTCCCTGCGCTTTGCCGATAGCAACCGTAAATAGGTTTCCGCTTTGTCCTCCGCAGCAGGAGTAGAAGGAGAAAGGAGGTCAAGAGGATGGCAATCTCACTGACAATATACGATGAGACGTTGTTTGGCGCGACAGACGACGGGCTGACACTGGACTTTCTCTCAGAAACCATCACCGTGCGCGAACTCATCCGCGAACGCGTCTATGAAGCGGTGCGGCTCTACAATGCCACGACGCCGGAGTATTTTCGCGGCCTCGTACAGCCGACCAACGCCGAAGCGACCCTCAACGGGCATCGGCTGCGAGAACGACGGCGTGTGGACTGGGAGAAGCAGTATCGGCTCGCGTTGGAAGCCTTCCAGCGCAACCGCTTCTTTATCCTTGTGGACGACCGGCAGGTCGAATCGCTGGAGGATACCATTCGCCTCACTCCCACGACTCAGGTCAGCTTCGTGAAACTCGTGCCGCTCGTTGGCGGATAGGAAACCGTCTATGTTCCGCTTTCTGCGGTCAACCAATGCGAACCAGATCCCGGAAGTTATTTCAGAGGCCAATCTACAGCGCGAAGCAGAGCGCCTGCTAAAAGCCTACCGTGCGGAGATCGGCATGCATGGAATGTGAAACCGTCCGATTACGCCACCGGGCGTGCTATCCTCGACGCCGAGCCACGACTTCAGATCCACATTCTCTACGCGATTTTCCAAAATCTCGACTATGGCTGGACGTTGAATTCCTTACATAACAACCTGTTCGCGCGCAGCCTGCCCTGGACGGCAATGGATCTGGAGCGCCTGCTGGCGCGCAGGACAGAGCAGAGGCTTTACACTGGCGATTGGAGCGGCGTGCTGCGAACGGTACAGCGCTTTCTGGAGCAGGGAAACCATCTCACTCCCGCTATGGAGACCTCGCTGCGCGTTATGCGGAAGTGGCTAACAGCAACGCAGGGAGCGGAAGTCCGCAAACTGAACGCGCGGATAAGCGCGTTGCTGGGCGAAGAGAAAGCCGCCCTGCCCGACGCCGGGGAGACCTGGGCGGACGCCGCGCTGGCCGACATTGCCGCGCTGCCTCAAGAGAAGCAGACCGCTTGGAAGCGCCTGCTGGCGCACGCGCAAGATTCGGAGGGCGCGAAACCGACAGCCGCCTGGCGTAAGGAAGCCAAAGCCTGCGTTACGGGGGTGGGGGAGGGGGCGTTCCGGGAACACGTTGCCCGCTGGTTCGCCGCCGTGACCGCGCCGCCCATGCAGACGCTCCGGCACGAGTACAACGGGCGCGTCTATGAAACACATCAGAGTGGCGCAAGCGACCGGAATATCAGCCTGCTCAAAGGGCTGGCGTGGCTGTGCGCCGACTATACCGAACCGGAGATTGCCCGCGCGCTGGCAAAGCTGACGGAGAGCAGCCTGAAGAAAATACCGGGGAGTGGCCCCTGGGCTGTGCGCGCCGCAACCGCCGCTATCTGGTCTCTGACGGAGATGGGCTGTGCCGAGGCGGTCGGGCCGTTGGGGCGATTGAAAACCAAAGTCACGTTCCGTACCGCGCTTAACCGGAAAGATGCCCACGGCGCAGAAAGCACGCTTCGACTCTTTCTATCTGCCGGAGCGCGTCTGGACGCTGCGGAACTGGCGCGAGCGCTTTGCAGAGCATCCGATCCTGGGCCATATTGCGCGGCGGCTTATCTGGCATTTCTCCGAGGGCGAGCGCAGAGCGCAGGGCATCTGGAGTGACGCGCACGGCGGCTTTGTGGATGCCGGCAACGCGCCGATCTCTTGGCTTACCGAGGGAACCGAGGTGCGCCTATGGCACCCCATCGGTTTCGATGTGGATACCATCCTTCAATGGCGCAACTACCTGCAAGAGCATGGGATCGTGCAGCCGTGCAAGCAGGCGTACCGGGAAGTCTATATTCTGACGGAGGCCGAACTGCGCGCGCGGACCTATTCCAACCGTTTCGCCGGACACATTCTCAAGCAGCATCAGATGAATTCGCTGGCGGCCCTGCGCGGCTGGAAAAATAGGCTGCGCCTGATGGTAGACGATGTCTATCCGCCCGCCTGCAAGGAGTTGCCGGAATACGGCCTGCGCGCCGAGTTCTGGATCGAGGGCGTCGGCGAAAACTACGGCACGGACACCACGGAGTCGGGGGCGTACCGCTACCTGACGACCGATCAGGTGCGCTTCTATCGGATGGACGCGCCGGAGAACTACGCCCATGCGGGCGGCGGCGGATATTCCAGCGGGCGGTGGGGAGCGAATGCAGAGCCGGGGACACCGCTGCCGCTCACGGAGGTTCCCGCGCTCGTCTTCTCGAAGGTCATGCGGGATGTGGATATGTTCGTCGGCGTGTGCAGCGTCGGCAACGACCCGACCTGGCAGGATGGGGGGCCGCAGGGACGCTATCAGAATTACTGGTCGGACTACTCCTTCGGCGACCTCTCCGCGACCGCCCAGACTCGCCGTGAGGTATTGGAGCGCCTGCTGCCCCGGCGGAAAATCGCCGCGCGCTGTACGCTCACGGATAAGTTTCTGGTGGTGCGCGGCGACCTGCGTACCTACAAGATTCACCTGGGCAGCGGCAACATTTTGATGGAGCCTAACGACCAGTATCTCTGCATTGTGCAGGACAGGAGCGCTGTAAAGAACGAGGCGGCGGTGAATTTTCTGCCGTTTGAGGGGGACCAGCGGCTCGCGCTGATTCTGAGCAAAGCCTTCCTGCTGGCGGAAGATACCCGCATCACCGACCCGACCATCACCCGACAGATCAAGCCCTAAGGAACGGGACCGGCATAAATTTTCATTTCATGCCGGTCCAAATCAGAAACGAAACGGCCTGTAGCGCGTCTAAATGGGTGTAAGGGGACAGCGAACGCGGTGAAGGCATTCAGACCGCCGGCCTTCGCCGCTCGACCCAGCATGCAGACCGTTCTTTTCCCGCTCCCTGGAAAATGAGTAGACATCCCCCGTCGTGTAGATGTACCTGTTCGCTGCCTGATTTCTTGAGAGGCCTCCAGGCAGGAGCGAGGAATTACTGAAAAACGCGCGGACGGATATTTGCCGGCATCTACGAAGAATGCCGTAATTTTTTGTTGACAATTACGAAGCCCTTCGTATACAATGCCTCTAATCTCTTGGAAAGGAGGAGAGGTCCGATGAGCCGACGCAAATCTGCTCCCCGGCCCACCGACGCGGAGCTGAGCATCCTGCGTGTGCTCTGGCGGTGCGGCCCCAGCACCGTCCGCGAGGTGCACGAACAGCTCAGCCGCGAACGGCCCATGGTCTACACCACCGTGCTCAAACTCCTGCAGATCATGACCGAGAAGGGCCTGGTCACGCGAGAAGATGCCGGACGCGCCCATATCTATCAGGCGGCGCAGTCCGAAGAGTATGCCCAGCGGACGCTGGTGGGCGATCTGCTGGATCGCGTCTTTGGCGGCTCGGCCCAGAAACTGGTCCTGCAGGCGCTGACAGCCCGCAAAGCGTCTCCGGAGGAGCTGGCCGAGATACGCAAGCTTCTTGATGAGCTAGAAGGCGGTGAATCATGATACTTCTGGAACACCTGCTGCAACATCCTTTCATCCGACCGCTGGGATGGTCCCTGCTCCATTTTCTCTGGCAGGGCACGGTTGTCGCCATGCTCCTGGCGGCGCTGCTCCGGCTGCTACATACCCGCACAGCCCAGGCGCGCTATCTGGCCGCCTGCGCCGCCCTGCTGATCCTGGCCCTCTGCCCGGTCCTCACGCTGCTGGCGCTGCAATCCCAACCTGATCGCGCCTCCGTACCTTCCGTAGCGGTGTCTACCGCTTCTCCTGCGCGCTTCCGGAATCAATTGCACCCTTTGCCATCTGTTGTCATAGAGGAGGTACATTCGGCCCCGCTGTCCGGCCTGGCAGGGCAGGGGACGGCAGCGCGCGCCGTGGAGCGGTCACTGCCCGGACTGGTAGCGGCCTGGCTGCTCGGCGTGCTTGTCCTTTTGCTGCGGCTGCTGGGCGGCTGGATTCACGTTCGGCGGCTGTCCCGGCTGCAGACTCGCCCGCTAACCGGCTGGCTGCAGGCCCGAACGGAGGAACTGGCCCGGCAAATGGGCATTACCCGCCCCCTTCTGCTGCTTGAATCGGCCATCGTGCAGGTTCCTACGGTCGTCGGCTGGCTGCATATCCTGATCCTGGTTCCCGTCAGCGCCCTGTCCGGCCTGACGCCCCAGATGCTTGAATCACTGCTGGCCCATGAGTTGGCGCACGTGCGCCGTTACGATTACCTGGTCAACCTGATCCAGATTCTCCTCGAAACGCTGCTATTCTACCATCCGGCAACGTGGTGGGTCTCCCAGCAGATCCGCCTGGAGCGCGAGCACTGTTGCGACGATCTGGCCGTGCAGGTGATCGGCGACCGCGTGGGCTACGCTCGCGCCCTGGCCTCCCTGGAAGAGCTGCGCGCGGTTCCCTCCCAACTGGCCCTGGCCGGCAGCGGCGGCGATCTGCTGGCGCGCGTACGTCGTCTCCTGGGGCTGCCCTCTTCCCGGACCAGCCCGACCCCCGCCAGCATAGCCCTCACCATCACGGCAGCGGTCGTTACAATCGGCGTGGCCGCGCTGCGCCTGAATGGCGTCCTTCTGGAGAATGGCGATAGGGCGCAGGAACCGGCGCACCCGGCGGCAACGGCATGGAGAGCACCACTGGCGCGCAGCGCGGCAGCGCAGCCCCTTCCCAGGCCGACCCCACAGCCGCTCATGGCGATGGCAAGCGCCCCTCCCGGTCCCCACAGCGCAAGGATTTTCCATGCGATCTGGCAGGTGAGGCGCGTCACTCCTTCCTCCCGCGTGCAGCCTGCTGTCTACGAAAGGAACCAGGACTTTTCATCGCCCTTCCTCCTTCCGTCCTCCGCCTTCCTTCTTGCTTTTCAGAGCAGAGGCGAGCGGGAGGGCATTCCCCTTCAGGCGGCATCCCACAACAGTCCTCGGCGTTTGCTGACAGCGCAGAAGCAAGTGGTCCATTCCGCTCCAAAAGCGCAGGCGGCGCCGGAGCCCGTGCCTGTCCAGAAGACACAACCGGGGCCGACCTGGCTCCGAGAAACCGCCATGTCCCTCCTTGCCACAGAGGCTCCCACATCCGCATCTGGCCCTCGCCTGGCCGGGTACGATTCAATAGAGGTAAAGCGAGCCGGCGCCGCGTTATCTTCCAATACGAGTGAAACCCCCGCGCAGGAAGAACCGTCCTGGAATAACAAGACAAGTGAAGAGCCAGAGACCAATGGAGAGCCGGCAGAGCCGCAAGCGGCTCCGGAGGAATCCGGACCGGATGCAGCCGACAACGAGCCTGCGGAGCCTCCTGCCGCGGAAAGCCCGGCGGAGAATGCCGAAGAGCCTGACGTGAAATCGGCGGAGCCGGCAGAGACCGAGCCCTGCCCGCAAGCCGAGGCGCCCGAGGAATCAGAGGAACCGGAGGAGCCTGCGGACCCGGCCGATCTGGAGGATCGCATCGCGGCCCTGCGCGCGCAGATACGTCAGATCTCCTCGCGGCTGGATGAGAGCGACCTGACGGCAGAGCAAACCTTGCGGCTTGCTGTGCGACTCTACCGCCTGGGCGCGGAGATGCAGCGCGTGGTGCTACAGCGCCTGACCGCAGAAGCGCGGCGGATAGAAGCGAAATCGCAGCGCGCTACGCAGCCCGCGCTCCTCGAACGCCCGGCCAAAGCGCCGGAGCGGAAGCCGTCCTGCTAGCCCCCGTAGCAAGGCGGATAGCGTTCCGCGCGTACTGCTGCCCGGTTTCCACGGTTCGCCCCCTTGTGGAAACCGGGCAGCAGTACCTCCTGATCCTAAGGGCAGAGCGCCTGCCTGTCCATAAGACCGATGCGATTACAATTCGGCTTGCCGTATGCTAAACAGCATCCGCCGCCGTAAAGATGCGGAGACCATGGTCACAGCGGAAGCGTTCGAGAGGCAGCCACACTTTCGTGTCGGACTGCTACTATCCAAAAGACCCGTTGATGACTCTCCTATATAACTACTGGCGCCTGCTCCATGCGGCCTTGAGAATAAGCTCGGATCCCGATAGCAGGTAGATAGTCGGTATGCATTGCAAGGATAAGCTGGCCTTTGTCCTAAGGAGGAGGTATGAAACGCAACTATCGCAGTATTGGCTTTGTGGGGTCTATTATGCTGGCCGTGACGCTAGCCCTGGTCCTCTCCGGCAGCCTCCGCCACGCCGCCACGTCCTGCCCGCGCTACACCATTGAGGATCTGGGCGAGCTGGGCTCTTCCACAGGTCAGCCCTTCAGCGGTCCGGTCGTGATGCCCAACCACTTCCCACTGCCCACAGCCAATGGGCTCCCTAAGCGCGACGCCTTCACGCTACAGCGCACCTGGTCGGATGCGGATACCGTGCGCGTCATCAGCGCCAATAAGTCCTACGGCCAGGCCGGATGGATACACACCCAGGGGATGGATGCCTGGCACGCCTTCCTCCTGCATAACGGTCAGCTCGAAGACCTGGGCACCCTGGGGGGCAACAGCAGCTTTGCCTGCGACCTCAACGCCTACGGCTGGGTGGTCGGCTATTCCCAGACGCCTGACCGCAGCCGGCATGCCTTCCTCTTCCAGGGCAGCTTGATGGCCGACCTGGGCACCCTCGGTGGCGTGGATAGCCGCGCCTATGGGGTCAACGATCAGGGCCAGATTGTCGGGGATGCGGATACCACTCAGGGAGCCAGCCATGCCTTTCTCTATGAACAGGGCCACCTCTCCGACCTGGGCACATTGGGCGGATTGGATAGCGTGGCCTACAGCCTCAACAACAAAGGCCAGGTGGTCGGGTTTGCCCTGACCCGGCGCGGAGATACGCACGCCTTCCTCTGGCAGCAGGGGACGATGTACGACCTCAATCGGCAGATACCGGCAGATTCAGGCTGGGAACTTCAAGAAGCGCTTAAGATTGATGATGCGGGACGTATATGGGGCGAAGGCATGCTCCATGACAAGCTGCACCGTTTTCTGCTGATACCCCGCTAAAAAGCCGGATAAAACCTTCTTTCCGCCTTTCAAACAGCGGAGGTGCCCCCAGAGGCAAAGCCTTTGGGGGTTTTTCATGCCCATAAAAAAGCGGCTCGTCCGTAAGCGCATTGTAGCAAGATACAATAAGACATCGTGGCAGGTTATTGGTAAACTATAGAACCGTTGGCCCATGCTCCCGGCAGCAAGGAGAAGACACGCAGGCTCCAATCGCCGCTAGATAGTCCTTGTGCATTGCCAGGGTGAGTAGAGGCTTAGCTTAAGGAGGAAGGTTTGAAAAGCAATAATAGCAGTATTAGCTTTGTGGGATCGATCCTGTTAGCCGCGGCGCTGACTCTGTTCCGCTCGGGCAGCCTGCGCCATGCTACCCCACTTGGCCCGCTCTACACCATCGAGGATATGGGCCAAACGAGCTCCCGCTTAAGCCTCTCGGAGCAACGCGATGGCAATTCCGTGCGCGTCATCAGCGCCGACAAGCCCTACGGTGAGGTAGGATGGATGCGCGCTCAGGGCAGGAACACCTCGCACGCCTTCCTCCTGCATAACGGTCAGCTCGAAGACCTGGGCACGCTGGGGGGCAACAGCAGCTATGCCTGGGACCTCAACGCCTACGGCTGGGTGGTCGGTTATTCCCAGACGCCTGACCGCAGCCGGCATGCCTTCCTTTTCCAGGGCAGCTTGATGGCCGACCTGGGCACCCTCGGCGGTGAGGATAGCCGCGCCTATGGGGTCAACGACCAGGGCCAAATCGTAGGCTATGCCGATACCGACCGGGGGGAAAGGCACGCTTTCCTCTATGACCAGGGCCGCCTTTCCGACCTGGGCACCTTAGGCGGATTGGATAGCGTGGCTTACAGCATCAACAACAAAGGCCAGGTTGTCGGGTCTGCCCTGCCCTTGCACGCGGATAGACACGCCGTCCTCTGGCAGCAAGGGGCAATGTATGACCTCAACCGGCAGATACCGTCCGACCTGGGATGGGAGCTGGTGGAGGTATCAAGGATCGATGATCAGGGCCGCATCTGGGGAAATGGCCTGCTCCGTGGCCTATGGCGCCGTTTTGTTCTAACGCCCCGTTGATATTGAACAAAACCTTCGTTCCGCGCCAGATGATATAATAAGGAGGAAGCGCGGCTTGCCGAAATTTATTGGGGCGAGGGAAGGTTTGAGGATGCAAGAGCAGCAAAGCGCGGTGGTGCTATTTTCCGGGGGACAGGACTCGACGACTTGCCTCTACTGGGCGTTGAATCAGAACTATGCTCGCGTCTATGCGCTGGGCTTCGACTACGGCCAGCGGCATCGCGTCGAAACAGAGCAGGCACGCCGTATCGCCGAGATGGCCGGCGTCCCCTATGAGCTTCTGCCGCTGCCCACGCTGGCTGCCATCGGGGATAGCGCGCTGGTCGGATCGGGCGATGTGAGCCAGACGGACCGGGCCGGCCTGCCTAGCTCGTTCGTGCCGGGGCGCAATCTGCTGTTCCTGACGGCGGCAGCGGCCTATGCCTATAAGGTGGGGGCCAGGGTGCTGGTAGGGGGCATGTGCGAGACGGACTATTCCGGCTATCCCGACTGCCGGCGGGCGACGATAGACGCGCTCCAGCAGGCGATCACCCTGGGCATGGAGTATCCCATCGAGATCGTCACGCCGCTGATGTATCTTTCTAAAAAGGAGACGGTGGAGCTGGCGCGGTCGCTGCCGGGCTGCTGGGAGGCGCTGGCCGAGTCGCATACCTGCTATGAGGGCGTCCGTCCCGGCTGCGGCAAGTGCCCGGCCTGCCTGTTGCGCGCCAAAGGCTTTGCGGAGGCGGGGCTGGAAGACCCGGCATTCCAGTCCCGCCCCTGATCTCAGCTGACGCCGCGTGGAATGGCGAGCGGGTCAATGCCGCGCAGCATCATTCCCTGCCCACGCGACTCATGGGTCTTGATGGTCGGCGGGTCTTCCGGGTCGCGCATCTGGACCAGCAGCGTCGTGCGCGCCTCGTCGCTGGAGTTGATACCCGAGCCGTGAATGGTCAGGTAGCTGAAGAACAGAGCGTCGCCCGCTCTGGCCGGGCAGGGCACTGCCGACTCAATCGGATACTGCGAGAAGGGCAGGTGCCAGCCGCCCTCCGGGTTATGCTCCAGTGGGCCGAGCTTATGGCTGCCCGGCACCACGCGGACACAGCCTTTTTCAATCGGCGCGTCGTCGAAATGCAGGATCACCGCGATCATGCTATTTTTGTCGTGGGGGAAATAGGGATAGTCCTGGTGCATGGGGAACGGCGACCCCTTCTCCGGCGGCTTGATGAACATCTTCGTGTGATGCAGCTGCACGTTGGGCGAGCCGATAATGTCGGATGCCACGCTCGTCAGCCGATCATCCACGAGCAGGCGCGTAAAGGCGGCGGAATAAAACTGTACGTTGTGGCAATGGTAGACCTTGGTATCCTGGGCCTGCTCCACGGCCTCCCGCGCACTGCCCCACGTCGCATCTATGCTCTCTTTCTCGCTCAGCCGCGCGGCCAAGTCGTGGCACTCTCGGCGGAGCATGTCAGCCTCCGCGCGTGTCAGCAGCCCCTCGACAAGCAGAAATCCGTTTTCCTGGTAGAAAGCGCGTTGTTTTTCAGTCAGCATAACCTCTTCCTTCCGAATTTAGGTTTCTGATCTGTTCACCTTTGCCCCCTCAGGTTCCTGCTTCATCGCGTTTCAACGGGCAGCCTGCCGTCCTCTCCATGCCGCAATGCCGTCCTCAGGTTCCTGCTTCATCGCGTTTCAACGCCTGGACCTTCCGTTTTCCCGCACTCGACGCCGGGCAATAAATTACCCGTCTGTGTGGCCTAGCGGCCAACCGTCCTGGCGGACGCTGTCTCTAACCAGAGGTTCCGTCCGCCAGGACGCCTGGCGGCGCAGCCGCCCTCTAGACGGGTATTTTCAATGCCCGGCACGAGAGGGCTTCCCGTGTTAGCGCGCTCTTTACACCAATAGGCAGGCGAGCTTAATCATCATAATCGTAGTCGCTATCGTGCCAGCGACGATGCTGCGCTCTTAACTCACGGTGCTCTTCCCGGTGCTCTCGGTTCAGCCAGTGATGCAGCCTCCGATGCTGGTAATCCAGGTAGCGATGTTCGCGCGCATGTTCGCGATCCAGGTGCTGGTGCTCACGGGCGTGCTCGTATTCATACTCGCTATCGCTCAGGTAAGGGTCGTTATCGTGCAGGCGGTGCCACTCCGCATGTTCGCGCTCCAGGTCGCGGTGCATGTCCCGATGCTCCCGGTTCAGGTAGTGATGTTCGCGCGCATGCTCGCGCTCCAGATGACGGTGCGCCGCGTAGTGCTGCTCATCCAGATCGCGATGCAGCCGGTCATGGTCGTCCTCATCGTGCGCGTAGGCGGGCGTAAGCCCCCCGACGGCAAACAGCAGGGTTCCGGCGCCCACAATGGCCATCCAGCGAAACAGATGGGTCTTCATGCTCATGTTCCTTTCTTACCAAGTGAGGATGTGTCGGGGCGCTGAAGGCTGAGATGTCAGGTCGGAAGCATATGGCGGTTTCCGGCTCTGCTTTTTTCGATACGCGGCGCGACGGGGCGTGTGACAGTCCACAATGTCGAGCGCGTCGCTGTGAACTCTGCGGCAGAAGTCGTGTGCAATAGTTCATGCTGCAAACGCTAATGCTCAAGATGGTTTGTGCGTAAGGAATAAATAGGAAGTCGCCTATTGCGCCGCCGGAGCGTTGGCTGCCGACAGTGGAGTCGGCGGGCGACGAGAAGAGGGCTACTCCCAGCGCCCGGCGTTCTCACTCAGGTTCGAGGAGGAATCGATGAGCATCTCACCCCCCCTACCGGGCACGGGACGACGTCGCCGCCCGGAACTGCCGAAAGTCCCCCTGCCCGAGGGCGGACCGCACGAAAGCAGCAATCCCTACCTCAATGCGCTGGAACAACTGGATATTGCGGCCCGCCATTTGGAGCTGGATCCCGGCTTGCACGAAGTTCTGAAGTACCCGCAGCGGGAGCTGACCGTCCATTTTCCGGTGAAGATGGAAGACGGACACACCCATGTGTTTACCGGCTATCGCGTGCAGCATAATGTAGCGCGCGGCCCCTGCAAAGGTGGAGTGCGCTATAGCCCGATGACCGATCTGGATGAAGTACGCGCTCTGGCCATGTGGATGACATGGAAGTGCGCGATTGTCAATATTCCCTTTGGCGGCGCCAAGGGCGGCGTCATCTGCGATCCCAAGACCCTCACCCCCCTGGAACTGGAGCGCCTGACCCGCCGCTATACCTCCGAAATCAGCATCATTATCGGCCCCAATCACGACATTCCCGCCCCCGATATGGGCACCAACGCCCAGACCATGGCCTGGATGATGGATACCTACTCCATGAACAAGGGCCACTCGGTGCCTGCGGTCGTCACCGGCAAGCCGGTCGCCGTCGGCGGATCGGAGGGCCGCCAGGATGCGACCGGGCGGGGCATCGTGGTCATCACGCGCGAAGCCATCAAGGAGCGCGGCATGGACCTGAAGGGGCTGCGGGTGGCCGTGCAGGGCTTCGGCAACGTCGGAGGCGTGGCGGCGCGCCTCTTTGATGCGATGGGCGCCCGGGTTGTCGCCGTCAGCGACGCGCTGGGCGGCCTCTATAATCCCCGGGGGCTGGACATTCCGGCGCTGCGCGAATGCGCCAACCGCGACGGCACGCTGCTCACCCACGGCGGCGGCGAGCGGATCTCCCCGAAGGAGGTGCTGGAACTGGATGTGGACGTGCTGGTGCCCGCCGCCGTCGAGAACCAGATCACCGCCGAGAACGCCGGACGCATCCAGGCGAAGGTCATCGTTGAGGGCGCCAACGGCCCCACCACGCCTGCCGCCGACCATATCCTCAACGAGCGGGGCATCTTTCTGGTGCCCGACGTGCTGGCCAACGCAGGCGGCGTGGTAGTCTCCTACTTCGAGTGGGTCCAGGACTTGCAGTTCTTCTTCTGGACCGAAGAGGAGGTCAACGCCAAGATGGAGGCGATCCTGATCAGGAGCTACCGCGACGTACGCGAGTTGGCGCAGCGCGAGAAGGTGGATATGCGCCTGGCAGCCCACCTCATCGGCGTCAAGCGTGTCGCCGATGCGACGGTGCTGCGCGGCATCTACCCGTAGGCGCCTTTTCCGAACCGCAGCCATCCACGCAACGCCGAAACCCCGCAGGGAGGCCATTCTCGTTTCCCTGCGGGGTTTTCTTTGCCTCCGGTTAGCGGGCAGTTTCCCTTTGAAAATTAAGGACTCAAGCAGGAAAAGCTAAGTTTGATACTAAATCTAAACTTAAGGTGACTATTTCAGCCATCCTGACCACACTGGCAGTGCCGTGGTATCCGATGTTCGTTTTTCAATTTAGCGACCAAGCGACCCACGATTCCAGAAAGGCAACAAAGAAAGGACGCACGCAAACCAACTAACGCTGTTTACAGGGGAGAGCAGTAGCATGATGTACCGGAAACGATTCGTCCATTCGCCTAGCGCAGAGTTGCCGCAGTGCCATGCGCCCACCATCGCCGAGTTGGCGGACGGCACACTGATCAGCGCCTGGTATGCGGGCGCGCATGAGAGGGCCCGGAATGTCGCCATCTATGGCGCGCAGTTGCCTGCGTGCTCCGATTGCTGGACGCCGGCTCGCGTCTTTGCCGATACGCCCCAACTATCCGAGGGCAATCCGGTGCTGTTTGAGGATGGTAGGGGTCTGCTGTGGCTGTTCTATGTCACGATGCTTGGAGAGCGCTGGGACACTTGCCAGGTCAAGTATAGCCATTCGCACGATCTCGGTCAAACCTGGGCGCCGCCGACCATTATGCATCCCGAGTGGGGCTGGATGACCGGATGCAAGCCGCTGCTGCGCCCGGACGGCGCTATCCTGCTGCCGCTCTACGACGAGCAGGGCTTCGCCTTCGTGATGCGCTCGGAGGATGGCGGCAAGGAGTGGAAATCCTCCAACCAGATACGCACCGAGGCGGGCGTCATCCAGCCGACGCTCGCGCCTCTCTCCGATGAGCGCCTGCTGATGTATCTGCGCACCTACGAGCCGGTCAATGGGACTATCTGGCAGTCTTACTCCACCGATGGGGGCTGTACCTGGGCGGCTCCCACCCGCACCAACCTGCCTAACCCCAATTCACGGGTGGACCTGGCCCGCCTTGCCAGTGGGCGCCTTGCGCTGGCCTTCAATGATACCGGGCACGGGCGCACGCCGTTGACCCTCGCCCTCTCGGAGGACGACGGCGCGACCTGGCCGTATCGGGTCAATATAGAGACCGGCCCCGGCGAATACTCCTATCCCGCCCTCATCCAGTCTAACGATGGCCTGCTGCATCTGGTCTACACCTATCGGCGCACCCACATTGCCCACATCGCCTGCGATGAGGAATGGATCCTGGCGCATACGAGCACCTAACCTGCGGCAGAACGGCGGCAAAATAGTAGAGCCATACAAGAAGCCGATTGCTGTCACAGGGCATTGCGTTCCAAAATTCCATGCGGGTATCCTATGCGGACCGTGGCTGCATGGTAATTTCTACTGCCAGACCCCCGAGGAAGCCAAGCCTTGTCTCGTTTGGGCGTCCATTTCGCCAAATATTCGAGTATCATAATATTTGGTAGCCTGGATTATGCAAGGGGGCCTGTCATGAAGACTATTGTCCGGGAGAGAGCCAGTCAGTTATTTGATGCGCTCTCTCATCCTACCCGCCTGCGCATTGTGGAATTGCTCTGTCAGAAGCAGATGACGGTCAATCAAGTCGCCGCCGCCTTAAACCTGGGACAGTCCGGCGCATCCCAGCATTTAGCCATTCTTGCACGAGCCGGAGTCCTGAGGGTTGAGCCGCAAGGAGCCAGTCGCATTTATCGGGTGCGTGGGCCGCGCATCGTGCGCATTCTGGCACTCATTGAAGAGTTCTGCGCCGTCCATGAACTTTACGGAATTTCCGAGGAGGAGGGGGAACTGGAATCCGAGCACTCAAGATGGGGGCAAACGGAAAATGACGCCAACCCCCGATAATAACATCTTACCGGAAACCGAGGAGGCGAAAATCTCTCAGGCGCAGGTGCGCTCCGAGATACAGGAATACCTCACCGTCCAGAGGCAGCGACGCAGGCTCTTCCCGCGTGCCGCCCTGGTGGGCGCCTTGGCCGGCTGTGTCGCGGTTGCGTTTCGCGCCGTTCTGGCCGGAGGCGATACCCTTCGCAATATCCTGGTGATCTGGACGCATCACTATCCGCTGTTCGGGTGGATTTTGCCGATGCTGTTTGGGGCCGCAGGCACGGCGCTAGCCGTTCTGCTGGTGCGCCATCTGGCTCCGGAAGCCGCCGGAAGCGGCATTCCACATCTGGAAGCAGTGCTGCACCGGTTTCGCGAGCTCCAATGGAAGCGGGTGCTGCCAGTCAAGTTCTTCGGTGGCGCTCTAGCTATCGGCGGCGGCCTGGCGCTGGGCCGCGAAGGCCCGACGGTGCAGATGGGCGGCACGGTCGGGGCGGCGGTTTCGGATTGGCTGCAGGCTTCCACGCGCGAGCGCCTGACCCTGATCGCCGCCGGGGCCGGCGCGGGGCTGGCCGCCGCCTTCAACGCACCGCTGGCCGGGCTGGTCTTTGTCCTGGAAGAGGTCCAGAAAGACTTTCGCCCCATTGTTTTTGGAACTGCTTTTATCGCCGCCGCCACCTCTGACATTGTGACCCGGTTCGCGGCGGGACAGCTTCCCGTCTTCAGCATACCCAGCTATCCGGTTCCCGCGCTGTCGGCACTGCCGGTTTTTGCCCTGCTGGGCCTGGTCGCCGGCCTGCTCGGGGTCGTCTATAATCGCAGCCTTATCGGCACGCTCAACCTCTTTGCACGGCTGCACGCCCGGCGCGTCGTCCCTGCGGCGGCGCTAGTGGGAGCGAGCGCCGGACTGATCGCCTGGTTTGCTCCCGGCCTTGTCGGCGGCGGGCATTCTCTGGCCGAAAGCATCCTGGAAGGGCACGCCGCATTGACTGCGATCCCCGTGTTATTCCTCGTGCGCTTTGTCCTCTCGATGGCCAGCTACGGCAGTGGCGCGCCCGGGGGCATCTTTGCGCCGCTGCTGGTGCTGGGGGCGCTTATCGGCCTGGGGGTCGGTCAGCTTACCCACCGCCTGTTTCCGGGCCTGGTCCCGCTGCCGGAGATATTTGCCGTGGTGGGGATGGCGGCCTATTTCACCGCCATTGTGCGCGCGCCGCTGACCGGCATCGTGCTCATCACCGAGATGACCGGAAACTACAGCCAGATGCTGCCGCTGGTGGTGGCCTGCTTCTGCGCCTATACGGTGGCCGAATCCCTGGAAGAACTGCCCATTTATGAGAACCTGCTGGAGCGGGATCTGCTGCGCGGGGGCCTGCTCCCCGATTTGAAAGAACCGATCGTGGTGGAACTGGAGGTCGAGCCAGGTGCCCCGTTCGAGGGCAGGGAGGTCCGCGAACTGGGGCTGCCGCCCGGCTGTATCCTGGTCAGTTGTCGGGAAGGGGATCGGGAGTGGATTCCAACGGCAACGACCCGGCTGGAGGCGCACGTGCGGGTGACCGCCGTTATCTCCCCGGAGGCGCAAAGAGCCATCGGGGTGTTGCGGCACGGCTGTGAAGCACCGGATTAGCCCGGTTAACAACCCATCTCAAAAATGGCATTGGATTGCGGCATAGAAGGCCCATAAGAGAGTGTGTCTATTCGGGGCTAGCGCCCCACGCAACGGTGGTTAGAGAGGGAGCGCTCGAGAGAGCTTCACCGTTGCGTGGGGCGCTGCCTATCGGGGAGGCTGAAGTCTACTATCCCCCGGTCGCAAAGCCAGGATAGAGAGTCATGCCGCCATCTACAAAGAGGGTCGTGCCGGTCACATAGTCGGACTCGTCGGAGGCAAGCCAGACGGCCGCCCGGCCGATGTCCGCCGGCTCCCCGACCCGCTGGTAGGGAATGAGCGTGAGCAGTTTAGCTTCGGCCTCCGGCGTCTCCCAGGCCGTGCGGTTGATAGGCGTCTTAATCGCGCCGGGGCCAATACTGTTGATGCGGATTCGGTGCGGAGCATACTCCTGCGCAATGGATTTCATGAGCAGCATGACCCCGCCCTTAGAGGCTGCATAGTTGGCATGGCCCGCCCAGGGAATGACCTCGTGGACGGAGCTCATGCAGATGATCTTGCCCGCCGCGCAGGAGATCTCCGGGCGGATGCCGCGCCGCAGAAACTCGCGGATCGCTTCCCGCGCGCAGAGGAACTGCCCGGTGAGATTCACCCCGATCACAAAGTTCCACTGGTCGAGCGTCATGTCGGCGAAGGGCGCGTCCTTCTGCAAACCCGCATTGTTCACCAGGATATCAATCGTTCCGAACTCCCGGAACATCCGGGCGAACATGGCCTGTACCTGATCCTCCTGGCTCACGTCGGCCTGGATCGCGATGCCCACGCCGCCGGCGTCCCGGATCTCCGCGACGATCTTCTCCGCCGCCTCCGGCTTAGAAACATAGTTGACGACGACGGCGGCGCCTGCCGCCGCCAGATGGCGGGCTACGCTCTCCCCGATGCCGGAGTTCGCGCCGGTCACCAGCGCTTTCTGCCCTCGGAGGGGCTGCGTGGCATAGCGCTCTCTTAACTCTTCCTGTAGGGGCCTATCCGTTATTGTTATCATCGCTGTGTCCTTCCTTGTGTGGGTTTTTGGTTAAATGGTGAAGCCGGGTTCTCCCCTCCTCCCCGGCCCTTCTCCCTGCTAGGGAGAAGGGGGAGGAGAAGCCAACTCTGTCTCTCCCCTCCCCTGTTCTTGGGGGACGAAGGGGCGGGTGCGCTCTATTCCCCGCTCTGCTGGAGGAGCTTGGCGACTACTCCCGTCCAGCCGGTCTGATGGCTGGCGCCCAAGCCTGCGCCGGTGTCTCCGTGGAAGTACTCATAGAACAGCAACAGGTCCCGCCAGTTCGGGTCGATTAGGTAGCGCTCCTGGCTGCCATGAACAGGGCGGCGACCTTCCTCATCGCGCAAGAAGGTGCGCGACAGACGGCGGGAAAGCTCCGCCGCGACCTCCCATAGGTTCATCCACTGCCCCGATCCAGTCGGACACTCCACCTTAAAGTCGTCGCCGAGATAGTAGTGGAACTTCTGAAGCGACTCGATGAGTAGGTAGTTATCCGGGAACCATATCGGGCCGCGCCAGTTGGAGTTGCCGCCGAACAGGCCGGTACGCGACTCGCCCGGCTCGTAGTCCACCCGATATTCGTGCCCATCCACCCGCAAGATATAGGGATGCTCGCGGTGATATTTGGAGACAGCGCGGATGCCATACGGCGACAGAAACTCCTGCTCGTCGAGCATCACCCGCAGCACCCGGCGCAGGCGTTCCGGGTCCGTGATGGCAAGCAGCCGCCTTTCGGCCATTCCCGGCGTTTTCATGCAGGCCATGTTGCGAGTCAGGTCGGGCCGGTTTGCGACGAACCATTCGAGCCGCCGCTTAAAGCCCGGCATGCGCTCCAGTATCTCCGGCTCCAGCGTTGTCACGGCGAAGAGCGGGATCAGGCCCACCATCGAGCGCACCTTGAGCGGGAAATGGTCGCCGTTGGGCAGAAGCAGCACGTCGTAGTAGAAGCCGTCCTCCTCATCCCAGATCTCGATGTCATCCCGCCCGCGATGGTTCATGGCGTAGGAGATATAGCAAAAATGCTCCCAGAACTTGCTGGCGACGTCCTCGTAGCAATGCTCCTCCTTCGCCAACTCCAGCGCTATGGCGAGCATATTCAGGCAGTACATCGCCATCCAGCTTGTGCCGTCCGACTGCTCGATGTTGCCGCCGGTCGGCAGAGGCGCGCTGCGGTCGAACACGCCGATGTTGTCCATGCCCAGGAATCCGCCCTGAAAGACGTTGCGGCCTTCGGCATCCTTGCGGTTGACCCACCAGGTAAAGTTCAGGAGCAGCTTGTGGAAAATGCGCTGCAAGAACTGGCGGTCTCCTACGCCGCACCGTTTCTCCTCGATCTGGTAGACGCGGAGCGCCGCCCAGGCATGCGTCGGCGGGTTCACGTCGCCGAACGCCCACTCGTAAGCCGGAATCTGGCCGTTCGGGTGCATGTACCACTCGCGCAGCATTAAGATAAGCTGCTCTTTGGCGAAATCGGGGTCCACCAGCGCCAGCGGGATACAGTGAAATGCCAGATCCCAGGCGGCGTACCAGGGATACTCCCACTTGTCCGGCATAGAGATCACGTCGGCGTTAAACAGATGCCGCCATTCGTGATTGCGGCCGCGCTGACGTTGTGGCGGCGGGGGAGGCTGCCCCGGATCGCCGTCTAGCCATTGGTCCACCACGTAATAGTAGAACTGCTTGGACCAGAGCAACCCGGCGAACGCCTGGCGCATCACGTTTTGCGCGTCCGGGGAGAGCGTGTCCGGGATTACGGTCGCATAGAACGCATCGGCCTCCTGCTGGCGCTGCGCGAAAAGGCGGTCGAACTCTGCGCCGAACGGCTCCTCCTCGGCAAACTCTCGATCTGTCAGGCGCAGCCGCACCTCCACCGTCTCGCCCGCGCCGACATCCAGACGATAGTACGCGGCGGCTTTGGTGCCGCTCTGCTTGGGATTGACCGCCTCCTTTTTTCCCTGGACGAGGTAGTCGTTGATGCTGTCCTTCACGTAAGGGGAGGCGTTCTCCACGCCAAAGAGGCGGGCGTTGTTCGTCTCGTTCTCCGTAAAGAGCAGTTCCGGGCTGCCCTCGCAGTAGAGCCAGCGTTCGCCGTAGTTCGGCTCCTGCAACGCGATGACCGCCGAACGGCTGGCCCCCTCAGACGCCAGGCTATTCCCGTTGGCGTGCGCCAGGCAGGGACGCTGAACATCGTAGCCCCAGGACCAGGTATTGCGGAACCAGACCGTCGGCAGCAGGTGCAGCACCGCTGATTCCGGCCCACGGTTGGCAACGCGAATCCGGATCAGAATATCCTCCACATCCGCCTTCGCGTACTCCACGAACACATCAAAATAGCGATTGTCGTCGAACACGCCCGTATCCAGCAGCTCATACTCCGGCTGGTCTTTGCCGCGCCGTCGGTTCTCCTCCACCAACTGGCTATAGGGAAACGCCGCCTGCGGGTACTTATACAGATACTTCATATAGGAGTGCGTTGGCGTGTTGTCGAGATAGTAGTAGCACTCCTTGACATCCTCAGCGTGATTGCCCTCGTTGCCGGTCAGGCCGAAGAGGCGCTCCTTGAGGATGGGGTCGCGCCCGTTCCAGAGCGCCACCGCAAAGCAGATGTACTGATGGCGGTCGCAGAGGCCCGCGAGGCCGTCTTCGTTCCAGCGATAGGCGCGGGAGCGCGCATGGGCATGCGGCAGGTAGTCCCAGGACGATCCATAGGGGCTGTAGTCCTCGCGGACGGTTCCCCAGGCGCGCTCGCTAAGATAGGGGCCCCAGCGTTTCCAGTGCGCCTTGCGCTCCCGCGACTCTTGCAGTCTCTGGCCTTCTTTGGTCATCGTCGTCCTTCCCTTTCACGCGCCCGCCTGCCGCTCGGCCTCATGGCTTGCCGCCGCCGGCCACGACCCGATATAGCCGCAGCGCGGGCAGGTATGTATCTCCAAAAGAACCCCTCCGAATAGCAGGCCATTGTCCGTGCCGAAGGCTGCCGTATCGCCCGAATAATCCACCTTCTCTGCATGGTGGTTCATAGCCGCCCCGCACTTGGGGCATATCCTTTGTTTGCTTGTAGACATCGTTGCTTTGCTCCTATTCCAGGGCCACATTCGCGCGCCCGTAGCGCAATACCTTCGCCATCCAGATCAGCTCCTTCAGGAACTTATCCATGCGCGCGACATAAGCCGTATCCAGCAGCCTGCCGTCGGCATCAAATAGCTGCTGCACGTTGGAAAAGTTGCCGTCCCAGAAGATGGTCACCAATCCTAACTCGCGCATGACCGGCAGCAGGTTCTGGATGACGCGCGTGCCGCCGAACCCGCCCGCCGCGACGCCGCAAATGCCGATCGGCTTATGAATGTACTCCTTCAGGTTGGTATCCAGCGCGTGCTTGAGCAGGCCGGGATAGCCATGATTGTATTCGGGAACGACGAGGATGAGCGCATCCGCCCGCATCATCGTCTCGGAGAACCCGGCATCCTTGATGCGCTCGCCCGCGTCTGTCGTCGGCAAGGGAAGGGTACGAATGTCAATCAGTTCCGTCTCTATGCCCGGCCTGTTGGCGGTCTGGTCCGCCACAAAAGCCGCCACGTTCTCGCTTGCGCGGCCCTGCCGGGGCGTGCCTAGAATGACGGGAATAAATAGGGGACGTGCTTCTATCATCGTCTAAGCCTCCCAATCTTCCTACTATCTCTTTCCTTTGCCTTTCTCTATCTTCGCTTTTCCTCTGTGTCTCTGTGCCTCTAGCGCAGCGGGTGGTTAATCCAGTTTGTCCGGTCTCCACTAGACACAGCGTTCCGTGTTGAACCGAGCTGGCTGCCAGTTCGGCAGGTTGTTAAAGCGCGGCCAGCGTACCAGGCGCAACTGCGCGAGGCGGGCCAGGAGAATCTTGGTGAGAATGTCCTTTGCCCGAAACCGCAGCGAAGTGTAGCTGCGCGGGCGGTCCGACGGCAAGCCCTGTTCCGTTCCCAAAAGCGGACGGTAGAGGAAGGTCTTGATCGTGCCCAGTCCCTCGCAGTGCTCCTGGCTTTCCACGCAGTCCGCCATCGGGTAGGAGCCCAGGTCTCGCTGCGCGGTTTCGGTCAGCAGGATGTACTGGCTCTGGCGGAGCGAGTTCTTGAGCAGCCGGTGCGCCAGGATCACATCCACTCCCGAAAGCTCGTCGAAGCGGTCGATCCGATGAAACAGGGCCGTACCGCTGTGGACAATGATCTTCAGACGCAGCCGATCCACGTTCTTGCAGGCCTCGCAAGGGCAGATATTGGCCTGCTCCAGTTCCCTGCGCCGCGTCTCAAAGGCCCGGGAGAGCCGCAGCAGCATCTCCATCACCTGCCACATCCGCTGCGCCCGCTCTGATGCGCTGCCCTGCTGGAGAGCATAGAGGAACACCGCGTCTCCTTCCAGCTTTGCCACCTGCAACGGCCTCTTCGCGTGCTGCAAGACCGTCTTCATCAGTTGCGAGATGATCACATAGCTATGCGCCAGCGCGTGCCGGTTCGCGGTCATGAACTGTGTGTAGCCGCTGATGTCGCAGAGTATCAGAAGGACCTCTTTTTCTTGAGAATGCGTGCTCATCGGCGTGCTGCTTTTCTGCGCGGATTTTCCACCAGCGCGAGGGCATGTCCGTCCTGGTCGCGAACGAGAAACCCACTCGCAAAGCCCAATTTCTGTTCCGGCAGCGTCGCGGGGCCAGGCGAGATGAAGCTAACGCGGCTATCGAAGAGGCTTCGCGCCGCCCTGCTGGGGTCGGGAGCGACCAGCTTCGTCTGCCAGTGCCATATATCGTTGGCGCGCGTATCCGAGGGAATCGGTCGTCCATCGTGCGGCGTTAGGTACTCCAAGAACTCGATGGCCGGACCGGAAGCGAGCCGCAAGCGCGTGATTCGCAGGCGCGCGCCGAAGATGTTGTTGAGATGTTCCTGCTCGACGCCGTAGTTTTCGCTCTCTCCCGCAACGCGGAACCCCAGCGTGTCGCGATAGAACTTCAGGCTGGCTTCCCTATCGGAGACGACGATAGCGGTATGGTCTATGCCCAGGAACAGCCGATCCGTTCGATGCCACTTCGGAGCGCCCTTGTCGGGCGGGAACGACAGTATTTCCAGCGTGTGGCCGTCTGGGTCCTTAAAGTAGAACGCCTGGATGCCGGCTGCCTTCGTGTTCCAATTGGGTATGCGCTGCGGCCCGGTGGAAGCGTGCTGGACCTTATGCGCGCGCAGCAGCCGGTAAGCGCGATCCATATCGCTGACAATGATGGCAATGTGCAGGAAAGCGCGGTCGTTGCTGCGCATGTCCGGTGGGATGGGGCGTCCCCTGGGGGCCAGGTATTCCGTCAGCCCTAGGAACTCGTCGCCCAGCCGCAGCCGCACAACCCGCATTCGCAGGCCAAAGACGCCCTCCAGATGCTCGTACTCCGCGCCCGCAACCTCCATGTCGGATACCTTCTCGAAGGGCAGCACTTTGGTATAGAACCCTGCGTCTTCAGTTAGGAGGGAGGCAGGGCGATGGGCGGTCTCGAAGGGCAGCACTTTGGTATAGAACTCCAGGCCGCGATCCATGTCCGAAACCGTCATCCCGATGGAATCCACCGCTTCCGCAAGGGGCGCGTGGGACGTGGACTGCGGCGCGGGCCAGGCGGAGTTCGGCGAGGCCAGCAGCAGAAGCGCCAGCAGAATCCAGGGCAGCGCCGCCAGCCAGAGGCGCGTATTTTGCGCGTATTGGTCATAGATACTGCCGTGTCTCATTGCAGTCTCTCCAATAGGTGATCGCCGACGCGCAGAGCGTTAGCCATGATAGTCAGCGCAGGGTTAACCGCCGAGCTGGAGACGAAGAAGCTGCCGTCCACCACATAGAGGTTATCCAGGTCGTGCATCTTGCAGTGGACATCCAGCGCCGACGTTTGCGGATCGTTGCCGAAGCGAACCGTGCCGCACTGGTGCGCGACGCCCGCCAGGGGTATCTCCTTGCCCAGGTAGAAGGCGTTGTGCATCAGATGGTCCTCAAGGCCGATCTCACCCAACAGCATCTTGAGCTTGTGTACGAGGCGCTCATGGCCTTCGAGATTGTTGGGCGTATGATGCAGCGTGATCTGTCCGTCCCGATGGACCAGGACGCGGTTGTCGGGATCGGGCAGGTCTTCCGAGGTGAGCCAGAAGTCAATCGCGTGCTTGGCCAGCACATCCAGGGCCATACCGGGCGCGAATTTGGGCGCTCCGGCCCGCAGAACGTCCATGTCCGTCTTGCCGATCATCGAGATGTGCCCCAGCGGATAGTCCCAATCGTCCGCAAAATGGTAAAAGTCGTTCAGGGCGATGGTCTTCTGGAACACGGTCGGATTGGGGGTGCGGGAGATGGCAAGCAGGGTCGCGTTGTTATGGCACATGTAGTTTCTGCCTACCATGTCCGAGCTGTTCCCCAGGCCGTTCGGGTGCCTGTCGTTGGCCGACTTGAGCAGCAGGGCGGCGGAGTTAATGGCTCCGCAGGAGACCGCAACGATGTCCGCCGAGAAGGTCATCTGCTCCCCATCGCGCTCGACCTGCACGCCGGTTACGGTATGCCCGGTTGCGTCGGTATCGAGGCGCTGAACGCGGGTGCGGGTGAGTAAGGTAACGTTCGGGTATTCCAGGGCCGGGTCTACGGCGCACACCTGCGCGTCCGATTTGGCGTTGACCAGGCAGGGGAAGCCGTCGCAGGTGCTGCACCGGATACAGGCGCTCTTAGGGCGATTCTGTTCGTTGAGCATGATGCCGAGGGGCACATGGAACGGCCTGTGCCCGCGCTCTACCAGGTCGTCGTGTAGCTGCTGAATACGCGGCTCATGGCTGACGGCGGGATGCGGGAAGGGCACGGTCTCCGGCGGCTCTGTCGGGTCTTCGCCACGATTGCCGTGCACGTGATAGAGGTGTTCTGCCTGTAAATAGTAGGGGGCCATGTCTTCATAGTCAATAGGCCAGGCCGGAGAGATTCCGCCGTGATGCCGGATAACCCCGAAATCCTCCTTGCGAAAACGGAAGAGGGCGGCTCCATAGAACTTTGTATTGCCCCCGACGTTATAGTTTGTGCTGGGATGAAACTCGTTGCCGTCTTTGTCGCGCCATATATCATGGGCTTTGTATTTGCCCTCCAGGACGACGGCCTTCGATATCCAGTTATCCTTTTCGCGGGGCACGTAATCGCCCCGTTCAAGCAGCAGAATGCGTTTGCCGGAGGGAGCCAGGCGATAGGCCAGCGTGCCGCCGCCCGCGCCTGTCCCAATGATGATGACATCGTAATGGTTGCCGTTGGACATCTCAGGTCTCCTTCCTCAGCCGGAAGAGGGTCGTGCGCGAGAGAGGTTTCCCGCCCGGCGTCTCGCCGTTGAGCGCGTCCGGGCGGGAGGCCCGCCGCGAGGCTCGCCCAGAGCCTAACTGTTGTTCCGGGCCAATGGGGCGGTGGCAAAATTAACGCCGAAGCGGGCGCACCAGATGGTAACGGCCTGATATTTGTTCAGGTCTATCCCGGCGGGCAGGTCGTAGTTTTGATCCCCTTCATTGCCCTTGATCGAGCCGAGGTCTACAAAACCCGCGTTCTTGACGGTCGCATTGTCACTGGCATCTGGGGCGGCGACAAGATAGACATGCACGTCCGGGCCATTGGAGGTCTGGAAGTCCATCAAGCGCAGCACCTGCTTGCCGTCGGAAAGCCGGTAGATGGTGGCGGTCCCCTTCGTTTCATGGGCGACGCCGTGAAAATGGCCCGCAGAGATCGCCTTCGGCGCATTCCCCGCCGAAGCAGACTGGGCGCTGGGGAACGCCTCATTCACCGTTTTGTTGACAAAGAGCAGCTCCGGGCGGAACGCGTACCAGCCGACAGCTGCGATCACAATAGCAATTGTCCCAATCAATAACTTACGCCCACTCATCATGTTCTCCTTTTGCGAAATAGAGTGTTTTGTTGCTGTGTGTAACGGGATTGGATTTGCGGTTGGATGTTTGGCGTATTGCCGACTGGTACAATGCCGCTATTCGGCTGTGAGTTCCCGATTCGCGGGGATATTTTTGGAGTACGGGCGGCTGAAGCCGCAGCAACAAAGGCACGAAACCCGCCTGCGCGGGTTCCCTTTTTAGACGCCGTAGGGCGACTTCGTGCCCTGGTTGCAGCGAATTTATTCGCCCGCAACCGAATGAGGAAGGACCCTGCCGGCATGGTAGGCGCAGAAGATGCAGCGTTTGTGGTTCTGGTGGTGCAGCTTGGCGCAGCCTACCGCCGCCGCGCCGTGTCGTCGCCGATAGACCTCTGCCGCCAGGAGCATGCCGAGGGGCGGCGCGGTGAAGTAGACCCAGAGCGCCATCCAGGAGTGCGCGGTGAACGCAGAAGCAAAGGTTCGGGCCGGGTTCATGCTCATGCCGGACAGGGGCGCCTCGATACTGATGTAGG